>JBJEUF010000034.1:0-72736 GCA_051883695.1 Aristaeellaceae bacterium
ATGGGGTTGGTGGGGGCGTGATTTTTGTGGGCGGTTGCGGAGGGGACCCTACATAATGACCCTGACTATGGGGTTCTTTGTCATGGCATAAGATTCACATCGGCTGCAAAATGCCCCGATAGGCCATCGCGGAGGCTGTGGATTGCCGTGAAGAGGGCGCCTGCGCAGGGATGTCCCTGGCACAAGGAGGTTGAAGCAACCATGGAGTGCAAGATCAAGAACGATATCGGAACGATCTTCATCACCGAGGATGTGATGATGAAGGTCGTGGGTTATGCGGCGCTGGAGTGCTACGGCATTGTCGCCATGTCCTCCAAGCGGGCAAAGGACGGCATTGTGGAGTGGCTTGGCCGTGAGAATCTTTCCAAGGGCGTGCAGATTCGCAACGTGGGCGATATGCTGGACGTGGATCTGTTCATCATTGTGGAGTACGGCATCTCCATCGCGGAGGTCTGCAAGACCATCGTGGATACCGTTCGCTACAAGCTGGAAAGCATGACCGGTGTGAAGGTGCGCAAGGTGAATATCTCGGTCGAGGGCATTCGTGTCTGACGGCCATCTGAGAATGCCTGTGCACGGATGATCCTGCGTCCAGAGAAGGGTGCAGCCGGAACACGGGCCGAGAACGGAGGATCGACCTTTGATAATGCATAAAACAATCGACGGCCTTCTTCTGCGAGACATGGTCGTCGCAGGTTCTGCTCTGCTGGAGAAGAACCGTGAAGCAGTGGATGCGCTGAACGTTTTCCCGGTTCCCGACGGCGATACCGGTACCAATATGTCCCTGACGATGCAGAGCGCGACCCGCGAGGTCAACGCGCAGGAGTATCTGCGGGCGGACGAGGCGGCGGCAGCCATCTCAAAGGGTGCGCTCAAGGGCGCGCGCGGCAATTCCGGCGTCATCACCTCCCAGCTGCTCCGCGGCTTTGCCACGGCTCTCAAGGGGGTGGACAAGATTACCCCCCTGCAGTTCGCAAAGGCGCTGAAGGCGGGTTCCGACAAGGCCTACAAGGCGGTCATGAAGCCCAAGGAGGGCACCATCCTGACCGTTGCCCGCGTGGTGGCTGAGGATGCGCTGAAGTACGCCGAGGCGAATCCGGACGATTACGACGGACTGATGAACGTCATGCTCACCAGCGGCGAAGCGATCCTCAAAAAGACGCCCGACATGCTGCCGCCGCTGAAGGCTGCAGGTGTGGTGGACTCGGGCGGACGCGGCCTGCTGCTGATCTACACCGGCTATGCGGCGGTGATGCGCGGCGAGGAGATTGCCGATCCTGCCGCCCTGCTCGCGGGGGACAGCATGGTGACCGAGGAGGATATCCACGATCTCTCCGGCGCGATTCACAACATTTATTGCACCGAGTTCACCATCGTGAACTTCCGCGAGGACTGTGCCGAGGGCGACGTGGATTCCTTCCGCCGCCGCCTGAACCGCATCGGCGACCGCGTGCAGGTGACTGGCGACATGACGGAAACCAGGGTGCATGTGCACACCAACAACCCCGGCAATGCCATCGAGTATGGCCTGGAGCTGGGCGAACTGGTGAACATCAAGATCGACAACATGCTGGACATGAAGCGCAAGCTGGAGGCGCCCGCCGAGGCGGAAAAGGCCGAAGCCCCTGCTGCGCCGGCTGAGCCCGCGAAGGAATTCGGCATGGTGGCCGTGTCCCTGGGCGAAGGATTTTCCAGCATCTTCCGCGATCTGACGGTGGATCATATCGTCGAGGGCGGTCAGACCATGAATCCCTCCGTGGACGATATCCTTAGCGCCATCAATGCCGTCAACGCCCGGTGCGTCTTTGTGTTCCCGAACAACGGCAACGTGATTTTCGCGGCCAATCAGGCGGCGGAGCTGGCGGAGAAGGAAGTGCATGTCATTCCCACGAAGAACGTGGCGATGGGCATCGCGGCGGCGGTTGCGTTCCAGGCGGACGTGAGCGGCGCGGAGAACGCGGAGCGCATGACCGAGGCCGCCAACCACGTCAAGACCGGAACCGTCACCTATGCGGTGCGCGACAGCGAATACAACGGCGTGCAGATCAGGAAGGATGACATCATCGGAATGCACAACGGTCAGATCGAGTATTCCGGCCATTCCGTGCATGACGTGGTGATGGAAATGATGAAGGCGATCGTGGACGAGGAGGCCGAGCTGATTACCGTGTATTACGGCGCGGACACCTCCAAAGAGGATGCGGAGGCCATCACGGCGGAAATCGCGGAGTGCTATCCCGACTGCGATGTGGACTGCCTGATGGGCGGTCAGCCGCTGTACTATTACCTGATCTCTGTGGAGTAAAAATGGAACTTTCATCCATGCGTGGCGTTGGCCCCGCACGATTGGAATCCCTTCGCGCAGTGGGCATTGTCTCATTGCGCGATTTGCTTTACTGCCTGCCCGTGCGCTATGAGGATCGGACGAAGATCACGCCCTGCGCCGAAGCGCGCGGTGGGGAAGCGCTGATCATGGGCGTGGTGGCGGAGCCGCCGAAGCTGAGCCGTTTCAATGGCATCGTGCGCGTGACGGCTTCCATTTCGGATGCGTCCGGAAAGCTGACGCTGGCGTGGTACAATCAGCCGTGGATGATGCAGCAGCTGCCCGTGGGGCAGAGCATCATGCTCTATGGCCGCGTCGGCCAGAGCCGCGGCAGGCCGGTGCTGCAAAATGCGCAG
Organism: Aristaeellaceae bacterium; assembly: GCA_051883695.1. Taxonomy (GTDB): domain Bacteria; phylum Bacillota; class Clostridia; order Christensenellales; family Aristaeellaceae; genus UBA11524. Next base: position 2,680 of record JBJEUF010000034.1, read on the forward strand.
TTGGTGACGGAGCCGTCCATTCAGCCGGTCTATCGCGCCATCAAGGGAATACCCGCGAAGTCCTTCCGCACGATGATGGCGCAGGCGCTGGAGCAGATCGACGACTGCTGCCCGGAAACGCTGCCGAACGGGCTCAGGCTGCGCCACGGGCTGTGCGAGCTGAATTTCGCGCTGCGGGAGGCGCACTTTCCGGCAAATCTGGAGAATCTCAAAATGGCCCGTCGGCGGCTGGCCTTCGAGCAGATGCTGATGTATCAGGCCGCGCTGGGGCTGATGCGCGGGCACAGGGAGGACGGCATTCCGATGCCGCTGAAGGCGGATGCTTCGGAAGCCTTCTGGCGCGGGATGCCCTTTCCGCCGACCGGCGCGCAGAAGCGCGTGCTGGAGGAAATCGCAGCCGATCTGACAAAGGACCGGGCGATGAGCCGCCTTGTGCAGGGCGATGTGGGCTGCGGCAAAACCGCGCTGGCCTTCGGGGCCATCGCCATGGTGTGCCAGGCGGGATATCAGGCTGCGATGATGGCGCCGACGGAGATACTGGCGCGGCAGCATTACGAATCGGCCCGGCAGACGCTGGAGCCGCTGGGCATCCGCTGCGGGCTGCTGATCGGCTCCATGCGCCCGAAGGCGAAGCGCGAAGCCCACGAAGCCTGTGCAAGCGGCCGGTGGGACGCGGTGTTCGGCACCCATGCGCTGATCAGCGAGGACGTGGCGTATCAGCGGCTGGGTCTGGTCATTACGGACGAGCAGCACCGTTTCGGGGTGCGTCAGCGCTCAACGCTGCAGGAAAAGGGCGCGCAGGACGCCAAAGCGCCGCACGTGCTGGTGATGTCCGCCACGCCGATTCCCCGGACGCTGGCGCTGATTCTCTACGGTGATCTGGATGTATCCGTGGTCGATGAGCTTCCGCCGGGCCGGACGCCCGTCAAGACCCGTGTCGTCCCGGACGAAAAGCGCGACGCCATGTATGGCTTTCTTCGCAGTGAGGTTGCAGGGGGACGGCAGGGCTATGTCGTCTGCCCGCTGGTGGAGGACAGCGAAACGCTGGAGGACGTCCGGAGCGCGCAGGCAACCTACGGGGAGCTCGTCCACGGTGTGCTCCATGGCTTGCGGGTCGGGCTGACCTGGGGCGCTCAGCCACCGGAGGAAAAGGCGAAGGTGCTGGCGGATTTCGCGGCAGGGGAGCTGGATGTGCTTGTGTCGACCACGGTGATCGAGGTGGGCGTGAACGTGCCGAACGCCAGCGTGATGATTATCGAAAACGCCGAGCGCTACGGTTTGAGCCAGCTGCACCAGCTGCGCGGACGCGTGGGACGCGGAAGCGCGGAAAGCTGGTGCTTCCTGCTGGCCAATGAGAACGAGCGGCTGCGCATCCTGACCCAGACGAACGACGGCTTCCTTGTTGCCCGGAAGGACTTGGAGCTTCGGGGCCCGGGCGATCTGATGGGAACGCGGCAGTCCGGCGAGATGATCGCGGGCTTTCTGCTGGACGGCGATGTGAAGCTGCTGGAGGAAGCCGCGAACTGCATGAAGCGCCTGCGGGAGGACGCCCGTCTGCAATCTGAGCGCAGCGCGGTTGAGACGACCGCCCTGGCGCAGTATGGCGAAAGGCTGGCGCAGGTGGCGCTGAATTGAAAGGAAGGAAGACATATGGACGAGACCCTGACCTGTCTTGAAAACCGCGAGTTGAGCTGGCTGCGCTTCAACGAGCGGGTGCTGGAGGAAGCCGAGGACGAGCGCGTGCCGCTTTGCGAGCGATTGTCCTTTCTCTCGATTTTCCAGAGCAATCTGGACGAGTTCTTCATGGTGCGCATCGGCAGCCTGCATGACCAGATGCTGCTGGACAAGGAAGCCCGGGAGAACAAGACGCACATGACGCCCGGCGAGCAGCTGGAGGCGGCGCTTGGCAGAATCCGGGAGCTTTGCCACCGGCGGGACAAGGCCTACGCGGCGCTGCTGGACAGGCTGAAGGAGCAGGGCATCAGCATCGTGGATTTCCGCTCCATCAGCAAGGAATCCGAGCAGTATCTGGGCGAAATGTTCCGCAGGGACTTCCTGCCGCTGCTGAGCACCTACATCGTCGGCAAGAAGCAGAGCTTCCCGTTCCTGAAGAACAAGGACATCTATGCCGTTGCGGTGCTGAACACAAAGACCGAGAAGAAGCAGAAGATCGGCATCGTTCCCTGTGGCTCGGGCGTTTTCCCGCGGCTGATTTCCATCCCGGAGCGCACCGGCTGCTACATGCTGGCGGAGGAGCTGATCCTGCATTACCTGCCGCTGATGTTCCCGGGATACCGCGTTGTGTCCAAGACGCTGGCCCGCATCACCAGAAGCGCGGATATCGACGCGGACGCTGTCTACGACGAGGATCTGAACTACCGCGACCACATGGCCGAGGTGGTCCGCCTGCGCCAGAAGCTGTGCCCGGTCAGGCTGGAATTGTCCCGCGCCATCGACGAGGATATCATCCAGCGCCTGTGCGGCCAGCTCAAGCTCAGCCTGGACCGCGTGTATGAATACGACGCGCCCATGGATGTGAGCTTCCTTTTCGGCATCGAGGACACGCTGCGCAGCCACGCGGAGCTGTTCTATGCGCCGCGCCATCCGCAGAAATCGCCGGATATCGACGAGGACAAGCCCATCATGGATCAGATTGCCGCAAAGGACGTGCTGCTGCATTATCCCTATCAGAGCATCCGCCCCTTCCTGACCATGCTGACGCAGGCGGCGCGCGACCCGAAGGTCGTATCCATCCGCATGACGCTCTATCGCCTGGCCCGGGATTCCAAGGTGGTGGAGGCGCTGGTCGAGGCGGCGGAGAACGGCAAGCAGGTGGATGTGCTTGTCGAGTTGAAGGCGCGCTTTGACGAGGAGAACAATATCGAGTGGAGCCGCCGGCTGGAGCGGGCCGGCTGCCATGTCATCTACGGCATCGAGCGGCTGAAGGTGCATTCCAAGCTCTGCCTGATTACGCGCCGGACGGAGGATGGCGTGCAGTATATCACGCAGATCGGAACGGGCAATTACAATGAAAAGACGGCAAGGCTCTACACCGATCTGACGTATATCACAGCGCGTCCGGAGATCGGCGAGGATGCGCGGCAGGTGTTTGAAGCGCTGATGCTGGGCGAGACGGTGGATCACATGCAGACGCTGCTGGTCGCACCGCACTGCCTGCAGGACAAGCTGATCGACATGATTGACGGGCAGATCGAACGGGCCAGAAAGGGCGAGGGCGGTCTGATCCGGCTGAAGATGAACAGCCTGACGGACAAGACGCTGATCGACAAGCTGATCGAAGCCAGCCGTGCCGGCGTGAAGATCGACATGATCGTGCGCGGCATCTGCTGTCTGCGCGGCGGCGTGCCGGGAGAGACGGAGAACATCCGCATCATCAGCGTCGTGGGGCGGTTCCTTGAGCACAGCCGCATCTATATCTTCGGTGAGGGCGAGGAAGCGCGTCACTTCATTGCTTCTGCCGACTGGATGACCCGCAACACCCTGCGCCGTGTGGAGGTCGCCACGCCCATCCTTGACGAGGATGTCAAGGCGCGCATTGAGCGTATATTCGATGTGATCTGGCGGGATAATGTGCAGGCCAGGGAACAGCAGCCGGATGGTTCCTACAAGCGTCGCTATCCGGGCGAACAGCCGGCGCTCAGCAGCCAGAACTGGCTCTATGACGAGGCGTACCGCATGGCCGGGAAATAAAGGAAGGCCGCCTGTACAGCGGATGCAAACTGTACGGGCGGCTCAGACTGTCAAGAAAACCCAGGGAGGTGTCGGAGGGCCCGCAGGCCCTCTGACTGGATTCGTATCGACCGGCTTTGCCGGTCGGGCGGGGCGTTTCCGGCTTTGCCGGAAACTTTCCTTACACGGAGGAACGGCCGTCAGGGCTGCTTGCAGCCCTGACAGTGACGGAGTGCAATTTCTCGAAAAAGTGCCTTAAGCACTTTTTCGAAACGCTGAGCCGCCTGTACAGCGGATGCAAACTGTACGGGCGGCTTTCAGCTGTCCATGAGCTCCACGAGGATCGCGTTCTGAATGTCCATGCCGCGTCTGGTCAGACGCCAGCAGCCATCCGCGTGTTCGAGCAGCCCCTTTGCTGCAAGGGTGCGCAGCCTGTCGCCCCGGTAGGCTTCCAGCTCCATGCCATGCATCTGCCGGAAGGCTTCCTCCGATACGCCCTCCGTCATGCGCAATCCGAGCATCAGCGTCTCAAAGCGCCGATCCTCTGCGGAAAGGGCCAGCGATTCCCGCGCTGACCAGTGCTCCGTGCCGACCATGGCAAGGTAGGACGGAATATCCGCCGGATTCGCCGTGCGGCTCCAGCGCTCGCCCTGGATAAAGGAAGCGGCGGACGCGCCCACGCCGATGTACGGGGTCTGCCGCCAGTAGCCGATGTTGTGGCGGCATTCGTATCCGGGCCGGGCAAAGTTGCTGATCTCATACTGACGGAAGCCCGCGCCCGCAAGGATGCCAAGGGCATCGTCGTACATCCGCCTTTCGGCATCCTCGTCGGGCAGGACAAGGCGTCCGCTGTCCAGATCGCGCTTGAGCGGCGTGCCGTCCTCCGGAATCAGGCCATAGCAGGACAGATGCTCCGGCGCCAGTTCAAGGGCCGCGTGCAGCGTGTCGCGCCACATCTGCGGCGTCTGCCCCGGCAGACCGAACATCAGGTCGAGATTCAGATTGCAGATACCGGCTTTGCGGGCAAGGGCGGCGGAAGCCTTCACATCCTCGAAGGTGTGAATGCGGCCCAGGGTGCGGAGCAGCTCCGGCTGCGTGGCCTGCATCCCCAGCGACAGCCGGTTGACGCCGCCATCAAGCGCGGTATCGAGCCAGGCGGGTGTGAGCGTCCCCGGATTGGCTTCGCTGGTGAACTCACCGATGTGTCCGCCTTGGGTAACGGCTTTCACACCGTCCAGCAGACGGCGCAGCAGATCGGGCGGCAGCAGGGAAGGCGTACCGCCGCCGATGAACGCCGTGTCAAAGGCTGCGCCGTCAGGAGCTGCGCAGCGCAGCTCCGTCAGCAGCGCGCCGACATAGGCGGGCATGGTGGACTCCATGCATGGATAGGACGCAAAATCACAGTATCTGCATTTTTGCCTGCAATAGGGGATGTGGATATACAGCTCCATAATTCACCGCAAATCAGGGGTAGTCAGATAACGAAAAATGGTGTACAATAAGGGCATCAAGGCGTCGATCGGGCGCTATGCGACGGAGGAAAAACATGGAGGAGATCATCACTTTGCTCAACGGATTCGTTCATACCATCGCGGAAATCGGCATCGTCGTCACCGAGGTGATCGGCATCTCGATTCTGATCATCACCGCCGTGAAATGCTTTGTCAAGTATTTCAAACGCGATGAACGCATCCGTCTGGAGCTGGCGCAGGGCATCGCGCTGGCGCTGGAATTCAAGCTCGGCGGCGAGGTGCTGCATACCGTCATCGCCCGGGAGTGGGCCGATCTGCTGATTCTTGGCGGCATCATCGCGCTGCGCGGCGTGCTGACGCTGCTGCTCCACTGGGAGATCAAGATCGAGGAGGACAAGGAAAAGCTCGTGATGCTCGACCAGCAGAACGATATGATGGCAGCGAAGCTGGCGAAGGCGAAGGCCGATGAAGAGGAAGCGCAGTGATCACCCGCCGCTTCTGACATAGGCATCGCAGACGTCGGGCATGGCGAGGTTCAGCACCGGGCAGTTCACCTGCATCGCATAGGCGACGGTGGACATGGTGCCGCCGCGCATATGGGTCAGGTAACACAGGCACAGGCTGCTGTGATCGACCATGAAGCGGTTGCGCACCTGCATACAGCCGACATAATACTGTGCCGAGAGCACATGGGTCGTGTCCGCGTGGTAGAGCATCCGCTCATAGCGGGCGCAGTCGGAATCCTTCCAGCGTTCCGACTGGGTGGCGCAGGGAATGGCCAGACGCAGATTGGCGTCGGGATGGCGCTCCTTGAGCGCGATCACCCGCTCCGCGGCCAGCACATCGAAGCCGACCGCCGCGCCGCTGATGAAATCGCGGTAACCGCGCTGATACAGCGCCTCCAGAAGGGTGTCCAGACGATCCGTGAGCCTTGCGGATTCGTCCCTTGGAATCGCGCGGTGCCCGGTGAAGCAGACGGTCAGGTCCTTCCGGCCGCGAAGCTGGGAATCGAATACCCTCTCGACCATTTCACGGGAAATGAAGGACAGCGGCTGACGCAGGGTGTCAGCCGCTTTTCCTGTATAGCGGGATGCGCGGGGGGCACAGAGCTTGTACGTGCGCATGAATTCCTCCGTGGCGGTCAATCCGCGTCCATCTTCAGGACGGCAAGGAAGGCCTCGGAGGGCACCTGCACAGTGCCGAACTGGCGCATACGCTTCTTGCCCTCCTTCTGCTTCTCCAGCAGCTTCTTCTTGCGGGTGATGTCGCCGCCGTAGCACTTGGCAAGAACGTCCTTGCGCATGGCTCTGACGGTTTCGCGGGCGATGACCTTTCCGCCGATGGCAGCCTGAATCGGAATCTCGAACATCTGACGCGGAATCACGTCCTTGAGCTTCTCGGCGATATTGCGCCCGCGGGCATAGGCCTTGTCCCGGTGGCAGATGATGGAGAACGCGTCGCAGATGTCGCCGTTGAGCAGGATGTCCAGCTTCACCAGGTCGCTCTCGCGGTAATCCTTCAATTCGTAATCGAAGGAGGCGTAGCCGCGGCTGCGGGACTTGATCTGGTCGAAGAACTCGAAAATGATTTCATTGAGGGGCAGCTCATAGTTCAGCTTGATGCGGCTGCCCTCGTACTGCATATCAAGGAAGATGCCGCGCTTGTCCTGGCACAGATCCATGATCGCACCGACGGCCTCCTGCGGCGTGTAGATCGTCGCGTGGACGAAGGGCTCCTCCATCATCGCGATGTCGGTCACCGGCGGCAGGTTGGACGGGTTGTCGATGCTGATGACGGTGCCGTCCGTCCGGGTGACGCGGTAGATGACGCTGGGCGCGGTCGTGACGAGGTTCAGATCCCATTCGCGTTCCAGGCGGGTGGTGATGATGTCCATGTGCAGCAGGCCCAGGAAGCCGCAGCGGAAGCCGTAGCCGAGCGCGACGGAGGTTTCCGGCTCAAAGGAGAGGGATGCGTCGTTCATGCGCAGCTTCTCCAGCGCGTCCTTGAGAGCCGGATAGTCCGCGCCGTCCGCCGGATACACGCCGCAGTACACCATCGGGGTCACCTGACGGTAGCCGGGCAGGGGCGTATCGGCAGGGCGGGCCGCATCGGTGATGGTATCGCCCACGCGGGTTTCGCGCACGTCCTTGATGGACGCGGCCACATAGCCGACGTCGCCGGCCCTCAGTTCGGTGCAGGGCTCGTAGCCGGGATTGAACACGCCGACCTCCACGATGTCGAACTCGCTGCCCGTGGCCATCAGCCGCATCCGCATCCCCGGGCGCACGGTGCCCTGCTTCACCCGCACAAAGCAGATGGCGCCCCGGTAGTTGTCGTAGAAGGCGTCGAAGATCAGTGCCTGCAGCGGTGCAGTCTCATCGCCCCTGGGAGCCGGGACATAATTGACCACAGCCTCCAGCACGTCCTCGATATTCAGACCGGTTTTGGCGCTCACGCAGGGGGCGTAGGACGTATCCAGACCGATGACGTCCTCGATTTCTTCCCTGACGGTCTCCGGCTGTGCGCTGGGCAGGTCGATTTTGTTGATCACGGGGATGATTTCCAGATCCGCGTCCAGCGCCATATAGACATTGGCAAGGGTCTGCGCCTCAATGCCCTGCGTGGCGTCCACGACCAGCAGCGCGCCCTCGCAGGCCGCCAGCGCGCGGCTCACCTCATAGGTGAAGTCGACATGACCGGGCGTGTCAATCAGGTTCAGCGTATAGGTTTCGCCGTCCCTGGCCCGGTATTGCATGTGAACCGCCTTGCTCTTGATGGTGATGCCGCGCTCCCGTTCCAGCTCCATGGAGTCAAGAATCTGCTCGGTCATCTCGCGTTTCTCAAACACGCCGGTCAACTCCAGAATCCGGTCAGCCAGCGTGGACTTGCCATGGTCGATGTGTGCGATGATGCAGAAGTTGCGGATCTTCGAAAGTCTGTCAGACAAAGTCGTAGCCTCCGTTCAGAATAGGCATATCAATACAGATTGTATTGTACCTGATTTTCCGGAAGATTGCAAGCATAACAATCATTGCCGCACCCGAAATCAGCCGTTCTGCGGCAGCCGTGACGGAAATGATACATTTTTGTCCTTTTGTGTATTCCAAAATGACGTGAAATCTGTTATAATCATATCAACGCGGTTACACAGAAGAACCGTGAAACAAAGAAAGGGGATACCAGAATATGAAGCGTATCATCGCAACCCTGCTCTCTCTGGCAATGGCTCTGACCATGGTGGTCATGCCCGTCTGTGCCGAGGATACCGCAGACGCCGATCTGATCGTGGTCGGTGCCGGCGGCGGCGGTATGTCGGCGGCTATCGCGGCTGTCGATGCAGGCGCTGAGAAGGTCATCGTGCTCGAAATGACGGCGAGGACCGGCGGCGCGCTGAACTTCACCTCCGGCTCCATGTCCGCTGCCGGTACCATCATCCAGAAGGAAGAGGGAATCGAGGACAGCGTCGAGAGCTACATCGCCGATATCATCAACAATGGCGATGACTTCGGCGGTCAGCCCAATGTGGAGCTGATCACCGTGTATGCCAACGAGGCCGCCGAGGTTTTCGACTGGCTGTATGAGGAGGGCCTGAAGGACGCGACCTGGCGCGGCGCGAAGGCTGTGTTCGCTCCCGAGCACGCCCTGTATTCCGTGCCGCGTACCTACAAGCCCGCTTCCACCGATCCCAGCTACAAGTCCGCCGCCCATCAGGTGCTGGACAAGCTGATCGCTCAGGAGGACCGCATTGAGGTCATCACCCTGACCACTGCCAAGGAGCTGATCGCCAACGATAAGGGTCAGATCACCGGCGTGAAGGCCGTCGGCCCCGATGGCGAGGTGACCTACACCTCCCGGAACGGCGTGATCGTCTGCACCGGCGGCTACTCCTCCAACAGCAAGCTGATGGGTCAGTACGCTGCCGAGGGTGAGTACTATCTGGCCGGCGGCGCTCCCGGCGCGGACGGCTACGGCATCTATATGATGCAGCAGGTCGGCGCGGGCATCACCGCGATGAACGCCATCCCGACCTTCCCCATGGGTCTGGTGCAGAAGGATGATCCCACCCGTGGTCAGATCGCTTCCACCTACACCTGGAAGACCGGCGGCATCGTCGTCAACCAGAACGGCGAGCGCTTCTGCAACGAGACCGAGGAGACCGTCTCCATCCGCGAGGTCGCCCTGGAGCAGCAGCCCGAGGCCGTGCAGTATGATATCTATACCGACAAGATCCTTGCGGATCTGATGAACACCGGTTCCTCCATCTTCATGAAGTACTACTTCTACGAGGGCGGCGCCGGCGCGCATGTGATGTATTCCGCCGATTCCATCGAGGGTCTGGCGGAGGCCATCGGCGTTCCCGCCGAGAACCTCAAAAAGACCATCGAGACCTACAACGCTGCCGTGGATGCCGGCGTGGATGCCGAGTTCGGCCGCAAGCTGGACGGCACCGACACCAACTACAACCTGGCGATCAACAAGATTGAGGGCGAGAAGTACTACGCCATCCGTCTGCACGCGCTGTGTGTGATGACCCTGGGCGGCGTGACCACCAACGCCAACATGCAGGTGCTGGATGAGTCCGGCAACGTGATCCCCGGCCTGTATGCAGCTGGCGAGTGTGTCGGCGGCATTTGGGGCAAGTTCGTCTCCGGCGGCACCGGCGTCATGGGCCCGATCGTCTTTGGCCGTATCGCTGCCCGTCATGCCATGAGCAACGAGATGGCTGAGGGCTACACCGTGGCGCCTGCCGTCAACATGCTGGATGCCTCCCTGTTTGAGAAGGACACGGCTGTCGAGGAGAAGTTCGACATGACCCGCGCCCTGAAGGACGGCGAGTACGAGGCGACCGTCGACGGCCAGAACGGCCCCATGACCGTGAAGGTTGTCATCGCCGGCGGCGTGATCTCCGAGGTGGTCATTGTGTCCAACAATGAGACCCAGGCGATTGCGGCTGCCCCGCTCGCTTCCATCCCCGCTGCCATCGTGGCTGCCAACAGCGCCACCGTGGACGCCGTTTCCGGCGCGACCCTGACCTCCAACCGCATCATGAATGCCGTGGCTCTGTGCCTGGAGCAGGCGGCGGAGTAATCCCGGATACTACCCAAACGGGCTCCCTTGCACGCGCGAGGGAGCCTCTTTCAGTGTCCATCAAAAAGGCCTCCCATGTCCGGGAGGCAAAGGGAGGTTTTACTGCTTCTTCTCGCCGAGCTTGCGTTCCGTCCCCTTCAGCAGGCGGCTGATGTTCTCATGGTGCCGCCAGATGACCAGCGCCGCCACCGCGACGGCCCATGGAATGGCGATCCAGTGCGTCATGCCGGTCACGATCTCATGAACGGTGACCATGATCGCAAACAACGTGACCAGGCTGATGCTGCCAAGGGAAACGTACCGGGTGATCGCGATAATGACGAGGGTGATGACGTAGACGATGATCGCTTCGGGCATGTAGGTGAGGAAGATCGCGCCGCACACGCAGGATACGCCCTTGCCGCCCCTGAACTGGAAAAACACAGGCCAGACATGACCGACAATGACGAACACCGCCGCGATGAGCTTGCCCTCAAAGCCGCAGAGGGCATTGCCGATGATGGATGCAATGAGCGCCTTGAGCACATCGCCGACAAAGACGATGATGCCGCCCTTGATCCCCATGGCGCGCAGCGCGTTGGTGGCACCGGTGTTGCCGCTGCCGACCTCGCGCAGGTTCGGGCCGCCCATCAGCCTGGATGCAATCATGCCCACGGAGATCGAACCCAGCAGATAGGCAATGATGGCTGTAAGAATGTACATCATACGTAACCGCACCTTTCTATCAACCGACGATCGGTCTGTAAAAGCAGAATACCGGTCGGTTATTTGTCGTCCTTCTTCTTCTCGCGGAGGATGAATCGGATGGGAGTCCCGGTGAAGTCAAAGGTCTTGCGGAAGTAGTTCTCCAGATACCGCTCGTAGGCGAAGTGCATGAGCGTCTCGTCGTTGACGAACAGGATGAACAGGGGCGGGCAGGTCGCCTGCTGCGTGATGTAGTAGATTTTGAGGCGGCGGCCATTGGTGGCGGGGGGCTGCAGATCGGCGGTTGCATCGGTGAGCACATCGTTGAGCACGCCGGTGGGAATGCGCTTGCAGCACTGGGCCCAGACCTGATCGACCATATCCATGACGGTGTGCACGCGCTGTCCTGTTTTTGCGGACAGGAAGAGCACGGGCGCATAGTCCATGAACTTCAGGTCATCGAGGACTTTCTTCCTGTAGGCTTCCAGCGTGCCGGTTTCCTTTTCGATCGCGTCCCATTTGTTGACGACGACGATCACGCCCTTGCCCTCCTCGCGGATCAGCCCGGCGATCTTTGTGTCCTGCTCGGTCACGCCGTCCTGCGCGTCGATCAGCAGGAGCGCGACGTCGCAGCGGCGAATCGCGGCGATGGAGCGCAGCACGCTGTAGCGCTCCAGGCTTTCATCCTCGATCTGGCTCTTGCGGCGGATACCGGCGGTGTCGATGATGTTGTAATCCGTCCCGTTGACGGTCAGCTTCGTGTCAATCGCGTCCCGGGTCGTGCCGGCGATGTCGGAAACCATCGTGCGCTCCTGACCGAGGAGCCTGTTGACCAGCGAGGATTTTCCGACGTTCGGTCTGCCGACAACCGCCAGCTGCAGAATATGGCCTTCCTCCTGCATTTCGTCCGCGTCGGGCGCGGGGAGCCGCTCGCAGATGGCCTCCAGCAGATCGCCAAGGCCCATCATGTTCGCCGCGCTGATGCCGATGGGATCGCCCAGGCCCAGCTCATAGAACTCGTAGATGCTGTCGTTCAGGCTGATGTGATCGACCTTGTTGACCACCAGCAGGAGCGGCTTGTGGGTCTTGCGCAGGAGATTGGCAACCTCGCGGTCGTCATCGGTCAGACCGTCGCGTCCGTCCGCGAAGAAGCAGATCACATCCGCCGTGTCCATGGCGATTTCCGCCTGGCGGCGCATCTGGGACAGGAGCACATCATCGCTCCGGGGGTCAATGCCGCCCGTGTCGATCATGGTGAAACGGCGGTTCTGCCATTCCACGTCACAGTAGATGCGGTCGCGGGTCACGCCGGGCGTATCCTCGACGATGGAGATCCGCTTGCCGGTGATCCGGTTGAAAAAGGTTGATTTGCCAACGTTCGGCCGTCCGACGATGGCAACGAGGGGCTTAGCCATTTGTACATTCCTCCCGTCCGGAAATCGCGCGCCAGAAGCCTTCACCGCTGCTGTCGGTGATTCTGAGGGGGGCGGGCAGCGCCTTGCGCACCTCCTCGACGGTCATATCATCCAGAAACATATCGCCCTCGGCACGGATCATGCTGCGGACAATGAGAATCTCATCCGCAACGACATCCCGGCACTGCGCCACCAGATCGCCGCCGGTGATGAGCCCGGCGACCGTGACCGTTTCGCCGAAGAAGCGGTTGATAATGGGGCGCACCTCAACGGTCGTGCCCTTCGGGGCATACTGATTGGCGAGCTGCTGCAGGAAGGGCGCGACGGAGGTGCCGGTCGCGATGCAAAGCCGTCGCGGCGGCGTTTCAGCCACCGGGTCATCCTCCGCGGCGAATCTGAGGTCGGTCTCGAACATGCGCAGCATCCCGACGCCGTTTTCGATCTGCGGATAGTCCTCGTAGGCCTCATCCTCGGGCAGCGGCAGACCGCTCAGGCAGTAGAACTCATCCGCCGGAAAGACGAAGCGCGTGCCCATCGTACGCAGGAACCGCTGCTGCAGCGGCAGGACCGAACGGATCAGGTCAGCCGCCGTTTCCGCATCGTAGGGCTTGATGCAGGGGAGCCCGTCGCGATACTTCGTAAGTCCGATGGGCACCAGCGCAACCGATTGGGCCGCGGGCGCAAGGGATGCGAGATCGTCGATGGTTTTCATCATCTGCTCGCCGTCGTTCCAGCCCGGGCAGAGCACGACCTGACAGTGAAAGCGTATGCCCTTTTCCTTCAAAAGGCGCAGCTTGTCCATGATCTCTGCGGCCTTCGGATTGCGCAGGAGCTTCACGCGCATTTCCGGATCGGTGCATTGCACAGAGATGTACAGCGGGCTGACCTTCCGGCGGATGATCCGGTCGAGCTCCTGATCGTCGATGTTGGTCATGGTGATGTAGTTGCCCATCATCAGCGACAGCCGCCAGTCATCGTCCTTGACGTAAAGCGTGCGCCGCATCCCCGGCGGCATCTGGTCGATGAAGCAGAAGATGCAGTGATTCCGGCAGGGTCGGGGACTGGAGATGATGGTCTGATCCAGCGTGAGGCCGAGCGGCTCCCAGTCCTCCTTGCGCACACGGATGATCCTTCTCCCGCCGTCCGGCCGCAGGACCGACATCTCAAAGCGTGCCTGGGCGGTCAGCGCCTGATAATCAATCTGGTCGATGATGGGCTCCCCGGCGATGGACTCAAGCACATCGCCCTTTTGCAGTCCGAGCCTGTCGGCGATTGAACCGGGCTGTACATGGGTGATCTCTGTGGGCATGGCTCAGTTCCTCCTTGAGGGTGACTCGAACTTGACATCACAAACAGGAGATACGCAGTCTCCGCGCATCATCGCCTATTATGCGGGATATCACGCCAAAAGTCAAGGAGAATGCTGGCACAACGGCCTCAAAACCTTTGCGTTGCCCTGAAATGCCAGCCTTCAGCCATACCTGACAGATTCCGTCATGGCGTATCGCGGGGAATCCGGCGCACATCCTAATGCCATGAGGAGGATGAGTGCCATGGCGATCTACCGCATCAGGCATTGTGAGCGGCTCTCCGGGGAAGTGAGCATTCATGCGGCCAAGAACGCCGTTCTGCCGCTGATGTGCGCAAGCCTGCTGACAAGGGAGCCCGTGACCATCGAGCATGTGCCCAATCTGACGGACGTGCACACGCTGCTGGATATTCTGGCGGACTGCGGCGTATCCATCCGTCGGGAGGGGGATATGCCCGGGGCGCTGACGCTGTGGACGGAGGAACCGCAATCGCCGTCCATGCCGGATCTGCTTAGCCGGATGCGGGCGTCGGTGCTGGTGATGGGGCCGCTGCTGGCACGGACGGGCTATGCGCGGGTCTCTCTGCCGGGGGGCTGCGCGATCGGACAGCGACCGATTGACCTGCATATCAAGGGCATGGAAGCCCTTGGCGCACAGGTGCAGCTGACGCCCGGCTCCGTGACCCTGCAGGGGAAGCTGCGCGGCGGCAACGTGTATCTGGACTTTCCCAGCGTGGGCGCGACGGAGAACATCGTGCTGGCTGCTGTGCTGGCCGAGGGGACAACGCGGATTGACAATGCCGCCAAGGAGCCGGAAATCGTCGACCTCTGCGCGTGCCTGTCAGGGATGGGCGCGATCATCAGCGGTGCGGGCACGGGCACGATTACCATTGAGGGACAGCCGGCCCTGCATGGGTGCGTTTTCCGCCCCATACCGGATCGGATTGAAGCGGGCACGATTCTGTGCGCTTCCGCCATGACGGAGGGCAGCGTCCTGCTGCGGGGCGTCCGGCCGGATCATATGCGGGCCGTTCTGTTCAAGCTGACGGAAACGGGCGTGACGCTCCGGGAATCGCCTGCGGGGCTGCGGATCACCGGGCGGGGAAGCCAGCCCGTGCAGGTCAGGACGCTGGCGTATCCGGGCTTCCCCACGGACATGCAGGCGCCCATGATGGCGCTGGCCCTGCGGCTCCGGGGCACCTCGGTCTTTCTGGAAACCGTCTTTGAGAACCGCTTCATGCACGCCCGGGAAATGGCGCGGCTGGGGGCGGGCATTCAGATTGAGGACAGGATTGCTCTGGTGAACGGCGGTCACATCCTTGCGGGGACCGATGTGACCAGCACGGATCTGCGCGGCGGCGCGGCGCTGATACTGGCCGGCCTTGCGGCGGAGGGAGAAACCGTGCTGCACGATCCCAACGGACACATCGCCCGGGGATATGAGGATCTGCCGCGCATGCTGAACCATCTTGGGGCGCAGATCACGGTGGAGGATGTTCCTGTCCGTTGAACTCCTCGCGCAGGAATCCTCGTTTTGTTCCTTTGACAGTGTGGCGGTTTGGTGCTATCTTTATGGCATCGGCAGCGCCCGGGCGCCGACGGTCATTTTCCCGGCGTCCTTCGTTGCCTTCCGGCAGGTGTACCTGTATGTGACGAGCCTGATTTTCACCCCGGAGCTTGTGGCAGCCCTGAGCGATTCCGCATGGCCCCGTTCCTTGTCCGGTTCAGCCTGATTGAAAACGAGCTTGATCTGGCGTTCCTCCCGATGGCGCTGGCGTTCCCGACGGGCTGGATGACGGCCTCCCTGCTGCTGATCATCTGCGATCGGCGCTCGCACCTGTTCCGGGCGGAGATGGAGCCGAAGGCCGCTGTCCGAATCTGCATACAAATATCCCCGAACCTGACAGAAGTTCGGGGATGCATTGTTCATTCTGTTTTCTGCGCCTGAATCTGCTCCCACTTTTCCTGCAGGAACAGCCATCTTTCGGTGGCTTCGTCCAGCTGCTGCCGGGCTTGGCTCTGCTCCTCCATCAGCGCCGATACCTTCACATAGTCCGCGGCGTTTTCCTCAATCAGGGCGGAAAGCTCCGCCAGGCGTTCCTCCAGCTGCGTCACGGTATCCTCAATGGTTTCAAAGTCCCGCTGCTCCCTGAAGGTAAACTTCAGCCTTGCGTTCTGCCTGCGCGGCGCTTCGGCGGGCCTGGCAGCAGCCTTTTCAGGAAGAGCGGCGGCGCGCTTTTCCTCCTGCGCATCGAGATAGCTCTGATAGCCGCCGATATAGGGCGTCATGTGCCCGTCCTCCACCGCGAAGAGATGCGTCGTGATGCGGTCAAGAAAGTAGCGGTCATGGCTGACGGCGATGATGGCCCCGTTGAAGCTGTCGAGGTAGTCCTCCAGCACGTTCAGGGTTTCCAGGTCGAGGTCGTTGGTGGGCTCGTCCAGAAAGAGGATGTTTGGCGCCGCCATCAGAATGCGCAGCAGATACAGCCTGCGCATCTCGCCGCCGGAAAGGCTGGCGACCTTCTGATACTGCATGGCGCTGGGAAACAGGAAGGTCTCCGCCATCTGGGAGGCTGTCATATCGCCCTGGGGCGTATAGACCTTCACCGCCACATCCCGGATGGCGTCGATGATGCGCATGTCCGGGTCGAGCGCAGGGCAATGCTGGGCAAAGTAGCCGATCCGGACGGTTTCGCCCTTCTCAATCGTCCCGGAAGCCGGGGGCAGCTCGCCGCAGAGCGTGCGCAGGAGCGTCGTCTTGCCGGCACCGTTGCCGCCCACGATGCCCACGCGGTCATCCCGCAGCAGCGTGTAGCTGAAATCCCGGATGAGCGTGTGACCGCCGATCGCCACGTCCAGATGCTCCCAGCTGATGACCTTTTTGCCCAGCCGGCTGGCTACGGAGCGCAGGCTCAGTTCAGCCTCGGGCGGCGCTTCCTTCACGGCCTCGGCGACTGCCTCGAAGCGCTGGACGCGCCCCTTGGCCTTGGTGGAGCGGGCCGGTGCGCCGCGGCGAATCCATGCCAGCTCCTTGCGGTAGAGGGATTTGTTCTTGCGCAGCGTCGCGGCCTGCATTTCCTCCCGCTGCGCCCTTTCCTCCAGATAGCCGGAATAGGCGCAGTTGTACACGTCCACCGTGCCGTCGCCAACGTTGAAGATCCGGCTGAAGGCGCGCTCCAGCAGGTAGCGGTCGTGCGTGACGACGATCAGCGTCTTGCGCCACTTGAGCAGACGGTCCTCCAGCCACTGCGCCATGTCCAGATCAATGTGGTTCGTGGGCTCGTCCAGCAGCAGCACATCGCTGTCGCGGCACAGGACGCCCGCCAGCGCGACGCGCATCCGCTGACCGCCGGAAAGCTGGCTGACCGGCTGGGACAGATCGACGAAGCCCAGCTGGGTCAGGATGGTCTGCGCTTCGTAGGCCGCGGCGGACACGTCCTCCCCGGGACGGGCCGGGAGATAGGTGAGCGCGGCCTCCGTAACGGTATGCTCCGGCCGGAGCACGGGCGTTTGCGGGAGATAGGCGACGGACAGATTCCTCCGGACGGAAAGGCTGCCGGTATCCGGCTGTTCCAGCCCGGCAAGCAGGCGGAGGAAGGTCGATTTGCCGCTGCCGTTCCTGCCGACCACGCCGATCCGGTCGCCGTCGGAGATCGTCAGACTGGTGTTGTTGAACAGCAGCTTCTCGGAATAGAAGATGGTCACATCGCTCAGCGTATAGGCACAGGCCATGGCGTCAGCCCCTTTCGTTCGGACGCGAATCATTTTAGCATAGATTCGTCCGCTTGGCAACGGCATGAGCGAAAGGGGCGCGCAGCAGCCGCCATGCCGGCATCAGGTATTGGCATAGGACGGAGCGGGATTGTAGAAGCAGTGATTTCCGATGCGGATCTGAAAGTACCCGACGGACGAGGGAAAGTTGTTCCGGCAATCCGGGGAGTAGGGGTTGTAGAACCACAGGGCCTCCCACAGGTTTGCCAGCCGGTTGCCCGCAATGGCCCAGTTGGCAATGTCGTAGTGGATCTGCTGCGGGTTCATGTTGTAGATGTTCTGCAGGTTCTGCCTGCCGCCAAGCTCCGTCCGGGCGCAGTTGAACTGCCCGGGCTGGTAGATCACATCGCGGATGGTGTTGTACCTCCCGTATTCGCCAACCCGTGTCCGGACACGGTTCATCACCACGGATGCGACAGCCCGCATCCCGTTATCCCCCTCACCGCCGGCTTCGCACTGGATCAGCCGCGCGAACAGCTCAAGCTCCGTCATTGACGCGTCACCTCCATGCCATGACCTATGCATCCGCCCGGGAATTTACAACTCTGATGATTGAAATTGATGCGGGGTCATGCTATAATATGCCTGAATAATGCTTCGGAGGCTTTGTGCAGCATGAAACGTCTGTTGATACCGATTCTGTGCCTGCTCCTTGCCGTGGGCGCCGCCGCATATGCCGAGGATTCGGACTCCCTCACGCTGTCCTTTATCGGCGACTGCTCCATCGGCGATTCCATCCAGTACCGGGATTATGCGAAAAGCTACCATACCGTCATCCGGGAGAAGGGCGCGGACTGGCCCTTCTCGCTCGTGCAGGACGTGCTGCATGAGGATGACCTGACCATCGCGAACCTGGAGGTCGTGCTGACCACCTACACCGCGACGCGCCAGAACAAGGCGCACAACCTCATCGGCAGCCCTGCACACACGGCGGTGATCCTGGAATCGGGCATCGACGTGGTCAACACGGCCAACAATCACGCATGGGATTTCAAGGCGGTTGGGTACCATGACGCGCTCAGCCATCTGGACGAAGCGGGGATCCCGCACTTCGGCACGCTGTATTCCGGCACGCCGGACGGCAGCGATATCACGCCCATCGTGGAGGTGAAGGGCGTGAAGGTGGGCTTCATCGGCTTCAGCTATCCGCAGGAGTATGACAAGAAGCGCATCGAGATCAGAATCAACAGCCTGCGTGAGCAGGGGGCGCAGCTTGTGGTGGTCAGCCTGCACTGGGGCACGGAGGAAAAGACGCAGCCGACCTCCGGTCAGACGGCCTATGCCCGCTTCTGTATCGACGCGGGTGCGGACGTGGTCTACGGGCACCATGCCCACATCCTGCAGTCCGTGCAGTTTTACAAGGGGAAGCCCATCTTCTACAGCACCGGCAACTTCACCTTCGGCACGATGAGCAATGTGGACCCGGATACCGGCATCTTCCAGCTGATGTATGAGGTCGTGGACGGCGAACCGGTGCTGAGGCGTTTCAGCGTCATTCCGTGCCGGACGCAGGGGAGCGGGGATTATCGCCCCTACATCCTCACGGACGAGGCGGAATGCCGCGCCATGCGCAGGAAGCTCGTGCACAGGGCGACGGTCAAAAACATGACGACCGTCGATGACTTCTTCATCGAAAACGGCTACATGGATTTTGCGGACGGCATTGCAATCGGCAAATGAACGTAGAAACACGGCGTACGCTCCGCAGAGGGAAGGCGTACGCCGTGTTTGCTGTATGGATTACCGCACGATGCCGCGGTGGCTGTCGGAGAGGACGCTCTTGTAGGCATTGTAGTCGTCCAGCACGCGCCCGCAGCCCAGAACGACGCTCGTCTGCGGATCGTCCGCCACGCCGCAGGGAATGTGCAGGGCGTTGTAGATGGCCTCGGGCAGCCCGGACAGGGAGGCGGCGCCGCCGGTCAGAACGATGCCGTCCTCGAAAATGTCGGAAGCCAGCTGGGGCGGGGTGCGCTCCAGCACGCCCTGGATGGACTCCACCAGATCGGCCACAGCGTCCTTGACGGCTTCGTAGACCTCGCTGGCATGGATGGTCTGCGTCTTGGGCAATCCGGACAGCAGGCTGCGCCCCGTCACCTCGCAGCTCATGCCGTTGACGGGCGGGACGGCGGTGCCGATGGTGATCTTGACCTCCTCCGCCGTGCGCTCGCCGATGAGCAGGTTGTGCTTCTTGCGGAGATAGCGGATGATGGCATCGTCAAAATAATCGCCGCCATAGCACACGCTGGCTGCCTCAATCACAAGGCCGGAGGCCAGCACGGCGATGTCCGTTACGCCCGCGCCCATATCCACGATCATGCAGCCATAGGGCTTGCGGAAATCAATGCCGACGCCCATGGCCGCCGCGATCGGACGATCCAGAAGCTGCGTGCGCTTGACGCCTGCGTCGTAGAGGATGCTGACAAGATTGCTCTTTTCGGATTCGTTGACGCCGGTGGGAACCGAGAGCACCACGCGGGGCCGCGCAAAGAAGCGCTTACCGATCAGCTGGCTCATGAAATTGCGCAGCATGGTGTTGGCCAGCTCAAAGTCGGACACAACGCCCTGACGGAAGGGGCGAATCGCCAGCACATTGCCCGGCGTGCGTCCGATCATCTTGTAGGCCTCCGTGCCCACGGCCATCACCTTCTTTGTCGTGCGCTCGATGGACACGACGGCAGGCTGACGCAGGACGATGCCCTTCCCTTTTTGGTAAATGAGCACGTTGGACGTACCCAAATCTATTCCCAGATCACTGACATTTGCCATATTCAGATCCACCTGTTATCTGTAGTCGCGGTGCTCCATTATACACCAAGTATATTATAGCACGAATGGAGCGCCGCGTAAACCTCATTTTGATGCGAATGTCAGGTCAATCCCTGAAATAGTACGGCAACGGGCGCAGCGGACGGCCCGTTCCGACACACTGTGTCAGGCGCCGTGTCGGCTTTGTGTCATCGCAAACCCGGACATCGCAAGGGATTGCGGGTTTTGACACACTTGACACAGTATTTTCGTATAAGTAGAAAATACAAGAAAACAAGAAAAAAAGAGATAGGGAAATTGCTGTGTCAGTGTGTCAGGTGTGTCAGACAGAGCCGGAAAGCATCCATACCATGACACACTGTGTCAGGTGCAGTGTCGGCTTTGTGTCATCGCAAACCCGGACATCGCAAGGGATTGCGGGCTTTGACACACTTGACACAGTATTTTCGTATAAGTAGAAAATGCAAGAAACCAAGAAAAAAAGAGATAGGAAAACGCTGTGTCAGTGTGTCATGTGTGTCGGACACTCTCCTCTCTGACCGCTCCACAAGGACGCGCGGGGCGCTCTTCATGCCGTGGAGCCCGTTCTATTCTGTCCCTCCTGCCGATATCCATGAGAGAGGCGCTTAAGCAATCGTCAGAGAAAGGGAGGCATCGGCATGGCGGTGCAGGAGCTTTTCCCCAGGGAGGTCATATCCGGTCTGCCGCATATGACCCTCACCGGCGCGGAACGATTCCATATTGAGCAGCACAGGGGGCTGATCGCTTATCAGCCGGATGAGATCGTCTTCCTGTCGGAGGCCGGTCTTGTGCGTGTGCTTGGAAACGCGCTGCATTTCAGCATGTATACGGCTGCGGAGGCGCTTGTCAGCGGTGAGATTCATTCCATTGTCATCGACCGGACAGGAGGCTTCAAATGAAGGGCTGGAAACGCGCCTTTACGCTCGAAGGCCTGAACCTGGAAAGGCTGCTGAGAACCGCAGCGGCAAGGGGCGTCAGGCTGGATGCGGTGCAGCGCAGGGACGGACGCTGCCTCACAGGAATTGTGCGGGAGTCTGATATGGCGCGCCTGCTCGAATTGTCCACTCAGAGCGGCTGCCGCCTCACACCGGGGAAGCGCACCGGCGGAGGCGCCGTATTCGACAGGGCAAGGAGACGGTGGCTCCTGTGCCTGGGCGCGATCATCGGACTGGCTGTGGCGCTGATGGGCACGCAGATCCTGTGGCAGATCGAGATCGTCAACGGCGGCACCTATACCGCCGATATCCGCGCGGCGCTGGAGGAAATGGGAATCCGCGTCCCCATGCTCCGTGCAGGGGTCGAAACGGACAGGATTCGGGATACGCTTGAATGGCGGTATCCGCAGATTGCCTGGGTGGAATGCGGCTGGCGCGGCATGTCGCTCACCATCCGCCTTGTGGAGGGCGTGCTGCCATCTGATAAGGGCGGGACAAGCGGTGGTTGCGATATCGTGGCCGCTCGTGACGGCGTTGTCAGCAGCATCATCACCCGCGCCGGAACGCCTGTTGTCCGCATCGGTGAAACCGTCCGGAAGGGACAGGTTCTGATCAAAGGGGAGGAAAGGACGGCTCAGGGGCTGACGAGGCCGGTTGCGGCGCGGGGCAGCGTCTACGCGCGGATATGGGACGCCGCTGCGGTCAGGATGTCCCTGATGAAAATGGAAACGGTCTACACCGGCCAGGAACAGACACAGGTGACGATTCGCTGCCCATGGTTCGACCTGTGGCCGGTTGAGGACACCTGCTACGGGCAGGAGGACATGTCCGTGCGCGAGATGCCGCTGGGGGGATTCTTCATTCCTCTTGTGCTGCGGGCCGAAACGCACATGCAGGCCGAAATCAGCCATCTGCCCCGCGACACGGAGGAGGTGCGGCAGGAAGCGGAGACGGCGGCGCTGCGAAAACTGTACGAAAAGACAGGCGGAAAAGAATCCCTTGTTGACAATTGGGTGAATTGGAGTATGATAGAGGATGAGATACTGTTGTCTGTAGCCTATGGTGAACGCATCGTGGACATAGCACAGCAGGAACGCTCCTCCGTCATGGCGGCTGCGGATTGATGCGAAGCCCATGGGATAAGCCGCGAGGAAGGAAGGAACCCGTCTTTGACACATACCAGGAAGCTGCTCTTGTCCGTGGAGTCCATGGACGCGTATATGACGCTGTTTGGGTTCAACGATCAGCATGTCGCGCTGATTGAACAGGAGTGCGGCGTTTCCGTCAGCCTGCGCGGCGCGGAGCTTTGCGTCAGCGGCGAGGAAGCGGATGTGGCGCTGGCCATCAGCGTCATTGAGAAGCTGCTCGAAATGATCCACCGCGGCGATCCGGTCGACCGCAGCCGCATCCGTTATGCCATTGCGCTGGCCCGCGAGGGCAAGGTCGACATGATCGACGAGATTCTGCGCTCCGTGGTGGCCATCACCCATCGCGGCAAGCAGATTCGCTGCAAGACCCTCGGTCAGCAGCAGTACGTGGAGGCGATCCGCACGCATGACCTGACCTTTGCGGTCGGCCCGGCGGGAACGGGCAAAACGTACCTCGCCATGGCGCTGGCCGTGGTCGCGCTCAAGAACAGGGAGATCGAGCGCATCGTCCTGACGCGTCCGGCGGTGGAGGCCGGTGAAAAGCTGGGCTTCCTGCCCGGCGATATGACCCAGAAGGTCGATCCCTATCTGCGTCCGCTCTACGATGCGCTGTATGACTTCATGGGGACGGACAGCTATCAGAAGCTGGTCGAGCGCGGCGTGGTGGAGGTCGCTCCGCTGGCCTACATGCGCGGGCGCACGCTGTCGGACTCCTTCATCATTCTTGATGAGGCGCAGAATACGACCAGCGAGCAGATGAAGATGTTCCTCACGCGTCTGGGCTTCAACAGCAGGGTGGTCGTGACGGGCGACGTCACGCAGACAGACCTTCCCTATGGAAAGCGTTCCGGTCTTGCGGAAGCGCTGGAGGTCCTGGGGGATATTCCGGAGATCGGCATCGTGCGTCTCACCAGCAGGGACGTGGTGCGCCACGAGCTGGTGCAGCGCATCGTCGACGCGTATGACAGGCACGACAGGGAACTGAAGCAGTCACAGCGATGACCGCACGAATCTGAAGCGTCTGAACGGAGCGTGTCTCTGTTGGACGGAAGGGAGTTGGGATTTGATGCTTCGCAGAAAGAGCGACAGGTCCTTCCATGCAAAGGAATTGCAGCAGCGCGTCAAAGCCTGGATGCATGGCGCGGAAATGCGCTGCATATTGCTCATGCTTGCCGGCGGCTTTGTCCTGTTCCTGCTGTTCGGCGTCGTCTGCCTGTCGGATCGCTACAGTCTGCAGGTTGGAGACATCGCGACCCAGACCATCACGGCGACCAAAGAGGTGGAGGACTCCGTCACCACCGAGCAGCTCAGGATGATCGAGGAAGAGTCCGTCCCTGCTATCTACTATGTAGACGAGGCGCAGAACGGCGACATCCTTGAAAAGCTGAATACCCTGCTTTCGGAGCTGAGCAAGGTACAGGAATATGGCGAAACCCTGCGCCAGACCAGAGGAATTACGAATACCTCCGCGCTGATCAGCTTCACCGATGAAGAGGTGCGTGAAGCGCAGGCGATGGTCACCCTGCTCAAGCTGTCTCCGTACCAGACGCGCCTTCTCCTCCGGACGGAGAGCGAGAGCTTCAACAGCATGTGCTATGAGGTGCAATATGCCGTCGAGAGCGCGCTGAGCAGCGAGATTACCAAGAACGACATCAGCAACACCATCAACGGCATCGTCACGCAATGCCAGTACAACGTTGAAATGGTGCTGATCACGCAGATTATCCGGCCTGTTCTGAACGAGTGCATCCGGACGAACACCGTCTACGACGTGGAGGCGACCGCCAGGGCGCGTCAGGAAGCCCGGGATCGGGTGCAGCCCGTCATCTACAAGCAGGGGCAGAATATCATCCGCGAGGGCGAGAGCGTCAGCCTGAACCAGATCGAGATGCTCAGGGAGCTGGGGCTGCTCAATACGGCGAACTACGATTTCTCCATTTTCGGCGGTGCGCTGATCCTGGTCACCGGCGCGATGCTGATGCTGGCCTTCCTGCTCAGGCTGTTCTGCCCCCAGATTCTCACGGATATGCGACGGATGCTCGTGATTCTGCTGGTCATGATCATCGCCCAGATTCTCGCGGTGATCTGCGTGAAGCTCATCAACATCCACCTGGCGCCTGTCGCCCTGTGCGCCATCCTGCTCACGGGACTGCTGGGCAAGCGTGCGGGACTCTGCGGCGGACTGCCGATGACGGTCATCATTGCCGGTCTGGCTGCTGCGGTCAGCGGCGATTATGCCAATGAGATGGTGTATCTGCTGCTGACCGGCGTCGTCAGCAGCGTGGTCTCCGTGCAGTTCCTTGCCGAAAAGCCCCAGCGTGTCCGCGCCGTTATCTGCGGTGCGCTGGTGGCGCTGACGAACCTGCTGATGCTGCTCGCCGTCGGCATGATGACGGCGTCCGATCTGCACAACACCCTCGGAAACGCCGTCTGGTCCATGGCGAGCGGTCTGCTCAGCGGCCTGATTGCCGTGGGCTTCCAGCCCGTGTTTGAGGCAATCTTCAACCTGGCGACCCCCAGCAAGCTGCTCGAGCTGGCAAACCCGAATCAGCCGCTTTTGCGCCGCCTGCAGATGGAGGCGCCCGGAACGTATCACCACTCCATCGTCGTGGCGAATCTGGCCGAAGCGGCAGCGGAGAGAATCGGCGCGAATCCGCTGCTGGCCCGCACAGGCGCCTATTTCCACGATGTGGGCAAGCTGAAGCGCCCCATGTACTTCAAGGAGAATCAGCGGGGGGAAAACCCGCACGATCACACGGACGCGTATGTCTCCGCAGCCATCCTGACGGCGCACACCCGCGACGGCCTCCAGCTGGCCCAGCGGTATCATCTCCCGCCGGAGGTGCAGCGCATCATCGTTGAGCACCACGGCGATACGCCGGTGATGTACTTCTATCACAAGGCGCTGCAGCAGGCGGACGGCAAGCCGGTGGACGTGAAGGATTTCCGCTACGGGGGCGATCGTCCGGGCACGAAGGAGAGCGCCATCGTCATGCTTGCCGATACGATTGAGGCAGCCGTGCGCTCCATGCCCGACCCGACGCCCCAGGCGATTCAGCGCTTCATCGAGCGTCTCGTGCGCGGCAAGATCGAGGATGGTCAGCTAAGCAATTCGCCGCTGTCGCTCCACGATATCGACGGCATCTGCGAAGCCTTCAGCAAGGTGCTCAGCGGCGTATTCCACGAGCGGATCGAATATCCGACCGTATCGGTGCCATCCGCGGAAAGCGTCGCGCCCGCCGCGCCGGCCGGTCCGTCAAACGGTGCCGAGACGGAAGGCGATCCCATGCCCGAGCCGTACAATTCCCCCATGCCGGATGGCATCATCCCGCAGGAGAGCGGCAACACGCAGAAAGAGGAGGAGCCGAAGTGAAACTTCTCTGGGAAATCGACGTGCCGGTCGACCCGGCCTGGCTGTCCCTGATGCAGACAGCCGCCGATTGCGCGCTGCTGACGGAGGGCGTAGCGCGTCCCTGCGCCGTGAGCATCCGCCTGTGCGATGACGACGCGATTCATGCGATCAACCGGGAATACCGCGGCGTCGATCGGGCGACGGATGTGCTGTCGTTCCCAACGGTAAATTATCCGGCGGGGGTAACAGCCGGACAGGCGGATTCTCTCCTGCGCCGGGAGCTGGATGACGAGCTGGACGCCTGCATGCTGGGCGATCTGATCCTGTCGGTTCCGCATGTCCTGAAACAGGCGGAGGAATACGGGCACAGCCCGGAAAGGGAAGCGGCCTACCTGCTTGTGCACGGCCTGTGCCACCTGATGGGCTATGACCACATCGAAGAAGAGGACAAGCGGAGGATGCGTGAGATGGAAGAGAAGATACTCAGCGCGATTGGTCAGACCCGGGAGGGCGACGCGACCGTCAGCGACGCGGCTTTGCTGCATTTGGCCCGGATGGCGATGGAGCGGAGCTATTCGCCCTATTCCGGCTACGCGGTCGGCGCGGCGCTCCTGTGCGCGGACGGTCGCGTCTTTCAGGGCTGCAACATCGAGAATGCGTCCTTCGGTCTGACGAACTGTGCGGAACGAACCGCCGTGTTCAAGGCCGTCAGCGAGGGCGCCAGAGAATTCACCGCGATTGCCATCGCTTCCAGCGGCTCGGCGCCATGGCCCTGCGGCGCGTGCCGGCAGGTGCTCAACGAGTTTGCGCCCGGCATCCGCGTGCTTGTCACCTGGGATGGCTGCGTGGAGGAAATGCCGCTGGAGCAGCTGCTTCCTCATGGCTTCGGCCCCAAATCACTGGCATAATGCAAATCAACATGTCCTGCGAAAAGGAGATCAACTGTACAATGGCTGAAAAGAAATTCCGTTCCGGCTTCGTGACCATCGTCGGACGGCCCAACGTCGGCAAATCCACCCTGATGAACGCGCTGATCGGCGAGAAGGTCGCCATCGTTTCCAACCGTCCGCAGACGACCCGCAACCGCATCATGGGCGTTCTGACCCGGGAGGACTGGCAGATGGTGTTTCTGGACACCCCGGGCATCCACACGCCGCGCACAAGGCTGGGGGACTACATGATGCAGTCCGTGCGCGAAGCCATGGACGGCATGGACGGCATGATGGTGCTGGTGGATGCGACGCAGGTGGGCGAGCATGACCGTGCCATCGTCGCGGACATGGCGACCCGTAAGGTGCCCAAGCTCCTGCTGCTGAACAAGATTGACCTGCTGGTGCCGGAAAAGCTGCTGGCGCTGATTGCGTCCTTCGCAGACAGCGGCTATGACGCGATCATTCCCATCAGCGCCAAAACCGGTGACGGTCTGGAGCAGGTGACCCGGGTGATGGCTGAGAAGCTGCCCGAGGGGCCCAAGTACTTCCCGGACGACATGATGACCGACCAGCCCGAGCGGCTGATCTGCGCGGAGCTGATCCGCGAGAAGGCGCTGCTGCATCTGCGGGACGAGGTGCCCCACGGCATCGGCGTGGAGATCATGGGCATGTTGAAGGAATCTGAGGATTTCATGGAGATTCATGCGACCGTCTACTGCGAGCGTGACGCCCACAAGGGCATCATCATCGGCAAGCGCGGCAGTATGCTGCAGCTGATCGGCAGCGAGGCCCGCAGGGATATCGAGGCGCTGCTGGGGCTGCATGTGAACCTGAAGCTCTGGGTCAAGGTGCGCCCGGATTGGCGGAACCGCATGGACGACCTGCGCAACCTGGGCTACGAAAGCAAATAACCCCAAGCGCTTCCGCCGGGCGGAGGCGCTTTTGGTTGGCAGGGATTCGGGCAACCGGCGGCTTTGAGTGAAATTTCATGGAATGATTGCATTTTCACGGCAAAGCGTTTATAATAGGATGGATTGACCATCAACAACACGAAGGAGACTGGATTCATGAAGCTTGGCGTAGTGGGTCTGCCGAATGTCGGCAAGAGCACCCTTTTTAATGCAATCACCAAGGCGGGCGCGCAGGCCGCAAATTATCCCTTCTGCACCATCGAGCCGAATACCGGCATGGTGATGGTGCCCGACAGCCGTCTGGACGTGCTGGGCGAAATGTACCATCCCAAGAAGATCACGCCCACGACCATCGAGTTCGTCGATATCGCCGGTCTGGTGAAGGGCGCGTCCCACGGCGAGGGCCTGGGCAACAAGTTCCTCAGCCACATCCGCGAGGTGGACGCCATCGTCCACGTTGTCCGCTGCTTTGAGGATGAGAACATCATCCATGTGGACGGCTCCATCAACCCGGCCCGCGATATCGAGACGATCAATCTGGAGCTGATCTTCGCCGACATGGAGTCCGTCCAGCGCCGCAGGGACAAGGCGCTCAAGAATTTCCGCGGCGGCGACAAGAAGTCCGGCGTGGAGGCGGAGCTGGCGGAGCGCGTCTATGCGCATCTGGAGGAGGGCAAGCCTGCCCGCACCTGCAGGATGGACGATGAGGAGCGGGAGATGGTCGACAGCTGGTTCCTGCTGACGACCAAGCCTGTGATCTACGCCGCCAACATCGCGGAGGACGATCTGTCCACCGACCCGGCGGATATTCCGGGCCTGGACAGGGTGGAAGCCATCGCCAGGGCGGAGAATGCCGAGATGCTGGTGATTTCCGCCGCGATTGAGGAAGAGATCGCTCAGATGGAGCCGGAGGAGAAGGCGGAGTTCCTGGAGGGCCTCGGCATCGGCCAGAGCGGCCTGGACCGGCTGATCACCGCCTGCTACCGCCTGCTGGGCCTGATATCCTTCCTGACCGCCGGTGAGGACGAGTGCCGCGCCTGGACCATCAGGCAGGGGACGAAGGCGCCCCAGGCCGCAGGCAAGATTCACACGGATTTTGAAAAGGGCTTCATCCGTGCCGAGATCGTGCCCTTCGATACGCTGGTGGAGCTGGGCTCCATGGCCGCCTGCAGGGAAAAGGGCCTCGTGCGCTCCGAGGGCAAGGAATATGTCATGAAGGACGGCGATATCACGCTGTTCCGCTTCAATGTATGAGCCTGCCGAATGATTGCCGCGAAAGGAAGGGTGTCCCATGAGCCGTCTTTCGTATTTCTTCAAGCGCCTTGTCAAAATGGACTGGAAGGCGATGTGGAAGACCACCGCGCTGCTCCGGGAGCGCAGCGGAAGGTCCCGCATCTGGCTGCTGTTCGACATGCTGAAGTGCGCGGTGAAGTACAACGCAGGCTACATTGACTACAAGATTGCCCAGATGTACAACCTGAACGATGCGCAGCGCCGCACGGTCATCACCCGCGGCATCTCCAACGACATCGTCCGCAGGATGAACGACAAAGCCTACTGGCATTTCTTTGACGACAAGACCCAGTTCAACGAGCTGTTCCGGGAATGGATCCCGCGCAGGTGGCTGCTCATCGACGACAGCACGACGGCGGCGCAGCTTGATGGCATGATGACGCTGCCCAGCCTGATCGGCAAGCCGCTGGAGGGCTCCAGCGGTCAGGGCATCTACAAATACACGCCCGAGGACTGGTCGGCGGGTGCGGAGGCGTTCCTTGCGCGGCTGAAGGCGGACGGCATCGGCATCCTGGAGGAAATCGTTGTACAGCATCCCGAAATGGCCCGCATGTGCCCGACCTCCGTCAACACCTGCCGCATTGCAACGCTGCTGGGCGACAAGCAGCAGGGCATCGTCTATGCCTTCCTGCGCATCGGCAACGGCAAGGTGATGGACAACGTGGACTGTGGCGGCATGGCGGCCCGCATTGATCTGGAGAGCGGCAAGCTCCTGACCGTCGGCGCGGACAAGGCCGGCAACACCTATACGAAGCACCCCATCACCGGCACGGACATCATCGGGTTCACCATTCCGTACTGGGAGGAAGCCAAGGCCATGTGCCTGGAAGCGGCGCAGAAGGTGCCGCAGATGCGCTTTGTCGCCTGGGATGTGGCCATCACCGCAGACGGGCCGACCTTCATCGAAGGCAATTCCTTCCCGAGCCATGCGGTGCCCCAGTTTGCGGCCCATTACCCGGACGGCATCGGCATTCTGCCGGAGTTCCGCAAATTCATCGACTGCTGACAATCATCATGGTGCGATCAAAAAGAGCTGGCGACGGATCGTCAGCTCTTTTTCCTATTGGAGAATCAGGGGTCAGCGCTGCATCACCATGCAGACCGCCTGTGCGCTGATGCCCTCCTCGCGGCCTTCAAAGGCCAGATGCTCGGTGGTGGTGGCCTTGACGTTCACGCGATCGGGGGGAAGCGACAGCACCCGCGCGACGTTCTCCTGCATGGCAGGGATGTAGGGCAGCAGCTTCGGCCTTTGCGCCACGATGGTCACATCGCAGTTGGCGACAAAGGCGTTCCGTTCGCGAAGCAGGGAGACCACATGCTCCAGCAGCTTCATGGAGGAAATGCCGCGGTAGCGCTCGTCCGTGTCCGGAAAGTGCTTGCCGATATCGCCCAGCGCCATCGCGCCGAGCATCGCGTCCATCAGGGCGTGGAGCGCGACGTCCGCATCGGAATGGCCCAGCAGGCCGAGGGGATGCGGCACCTGCACACCGCAGAGAATCAGGTTGCGGCCCTCCACAAGGCGGTGCACGTCATAGCCCTGACCGATGCGCAGGGCAGGGAAGTCGGGCGAAAGCAAAGCCTCTGCCATTTTCATATCCTCCGGAGTGGTCAGCTTGATGTTCCGGCGGTCGCCGAGGGTCAGACGGACAGGATGCCCCAACCGCTCCACAAGGGATGCGTCGTCCGTTCCGAGGAAGCCCTCCGCAGCGGCGGCCTTGTGCGCCTCGCGAATCAGCGTAACCTCGAAGGCCTGCGGCGTCTGCACGGCGCGGAGCGTGCTTCGGTCCGGCGTATCGACAGCCTGCTCTGCCGCGTTGGCAACCTTGATGGTGTCCACCACGGGAACTGCGGCAACGCCTGAGCCAAACGCGATGGCAGACGCCTTGCAGCGCTCGATGGTGCCCGCGTCCACAAGGCACCGGGCGCCGTCGTGAATCATCACATGGGTGCAGTCCGCCGGCAGCGCGCCCAGGCCGTTCCGGACGGAGGCCTGCCGGGTAGCGCCGCCGGGGACGATGACGGCATCAAGGGAAGCTGCAGCCATCGCGGCGTGCATGGCGGGCATGTCCTCCTCCCGGCTCACGAGGATCACGCCGTCCACATGATCCTGAAAGGCGCGCACGGAGCGCACAATCACAGCCTCCCCACGCAGGGGAAGCAGCACTTTGTTGCGGTCTGCTCCCATGCGGCTGCCGCTGCCGCCGGCAAGAACGATTGCGTACCACATCGCCTTACTCCTCGGTCTGGCGCTCTTTTGCCATCCCCGCATCCTCCTCCAGGATCCGATACAGCTCCGCCGCGCCCTCCTTCCGGACGGTCGCCGGGGCGGACAGAATCTCATACTTGCCCAGATGATCGCCGAAGCGGATCGTCATGATATCGCCGGGCCTGACCTCCGCGCCGGGCTTGGCGACCTTGCCGTTGAGCGTCACGCGGCCGCCGGAGCAGGCCTCGTTGGCGACGGTGCGGCGCTTGATGATCCGGGATACCTTCAAAAACTTGTCAAGACGCATCATAAACCTCCGATACGAAAAACAACCCGCAGGTGAATCCTGCAGGTTGATGAAAACGACTGTTACCTGACGTTGACAGCGTCCTTCAGGGACTTGCCGGCCTTGAAAACAGGAGCCTTGGAAGCGGGGATGGTGATCTCCTGCTCGGGAGCCTGAGGATTGCGGGCGACGCGCTCGGGGCGATCCTTCACCTCAAAGGAGCCAAAGCCAACGATCTGCACCTTCTCGCCCTTGGTCAGCGCCTCGGTGATGACTTCCACAACAGCGTTCAGAGCCTTCTCGGCATCTTTCTTGGGGCTGCCGGTCTTCGCGGTCAGAGCCGCAACCAGTTCGGTCTTGTTCATGGAAAAATCCTCCTTGTAGTACCCATGCGTGAGAAGCATGGAAAATGTTGGGTTCCGATCCAGCGGGCATCCCGGTGCGCTGTCCTGCAATGGCGGCGCACGTCCTATCGGTCAGCCCCGTCAAGGCCGCTTTTCATGGCCTCCTTGACCCTATTCCAGTATACATCCATTTCGGCTAAAGTCAAGCCCTCCAGCGATTTTCCCTCAGAAATTATCAGATTTTCCATCGCGGTAAAACGCCGGATGAACTTCTCCGTGGCCTCCCTGAGCAGCTGCTCCGGATCCAGCCCGGCAAGGCGGGCAACGTTGACGCAGCTGAAGAGCAGATCGCCCAGCTCCTCGCCGGGATCGCGGCCGGATTGCAGCTCAGAGAGCACCTCGTCCGCTTCCTCATGGATCTTTGGCAGTGCGCCGATGGCGTCATCCCAGTCAAAGCCGACCTGCGCGGCCTTTCTCTGCACCTTGTCCGCCCGCATCAGCGCGGGCAGGCCGCGGCTGACATCGGCCAGCACGCTTGATTGCGTGGAAAGGCCCTTCTCGCGCTTCTTCAGCCGTTCCCAGCTGTCCGTGACGTCCTGGGCCGTGTCGCAGCGCACATCGCCAAAGATGTGCGCGTGGCGGTAGATCATCTTGCGGACGATCGCGGTGGTCACATCGCCGATTGTGAATTCGCCCATGTCGGCGGCGATATCCGCATGGAAGGCAATCTGCAGCAGCACATCGCCCAGCTCGTCCGCCAGATGCTCCATGTCCTCCTCGTCGATCGCGCCGACTGCCTCGTAGCATTCCTCAATCAGGTACCTGCGCAGGCTCTCGTGGGTCTGCGCCGAATCCCTCGGGCAGCGCTGGCGCAGGATATGCATGAGCTTCATCAGATCCTCGAAGCAGTAGCGGTCGCGCTGCTTCACATCGTACGCGGGGAGGTAGAGGCAGACGGTATGATCGTAGGTCTTTTGCCGGTCCAGCTCCATCAGGGGCAGCACGACGGGCTTGCGGTTGATCTTGACGCTGGAGGGGAACAGAACGGCGGCGGCTTCGTCGCCATACAGGTCTGTCAGGCGGAGCTTGAGGTCGCCGGCCAGCACGCGATCCCAGATTTCGGTGATGAGCAGGGGCGTCGCGGGATCGGGCGCAGCGGTCAGCGCGTCGATGGCCGGAAGAATGCGAACGCTGCCGCTCTGCTCGAATTCCTCAGGCAGAAGCGCGAGGCAGTTGTCCGCCATCGTCACGCCGGGGAGGATGGTGACCTTTCCCTCATCGGGGCGGGCAGCGCGAAGGGCACGCACGGCGCCGTCCGTCTGCGCGTCGATCACGGCGAAGGTCACATGCGCCTTTTCCGCCGCTGCCCAGAGCCTTCCTGCCATGACCTCATGCAGCTCGTCAAAATCCTCGTACTGCGCATAGAGCGCGTCGAAATCCTCGAAGGGGATGCCTTGCTCCTGCAGCCATGCTGCCGCCCGGTGCTGCGCGGTGCGGAGGATCAGACAGCGGCTGCTCCGGAGCGCGTCGGCGGACTGCTGCGTCAGCAGGCGCGGATCGCCGGGGCCCAGGGACACGACGGTGATTGCGGGTTTCATCTCATATACCTCATTCGTTACTTTTTTCGGCGGAAGGCCCGCAGGTCCTCCTTCGTGATGGCTTTGACCTTCAGGGCGACGGCGGCGTAGACCACCACGCCCACCGCGATGATGAGCAGCGTCATCAGCCTGTTGGACGGCAGAAGCTCCCGCAGTCCCCAGACGACCAGCCCCATGGCGGCTGTCGCAATGCCCGGACGCACAAGCCAGTCCATCGGGTTGAAGCGAACCTTGCCGTATTTGAGGACGAAGTACAGATTCGGCACGAGGGACACCGTATAGCAGACGATGGAAGCAATGGGCGCGCCGTGAATGCCGATGCCGGGCGTGCCGACCAGCGTGTAGTTCAGCGCGATCTTGCAGACAACGCCGGCGACAAGGGTGTACATGGGGATGCGCTGCTTGCCCAGGCCCTGCAGGATGCTGGTGGATGCCTGCACCACGGTGAAGAGCACAATGGTCAGGCTGGACACGGCCAGGAGCTGTCCGCCGGTGATCAGATAGACCTCCTCCGTGGTGTTCTCGTAGAAGAAGCGCATCACCGCCTCAGACAGCACGCTCATGCCGACGGAGCAGGGAAAGCCGATGAGGAACGCGAAGCGCAAGCCGAGGTCGGACTGCCTGCGGATGGTTTCATCGTCATTGAGCGCCTTGGCGGAGCTGATGGCAGGCACGAGCGACATGCTGACCGCCAGCGCCAGAGCTGTAGGGATGTTGATGATGCGGATGACGGTGCCGGTGAACAGGCCGTAGAGCTTCTTTGCTTCCGCATAATCGCTGCCCGCCACCTGCAGCCTGTCCATGAGCATCGCGCTGTCGATCCACTGGGACAGGGGAACGATGCATGCCCCGATGGTGATCGGGATGGAGATCAGCAGCAGCTGCCTGGCGATGGAGGCGGTGGGCTCGTTTTCGCCCGCGCTCTGGGGGAGCGACTGGAACTGTCTGCGGCTGCGCAGGTATCGCAGAAGCATGTACACCAGCGCCGCGCCCTCGGCCATGGTGGTGCCCAGCAGCGCACCTGCTGCGCCATAGGCAGCGCTCATGCCGGAGGCTGCGCCATAGACGCTGCCCAGATGCGCCAGCGGCAATGCGATCACTACCTTGCCAACCTGCTCAATCAGCTGGCTGACGGCTGTGGGCTTCATATCCTGCTGCCCCTGCATGAAGCCGCGGAAGGCGCTCATGACGCATACCAGCGCGACACAGGGCGCGATCAGCTGAAAGCCGAGCCGGCTTTCGGAAATGTTGACGCGTTCGGACAGCAGTCCGCTGCCGCCAAGGATGATCAGCGTAGCAACGCAGCCCAGCGCAGTCAGCAGCGTCAGGGCGGTTCGGAATACCCGCTTCGCGCTGCGCGGATCGTCCCTGGCGAGGCTGCGCGCCACCAGGCGGCTGACCGCAACCGGCAGACCTGCGGAGGAAAGCGTCAGCAGCAGGTTGTAGGTGGGAAATACGGCATTGTAAACGCCAAGGCCTTCCAGGCCGATCATCCATTGCAGCGGGATGGAAAACAGAACGCCGACCAGCTTGCAGATGACGCCCGCAAGGCCCAGCACGGTCATGCCGCCGATGATGGACTTGGTTTTCGTGCTTTCAGACATTGGATGCATCCTTTCTGACGGGGATCACATCCTATTATACGCGCCTTTTCCCGATTGCACAAGGGCAAACTGCGCATCGAAAAAGGGGCCGAAGCCCCAGCATGTCACTGCTCCATCTGTCTGCCGACGATCCCGGCGGCGGTTTCCGCGACCTTCAGCTCCGTGTCGCCCATGCGGACGCCGTTCTCCCGGCTCATCAGCAAAACCGCGCCGATGGCTTCGCCGTCCGCGATGATGGGGCTGATGACCTGCGCGGTGTAGGCGGCGTTGGCGTCCTCCTCGGTGGTCACAGCCATGGTTCTGCCGCCGCTCTGGCGGTTGAGCGCAACGGTCTGACGGCTGGCGATGGCGGTTTCCAGATCGCGGGAAATG
The DNA here is from genome assembly GCA_051883695.1 of Aristaeellaceae bacterium. Lineage (GTDB taxonomy): Bacteria > Bacillota > Clostridia > Christensenellales > Aristaeellaceae > UBA11524. The sequence goes on from JBJEUF010000034.1 coordinate 37,877, forward strand.
GGCTTGTCCCACAGCTCCTTGCGCGGTACGCCGCTGGCAGCCACCACCTGATCCCGGTCAACGATGACGGCGATATGCCCCAGGGAACGGAACAGGCTCTCCGTATAATCCTTGGCAAAGGAGGACATTTCGCCGATGGGGCTGTATTTTTTGAGGATCACTTCGCCGTCCCTGTCGGTATAGATTTCCAATGGATCGCCCTCGCGGATTCGGAGGGTGCGGCGGATCTCCTTGGGAATGACCACCCTGCCCAGCTCATCAATGCGCCTGACAATACCCGTTGCACGCATGAAACCATGCCTCCTTCAAATTCTTTTCAGGTTCGACCCTATTGTGACCGGGCAAGCGATCTCCAATGCTGGAATTTGCTGCAATCCGGCTGGAAACAATGGCCAGCATCTTTATGAAATCGGGCTTTGCAACAGCGGCTCAGTATGGTATAATCCCCAATGACAAGCAAAATATCTGGAGGGATGCCGATATGCCGCTCAAAATCGGACGTATGCAGCCGGGGCCCCTGAATTCCATCTGCGATGTGCCGGGCGTACGGGTCGGGCACTGCACCGTTGACAGCGAACGCCACAAGACCGGCGTGACGGTCGTGCTGCCCTGCGATCATGACATTTTCCGCGAGAAGCTCGTCGCGGCCAGCCATGTGCTCAACGGCTTTGGAAAAACAGCGGGGCTCATGCAGATCAATGAGCTGGGAACGCTCGAAACGCCGATCGCCCTGACAAACACGCTGAATGTCGGCCTCGTGCACGACGCGATGGTCGAGTACATGTGCCGTCAGGCGGAGACGCAGGGCTATGCGATCACCTCGGTGAATCCGGTTGTCTGCGAGTGCAACGACGCATCGCTCAACGATATCCGCCATCGGGCCGTGGGCGAAAGGGAAGTGTTTGCCGCCATCGGGAACGCGTCCACCCATTTCGACGAGGGCGACGTGGGCGCGGGCAAGGGCATGACCTGCCATGACCTGAAGGGCGGCATCGGTTCCTCCTCGCGCGTGATGGAGATTGATGGGGAGCGCTTCACGCTGGGCGTGCTGGTGCAGACGAATCACGGCTCGCTCTCCGATCTGCGCATCGACGGGCAGCCCATCGGGCAGGACATTGAGCGCCGCATCCATGAGGACACGCCGGATCAGGGCAGCTGCATCATGATCGTCGCGACGGATCTGCCGGTCACCGCCCGTCAGCTGGGGCGCATCATCCGCCGCTGCAGCGTCGGCCTGGCCCGCCTGGGCAGCTATATCGGCCACGGCAGCGGCGAGGTGATGGTCGGCTTCAGCACCGCCAACCGCATTCCGGCAAGCGGCGGCTGCATCAGCCTGCGCTGCATCCATGAATCGCAGATCAACAAGGCGTTCCGGGCCGTCGCCGAGGCCACGGAGGAAGCCGTGCTCCGCTCCATGCTCAGCGCCGGGCAGGTCACCGGCTACAGCGGCAAGGTGCGCCGAAGCCTCCGCGAGTTCTGGCAGCCGTAACGGCTCCGTACCGCGTCCCTGTTCTTTTGCTGCACTTTTTGACATGCGCATCCTTTCTATGGTACAATGGAGCATCCTGTTCAGGAGGTCATGCTGATGAAGATTGAGCAATGTGTCAATGCGCTGTCCATGCCGCTGCCGGAGGATATCCTCAAGCGGAAATGGGCCGGAGATTTGGAAGGAGCGATCCGCGCGATTGATCTGCGTCTGCAAAGGGAGCTGCCCGATATGCTCCGGGCGCGTCTGGTGTGCGAAAGGGAGCGCATTCGCCGTCTGCCGACCCAGTATCCGTGGAACCGTGAAGAAGCCATCGGGAAGCTGCGCGAGCTGGTGCCGGGCGTGACCGATGAGGAATTTGACCAATGGGAAGCCGAGGGCCGGATTGATTTCATCTATATCAAAGGCGAGAAACGCTATTTCGTCCGTGCCCACAGAACCCTTGCGCGGCTGCCGGAGCTTGTGCGGAAGGCGGGCCGGGAGGTGAAGTCGGGCAACGCATGGCTGGATCCCATGATCGCGGAGCTCAAGGAGAAGGGCAGCTTGTCAAAACGGATTACGCTGGAAACGAGCGTCAGCGTGGACGAGGCGGCCTTTGTCCCCGGCGAGTATCTGGTGCATCTGCCCTTTCCGGCGGTCAACGCGCAGCAGAGCGACGTGAGGCTGCTCGCAGGCGACCCAGACGGCATCGGCCCGGAGGACGCACCCGCCCGGACAGCCTGGTGGAAACGCAAGCTGGATCGCTGGCAGGAATTCGCCTTGAAGTATTCCTACGTGAGCACGATCGTCTACGCCGATCCGCTGGGACAGCCCGCGCCCACGGCGCCGCTGTATCCCAATGCCCCGGCTCCCTGCGCGGAGGATCTGTGCGAAAGCGGCGCGTACATCCGCTTTACGCCGTATTTGAAGGAACTGGCTGCGCAGCTTGCAAAAGGCGAAACGACGGCAGCCGGAAAAGCTTGGCGGTATTACGAGTTTGTGACAACGCAGGTCGAATACAGCTTCATGCGCGACTATTTCCAGATTGACAACCTCGGCGAGTACTGCGCGGTCAACCTGCGCGGGGACTGCGGGCTGCAGGCGCTGCTGTTCATCCTCCTGTGCAGGATCGGCGGCATCCCGGCGCGATGGCAGAGCGGTCTGTCGGTCGAGCCGGACTACACGGGCAGCCATGACTGGGCACAGTTCTATCTGGAGGGCTGGGGCTGGCTCTTTGCGGACTGCAGCTACGGCGGCAGCGCCTTCCGCAACGGCAGCACGGAGCGCCACCGCTTCTTCTTCGGCAACATCGATCCCATGCGGATGGCGGCGAATCGGGCCTATCAGGCGCCGCTTGTCCCTGAAATGCACGCCCTGCGCGTGGACCCATATGACAATCAGTCCGGCGAAGTGGAGCGTATCGGCGCCAAAGCGCCGTTCACCATGCGTCAGCTCGACGGCGATGCCCGCCTTGTCGCCATGGAGACGCTTTGACCTGTCCGGAACGTTTTGATGCAGTTTGCTCCGGTACATTCGCGAAATTCTGTCGTTGTTCTGTCAAAATTGCATTTTCTTTGTATAACAATTGCAATTCGCTGAATTGTGTGCTATGCTGTACCTATCGGGAAGGGATTCCTGTAACAATCATTAAGGAGGAACCTGTCATGAAGAGAATGCTGGCCATTGTGCTGAGTCTTGCCCTCATGCTGAGCGTCCTTGCTGTCCCTGCGATGGCCGATGAAGAGGTCGTCGCATACCGGACGCTGTATTCCGGCGAGATCTCCTCTCTGAATTACCTGACCACCGCGACCACCAGTGAGTTCGCCGTGGCTGCCAACGTGATCGACACGCTGGTGGAGTACAACAAGTACGGTGAGATTCAGCCGTCCCTTGCGATGAGCTGGACGTATGACGCGGAAAGCCTGACCTACACCTTCAAGCTGCGCGAGGACGCCACCTGGGTGCGCGCGGACGGCACGGTGTACGCCAGCGTGACCGCCAATGACTTCGTGGCTGCCGCCAAGTACATCCTGGATGCGCAGAACGCTTCCTCCACGGCCAATATCTTCTATTCCGTCATCGCCGGTGCTGAGGAATACTATCTGGGCACCACCACCCCCGAGGAAGGCAAGGAGCCCTATCCGGTGATGGATTTCGAGACCGTCGGCGTCAAGGCGCTGGATGACTACACCCTGCAGTACACCCTGGTCGAGCCCGTGCCCTACTTCCTGTCCATGCTGACCTACGTGTGCTTCATGCCCGTCAACGAGCAGTTCCTGGCTGAAAAGGGTGCCGACTTCGGCGTGGCCAGCAGCAACGAGAACCTGCTGTACTGCGGCGCTTACATCCTGGAGACCTTTGAGCCCCAGTATATGCGCGTATACGCCAAGAACGTCCACAACTGGGATGCCGACAATGTGTTCATCGAGCGCATCGAGCAGAAGTACAACAAGGAAGCCAGCACCATTTCCCCCGAAATGCTGCGCCGCGGCGAGGTGGACGATGCTTCCATCACCTCCGCCATCGCTTCCGAATGGCTCAAGAGCGAGGAAACCGCCAAGCTGATCCGCCCCGTGCGCCAGAGCGGCTTCTACACCTATTTCTGGGCCTTCAACTTCGATCCCCAGTTCGACGCGGAGTACGAGCCCGAAAACTGGAAGATCGCCGTGAACAACGAGAACTTCCGCAAGTCCCTGTACTACGGTCTGGATCGCGTCAAGTCCAAGCTCGTCATGGAGCCGGACAATCCCGAGTCCATCCTGTTCAACACCATCACGCCTCCCGAGTTCGTTTCCATTGACGGCGTGGACTATGTCAACATGGGCGCCCTGGCGGACATCACCGCGCTGGAGACCGATACCTTCAACGAGGATATGGCGCTGGAGTACATGGATCTGGCCATCGAGGAGCTGACCGCCGCCGGCGCGACCTTCCCGATCAAGATCCTGATGCCCTTCAACACCAGCTCCAGCAGCTGGGGCGAGGAATGCCAGGTGGTTGAGCAGCAGCTGGAAGCCCTCTTCGGCACGGATTACATCGACATCATCATCGAGAGCCGTCCGTCCTCCGGCTTCCTGCGTGACGTCCGCCGCTCCGGCAAGTACGCGCTGATGAAGTGCAACTGGGGCCCCGACTACGCCGATCCCAACACCTATACCGATCCCTTCTATGACGGCACCTACAACTGGCCCGAGCTGGCGACCGAGTATCTGGATGCGGAGGGCGTGAGCGAGTACTACAAGCTGGTGGACGCCGCACGCGCCATCACCGATGATCTGCAGGCCCGTTACGATGCCTATGCGACGGCGGAAGCCTTCCTGATCGAGCATGCCATCGTCATTCCCTACGGCTATGACAACGGCGGCTACACCGCCTCCCGCCTGAATCCCTTTGAGTCCCAGTTCGCGCCCTTCGGTATTTCCAACGAGCGCTACAAGGGCCAGACCCTGCTGGATGCTCCCATGAGCACCGATCAGTACTGGGATGCCTACGAGCTGTGGCTTGAGGAACGCGCAAAGATTGCTGAGGCTGCCGAGTAATCTCCTCGCAGGACATGCACGCTGCCCGGGCGGCGCAACCGCGCCGTCCGGGCTATCGGCGTCATTACTGGGTTTCCCTTTGGCCGGTTTTTTCCGGCAGGCCCGGCCGCAAGGATGCGGTAGGCACCAACACATCGCGGTCGAGTCGCTGCTGAAAAGGTTGTGAATTTATGCTGAAGTATTCCCTGAAGCGATTGGCATCCTCCATCATCACGCTGTGCATCATTATCACAGTGGTTTTTGTGCTGCTCAGACAGATGCCGATCGAAGGGTATTTTGACAATTTTGATAAGCTTGACGAGGTTCAGATTCAGGACAAGCTCAATCAGCTGGGTCTGAACAAGCCGATTTTTGAGCAGTTGATTGACTTCTTCAGGGGACTGCTCCACGGCGATCTTGGCAAATCGGCACGCTACAGTGCCGGCGCCTCCATCTCGGCAATAATTGCGAAAAAGGCGCCGATTTCCATTGCCTTCGGCGTGACCTCCATGGCGCTTTCGCTCCTGATGGGCATTCCGCTTGGTACGGCCATGGCCCGCAGCAAGGGCAAATTCTGGGATAAGATCGGTACGGTGTATATCGTGTTCATCAACGCCGTTCCGGCTGCGGTGTACTACATTTTTATACAAATGTACGGCACGGGCCTGATGCACATCGATATGACGTTTAATGCGAACAATCCGCTGACATGGATTCTCCCTGCCTTCTCCATGTCCCTGGGCAGCACCGCGTCCTATGCGATGTGGCTGCGGCGGTACATGGTGGATGAGATGAACAAGGATTATGTGCGTCTCGCCCGGGCAAAGGGTGTACCTGAAAAGAAGATCATGATGAAGCACGTATTCCGCAACGCCTTCGTGCCCATGATTCAGTACATCCCCACCTCCCTTTTGTATACAATCAGCGGCTCGATCTATATCGAGTCCCTGTACGGTATTCCCGGCATGGGCGGTCTGCTGGTGGATGTGATCGGCCGGCAGGACAACCCGATGGTACAGGCCCTTGTGATGATCTACAGCTGCATCGGCATTGTGGGATTGCTGCTCGGCGATCTGCTGATGGGCCTGATTGATCCCCGCATCAGCTTTGTCAAGAAGGAGGGCGCGCGCTGATATGTCCAGCATCAAAGATATAAAGAGCCGGAAGCTCGAGAATGCGCTCTCCGAGAAGCTCGAAAAGAACCTGGAACAGCCGCAGATCAACGAGGACGAGCTGTTCGTCCTCGCAGAATACGACAGCGCGGCTGCCGAAAAAGGCGGCTATTCCAACTACTCCTACTGGCAGAGCACCCTTCGCGTATTCCTGAAGAACAAGGTGGCCGTTTTCCTGCTGTGCGTGCTGGTTGCGTTGCTGCTGTTCACCTTCCTGCAGCCGTATTTGCCCGGTCAGTACCCTGCGCGTACCATCAACAACCATCCGCAGACCGGTATGCAGCTGCAGAACATGCCGCCCAGCCTGACCACCGTGTATATCAAGGCGCCTGCGGGTACGAAGTTCACAGTCCATGATGGACTCTATGCTTCCAACGACGTGCTCGTCGCACTTCCCCGGCGTGCCGAGCTGACCGTGCTTGAGTACGGTGAGGAATGGTGCCGGGTGGACTACAAGGGGACTGTCGGCTATGTGATGAACAACGCCGAATCCAATCTGAGCCTGCCCGAGGATCCGACGGCCGTGCCGTACACCTGCGTCGCCAAGGGAAAGAACCTCAATCTGTACAGCAAGCCGGTTGAGCTCTATTACGCGGTGGACAACGTACTGACCGGCATCAATGCCAACAGCAGGTTTACCGTTATTGCGTATGGCGAGGAATGGTGCCGGATCCAGTACGAGGACAGGAAGCTCGGTACACTGGACGGCTACGTCAAGAACAATTTCCAGACGAGCCTGAAGCTGCCTGAGGATCCGACGGCTGTCCCCTATGAATGCCGCTCCAGCTACAAGATCTACCTCTACTCCGCTCCGGTGGACTATTCCAACAACGGTACCGCACTCTATGCGCCGGTATCCGCATTCACAAAGAACGAGGACGGTACGCTGACCGCGATCAACGACGTTGATCTCCGCATCCTGCCGACGACCCACGCCTTCTGGTTCGGCACGAACAACACGGGACACGACCTGTGGTCGCGCGTCTGGAGCGGCACCCGAACCAGCCTGTTCATCGGCTTCACCGTCGCGATTGTGGAAGCGATTGTGGGCATCCTCGTCGGTGTGCTCTGGGGCTATGTGCGCCAGCTTGACCGCATCCTGACGGAGGTCTACAACGTCATCGACAACATTCCCAACACCATCATCCTGATTCTGATTTCCTACATCATGAAGCCCAGCATGCAGACGCTGATCTTCGCCATGTGCCTGACAGGGTGGCTGGGCATGGCCCGCTTCATCCGGAACCAGATCGTCATCATCCGCGACCGCGATTACAATCTGGCGTCCCGCTGTCTGGGTACGAACACCTGGCGCATCATCATGAAGAACCTGCTGCCCTACCTGGTGTCCGTTATCATGCTGCGGATGGCGCTGTCCATCCCCGGCGCCATCGGCAGCGAGGTGTTCATCACCTACATCGGTCTGGGCCTGCCCGTCGATATGCCCTCCCTGGGCAACCTGATCAACACCGGCCGTCAGCAGATTCAGTCCGCCGCGCTGCGGTACCAGCTGATTTTCCCGGTCATCGTGCTGTCCATCGTAACCATCTCGTTCTACATCATCGGCAATGCCTTCGCGGACGCCGCTGATCCCAAGAACCATGTGTAAGGAGGTTGAGCCGTCATGGAAAGAGAAACCATTCTTTCGGTTCGTGATCTTGATGTGAAGTTCAACCTTCGAGGCCGCAGCCTGCACGCGATCCGCGGCGTCTCCCTGGACCTCTACAAGGGCGAAAGCCTTGCCATCGTAGGGGAGTCCGGCTCCGGCAAATCGGTTTTTGTCAAGACCTTCATGGGGCTGCTGGATACCAACGGCTGGATTGACAGCGGTTCCATCCTGTACAACGGCGAGGATCTGACGCAGTATACGACGGAAAAGCAGTGGCTGAAGGTTCGCGGCCGGGAGATTGCGATGGTGCTGCAGGATCCCATGACCAGCCTGAATCCGCTGAAAACGATTGGCTCACAGATTCTGGAGGCCATTGAGCTGCATCAGAATCTGCGTGGCCAGCAGGCGTATCAGGAGATGCTCAGCATCCTGCGGGATGTGGGCATCGCGGATCCGGAACGCCGGGCGAAGCAGTATCCCCATGAGTTCTCCGGCGGTATGCGCCAGCGCGTGGTCATCGCCATTGCGGTGGCTTGCCGTCCCAAGGTGCTGATCTGCGATGAGCCGACCACCGCGCTGGACGTGACCATACAGGCACAGATATTGAAGCTCATCCATTCCCTCAAGGACAAGTATTCGCTGACCACCGTTTACATCACCCACGACCTGGGTGTGGTCGCCAATGTGGCGGATCGCATCGCCGTCATGTACGCGGGCGACATCATCGAAATCGGCCTGTGCGAGGAGGTCTTTTATCAGCCCAAGCATCCCTATACCTGGGCGCTGCTTTCCAGTCTGCCGCAGATGGGCGTGAAGGGTGAGCCACTGTATTCCATCCACGGCACACCGCCAAACCTGTTTCAGGAGATCAAGGGCGACGCCTTTGCTCCCCGCAATCCGCAGGCGCTGAAGATTGACTTTGAGAAGCGTCCGCCGTATTTTGATGTGACGCCGACCCATAAGGCACGCACCTGGCTGCTGGATCCCCGCGCACCGCACATTGAGCCGCCGGAGGCCGTCCGAAAGCTGGCAACGGAAGGAGTGAAGGGCTATGACTGAGCAGGAGAAGGCCCGGGAAGTCCTTCTGTCCGTGCGGAATCTGGACGTGTGCTTCGGAAAGAAGAAGCGTCCCTTCAAGGCCGTGGACAACGTGAGCTTTGACATCTACAAGGGCGAGACCTTCGGCCTTGTGGGCGAATCCGGCTCCGGCAAAACGACCATCGGCCGCGCGATCATCCGCATCAACCCGACGAGCGCGGGCGATATCATCTACAAGGGCGAAAAGATCAACGGGAAGATCTCCAAGGAGCTGGATTACCGCGTGACCCGGCAGATTCAGATGATTTTCCAGGATCCCATGGCGTCGCTGAACGAGCGTGCCAAGGTGGACTACATCGTCTCCGAAGGGCTGTACAGCGGGAAGAGGATTCCCGAGGAGAAGCGGAAGGCGCTCGTGGAAAAGGCCCTTGCGGACGTCGGGCTTCTGCCGGAGTTTGCCAGCCGCTTCCCGCATGAGTTCTCCGGCGGTCAGCGGCAGCGCATCGGCGTGGCCCGGGCGCTGATCATGGAGCCTGATTTCATTATTGCCGATGAGCCCATTTCCGCGCTGGACGTGTCCATCCGCGCCCAGGTGCTCAACCTGCTGAGCGAATTGCAGCGGGAGCGTGGGCTCACCTACCTGTTCATCTCCCATGACCTGTCGGTGATGCGCTTCATCTGCGATCGCATCGCGGTCATTCACAAGGGCGTTCTGGTGGAGCTGGCCGAAACGGAGAAGCTGTTTGCGCATCCGCTGCATCCCTACACCCGCGCGCTGCTGTCCGCGATTCCGCTGCCTGATCCGGCAAGGGAAAAGAACAAAACCCTTGAAATCTACGACCCCAGTCAGCATGACTATGCAACGGACAAGCCCCAGTGGGTCGAGATTGAGGAGGATCACATGGTCTGGGGCAACACGAAGGAAATCGAACAGTACCGCAAGATCCTCGATGCGTGATCTTGTTTCAACAATTTACGCAAAGGGATCGCCGGGCTGTTGCAGGCTTCGGCGATCCTTTCCGATTTCATAACAGGGAGACGATCCTGATGCTCTCATATGACGAAGCGACCTCCCGCTGCTGGGCCGAGGTCGACCTGACGCAGCTGGTAGCGAACTATCACAACGCGCTGCGTCACCTGTCCGGCGGGACGCAGCTGATCTGTGTACTCAAGGCCGACGCGTACGGTCTGGGCGCGCCGACGGTTGGTAAGCGCCTCCGGCAGGAGGGCGCGCGGTACTTTGCCGTCGCATCCTTCAACGAAGCGCTGGAGGTTAAAGCGGCGGTGCCGGACGCAGAGGTGCTGATCCTCGGGCTTTGCGGCGAAAAGCAGCTCGTCAGGGCGATCGCTGCGGGTATGCTCCTGACGGTCTTTTCCGGACGGTATGCGCAGACGGTCATCCACGCAGCGCAGGGGGCTGGCTGCAAAGCCCGGGTCCATGTCAAGCTGGAAACGGGGCTGAACCGCCTGGGCTTTGCGCCGGAGGAGGCTGCGGACGCGGTGACTGAGATGCTCGATAGCGGCTGGATTCAGCTGGAGGGCCTGTTCACCCATCTGGCGCTGCGCAACAGGGAATCGGACATCGCGCAGCTCGCGCTCCTGACCGGCTGCCGGGCTGCGCTTGAATGCCGCGGCATCCATGTGCCCATGGTGCACGCGCTGGACAGCATCGGTATGGTGCGGTATCCAGAGGCGCATATGGATGCGGTTCGCACCGGCGCGTGGCTTTACGGCGTCTATCCGCGCAGGTACGCGCACCCGGAGGAAAGCCGTCTGGCGCTCACGGTCAAGGCACGCATTGCGCAGCTTCACCGCGTACAGGCAGGCGCGTGCCTGGGCTATGACGAAAGCCACCCGCTGACGCGGGACAGCGTGATCGCGACGCTCTCCGCCGGGTACATTGACGGCTATCCCCGCCAGAACAGCAAGGGAAGCGTCGAGATTCGCGGCAGGCGCGCGCCAATAGCCGGGCTGGTCTGCATGGATCAGATGATGGCGGATGTGACGGACATCCCCGAGGCCCGCGAGGGCGACGAGGTCATCCTGCTGGGCGGAAGCATCGGCGTGGACGAATACGCAGAAGCGGCGGGGCTGAACCGCAATGAATCCCTTGCGCGCACCGGCAAGCGGGTGCCGCGCGTTTATCTGGAGAACGGTCAGGTCGTACAAATTCTGGACGGTCTGGCATAAGGGGGCAGGGAAGATGGAGGCACAGGCGCTGAGGGCGCTGGTGGAAGCGGAGTCGGACTGGATTGTCCGGATGCGCAGAAAGCTGCATCGCATTCCGGAAAGCGGCTTTCGGGAATTCAGGACGCAGCGGGCTGTGATGGACGCGCTGGATGAAATCGGCATTCCGTACAGGACGGAACGCACCTGGGTGATTGGCCTGATCGAAGGTGCCTATCCGGGCGAAACCGTTGCGATTCGTGCGGATATGGACGCGCTGCCCCTGGACGAGCCGGAGGGCTGTCCATTCCGCTCCGAGCATCCGGGCATGATGCATGCCTGCGGGCATGACGCGCACACGGCCATGGCGCTGGGGGCGGCGAAGGTGCTCTGGGGGCTTCGGGAACAAATGCACGGCAATGTCAAGCTCCTGTTCCAGCCCGCCGAGGAAACGGACGGCGGCGCGGAGCCCATGGTCGCAGCCGGAGCGATGGAGAATCCGCATGTGGATCACGTATACGGTCTGCATGTGATGCCGCATTTGCCGGTCGGCAAGGTCGAAACCCGCAGCGGGACGCTGAATGCGTCCACGGATTCGGTGCGGATCGTCATCCACGGCAAGGCAGGGCACGGCGCCTATCCCGAGCAGGGGATCGACGCGATCGTCTGCGCGGCGCAGGTGATCACAGCGCTGCAGACCCTCGTTTCACGCAATGTGTCGCCCCTGCAGAGCGCGGTGCTGACCATCGGCAAAATCGAAGGCGGCAAGGCGCAGAATATCCTCTGCGATGAGGTCGCCATGGGCGGCACGCTCCGCACCGCCAACAGCGAGCTGCGGACGATGATGACAAAGCGCATTGCGGAAATTGCCTCCTGCGTGGCGGCGGGCATGGGCTGCAGGGCAGAGGTGGAAGTCGCTTCCGGATACGCGGCGCTCGTCAACGATGCGGCGGAGGCTGCGCGGATCAAGCGGGTTGCCGGAGCGCTGTTCGGCGCAGAAAACGTGGTGGACAAGCCCGCGCCCAGCATGGGCGGCGAGGACTTCTCCTTTTTCAGCGACTGCGCACCCGGCGCGTTCTTCCACATCGGATGCGTCAGCCCGGAATGGATGCCCGCGCCGCCGCTGCACAGCCGGGATTTCAGAATCAACGAGGACTGCCTGCCCATCGGCGTGATGATGCATGTCGCGCTGGCGCTGGATATCCTCGAAAAGTAAGCACAGGAGGATGCAACGATGAAAAAGCTCTTTATCTCCGCCGATCTGGAAGGCACCGCCGGCGTGACCCATTGGGACGAAACGGAGCAGGGAAAGCTGCTCTATGCGCACTTCGCGCGTCAGATGACCCGCGAGGTCGCGGCGGCCTGTGAGGGCGCGCTGGCGGCAGGCTGTGAGGACATTCTTGTCAAGGACGCCCACGATTCCGGACGCAACATAGACCCTGCCGCGCTGCCGGAGCAGGCGCGCATTTTCCGCGCCTGGAGCCGCCATCCCTATTCGATGATGTTCGGTCTGGACGATACCTTTGACGGCGTGGTGTTCACCGGCTATCACTCCGCAGCCGGCACCAACTGCAGCCCGCTGGCGCACACCATGAACCTCCAGAACAACTGGGTCAAAATCAACGGGCAGATCGCGCCGGAGCTGATGATCAACAGCCTGACCGCCGCCTATGTCGGCGTACCGGTCTACTGCGTCTGCGGCGACAAGGGGCTGTGCGACTGGATCAGGTCCGTCAACCCCAACATCGAGACCGTGGCGGTCAGCGAGGGGACGGGCAACGGCTCCCTGTCCATCCATCCTGACCTTGCGGTGAAGCGCATCCGTGCCGCGGTCGAAAAGGCTGTGCAGAAGGACGGCAAGGACTGCATGTTCCCGCTGCCGGAGCATTTCCATGTGGAGATCAACTTCCGCGAGCATTACCGCGCCTATGACGGAGGCTTCTACCCCGGCGCGGCGCAGATTGACGAAAAGACGGTCGCTTATGATGCCGACGACTGGATGGACGTGCTGAAGTTCTTCCACTGGGTGCTGTGACAGGAGGCAGTATGCTGTACGGGAAAAAACTGAAATTCGGCGACACGATCGGCTTCATCGCGCCTTCCGGTGCGGTGCGCACCCCGGGTGCCATTGAGGCGGCCGTGGCCGAAACGGAGCGCATGGGCTTCCGGGTGAAGCTCGGTGAAAGCTGCGGCAAAAGGTACGGCTACCTTTCCGGCCCTGACGAGGTGCGCGCCCGTGACCTCAACAGGATGTTTCTGGATGACGAGGTGGATGCGATCCTGTGCATCCGCGGCGGGTACGGCACCATGCGCATCCTTGACCGGCTGGATTATGAAGCGATTGCGGCGCATCCGAAGATTTTCGTCGGATTCAGCGACATCACGGCGCTGCACATCGCCCTGCTGGAGAAGGCGAATCTGGTGACCTTCCACGGGCCGATGGCAGCCTCCTGCTGGTCCTCCGGGCCGCTGGACGATTTCTCCCGCGATTCGCTCTACCGTGCGCTGATGCACGCGGAGCCGGTGGGGGAGATTGCCAATCCGCCCGGGTATCCCAGGCAGACCGTGAATCCCGGCGTCTGTGAGGGCCAGCTGGTGGGCGGCAATCTGACGCTGATTACGGGGACAATTGGCACACCGTGGCAGCTGGACACAACCGGACGCATCCTCTTCATTGAGGATGTCGGTGAGCGCACCTACTGCCTGGACCGGATGCTGACCCAGATGCGGCTGGCCGGGATGTTCGACCGTTGCGCCGGCGTGGTGTTCGGTGATTTCGCGGACTGCCCGATTGAATACCCGGAATTCGGCTGCTCGCTGGACGAAATCATCCGGGATGTGGTGCAGCCCTGCGGCAAGCCGGTTTTCACCGGGCTGCGCTGCGGGCATTGCACGCCCAAGCTGACGCTGCCCTTCGGCGTGAAATGCCGGATGGACGCGGAGAGAGGCACGCTCACGGTGCTGGAGAGCGCCGTGCGGGAGTAAGGAGCGTTGGTACAGATGCAGATTGATTTTGCAGCGCTGGACGCGCGGCTGCAGGAGCTGATCCGCCGGGACCGTCTGCCCGGCGTCGCCCTCTGCGTGAAGGGCCCGGAGGGAACGGTATTCGAGAAAGCCTATGGATACCGCGACGCGGCGCTGGCCGTCCCCGTGGATATGGACACGATGTTTGGCATCGCCTCCATGTCCAAGTCCATCACCTGTCTGGCGCTGGCCATCCTTGAAACGGAGGGTAAGCTGTCCTTTGACGATCCGGTCACCAGGTATTTCCCCACCTTCCGTGTGCCCGGCGCGCCGCGCGATACCGTCACCCTTCGCACGCTGGCCCAGCATACCAGCGGCATTCCGCCCATGGAGCCGCTGGAGTGGTCGATTGCGGTCAACAGCATCAACCGTTCCGGCGAATGGATTGACGCAATGCGGGACAGCGCCCCCAATGCCATGGACAGGATCGAGCAGATCATCGACTACATCGGCGCCTGTCCGTATCCGACTGTCGGCGCGCCCGGGGAGAACATGAGCTACTCCAACGAAGGGTATGCCGTGCTTTCCTATGTGGTCGATCAGGCGGCGGGCATCCCGCTGGAACAGTTCTGCATGGAGCGCATCTTCAGGCCGCTGGGGATGACGCGCACCATCATGGATGATGACTGCGTTTCAGCCCGGGCGCTCTCCGGGGGAAACATCACCTCGCTGTTTGAACGCGAGGACGGAGAGCTGATCTGCGACGACAACTGGAGCGTTCTGCCGCCCTTCCGCGGCTGCGCGATGGTGAAATCCACCGCCCGGGATATGGCTGCCTATTACCGCTGCCTTTCGCAGCTCGGGCTGCACAAGGGGAAGCAGGTGCTGCCCCGCGCGGCGGTGGAAGCCATGATCGGCCCGGCCATTCCTGCACAGGCGATCGCCTGCTACGGCCTGGGCCTGTACAAGCGCGTCAAGTGCGGGCACACGATCTGCGAGCACTCCGGCGGGCTGCACGGCGTATCCACCAAGGGCGGATTGCTGCTGAACGAGGGCTACGGCTTTGCGGTGCTGTGCAACTGCGGCGATGAGGACATGGACGACCTGATGTGGACGCTCTACAACGCTGTGATGGGCGAACCGCTGGAGACCTGCCATCGCTGGTTTGTGCCATTGGGACGGGCGTTCTCCGACCCGGAGATGCTCACGGGCAGATATGTCGGACATGAGGGCGTGCCCTCCATCGTGACCGTCCGCATTGAGGATGGGAAGCTCCGCGCCATCGTCAACCATCGCGATCTGCATCTGGTGTACTGCGGCGGCCTCCGCTTCTGCGGGATGGATCCTGTGCAGACGGATCGCGTTCGTTCCCGGCTGGAGTTTTTCACTCGCAACGGTCATGCCTGGGGAGTCCGGGTCGGCAGCCGAATCCTCTCCCTGGAAAACTGAATGCAACCTGAAAAGTCCGCAGCCTCCCGAACCGGAAGCTGCGGACTCATACTAATTCTCATAATCAATATTGCATTCGCACAGTGCCTTTTCCGCTCTGGCTGCGCTTCGTTCCGCTCACCGTACCTCCGGTACGCCTCGCTTCACTCAGCTTTGCCAGAACGAATAATTCACTGCGCTCGGTGCAACATTTTTCATGAGAATTAGTATAAACGTCTGTCGCATATTAGACGAGATACTCGCGGACGATCTGATACTGGCGGGCGGCCTCGTCCGACTTGTATTCCTGCTGAGAAACGGCACACGCACCCAGAATGACCACGGTGATCACGACGAACCACAGCATAACATCGCCCTCCTGTACGTCTTATTATGCAGGATTTCCTGCGGATGGTTCTCTTACACATCTTATTATACGCAAATTATTGGAAAATTCAATATGACAATGCAGGAATTCCGGAAGAAATGTTTTTTCTCTGTATTTTCAAATCTGACCTTCTCAATCGGTTGAGGTATCAAAAAAATGCAGGAATCGTTTGATGGAATGCACAATTCCGTGGTGATGTCTTGTCTGGATGGAATTAGAACCATATAAGATAATACAATCCGCTTCCGGGATACGTCGTCATATTGCCCGATCCTGCAGCATGGTCCGCCGTTCCGCATCACATGCCGGACATGGAGAATTTGAACGGGATTCGATGGCCCTTGATCTGACGCGCCGTTGATCCGGATCGCCCTGTCGCCGTATCGCGAGGGGATGACACGCCAAATTGAAGCGTGAAGTTGTGTTTTTTCCTCGCAGCGATTGACAATCCGGCGCGAAATGATTATGATAGGATAGCACAGCCTGTGCGAACAAAACGAAAGGAGCAACTGACCACATGGACGGCGACCCGTACAGTAACACCACATCCACGACGGCAGTGCGCTCCAACCGGGCTCATGGCTGAAACAGCGCTGCCGTCCCGCATAGAAAGGACGTAATGCGCCATGAGAAGAATCTTCAAAACGGTAGACGATCATCTGATTGAGTGTACGACGCTGGAAAAGGGCGTCTGGGTACACCTGCAAAGCCCCACGAAGGAGGAAGTGGACGGCCTGACAACCCGCTTTGGTCTGGACCCCACCTTCCTACCGGCTGCACTGGATGAGGAGGAGTCCGCCCGCGTGGACTACGATCCCGATAAGCAGCACACGCTCATCCTCGTTGACATTCCCTATGTGGAGACCGAGGGCAGCGGCTATGTGTACAGCACCATTCCTCTGGGCATCGTGCTGTGCGATGAGGTCATCATCACGGTCTGCACCCGGGATACCCCCATCATCAACGACTTCACCGAGGAGCGCATCCGCAATTTCTGGACATTCAAGCGCGCACGGTTCATCCTGCAGCTCCTCCACCGCAATGCCGGGCGCTATCTGGCCTATCTGAAGCAGATTGACAAGGCCAGCCTGATTGTGCAGGAAAAGCTGGAAAAGGCCAGCCGGAATCAGGAGCTGCTGCAGATGATGAAGCTGGAAAAGTCCCTGGTGTATTTCAACACCTCCCTGAAGGGCAACGCGCTGGTGCTGGAACGTCTGATGCGTCAGGACGTGCTGAAGCGGTATCCGGAGGACACGGATCTGCTCGAGGACGTCATCATCGAGAACAAGCAGGCAATTGAGATGTGTTCGATCTACAGGGATATCATGAGCAACACCACGGAAGCCTTCGCATCCGTGATCAGCAACAACCTGAACATCACCATGAAGGTACTGACCTCCCTGACAGCCCTGCTGTCCATCCCGACCATCATCGCTTCGCTGTGGGGCATGAACGTGCCGGTGCCCTTTGAGAATCAAAGCTGGGGATTCTGGGCATTGCTGGGGATATCGGGCTTTGCGGTGCTTGTAGCCGGTTTGTTCATGGTTCGCAAGAACATGTTCAAATGAGGCGCTGCGGCGAATACACAGACGTATTCGCCGCATTTCTTGTTGGTAACATGAAAAGTTAATATTGAGTTGGTATCTGCGGGATATACTGTCTACCATCCTGATCTGATGGAGGCTGCCCGCACATGACAAACGCCCGGAAACGCATTTTGACCGTACCGAATCTCCTGTCTCTGCTGAGACTCTGCATGATTCCTGTCTTCGTGATCCTGTATCTGCGCGAACACTATATCGCAACAGCCGTGACGCTGGTGCTGTCAAGTCTGACAGATATTGCCGATGGCTGGTATGCCCGCCGTTTCGGCGCCGTGTCCGATCTGGGGAAGGCACTGGATCCCATCGCGGACAAGCTGACGCAGTTTTCCATGCTGCTTTGCCTGACCAGGCGGCATCCAACGCTCCTGGTGCCGCTGCTGCTCCTTGTGGTCAAGGAGCTGTTTGCCGCTGTCTCGGGCTTGGTCGTGATCCGCGCAACAGGCAGGGTGCCCTCCGCCGTGTGGCATGGCAAGGTCACAACGATGCTGCTGTATCTTCTCATGTTCCTGCATGTTGTCTGGAAGGATATCCCCCTCCTGCTGTCGAATATACTGACCGGTATCTGCGTTGTGATGATGCTCATCTCCATGACGCTTTACGCAATCAGGAATATCCGCAGCATTCGCGCTGCCAAATACGGAGGTACATGAACAGATGCTTTCCCGTTTTCTGGACCGCCTCGAAAACCGCGTCGGGCGGCATAAAGGAATCCGCAACCTGATGACGATCATTGTGATCGGTACAGTGATCGTGTTTGCCGCCGACATGCTCCTGCCGTCCATCGTCGGCTTCTCGCTGTCCTCCTACCTGTCCTTCAGCAAGGCAGCCATCATGCGGGGGCAGATCTGGCGGCTGATCACCTTTGTTTTCGTACCCATGAACAGCAATATCCTGCTGCTGGCCATCAGCCTGTATTTCTACTGGCTGATGGGAATGCAGCTCCAGAACGAGTGGGGCACCTTCCGCTTCACGCTTTTCTACACGGGCGGGATGCTGGGGTCAGTGATCTCCGGCTGCATCACCGGCTATGCCACCGCCTACTATCTGAACATGTCGCTCATGCTGGCGGTTGCGGCGCTGTATCCCAATATGCCGCTGCGGCTCTACGGCATCCTTGAAATCAGGCTGAAATGGATGGCGCTGCTGTCCGTGGTGATGATGGTATTGCCGCTGCTGGGGAGCTCCGGCTGGCAGCAGCCTGTCGCGCTGGCCATGGCGCTTGTCAATGTGCTGCTGTTCTTCCTGGATAAGATGATCGGACAGGTCCGCGACGCGTACCGCCGCTACAAGTGGAAGCAGAACTGGCGCGGCGGCTGGAAGCGCTGAATCCCTACGGGAGAGCGCGGGAAAGTGAACACCATCCGCAATGTACAAATGCAAATCGAAAGCAAGGAGTACAGGAAACATGAAAAGACCAAAGAAGGAAAGAAACGCTGCAAGCAAACAGTCCGTCTGCTACAGTGATTTTGAGGCCTCTGCCCAGCAGATGCTGCAATACACGGAGGAGAAGCAGGGACAGCTTGACAGCGCATACTTTCAGGTGCTTGCCCGCTGCACAAGTCAGTCAGGCATTCCCGGTGAGCTGCGAAAGTGCGCTGCGGATGAGCTGACCTCCTTGCGCAGGGCCGCAAATGCGCTCGATGCCGCGCATAAGAAAACATCGGATATGGCCGATGAGCTTCACGCCCGTATGGATGATACGGAGAAGGCCGTGGACAAACACTGGTACAAGCTGAATCCCCCCGCCAACAGCACCATCGACCTTGAGGAGCAGGAGAAGTCCCATTTTTCCGCCCGGATGAACCTGTACAAGCTGGCGCTCGTCTTCTTCATCGGCAGCTTTGCAGGCGTGGTGGTTGAGCTGATCTGGTGCCTGCTGCGCCATGGCTACCTGGAAAGCCGCAGCGGGGTGGTGTGGGGGCCCTTCAATCCGTTGTACGGACTGGGGGCAGCGGCGCTCTCGCTGGCGCTGTACCGCTTCCGGAATCGCGGGCGCTGGCTGTCCTTCATCGGTGGCTTTGCCATCGGCACCATCGTGGAATACGCCTGCTCCTGGTTTCAGGAGATGGCCTTCGGCTCGCGCTCGTGGGACTACAGCAGCTTGCCCTTCAACATCAACGGACGTGTCTGCCTGCTGTATTCCCTGTTCTGGGGCGCGTTGGGCGTGTTCTGGATCAAGGATATTTACCCCCGGATGTCGAAATGGATCCTGAAGCTGCCCAACAAGCCGGGCAAGATCATCACATGGGCCCTGACGATCTTTATGGCCGTCAACTGTCTCGTGTCCGGTCTGGCGGTGCTCCGCTGGTCTGAACGCATCAACGGTCAGACGGCGCGCAACGCTTACGAGGAATTCATGGATATGCGTTTCCCGGATGAGCGCATGTCCGCGGTCTATGCCAACATGGACTTCGCCGATGCGAACGCCGGCGCCGAAGGGGAGACGGAACAATGAAGCTCAACTGGAAATCCTGCCTGATTGCCTGCGTGTCCCTGTTTTTGCTGTATCTGGCGATCCATTACTGGGGTTCGGTCGCTTCCTTTGCCGCCCTGTTCATTTCCGCAGCCGGTACGCTGATACTCGGCGCAGTGATCGCATATGTGGTCAACATCCTCATGAGCTTCTATGAACGGAAGATTGCGCCCAACAGCCGGAACCGGTTCTGGGTGCGCTGCCGTCGACCGGTCTGCATGCTGCTGTCCTTCCTGACGGTTGTGGTTGCGCTGGTGCTGCTGATTACGCTGATCGTTCCTCAGCTTGGCGAATGCTTTGACAAGCTGGTCAATGCGCTTCCCGGCGCCGTCGGCAGTCTCTACAGCTGGCTCAATGACGAGCTGAGCCTGGATGAATTCCTGGGTGAGCTCAATTTCACGCTTCCCGCCACGGTGGATGAATGGCGCGCATTGCTCGAAAAGACGGCGGGGATGCTGGTTTCCGGCGTCGGCGGCGTGATGAATGCCGCACTGACGGTCACAACCTCGCTCGTCGGCACCATCTTCACCTTTTTCATGGCGCTGATTATCGCCATCAATATCCTGCTGGGCAAGGAAAAGCTCTGCTCCCAGTTCAGCCGGTTGTTCAGGCGGATTCTGGGGGACCGGATGATGCGGCATTGTACCCATGTGGCGAAGGTGCTGGACAGCTGCTTCCATTCCTACATCGTCGGTCAGCTGATTGAGGCGCTCATTCTCGGTTCTCTCTGCGCGCTGGGAATGTGGATCCTCCGGCTGCCCTATGCGCTGATGATCGGCGCCCTGATCGGCGTTTTCGCGCTGATTCCCATTGCAGGCGCCTACATTGGCGCGGCCATCGGGTCGATCATGATCTTCTCCGTCGACCCGATCAAGGTGATCGTTTTCCTGATTTACCTCGTGGTGCTCCAGCAAATCGAGGGGAACCTGATCTACCCGCGTACGGTGGGCTCCACCCTTCATCTGCCGGGGCTCTGGGTGCTGACAGCCGTCACCGTCGGCGGGGCGCTCATGGGCATTCTGGGAATGCTCCTCTTTGTCCCGCTGACTGCGGCGCTGTATCGTCTGCTTGGCGAATGGGTCAGCCATGAAAACAAGCCGGCTCTGCTGGAACGGTTTGTCGCTCTGGGCCGGGCAGGCGTTAAAGCCGACGCCGCAGCAGCCGCTCCCGCGGTCGACGCCCTTTCCGCTGAACGCCCCGCAGCTGCCGAGAATACGCCGGCCGAACCCACTGCGCCGCGTCAGAATCCGGCAGGCAGCAAAAACCGCAGCCGGAGCCGGAATCATCGCAAATGACAAATCGCATTCATAACGGAGGATTGCATATGAAAAAGCTGCTGGTTATCCTGTTAGCCCTTCTGGTTCTTGCCGCACCTGCCCTTGCGGAGGAGGACGACGGCGTTGTGGAGGTTGTGCTCTTCGATGGCAGCGCAAGCGTGAGCGGCAACTGGCAGCTTGCGGCAAGCGTCAACACTACAAGCGCGAACGGCAGCTTCGATCCTGCGCTGATCACGGAGGACGGTTACTTCACCGTGGAATATACCGGCTCTGTGAAGGCGGTGTATCTCGCGCTGTCCGATTGGCAAAGCGGCGTATGGGCGTCCGTGAATGTGCCCGCGAAATGCGAGACGGCCGGCGAGCTGTGCATCGCGACCTTCACCTTCAACCAGTGCTTCGTTCAGTATGGCAGCAAGGATTTCACGGCGGTCGATCAGATCTGCGTGGGATCCACCACCGCAGCGGGGGAGACAACCATCCGCCGGATCCTCTGGCACGGTCGTCCGCTGCAGGACGATCTGAACGCAACGGCAACGCTGTTCCGCGGGTCAGTGACCGCAAATGCCGCAAACACCAACATGACCTTCGTTTACACCAGCCATGTGGGCGGCAGCTTTGACGCGGCGCAGATCAACCCGGGCTGTCGGTTCTATGTGGAGTATTCCGGCACGAAGAACGGCGTATACCTGGCGCTTTCCAGCCATTCCGGCGCGACGCAGTGGAGCCGCATCAACGCGGACGAAACCGTAACGCTGGAGAACGGGCATTACGCTGCTTCCTTCGGATACGATACCATTGCG
Source organism: Aristaeellaceae bacterium (assembly GCA_051883695.1). Classification (GTDB taxonomy): domain Bacteria; phylum Bacillota; class Clostridia; order Christensenellales; family Aristaeellaceae; genus UBA11524. The sequence goes on from JBJEUF010000034.1 coordinate 59,779, forward strand.
CGCATCTGGGGGACGAACTTCGCCCGGCTCGATCAGCTGAACGTCTTTTCCTCCACCGCAGGCGAGGTCACGCTGCATCGTGTTGCCTACTTTGCCGGCGAGGGCGAACCCGTTGACCGGAGCGATGGACGCTGGGATCGGCCCGATACCGGCATCGCGTTCATCGGCGACAGCATCTGCCAGAACGCGCGGCTGCTCTACGGGGACTGGAACACCATCCTCGGGCGCAGCGACTGCGTGAACTACGGCATCGGCGGTCAGACGACGGTCGAGTGCCGCGCGCGCATCGGGGAGCTGGCTGCACGGGATTACCGCATGGTTGTCTTTATCTGCGGCATCAACGATATCGGGCACGGATATACGAAGGAAGAAATCGTCGCGAACATTGACGCGATGGTCACGGCCATCCGCGAGAAGAATCCTGATTGCCGTTTCCTGCTCGTCAGCGTGCTGCCGACCACCTCCGCGTTCTACACCGGACAGCAGGCGAAAATCAACCTGCTGAACATGGCCTACAAGCGCTATGCCGGCAAAACCAGCGGCGTCACCTACGTCGATGTGTATTCCTCCTTCACGCCCAAAACCGGTGAATATGCCTATCCGGAGCTGCTCAGCGACGGCTTGCATCCCAACCGGGATGGCTACGCCCGGATGGCTGGGATTCTTGTCAATTATCTGCCCGAGGAATGAGCCACGCATGGATTCGGCGTTGCGTACAGCGCTGAATCCATGTTTTCTTTTTTATGTTTCGTTCGATTCGGATATATTCTGCACATTGATTTTATGGAATACGCCGATTCTTTTGCTGCGGCGACAGAATAAGTCATTGCAATTTCAGAAAATGTATGATAGCATTGTGTGGCGCAGGGAAGGCTGTTTTTCTTAAGCAATTTCACGCAGGGTATGAAGATGGCATATATTGCCATTCGGCGATGGAGGTATGTTTCGTGCGCTATACACGGGAGGATGGTTGCCGGACGTGGCTTCTGTACGGCCTGCTCCGTCCCGATACGCTGTCTCGCCTGATCTGCGAATTCGGAAGCGCGGAGGCGGTATATGACCGTTTCCGGAGGGATCACGGCGCTTTCCTTCGGGAATGGGGCCATGTCAGCGAAATAGCCATCCGTCAACTGCGGGAGCACGCCGCGCCTGAAAAGATGCATGAGATGATGCTGACCATGCAAAGGCTTGACATGGGCATCCTGCATGTGGATGATCCGCAGTATCCCGATCTGCTGCGCAATATCCCGCAGGCGCCGCCGCTTTTGTGCTATCGCGGCGATCCGGATTGTCTCCTTGGCAAATGCCTGACGATTGTCGGCTCGCGAACCGCATCGCCCCACGGGATCTCCGTGACGAAAAGCATTGCCCGCGAGCTGAGTCAGGCGGGCGTAACCATCGTCAGCGGCTTTGCCATGGGCATTGACACGGCTGCCCACGAGGGATGCCTGGAAGGCGGAAGTCCCACAGCGGCTGTGCTGGCCTGCGGCATGGACGTGGATTACCCGATGGAGAACGCTGCGTTGCGTGAAGGAATTGTGCGCAATGGGGGCATTCTGCTGAGCGAGTACCCGCTGGGGATGCACGCCAGCAAATTCGTGTTCGCCAGCCGCAACAGAATCCTGTCAGGGCTCAGCCGCGCGACGCTGATGATGGAATCCCGCGTTCGGTCCGGCAGTATGCTGACGGTCAGCCACGCGCTGGATCAGGGCAGGGATGTGTACGCCTATCCCGGCGTACCGGGAACGGAATGGGCCGAGGGGGCACACCAGCTGCTCAGAGACGGCGCGGTATACTTCACCGGTGCGAAGGATGTGCTCGAAGACCTTGGCTGGGCCGACGAAGCCGTCGCGCCCACGCCCCGGCAAAAGCAGGCGCTCCCGCCACTGACCGAGGAGCAGCGTCAAATCTACACGCTTCTCAGCCGGGGGGAAATGTCCTTTGACGAGTTGGCCGCTGAGTCCGGCTTACCCATCCCAACGATTTCCGTGTCTCTGACCATGCTTCAGATGATGGGGCTTGTCAGAGCCATGCCCGGAAAATCCTATTGCAGGGCCTGAATCCTGCAGCATTATTGGAGGCAAATTGAGTATGGCAGCCAATCAGAAGCTCATCATTGTGGAGTCTCCCGCCAAAGCGCGCACGATCAGCAAGTTCCTTGGCAAGGGCTACAAGGTCGAGGCCTCGCAGGGCCATGTGCGCGATCTGCCCAAGAGCCAGATCGGCGTGGATCCCGAGAACGACTTTGCCCTCAAGTACATCACGATCCGTGGGCGCGGCGACATCCTGACCCGCATCCGCAAGGAAGCCCGAAACGCCTCCCAGATTTATCTCGCGACCGACCCGGACCGCGAGGGAGAAGCGATTTCCTGGCACCTGGGGCAGGTGCTGGACATGGATCTGGACAAGCCCTGCCGCATCGAGTTCCATGAGGTCACCAAGAAGGCCATACAGGCCGCGCTGAAAACGCCGCGCAAGATTGATATGGGCCGCGTGGATGCGCAGCAGGCCCGCCGCGTGCTGGATCGTCTGGTCGGCTACAAGATCAGCCCGCTGCTCTGGGCGAAGATCAAGAAGGGCCTCTCTGCCGGTCGCGTCCAGTCCGTTGCGACCCGTATGGTCGTGATGCGCGAGGAGGATATCGAGGCGTTCATCCCCGAGGAGTACTGGGAGATCAGCGCCAAAATGCAGGCGATGACCAGCCGGGGCCGGAAAGCACATTTCCTTGCAAAGCTGGCGACCATCGACGGCGAAAAGGCGTCCATCACAACCGCTGCCGATGCACAGGCGGCGGTCGATCGCATCAATGCGGCGCATTTCGCTGTTTCCGGCGTCAAGCTCGGGGAGAAGCGCAAGATGCCTGCGGCTCCCTTCACGACCTCCAGCCTGCAGCAGGAGGCCAGCCGCAAGCTGGGCTTCACCACCTCCAAGACCATGCAGGTTGTACAGCAGCTCTATGAGGGCATCGACCTGGAGGGCGAAGGCACCCAGGGTATCGTCACCTATATCCGTACGGACAGCGTGCGCATCAGCGACGAGGCCATGGCTGCGCTGCGGGAGTTCATCCCCGAGCGCTTCGGTACGGAGTATCTGCCGGAAAAGCCCAATGAGTACAAGGGACGGAAGAATGCGCAGGACGCCCACGAGGCGATCCGTCCCACGGATGTGCGCCGAACGCCGGATCAGATCAAGGCGTCCCTGACCAAGGAGCAGTACAACCTGTACCGCCTGATTTACAACCGCTTTATCGCCAGCCAGATGATGCCCGCGCTCTACGAAACCATGACCATGGAGATCACGGGAGACGGCATTGGCCTTCGCTTCTACGGTGAGCACAAGAAATTCGCGGGCTTTACCTCCGTCTATGAGGAGAGCACGGATGAGGAAACCGTCTCAACCGAAACATCGCTGCCCCAGCTGAAGGAGGGCGACGCGGTGACGGTGGAGGAAGCCGCCGGAAGCCAGCACTTCACGCAGCCGCCGAGCCGCTATACCGAAGCATCCCTCGTGCGTGCACTGGAGGAGAAGGGCATCGGCCGTCCCTCCACCTACGCGCCGACGATCACCACCATCATCACCCGCGGGTACGTCAGCCGCGAGAAGAAGCGTCTGTACCCCACGGAGCTGGGCCGCATGGTCACGGCGATGATGGAGGAGTACTTTGAGGATATCGTGGACACCGAGTTCACCGCCGATCTGGAAAACAAGCTGGACGAGGTGGAGGAGGGCAAGAAGGACTGGAAGCAGATCATCCGCGACTTCTACCCGGATTTCAAGCGCGCGCTGGACGTGGCGGAGGAGAAGGTCGAAAAGGTCGAGATCAAGGATGAACCCTCCGACGTGCCCTGCGACAAGTGCGGCGCGATGATGGTCTACAAGATGGGACGCTTCGGGCGCTTCCTTGCGTGCCCGAATTTCCCGGACTGCCGCAACACCAAGCCGATTCTGACCTACATCGAGGCTCCATGCCCATCCTGCGGCGCACGCCTGATGGAAAAGACAAGCAAGAAGAACCGCAAGTTCTACGGCTGCGAACGCTATCCCGAGTGCGAATTTGTGTCCTGGGAGAAGCCGGTGACCGAGGTCTGCCCCCAGTGCGGCGGCTACATGGTTGAAAAGCGCGGCCGAAAGGGCGAGATGTGGCACCTGTGTGCCAACGAAACCTGCCGCTGCCGTGTGGAGGTGCAGCAGCCCGATAACGCGGAGGATGGCGATGAGTGAGCTTCACGCAACGGTTGTCGGCGCGGGTCTGGCCGGCTGCGAAGCGGCGTGGCAGCTGGCGCTGCAGGGCATTTCCGTAACCCTGATCGAGATGAAGCCGGAGAAAATGTCTCCGGCGCATCACAGCCCGCTGTTTGCGGAGCTTGTCTGCTCCAATTCCCTTCGATCGGACAGGCTGACGAATGCCGTCGGTCTGCTGAAGGAGGAAATGCGCCTGTGTCATTCCCTGATAATGGCGGCAGCAGATGCCGCGCGTGTGCCTGCGGGCGGCGCGCTGGCCGTCGACCGTGATACCTTCTCAGGATATATCACCCATGCGCTGCAAAATCACCCGCTGGTCACCGTGGAGAGCCGCGAGGTCACGGAGATTCCCGACGGCCCGGTCATCATCGCCACCGGCCCGCTGACCTCCGACGCGCTCAGCGAGCGCATCGCCGCGCTGCCGGGGCTCGAGACATTGAACTTTTACGATGCCGCCGCGCCCATCGTAACACAGGAATCGCTGAACATGGACCGCGTTTTCCGCCAGAGCCGGTACGGCAGGGGAGACGACTATCTGAACTGCCCGATGAACGAGACGGAGTACAACGCCTTTGTGGATGCGCTGCTTGCGGCGGATACGGCGGAAATCCACGGCTTTGAGGAAACGAAGGTCTTCGAGGGCTGTATGCCCGTGGAATCCATGGCGCGGCGCGGCCGCATGGTGCTGGCCTTCGGCCCGATGAAGCCGGTCGGTCTGGTCGATCCGCGCACGGGGAAGGAAGCCTTTGCCGTCGTGCAGCTCCGGCAGGACAATGCGACCGGCACGCTCTACAACCTTGTGGGATTCCAGACCCGGCTCAAATGGCCGGAGCAGAGGCGCGTGTTCAGCATGATTCCGGGCCTTGAAAACGCTGTATACGCCCGGTATGGCGTGATGCACCGGAACACCTTCCTGCATTCGCCGGGCTTCCTCAACGCGCACTTTGAGATGATCAGCCGTCCCCAGTGCTATTTCGCGGGACAGATGACCGGCGTGGAGGGCTATGTGGAGAGCGCCGCCAGCGGTCTGCTCTGCGGTCTGTCCCTTGGACGCGATCTGCGCGGACTGGGCACGGTGGAGCTGCCCGGCATCACCGCAATGGGCGCGATGGGACGCTACGTCGCCACGCCGAACAGGCATTTTCAGCCCATGAACTGCGCCTTCGGGCTGATGGACGGCCTTGTCGTGGACAAACAGCACAGGAAGATCCGCAACAAGCAGGAGCGCTATACCGTCATTTCGGAGCGTTCGCTGGCCTTCATGCGCGACTGGTGCGCCGAGGTGTACGGCAGGGAAACTGCTTCATCCTGATTTCATAGGGATGCGTTATCCTGTGCACGAGTGCGGAAATCGCGCGCTCAACTGTGACATTCCGGAGGATGATACCTGTATGAGCATTGAACTCAGGGGCACAACCATCTGTGCCGTCTGCAAGGATGGGAAGATCGCCATTGCCGGCGATGGTCAGGTCACCATGGGCGAAAACGTCATTTTCAAGTCCAACGCCCGCAAGGTGCGCCGCCTGTATGGCGGTAAGGTCGTTGCCGGATTTGCCGGCACGGTGGTGGACGCCTTTACGCTGTTTGATAAATTTGAGGAGAAGCTGACGCAGTGCAACGGCAATCTGGAGAGAGCCGCCGTCGCGCTGGCGCAGCTGTGGCGTTCCGAGCAGGGAATGCGCCAGATGAACTGCATGATGATCGTCGCGGACAAGGATCAGCTGCTTGTGCTGTCCGGCACGGGCGAGGTGATGGAGCCGGACAGCGGCGTGGTGGCTATCGGTTCCGGCGGCAACTATGCCCTGTCCGCAGCGCGTGCGCTGGTTGAGAACACCGACCTGAGCGCCCACGAGATCGCGGAGAAGGCGCTGCACATCGCTGCGTCCATCTGCGTGTATACCAACGACAACGTGATTGTCGAAGACGTGTGAGGAGGCTGAGCAGCATGGCAGAACTGACGCCCCGTCAAATTGTCCGCGAGCTTGACCGCTACATCGTCGGTCAGGACGAAGCGAAGAAGTCCGTGGCCATCGCCCTGCGCAACCGTTACCGCCGCTCGATGGTGGACGAAAGGATGCGCGAGGAGATCAGCCCCAAGAATATCCTGATGATCGGCCCGACGGGCGTGGGCAAGACGGAGATTGCCCGCCGTCTGGCCAAGCTGGTTTCCGCGCCCTTCGTGAAGGTGGAAGCCACAAAATTTACCGAGGTCGGCTATGTCGGCCGCGATGTGGAGAGCATCGTGCGTGACCTGGTGGAGAATGCGATCCGCATCGTCAAGGAGGAGCATATCGCACAGGTCGAGCCCCGTGCCAGGGTCATCGCGGAGGATCGGCTGGTGACGCTGCTGGTGGATCCGCCGAAGAAGCCCTCCGGCAATCAGAACATGAGCCTTGATTTCCTCCTGGGGCGCAAGCCCGCAGCGCCCGCGGTCGATGAAACGCCGGAGGTTTGCGGAAAGCGCGATGAGGTCCGTCAGCAGCTGATGCGCGGTGAGCTGGAGGATAAAGAAATCGAGATCGAAGTGGAGGAGGCTGCACCGACTCTGGAGGTCGGCGGCAGCGCCATCAGCCTGGGGGACATGATGGGCAATATGATGCCCCGCAAGACCCACCTGCGCCGCATGAAGGTGAAGGAAGCGCGCCGCATTCTGGAAAACGAGGAGTGCGACAAGCTCATCGACATGGACAGCGTACATGAGGAAGCCATCCATCGCGCGGAGCAGCACGGCATCGTGTTCATTGACGAGATCGACAAGATCGCCGGTCATCGCGCCGGAAACGGCCCGGACGTCAGCCGCGAGGGCGTTCAGCGCGATATCCTGCCCATCGTCGAGGGCAGTACGGTCAACACCAAGTATGGCCCGGTCAAGACGGACTACATGCTCTTCATCGCCGCCGGCGCTTTCCACGTGGCCAAGGTCAGCGACCTGATTCCGGAGCTGCAGGGACGTTTCCCGGTGCATGTTCAGCTGAAATCCCTGACCCGCGAGGATTTCCAGCGCATCCTGACCCAGCCCGACAACGCGCTCACGCTGCAGTACAAGGCGCTGCTGGCGGTTGACAAGGTCAACCTGAACTTTGAGGACAGCGCCATCGAGGCCATCGCCGAGGCGGCCTTCACAGCCAATGAGATGGCCGAGGATATCGGCGCGCGCCGCCTGCACGCTGTTTTCGAGCAGCTGCTGGAGGACATCTCCTTCAATGCGGGGGATGCGGATATGCCGCCGGTGGAGCTTTCCATCAACGGCGATTACGTCCGCGCGCACCTCTCGGGCGAGAACAAGCCCGCCGACATGAAGAAGTACATTCTGTAATGATACTAATTCTTAATAAAAATGTTGCATTCGCACAGCGCCTTTTCCGCTCTGGCTTTGCCTCGTTCCGCTCACCGTACTGTAAGTAACGCCTCGCTTCACTCAGCTTTGCCAGAACGAAAAAATCGCTGCGCTCGGTGCAACATTTTTAGCGAGAATTAGTGTGAAAATGCCGCCTGCAAAACAAAGGGACTTTGCAGGCGGCGCTGTTCGTGCTATAATAGGGGAGTATTCTACCGCAAAGGACTGATGAAGATGCTGAAACTTGGCTTGATCGGAGCAGGGAATATGGGCAGCGCCATCCTGCGCGGCCTGATTGCCGCGGAGTACCTGACGGTTGACGATATGGCAATCTGCGACCTGAGCGCGCGGAAGCTGGAGGAATTGAGCGATGCCTATCCGGGCCTGACCTGCACGGAATCCGACGTGGAGCTCGCTGAAATGTGCGATATGATCATCCTGGCTGTGAAGCCGCAGTTCATGAGCGAGACGATCGAGCACATCCATGATTCCCTGAACGGCAAGGCGGTCATCAGCATCGCTGCGGGCTGGACGGTGGAGCAGCTGACGGACAAGCTGGAGGGAAGCGGTGCGACCTGCCTGCGCGTGATGCCCAATACCCCGGCGATGGTGGGCGAAGGCATGACCGCCATGTGCGAGGATACCACCTTCTCGGAGGAGGATTTCGAGTTCGCCAAGGGCATCTTCGATTCCGTTGGCCGCACGGTTGTGCTGCCGGAGCGTCTGTTTGACGGCGTGATCGCCATCAGCGGCAGCAGCCCGGCCTATGTGTACATGATGATCGAGGCCATGGCGGACGCAGGCGTCAAGGAAGGCCTGTACCGCAATACAGCCTATGAGCTGGCTGCGCAGGCAGTCCTTGGCAGTGCGCTGATGGTGCTGCAAAGCGGGACGCATCCCGCTGCGCTCAAGGATGCCGTTTGCTCTCCGGCGGGCACAACGATTGAGGCTGTGGAGGAGCTGGAACGCAAGGGCTTCCGCGCGGCAATCATGGACGCCATGAAGGTCTGCGCACAAAAATCGCGCGATATGTCAAAATGATTTATCAGAATTTGTGCAAAATGACGATAAAAGGGGAGTCCGAATTTGTCTGAAACCCGACCCCGGAAGAAGGTCAATATCTATACGGACGGCGCCTGTTCCGGAAATCCCGGCCCGGGCGGCTGGGGCTGCATCCTTGAATTCGGCCCGCATCAGAAGGAAATGTCCGGCTATATGGCCGGAACGACAAACAACCGCATGGAGCTGTTCGCGGCGATCAGCGCCCTTGGCGCTTTGAAGGAGCCCTGCGACGTCACGCTGTATTCCGACAGCAACTATATGGTGCAGGCGTTCAACGACCATTGGATTGAGGGCTGGCAGAAGCGGGGATGGAAAACGTCTACGGGCGCTCCTGTTGAGAATCAGGATCTTTGGTTCATCCTGCTGGCTCAGACGCGCAAGCACAACGTCAGGTTCGTCAAGGTCAAGGGGCATGCGGATCATCCGCAGAACAACCGCTGCGATGAGCTGGCGACCGGCGCAATCAAGGAGTACCGCCGGATCAACGCGCTGAAGGATGAGAATGAATGACCTCCGTGAATGAAGAACGTCTGGCGCGGTTTGAGCAGATGAAGGCTGCAATCCAGCGGAACTATGATGATGCGGATGCCGAGATGAACAAGCTGAAGCGCGAGGGAAAGGAAAAGACCGCGACCTTCCGCACGTTGTTTGGCAAAAGAACACTGTACAGGCAGATGCTCAGCCTGTATGACATCTATGGGCTGTCCGAGAAGGGAACAGATATATCTATTCGCTAAACCACAGTTTTACGAATAGATTGGTACCATTTCAAAGGCGAGGAGGATTGCATGGCGGATCATCTGTCCTATCGGGAAAAGCTCGACGCTGAGCGCATCGTGCAGATCCGTGAGATTGCCAAGGATCTTCCGCAGGCCTGCGGAGATTTTCTGCGTGCCATTGCGGTCACGACAGGCACCTTCACACGCCTTGCGTACGCAATCGACCTGAAGACCTTCTTTCATTTCTTGCAGACGGAGCGCGTTCAGTTTTCACACAAGCCGCTGTACGCATTCACGGATGCGGATCTGGCGCTGCTCACGCAGAGCGATCTGACAGCCTATGTGGAGTATCTCACCTTCTACTACAAGGATGAGCCGGAAGCCGACGGCGAACCCCGGGCCTTGGTCAATCATGACCTGGCCATCAAACGCAAGCTCTGCTCGATCCGTTCCTTTTACGATTACCTGTTCAAGAACAACCGCGTGCCGTCAAACGTCACGACGCTGGTACCGCTTCCGAAAATCCACGAAAAGCCGATCATCCGCCTGACCCTGGCTGAAATGCGGCGGATGCTGGAACAGGCTGCCACCGGCGATGATCTGACAGCCCGGCAGAAGGCCTGGCACAAGCTGACCGTAAAGCGGGACTACGCGCTCATGTCCCTGTTTCTGGGCACGGGCATCCGTGTGTCAGAGTGCGTCGGCATGAACATCGCGGACGTCGATCTGGAAAATAATGCCTTCCTGGTTACCCGCAAGGGCGGCAATCAGGTTGTGCTGTATTTCCCGCCTGAGGTTGCCGAGGCGCTGGCGGAGTACATGCAGGAGCGCGAAGGCATTGAAGCGCTGCCGGGACACGAGGACGCGCTGTTCCTGTCTATGCAGCGCCGTCGGATCACGCAGCGGGCGGTGCAGAATCTGGTCAAGAAATATGCAGCCGTCGCTGCGCCGCTCAAACCGAAGATCAGCCCCCACAAGCTGCGCAGCACCTTCGCCACCAATCTGTACAACGCGACCGGCGATATCTACCTTGTCGCGGACGTGCTGGGACATTCCTCCGTGGATACAACCCGCAAGCACTATGCCGACATGACGGACGCCCGCCGCCGGATGGCTGCCGAGCGTGTGGAGCTGCCGACCTTCGATGACGCATCGGGCGGCTCCGAATCCCAGAAAAAATGACGCTGAGATCAGTCAGCGTCGTTTTCGTTTATCCTGATTCCGGAGATCCGGATCGCCCGGAAATCGACGGCATCCCCCATGCATTTCATGCAGTTGTCGCAGATCTTGTTGGGATCAAGGTCGCAGCGTTCGCATTCCCCGCAGCCGTCGCAGACCTTGTTATCCTCCAGCACACACATTTTCACCTTGGCCATGTCAGCTCACCTCTTCGTGATGATTATAGCACAATGAAGAAAATGATGCAATAGAACGAACAACTGTTTGATTTTTTCTTTGCTTTATGCTATAATGTATACGAAATCTATTGCGAAGGGGATACGACCATGCAAAGGCCTCGCGGAGACAATCAACAGCGCATTCTTGATTATATCAAGTCCGAGATCCAGACCAAGGGCTATCCGCCATCCGTGCGTGAGATTGCCAATGCGGTGGGCCTGAAATCAACCTCAACGGTTCATGGGCATCTCCAGCGCCTTGAAAAGCGCGGTCTGCTCCATCGTGACGCGATGAAGCCCCGTGCCATGGAGGTTGTCGGAGACCCGAATTTCGTGCGCAACAACTCCACCGCAGTGCCGGTGATCGGCCGCGTGACGGCTGGTCTGCCGATTCTGGCGGAGGAAAATCTGGATGAGTACGTCGCCATCCCAGAGGTGATGCTCGGCGAGGGCGAACACTTCATCCTGCTCGTTCGCGGAGATTCCATGATTGAAGCCGGGATTCTGGACGGAGATTACATCGTCGTGCGGAAAACCTCCGAAGCGCTCAATGGCGAAATCGTCGTCGCGATGATTGATGATTCCGCAACGGTGAAGCGCTATTTCAAGGAGAACGGTCGCTTCCGCCTGCAGCCGGAAAACCACACCATGGCGCCGATCTACACGGATGAGGTGACCATCCTCGGCAAGGTTGTGTCGCTGTATCGTCTGGTCAAGTGATGTCTGCTACTCCCCTTTTGTGAGACTTCCGTTCGGGTCTTCCGGCTGTGGAAGGCCCGTTCTTCTATTCGCAAAATGAAACTAAATATCCTATGAAAGGGTTTCGGATATCTTGTAATCGGTATGCGATTGTGCTATAATGGGTTCATCCCAATCAAGGAGGCGTCCCCACATGGAGCAAACCCATCAAAAGCAGCATCGCATCTCCATTCCCAAATACACCCTCGGCGAGGAGCTGATGAACAGCATCACGCATGGCGTTGGTGCGTTGTGCGGCATTGCCGCGCTGGTGCTGTGCATCGTCAAAAGCTGCAATCCGCTGGATGGCTATAAGCTGGCTTCCAGCATCGTGTTCGGCCTTACCTTCACGCTGCTGTATCTGATGAGCTGCCTTTACCACGCGCTCAAGGTGAATCGCGCCAAGCGCGTATTCCGCGTGATTGACCACTGCACTATCTTCCTGCTGATTGCCGGTACCTATACGCCCTATACGCTGATTACGCTGCATGGCGTCACGGGCTGGATCCTGTTCGGCATCGTGTGGGGTGTTGGCATCCTCGGCATTGTGCTGAATGCGGTCAATCTGAAAAAATTCGCAAAGCTCTCCGTGTTCTGTTACATTGCGCTGGGCTGGGTGGTGCTCTTTGCCAGCGGGCAGCTGATCGCGTCCCTCGATCACACAGGGCTGATGCTCCTGCTGGCCGGTGGCATCGCATATACGGTGGGCGCAGTCCTCTATGCCATTGGCTCGAAGAAGCGCTATTTCCATTCGATCTTCCATTTCTTCTGCCTGATCGGAACCGCGCTGCATTTCTTCTCCATCTATCTCTATGTGCTGTAAGGAGGCTGCCCATGCATCACACGATCAACTGGCCCGCTGAGAAGACGGCGCTGTACGCGACGCTGTCCGGTCAGCTGTCCGCATTGGTGGACGGCTGTGCCCCTGTGTCCGCTCTGTCCAACGCATCAGCACTCCTGTGGGAAGCATTGCCGCAGATCAACTGGTGCGGTTTCTACCTGCTGAAAGACAATGCATTGCACCTGGGCCCCTTCCAGGGGAAAACGGCCTGCATTCTGATCCCTGTCGGACGCGGCGTATGCGGCACGGCGGCAGCGCAAAGAAAGCTGCAGCTTGTTCCGGACGTGTCGCTCTTCCCGGGACATATCGCCTGTGACAGCGCATCCCGTTCAGAAATCGTCATTCCGCTGCTATCCGGCGATACGCTGCTGGGTGTGCTTGATATGGACGCGCCCGTCATCAACCGTTTCGATGCGCAGGACGCTGCCGGTCTGACGGAGATTGCTCGAATTTTGACAACGGATGTGGACTGGACGCACGGCCTGCTGTGATTCCGGCACAATCGAAAGGGGCAGAGGAGCATTGATCGCTCCCCTGCCCTGCTTTCAGTTTATGCTAATTCTCGTTAAGTAGGGTCCCCTCCGCAACCCCGCACCCCAAGAAACACCTGGCTTTTCGCCGC
>JBJEUF010000035.1:0-4852 GCA_051883695.1 Aristaeellaceae bacterium
GCACGGCGGCTTCGGCGGCGGGGGCGGCTTCCTCCGCCGGGAACAGCTTGTTCAGCGCTTCGATAATACCGTTGGACGTGTAGGTCGCGCCTGCCACAATGTCAACGCCCTCGAACGGGCCCTTCTTACCAATGAACTGGGCCTTGAACTCGTCCGTGTCCACCAGATTGCAGACCGGCTCCATCTGCTCGCTCAGGTCGAAGGCCAGCGTCGCAATCGTACCGTCCTCATTCAGCGTGACAATCACGGTCACGTCCTCGTTCACGAAGCCCACGCCCTTCGCCGTCAGCACGGCGGCTTCGGCGGCGGGGGCGGTTTCCTCCGCCGGGAACAGCTTGTTCAGCGCTTCGATAATACCGTTGGACGTGAAGGTCGCGCCGGACACAATGTCAACGCCCTCGAACGGGCCCTTCTTACCAATGAACTGGACCTTGAATTCGTCCGTGTCCACCAGATTGCAGACCGGCTCCATCTGCTCGCTCAGGTCGAAGGCCAGCGTCGCAATCGTGCCGTCCTCGTTCAGGGTGACAATCACGGTCACATCCTCGTTCACGAAGCCAACACCGGTCGCAGACAGGGTGCCCTCCGCAGCCTCGGTCACAGCCTTGGCAGAGGTCTCGGCAGCGGGCTCATCGCCGGATGCGGCAATGCTGTTGATCGCGTCCACAATGGCGGTCGAGGTGATGGTCGCGCCGGACAGCACGTCCACGCCCTCGCCAAGGGCCAGCGGCACCTTCTGGCCGATGAACTGCGCCCTGAAGCTCTCGTCCTCCGTGCAGCGGGTGCCAAAGCCGGAGGTCTCGCCGGTGGAGTCGATGGTGATCGCGGTGATCGTGCTGTTCTCATCCACGGTGAAGGTCACCTTCACCTCGGACGCGAAGCCGCGCTTGCTGACGCTGTATTCGCCGGCCGCGACGGAATCCGCATAGGCCACTTCCTTCTTGCCAAAGGCCAGCACGGGCTCGGTGCGCTCAATGCCCAGCACGGTACTGACCGTCGCCAGGGCGTTGTTGGACGCCTTCAGCACGGCGTTGGAGGTCATGGTCGCGCCGGTGATGGCCTCGATCATGCCGCCGTCCTTCAGGCTGATGCCCTTGAACTGCTCAGCCCGCTCCGTTTCTTCCTTCCACCTCATGCCAAAGCCTGCGGTTTCGGAGAAGTTGGTATCGCCGATCTTCGCGCCGGTCACAACGCCGTTCGGATCCACGCCCAGCGTCACGGCAACGGGACCCGCATAGCCCTGCGCAGACGCAACAACGCAGTAGCCCAGCAGCTCATCGCCGCTCCGGGCCTCCACCAGGGAGGACACGCCCTCGGGCAGGGCAACGCCCTCAACGTCCGCGTAGCTCTCGGCCGCCAGCACAACGCCGAAAGCCTCGCGGCGGGCCTTCGCGGCGTTCTCGGCAATGGGGCCCCTGGTGATCTCGTTTGTCACAGCCAGCGCAATGGCCGCGACCAGGGAAATGATCGTCAGCACCAGAAACGCCGGTAGCTGTTTCTTCTTCGCAGAGTTAGACATGATGATTGCCTCCTTGTCCTCAGGGTATGATGAGAATGGCATTTGCCTATTGGATACCAGATCAGCGGTTCATGAATTCCTCATAGGTCATGTAGTTGTATTTCTGCTGAAAGCCGGCCGTCATCAGGGTTGTCCCGTCCCGGGTGATGAACAGCGCGTCCAGCGCCATTTCCTCCGCCAGCTGCATCGCCCGTTCGCTGCCCATCACGATGCAGGCCGTCGCCAGCGCGTCCGCATCCATGGAGGAGGTCATCAGCAGCGTCGCGCTGACGAGGTCGCTCTCGGCGGACATACCGGTTTTCGGGTCAAGGATGTGATGATACCACGTTCCGTCCGGCCCTGCAAAGCCGCGCTCGTAGGTGCCGGAGGTCACGGCGGAAATGTTCCCGGCCCAAATCACGCCTGCCAGCGAAGCGGTTTCATCGAAGGGATCCTGTACGCCGATGGTATACATCGAGCCGTCCGGCTTGTCCCCGATCACATAGGTGTTGCCGCCCAGGGAGATCATCGCGCCCGTGACGCGCCCCTCCAGCAGCCGCACCAGCTGATCGGCAATATAGCCCTTGGCGATGCCGCCCAGATCGACCTGCATCCCCCTGGGCAGGGTCACCGTGTACCCATCCCCCAGCGCGATGGCACTGTCATCCACCAGCGGCAGCGCCGCCAGCCGCTCCTCCTCCGTGGGCATACGGTTCGTACCGCCCGTGAAGTCCCACAGTGCCGAAAGCGGCGCGATGGTGACGGAGAACGCGCCGCCGGTCCGACGGCTGATTTCCTTCGCCCGGTGCAGAATCTCCCACGTTTCCGGATCAACGGTCACCGTTTCACCCTGGGCATGATTGATGCGGTAAACGTCGCTGCCCTCAATGGTTTTGCTCAACAGATTCTCATAGCGCCCGCAGGCGGCATGAAGCTCCTGCATGATGCCCTCGGGCGCGCCGTAGAGCGTGATGGTTACCACCGTATCGAAATATAAGCCGTAGCCGGTGGTTTTCTCCGCGCCTGCAGCCGTTGCCGTCGGGAGGATGCCTGTCCGCGTTTCGGAAGCATCCGGCGACTGCGCCGTGCAGCCTGCCAGCAGCAGCGCGCCCATGCCCAGCGCGCACAGCCGTCTGATGATTCTTTTCATCTGATCTTACTCCTCATGTTGCTCCGGTTCCGCCGCCTCAACCAGCTCCAGAATGACCCGATTGGGCAGACAGGCAATGAACGCGCCGCCCTTCATTTCCCAGTTGTCCAGCGTGACCAGCCCCTTGTGGACGCACACCTGATTCGCACAGGTTGAGGAGACCATGCGCATCCCGTTCTCCGTCACCTCGATGACGTTGACCGCGCCGTTCTCCTGCGCAACAGTCAGCGTCTGCGGCTGCGAAAGAGGAATCCGGGCATATTCCGCATCTCCCACGCGGATCACCACACAGCTCTCCTCGGCAGTTTCGCGCGGGAAAAGCGGCATCAATACCAGCAGCACCACCGCCAGCAGCACCACACAGCCAATCACCAACAGATTCTTTCTGTCCATAGAGCTCCTTCCCCGTGTCCTGCGCGGACACAAAGATACAGAATAGATTATACCACGAGCGAAAATTTCAGTCAACCAATCCGGACATTTTCGCAGGAATTCGTTTCACCCCGTCGAATATAGGGTATCACCCCAGTATCCCCATCTCAAACAGAATAAGGAGGATCCCCATATGCTGAATCTGAAGGGCACCAAGACCGAAAAGAACCTGCTGGAAGCCTTTGCGGGCGAGTCCATGGCTCGCAACAAGTATACCTACTACGCCTCCAAGGCAAAGAAGGACGGCTATGTGCAGATTGCCGAGCTGTTCGAGGCGACCGCCAACAACGAGAAGGAGCATGCCAAGATGTGGTTCAAGCTCCTGGAGGGCGGCAGCATTCAGGATACCGTCACCAACCTGAAGAGCGCCGCCGAGGGCGAGAATTTCGAGTGGACGGACATGTATGCCCGGATGGCGGACGAGGCGGACGCGGAGGGCTTCCATGACATCGCCGCCCAGTTCCGCGGCGTGGCTGCCATCGAGAAGGCGCACGAGGAGCGCTACCGCAAGCTGCTGAGCAACATTGAGGGCGGCATCGTCTTCTCCCGCGACGGTGACACCATCTGGGAGTGCGGCAACTGCGGCCACATCCACATCGGCCCCAAGGCGCCCGAGGTCTGCCCCGTGTGCGCACATCCCCAGAGCTACTTTGCCATCAAGGCGGATAATTACTAATTTTTAAGATTGATCCGTATTGACTTTTGCACAGAAAATGCTACAATCATTTTAGGGAAAAATCCCGAAAAATTGAAAGGTGGTTGTCTGTATGAAGAAGTTCCTCTCTCTGCTGCTGGTTGTCTGCATGCTGCTGCCCGTCGCCGCTCTGGCGGAGACCGCCGCTGCGCCCTCCATCAAGCTGGGCCAGGTTCAGTGGGCCGCTCATGGCACCAAGTGCTTTGCTGTGCTGACCGTCGTGCTGCAGGATGACGTGATCGTCGCCGCGCTGATCGACGAGTACCAGTTCATGGCTGCCGATACCTCCATCGGTGTGCCGAACAGCAGCGAAGCCTTCGGCAAGTCCTTCCCCGAGGGCAAGGTGCTGGCTTCCAAGCGCGTGAACGCCGCGGCTTACAGCGCCAACATGGCCAACGCCGGTTCCACCGTCGCGCTGGACGTGAACTATGACGCGATCCAGGCTTACTGCGTGGGCAAGACCGTTGCCGAGCTGGAAGCTGCCATCGCCGGCCTGACCAAGGAAACCGCTGTTGACGCCGTGACCGGCGCGACCCTGGTGGACACCTACGGCTACCTGCAGGGCCTGCTGGCTGCTGCGCAGGCTGCCAAGTAATCGGTTTCCACAAGACAGCCTCTGAGCCGGCATGGGCTGCAAGGGCTGTTCCGCAAACCACACAGCCGACAGGCTGCCATCCCTGTGATGCGCAGCCTGTTTTGTTATGGAAATCCTCCCTCATCAGGCCTGCATCCGGGGATTGACGATGACTCGCCGGCCCTGGCAGAAGGAATTGAACCGTGGTCACGATGGTTTGCCTCCTGCACAGCAATGTTTTTTCTGTGATTCGCGCGAAAAAATCACGATTTCCGCCCTGCAGGCAGGAAAAAGCTCTTCACAAGGCCGCGTTTTTATGCTACAATGTCAAATGGATATGCCCCGCGTACCGTGCGTATGGCGTATATGTAGATTTTGATATTCATTATCAATGGAGGAATTGATTCATGATTACTGCTGGCGATTTCCGTAAGGGTATTACCATCGAGTGGGACGGCGGCGTGTGGAACATCGTTGATTTCCAGCACGTCAAGCCCGGCAAGG
>JBJEUF010000036.1:0-4807 GCA_051883695.1 Aristaeellaceae bacterium
AGCGTCGTGTCAAACGCCACGATCACATAGTCCGCGTCGTCCTCGGTCAGCTCAAGGCCCAGCGAGATCATCTCCTCGCGCAGCATCGGGTTGCCCAGCAGGTAGCACTTCTTGCCCGGGAAGTGCTCCAGGCAGTAGTGCGCCGTCGCGTGGCCGGAGGACATCACGTCGCGATACTCCTCGTCGACGCCCATCTTTTCCAGCTTCTTCTTGTAGACCACAGCGGACTTGCTCGAGTTGTTGGTGAGGAAACGCGCCGTGCGTCCGGTGCGCTTCAGCGCAGCGAGGAAATCCAGCGAGCCCTCGATCAGCTGATCGCCCAGATAGAACGTGCCGTCCATATCCAGCAGGAAGCAGCGGATAGGCGCAAGCCGTTCCCGGATTTCTTGCTCTGTCATCTGTTACCCCACGTTCTTCGTCGCAATGATGTTGACGCCGGTGCCCGCCACGTTCTCCACGATCACGTCGCCGATCTTCACCGGGGCCTTGACCTCCACGTCCTTGAGCGCCTTCACGCAGTCAAAGATCTTGCCCTTCGGGATGTCGCTGGCGGTCTTCACGGAGACCATCGCCAGCTTGCCGCCCGCCACGCGGACCGTGCTGGTCACGATGCGGGTCGGGTTGGTCAGCTCTTTCCTGGCATAGGCGTCGCCGCGCGGGCAGGTGTTGCCGGAAACGGCCTTCACCTCATCGCCCTCCATCTCCACCGTCAGAGGACAGCCGAGCGGGCAGCCGATGCAAATCAGATTCACAGTTTTCATGCTTATGCCTCCTCCAGCGTCACGGTGATGTGGTCGATGTCGCTATGCGCCTTGAGCGCCTTGGCCTTGAGCAGCACGGTCTCCATCTCGCCCGGGGCGAGCACCGGACGCTTGCGGCTGAAGATGACCTCGTCGCCGGCGTACACGACGATCTTCTTGTTCTTGTACACGTTCGCCACGCGGAAGCGCAGGGTCACCATCGCGTCGTCCGCCAGATGATCCGGGCAGATGCGAACCGGCACGCTGTAGCGCACGCCGCCCTCGCAGACGACCTTGATCTCCTTCGCTTCCTCGTTTTTGCAGCCGCCCTGGATGTAGGCCGCGGCATGGCGGCCGGCAGCGCCGGCTTCCTCGGAGACGAAGTCCACCAGGTCATGCACATGCAGCACGTTGCCCGCGGCAAAGATGCCCGGGATGTTCGTCTGCAGATCCTCGCCGACCAGCGGGCCGTTGGTCAGCGGGCTGAGCGCCACGTCGGCGCTGCGGCTGAGCTCGTTCTCCGGGATCAGGCCGCAGGAGAGCAGCAGCGTGTCGCACTCGTAGAACTCCTCGGTGCCCGGGATCGGCCTGCCGTTTTCGACCTTCGCCAGCGTGATGCCCTCCACGCGCTTCTTGCCCTTGATGTCCACGACGGTGTGGCTCAGCTTGAGCGGGATGCCGAAGTCGTCCAGGCACTGCACGATGTTGCGCTTGAGGCCGCCGGAGTACGGCATGAGCTCCGCCACGACCTTGACCTCCGCGCCCTCGAGCGTCATGCGGCGGGCCATGATCAGGCCGATATCGCCGGAGCCGAGGATGACGACCTTGCGGCCGGGCATGAAGCCCTCCATGTTGACCAGGCGCTGCGCGGTACCGGCGGTGTAGATGCCGGCCGGACGGTAGCCCGGGATGCCCAGCGCGCCGCGCGGACGCTCGCGGCAGCCCATGGCGAGGATGACCGCCTTCGGGTGCAGCTGGAAGAGACCGTCCTCGCGGTTCATGGCGGTCACGGTCTTGTCCGCGGCCAGATCCATGACCATGGTGTTCAGCTTATAGGGAATCTCCAGCGCCTTGACCTGCTCGATGAAGCGGCCGGCGTATTCCGGGCCGGTCAGCTCCTCCTTGAAGGTGTGCAGGCCGAAGCCGTTGTGAATGCACTGGTTGAGAATGCCGCCGAGCTCGTTGTCGCGCTCGAGGATCAGGACGTCCTGAATGCCGGCATTGCGCGCAGCCACAGCCGCCGCCAGACCAGCGGGGCCGCCGCCGATAATGACAAGTTCATACTCTTTCATAGCTGCCCCTCCTCAGATCTTGTCCTTGTTCGTGCCGACGATCAGCTCGGAGCCATAGCCGGCCTTGGTGATGTCGTTCATGTCCACGCAGAGCTCGCGCGTGAGAATCTCCATGACGCGCGGGCTGCAGAAGCCGCCCTGGCAGCGGCCCATGCCGGCGCGGGTGCGGCGCTTCACGCCGTCCAGGCTCTTGGCGCCCGGCACGCGGTGAATCGCGTCGATGATCTCGCCCTCGGTGATGGTCTCGCAGCGGCAGATGACCGTGCCGTAGGCCGGGTTCTCCTTGATGAGCTTGGCGCGCTCCTCAAAGCTGAGGGTCTTGGGATCCAGGATGCCCTTGCGGGTGCCGTCAAACGTCGGATCGTCCTCAAGGCCGAGGATGTCCGTCACGATGCCCGCGACCATCCTGCCGATCGCCGGGGCGCTGGACAGGCCCGGGGACTCGATCGCGGCGCAGTCGACAAAGCCGTCCTTCACCTCGCCGATGAAGAAGTCATGGCGGGCTTCATGCGCGCGCAGGCCGGCAAAGTTGGTGATGACCTGGCGCAGCGGCACGTTCTTCACGGCCAGACCGCACTTCTCGCGCACCTCGTCGAGGCCCTCGCGGGTGGTGTTGGTCGCTTCCTTCTTGCTGCCGTCCATGTCGATGGCCGTCGGGCCGACGATGGTGTTGCCGTGGACGGTCGGCGCGACGAGCACGCCCTTGCCGAACTTGCCCGGCAGCTGGAAGATCGTGTTGTGCACATGGCCGCCGGTCGTGCGGTCCAGCAGGAAGTAGTCGCCGCGGCGCGGGGTGATCGTCATGCGGTCGTCGGAGACCATGTTGTGGATCACGTCGGCGTACACGCCCGCCGCGTTCACGACCACCTTCGCCTCCAGGTCGCCCTGGTTGGTATGCACAATCCAGCCGCCCTCGACCTGCGTCAGGCCGGTGACGACGGTGTCAAACTTGAACTTGACGCCGTTCTTCGCCGCGTTCTCCGCCAGCGCAAACGTCAGACCGAACGGGCAGACGATGCCGCCGGTCGGCGCGTACAGCGCGGCCACCGCGTTGTCGCTGATGTTCGGCTCCATGGCCACCAGCTCGTCGCGCTCGATGATGCGAAGGCCTTCGACGCCGTTCTTCACGCCGTTCTCGTACAGCTTCATCAGGTTCGGGCGGTCCTCCTCGCTGAGCATGACGACGAGGCTGCCGTTCTGGATGTAATGGAAGTCGAGCTCGCGGGCCAGCTCGGGCATGATGCGGCTGCCCTCCACGTTCAGCTTCGCCATCAGGCTGCCGTTCGCCGCATCGTAGCCGGCATGGACGATGGCGCTGTTGGCCTTGGTGGTCCCGCAGCAGACGTCCTCCTCGCGCTCCACCACAAGCACGTCGGCCTTCTTGCGCGACAGCTCGCGGGCGATCGCACAGCCGGAAACGCCAGCGCCGATAATGATGATATCAGGCATGTTCATTACTCCTTTGCACTTGGGATTATCGCGATGATTCTTTTTTCGTGTCCATTTTTCGCAGCAGCTTGAGAATCGGTGCGGCCTTTGCAGCAAAGGTCTGCTTTGTCTGTTTCTCCATGAAGAGGCGGAATTCCTTTTCCTTCTCCCCCAGCTCTGCCTTCGGGATCATATATCCGCCGTACTGATCGCGGAAGATGTAGAAATACTCCCCATCCTCGCCCAGCCGGTGCACGTCGCCGTAGGCAAGGCAGTCGCCGTTCGCATTCTCGGGCAGCGGAATGATTTCAAACGCATTGTCGCGGAAAACGTATCGGGAGGCCGGGAAGTCCATGCCCGAATCCCGGATCTGCCTGGCCAGCTTGTGCGCGGTGTGGTTGGCCGAGTTGTATTTGCCGGAGGCCAGATAGCTGCCGTAGGCGATGAGCAGCACGCCCCACCAGGCGCTGAAATTGACAATGCCCAGCACGACGGCGCCCATGCCGAGCATGGAACGCACGATGAGGTTGCTCCTGCAGAACAGATCATACTGCATGTGGGCCAGCTTTTCGAAGGTCTTCTCCGAATGCTGCATGGAAACATTGAAGTATACCATAGATGACTCCAAAACGCTTTTGCGGGTTTTGATAAAAGCTGAGAGGCTGCATCGAACCTCTCAGCTTTTCAGGCAGTCAGCTTTCGCACTGACGAATCATGCGCCGTAAAGCAGATTGGGCACGATGGTCACCAGCGTCGGACAGAAGGTCAGCAGCAGCAGCACCAGGAACAGGCACAGGATGAACGGCCAGACCTCCCTGAGGAATTCCGATATCGGACATTTTGTGATGCCGCAGGTCGTGAACATCATCGAGCCGAACGGCGGCGTGATGCCGCCGATCATGATGTTGACCAGCGCGACGATGCCGAAGTGATACGTGTCGATCCCCAGCTGCGTGGCCACCGGCAGCAGCAGCGGCGTGATGATCATCAGCGCGGCGCCGCCCTCCAGGAACATGCCCATGATCAGCAGGATCACGTTGCACAGCATCAGGAAGACGTACTTGTTGGTGGTCAGATCCAGAACCGCCTTGGCGACGATCTTGGGCAGGTTGACCCAGGACATGTAGTTGCCGAAGACGTTCGCGGAGACCATGATCAGCACGACGGAGGACGTGCCGGCGATGGTATCCAGAATGATCGGGATCAGATGCTCGCGGAAGCTGAGCTTCTTATAGACCAGCTTGCCGATGACAAAGCAGTAGAGCACCGCAAACGCGCCGCCCTCAGACGGGGTGAACATGCCAAAGCGCATGCCCAGGATGATGCCGAACGGGAAGAACAGGCCCC
>JBJEUF010000037.1:0-4806 GCA_051883695.1 Aristaeellaceae bacterium
CCCAGACTAAATGCCACTTCAAATGCCACTGTGGCATTTACTTTGGGAATTCACTGTTTTCTGCTTTGAATGAGGTCACCCTGCCCAACCCAATCTTCGTGTTGACAACCCACCGTTCTTGTAGTAAACTGGTGCGGAAAATGCCGAAAGGGGTTGTGGATCATGAAGAGTAATACCATGCAACTGACGCTGGCAGCGATGATGACGGCTCTCATGTGCGTTTTGGGGCCGCTGACCATCCCGATCGGGCCGGTACCGTTCACCCTTGCTAATGCGGTGATTATGCTTGCGGCACAGCTTTTGGGCGCCAAGCTGGCTGTCGCAAGCTGCACGGCTTATCTGCTTCTGGGCGCGGCAGGTCTGCCGGTGTTTGGAAACTTCTCAGGCGGTATGGGTACGCTGCTGGGATCGACGGGCGGCTACCTGATCGGATATCTTCTGCTGGCGGCAATTTCCGGTCTGCGCTGCAGAGGCATCAATTACTATCTGCAGCAGCTGCTGCTTCATGTGGCAGGTACGGCAGCGCTGTATACCCTGGGCACGTTCTGGTTCTGCCAGTACACCGGGAATGGCGTATGGTCAGCGCTGACGGTATGCGTGCTGCCCTTCCTGCCGGTGGATGCGGCGAAGATTTTCCTGGTGACGTTCTTCTGCCCGGTGCTGGCAAAGCGACTGCGGGCTGCGGGCCTTTTGGACTTTGAGGATTCATACCGGAGGGAGGGTCGTCCGTGACCCGGAGGCTGACCAATCCCAACGCGACCGCGGCGGCTGTCCGCCTGTATGCCTATCTCTGCTCCCTGCAGGGCAAGCACTGCCTGACCGGTCAGATGGAATCCAACTGGTGCGGCACGCAGGAGCATGAAATCAGCTACCTGCTCATGCGTACGGGCCGGATGCCCGCCATCCGTGGGCTGGACTTTCTGGACAACGACTTTGGCGGCGTGGTTCACCGGGCAGCAGATTGGTATGCCCGGGGCGGCATCGTCACCATCTCGTGGCACACGGGGCCGGACTTTGCCTCCTCCTATACGCAATGCAGGGAGGACGAGATGGACTGGGCGCACGCCTTGACGGAAGGCACACAAGCCCACCGGGATCTGCTGACGGCGATGGATCGGGCGGTGCCCTATCTGCTGCGCCTGATGGAGCTGGGCGTTCCGGTTTTGTGGCGTCCCTTCCATGAGATGGACGGCAAGTGGTTCTGGTGGGGCCGGGGCGGTGCGGAGGGCTTCGTGAAGCTCTGGCGGCTCATGTATGACCGCTATACCCGCGTCCACGGGCTGAACAACCTCATCTGGGTGCTGGGCTTCTCCGACGCGCCCGGGGAGCTTGCGCCATGGTATCCGGGCGATGACGTGGTGGACATCCTGGGCGGCGACAGCTATCAGGGCGGCGCCCAGGGGGCGCTGTACCGCAAATGCGCCGCCATCGCGCCCGAAGGGATGCCCATCTGCTACCATGAAAACGGCGAGATTCCGACATCGCAGATGATGAAGGACGACAATGCCCCGTGGGTCTGGTTCATGACATGGCACACCCGCTGGCTGACCTCGGAGGAGTTCAATCCCCCGGAGCGCCTGCGGGAGGTGTATCATGACCCGTATTTTGTCACGCTCAATGCCGTACCCGATCTGATCCCTGCAGATGAAGCATGAAGCGCATGATGTTCAATCCCCGTCTCCGGCCGAAAGGCAGGAGACGTCAGCGTGTCGAAAAAGTGCTTCAGGCACTTTTTCGAGGCGTTGCACTCCGTCACTGTCAGGGCTGCAAGCAGCCCTGACGGCCGTTCCTCCGTGTAAGGAATGTTTCCGGCAGAGCCGGAAACGCCCCGCCCGACCGGCAAAGCCGGTCGATACGAATACAGTCAGAGGGCCTGGGGCCCTCCGACACCTCCCGGGCTTTTTTGACAGTCTGCCGTCTCCGGCCGAAAGGCAGGAGACGCTTTTTTATATGGATCGTGATGAACCGTGCCTGTTGTCCTTCCTGTGTTTCTTTGATGGACAAGGGAAATCCGCCGTGGTATAATATCCGCAGACTATCCAGAAAAGGTGGAGAACGTCATGCGACACTACGCCCTGATCGGTGAAAAGCTCGGACACAGCCTTTCCCGTCCCATTCATGAGGCGATCTTTGCGGCGGCGGGGATTGATGCGGATTACCGGATCATCGAGATTCCCCGGGAGGGCTTCAACGGGGCGGTACGGAAGCTGCTGACCGCGCTGGACGGCTTCAACGTCACCATCCCCTATAAGCAGGAGGTGATGCCGCTGCTGGCCCGGATTGATCCGCTGGCGGCGGAGATCGGCGCCGTCAACACCGTCGTGACCGGCGAAGTGCCCGCTGGGTACAACACCGACGCGGCGGGCTTCATGGAGATGCTCGCCCACTACGGTCTGAACCCGGCGAAGGCGGCGCATTGCTTCGTCCTCGGCTCCGGCGGCACGTCCCGGACGGTTCGGGCCTGTCTGCGCCAGATGGGCGCAAGGGGCGTGACCATCGTGTCCCGCCATCCGGATGGGGAGGACGAAATCGCATATCAGACCTTTTATGAAGCCTTCCCGCAGGTGGGCGGCCTGATCGTCAACGCTTCGGCGGCAGGCATGTGGCCGCGAAAGGATCCGGACAACATCTGCGCCATCCATCCCGACCGAGTGGACGAGATGATGCGCTATGCCACGGGCGTGGCGGATGTGGTGTACAACCCGCCGGAAACCTTCCTGACGCAGGCGGCGGCAAGAGCCCATGTGCCCTGGTGCACGGGGCTGTACATGCTGGTGGAGCAGGCCGTGCAGGCAGAGGCCATCTGGCAGATCCGGGCAATGCCGGCGGGACTGACGGAAAAGATCATGAGTGAGGTGCATCTGTGATGAAGAAGATACTGATTCTGAACGGCCCGAACATCAACCTGACCGGTCTGCGCGAGAAAGCCGTCTATGGCGCGAAAACCTATGACGACCTGCTTGCCCTGTGCCGTCAGGAGGCGGAGAAGCTGGGGGTGGAGCTGCGCTGCGTGCAGTCCAACCATGAGGGCGATCTGATCGACGCGCTGCAGCAGGCGTATTTTGACGGCTTCGACGGCGCGGTGTTCAATCCCGGCGGCTACACCCACACCTCCGTGGCGCTGCATGACGCGGTGGCTTCCGTGCCCATGCCGGTGATCGAGTGCCACATGTCCAACGTCCATGCCCGGGAGGCATACCGCCATGTGTCGATGACCGCCCCGGCCTGCCGGGGGCAGATTGTCGGCTTCGGGTTCTACGGCTACGTGATGGCCATGCGGGCACTGGTGGAGGAAGGCTGATATCATTCCCGTAAAGATGTTACACCGAGCGCGTCGCATTTCTCGTTCCGGCAAAGCTGGGTGAAGCAAGGCGTTTCTCACAGTACGGTGGGTGGAACGAAGCACATCCGGGATGGAATAGGCGCTGTGCGAATGATCCATTTACCCAAATCAAGAGAATCCCTCCGAAGCAGCCGGAAAGGCTGTCCCGGAGGGATTTCTTTGCTTCCTGATACCTGATCAGCCCTGAATGACGGCCTTGATACGGCGCACGCCTGCGGAGGAGCTTTCTTCCTTCTGGATCTTGAAGGAGCCCAGATCGCCGGTGTTCACAGCATGGGGGCCGCCGCAGATCTCGAAGGAGTATTCACCCATCTTGTAGGTGCGAACCTTCTCGCCGTACTTGCTCTCGAACAGGCCGATGGCGCCCTTCGCCTTGGCCTCGGGCACGGTCATTTCTTCACAGACGACCGGCACCTTCGCCTGAATGGCGACGTTCACCAGACGCTCCACCTCGTCCAGCTCCTCGCGGGTCATCTTGCGGCCGAAGGAGAAGTCAAAGCGCAGACGCTCGGCGGTGATGTTGGAGCCCTTCTGGGCCACCTCGTCGCCCAGCACCTTGCGCAGGGCGGCGTGCAGCAGGTGGGTCGCGGTGTGGAGCTTCGCGGTCTGCTCGCTGTGGTCTGCCAGGCCGCCCTTGAACTTCTGCTCCGCGCCCTGATGGCTCAGCTCCTGATGCTTGCGGAAGCGCTCGGCGAAGTCAGCCTCATCCACGGTCAGGCCCTTCTCGGCCGCCAGCTCGATGGTCATCTCAATCGGGAAGCCGAAGGTGTCATAGAGCTTGAAGGCGCTGCGGCCATCCAGCACGTTCAGGGAGGCCATGCGGGCGTTCAGCGCCGCAATCAGCGCGGCTTCGTCCCCGGCGTTCGCCGCCTCGATGATGGGCATCATGTCGGGAGAGGGACGCAGCTTCTTTGTCTGGGCCAGCTCCCGCGCGGTAGCAACCCTGTCACCGGCGTTCAGGATGGACTCCAGCAGCGCGCGGGTGTTCACGGTGTTGGTGTACACCTTGTCGAACTCCTTCTCGCCCTGCTTGAGGGTACGGGCAAAGCGGCCTTCCTCCAGCTTCAGCTGCTCGGTGACGAAGGCGGCGTTGCGCTCCAGCTCGGGATACACAGCCTTGTACTGGTCAATGATGACGTTGGCGATCTCGGCGGTGAAGCCCTCCGCCATGCCCAGGGACATGCCATAGCGCACGGCACGGCGGATCAGGCGGCGCAGGATATAGCCCTGATCGGTGTTGGAGGGGGACACGCCGCGGTCATCGCCCAGGATGAAGGTGGACGTGCGCAGATGATCGGCCACCACGCGGAAGGCCTTGGTCACGCCCTCATCCTGACCGTATTCCTTGCCGGACAGCTCGGCAATCTTCGCGATGATGCCGGTAAAGGCGTCGGTCTCGTAGACGGTCTTCTTGCCCGTCAGCACGCAGATGGTGCGCTCCAGACCCATGCCGGTATCCACGT
>JBJEUF010000038.1:0-20015 GCA_051883695.1 Aristaeellaceae bacterium
CTTTTCGCAGATCTCCTTCACCGTGATATAGGCGAAGTCCTTCTTTTCCAGCAGCGCCAGAAACGCCTCGTCCATACGGGAGGCGGTGGCGAAGTATTTACGCTCCGAGCGATTCATAGAACTTCACCTCTTTCATTCTTCTGCTGTGCAGCAGCATCATCACGGCAAGCAGGATCACAGCGAGCCACACGCTGCCACCGGTCATGGCATTCATCGCGCTGCGGAAGCCTTCCCCCCTGGTCGAGAACCGCGAGATCATCGCCGTTTGCAAACCGAGCAGCGACATCAGCGCCGCGACGAAGTTCAGAACCTTTGCCGCCGACAGGATCGGACTGCCGAGCCTTCGGAATCTCACAAGGTTGATGACCGAGAGAATGATCGTGTAAAACGTGTACAAGGCGGACAGGTAAATGACATACCCCGGGTAGGAATAGCCGGAATCCGTCAGCACCATGAGCGTCATCATACCGCCCATGGGAATGTTCAGCAGGAACAGCAGCCATGCCGTCCGGCGGTAGCAGCGCAGCTCCGATTGCACGGTACGGCTCCGGTAGCTCAGGAGCAGGGACAGCCGCATGATCCCAAGCAGAAAATGGTATGCCGCAATCGTGAGCATCCATACCGAAGCATACCGGATGCCGACAAATATGCGGAACCCCACATACAGGAAGTTCACCGCCATGCCCTGACAGATGCTGACGCTGCCCCGGAAGGCCAGGTCACCCGCATATTTCCTTCCAAGCGCGGTGCCGGTCAGCCGCTTCATGAGGTGCTCTCTGGCCCTGCGGAACAGCCCGGGCAGCGGCAGAACCCAGAGGACCAGACAGTACGCCGACATGCCGTAGATCACGCGTGCCGGCGTACTGTGCTTCCCGTTGAGCAGCACATGGATGAGCGCTGCGAAAACAAGGGGCGGCATGGTGAGCAGCACCCATTTCGGCGGATGCAGGAGCCTGTTCAGAACAGCCCATGCCCGCTTCATGGCTTACTTCCCGCTGATTTCCCGGGCAAGCTCCATGATCTCAAAGGCGTACTTCTTCTTCCCGTTTTCAAGAATGCGCTTGTAAACCGGATAGTTGACGCCCATGCCGATCATACCGGCAATGCCGACGATGATGCCCAGCACCAGGCTGCCGGTGGTGCCGCTGCCAATCTGCCCCATGGCCAGGCACATGCCCGCGCCGAAAACCAGTGCGGAAGCAATGCCGAAGCTGTACGTGAAGACGGTGGCGGGGAGCTTGGCCTTCGCATCCAGCTTCCGCAGGGCGATGACCTTGGAGGTGTCCTTGGGGGCGTATTCGTTCGCGAGCTGTTCTGCATAGATCTTGTCTGTGTTCATGGCTTGTAGCCTCCTTTCCTTGATGGCTCTATGATACCAGAGGACAACGGCGAAAGGAACAACACAGCGGGAGGTTTCTGTTGATTTAGGCTTCCCAGCCTTGACAGAACGAAGAATCAACCATGTTCACGGCATGCTTCGGTCGTCCGGCTTCATCGTAGCACAAAACGGAGGAAGACGCAAGAAAACAGCCACAGCGGAGCAAACCGCTGTGACTGTGCAGGCTGACCGTCGTTTTCCGGAGGAGCCTTGCGGAGGATGGCTCAGTTGATATCAATCGCGCCTTGCGGGACATACCCGGTCATGCCCAGCGCACCGGATTCACCGGTCACATCCGTCGCAGCCCACACCAGCGCCCAGCTGCCGTCCGCGCCGCAGTCGCGCTTGAGCAGCCGCACTTCCCCGCCCTCGGGCAGTTGGGCAAGGGCTTCGGAGCTCTCGCTGTCCATCCGGCGCAGGACGGCGCCGCCTGCCTTGGCAACCTTCATGACGATGGGCGACGCATCGCCGGTGAGGAACAGGTCGAGCGCTTCGGCACGGTCATCATACGCGCCGCCCTCGCCGTTTCCGTAATACCAGCCTTCCGCATAGACCTGATCCCACAGCACGGCCGGCTCCGGATTGCAGAGAGTGAGACGCTCGCCGATGCATTCCGCCCCCGCGTCATAGACCTCCGCCAGGACCCGCAGCACAGGCGCGCAGGGCGTATCCCAGCCGATGACGGCCATCGTGCGGTAGCGGAAGCCGTCCTCCTCGACGGAGAGAATCGCCTGACGCTGCCCGTCGAAGGTCGGGTTGCAAAGCGTCAGGGGCTCTGCGCCGAGCATCAGGAGGGGGTCAAAGCGCCCCTGCTCCGGGTTCCACAGCGCCACATGGTAGAACGCATTGCGCGCCCCCAGGGCAGACAGCAGCTGCAGATCGCGGTAGCCGTCGAAGTTATAGTCCGCCAGCGCCACCAGGGCCGCGGCGCGCTCAAAGGCGGGCGTTTCGTTGGAGTGCCATGTGACAGCCTGCAGGAGGCTGCCGTCCACGGCGGCGACATTCGCTGTGAGGACGTACAGCGCATCGTCCGTGTCATCAAGCGTGCCCGCTTCGGTCACGGTGATGTTCAGCACGGGCAGCTCCTCCTGCACGCGTCCGGAAAATTCGGCGTTGGCGGCGGGGATCATCAGCATCAGCAGGAAAAGGGAAATCAGGAACCGTTTCATCGTATCAACTCCTTTGCCTATAGAACGAAGCAGCGAAGGAAAAGAATGCATCCGGTGGCAAAATCCGCCCGGGTTTTGGGAAATGCAAACCGCTTGATCGTCCCTTCGCGATGAAACGAAGCGATGCCGCGCCGTCACGCCTGACCGGTCAATGCCACGGTGAGTATCTCCCGGGTGGGCCAGAAGGCACACAGGTGCAGGCGGTCGATACGGGCTGTGATGGGCGCGAAATGGCGCATCAGCACGGGCAGGGCGCGGCCGACGACCTCCGGCTCATCGATGAGCATCGTGGTGTGGGGCGTCCACGGGAAGCCGTTCACGGAGCCGTTCCCGCAGGCCCGTTGCAGCGCAGCCAGCTCCGGGCTCATACTAATTCTCGTTAAAAATGCTGCACCGAGCGCAGCGATTTTTTCGTTCTGGCAAAGCTGAGTGAAGCGAGGCGTACTGGAAGTACGTTGAGCGGAACGAAGCAAAGCCAGAGCGGAAAAGGCGCTGTGCGAATGCAACATTTTTATTGAGAATTAGTATCAGATCCGGCGCGGCGAAGAGCACCCTGCCGCCGGGAAACACCCCCACATGACGGATGTCGGCGTTCACCGGTGCGAACCGTGCCGCGAGGGCTTTCGTCAGCGCGATGGCTTGGGCTTCCTGCTCCGGCAGGAAGGTCGCCAGGCTGATATGGTGACGGAGCCCCGGGGTTTGCGTACCGGTGAAGCCTGCGTCCTGCAGCGCGCCGTACCAGACGGAGATGCGCTGCTGATCCTCCGGGCAGTAGTCCGCCATCAGGGTCAGGAATGATTCGGCCATACAAACCGCCTCCTTGATTTTGGGGGATTATCGCATGGAAAGATTCCACCGTCAAGCAGGGAATTCGGCTGGGCAGGGCGAAATGATATACAGGCACCGTCATCCGGAAAATGCTTTGCAACTTCACATCAAGGAGGAATTCCCATGTCCATCACACCCCATGATATTGCGAAAATGCTTGACCACTCCACGCTGCAGCCCTTCCTGACCGAGGCTGACATCCGCAAGGGCTGTGAGCTGGCGCTGAAGTATGACTGCGCGTCCGTCTGCGCCCGTCCCTGCGATGTGCCGATTCTGGCGGAAATGCTCAGGGGCTCCGACGTGAAGGTGTGTACCGTGATCGGCTTCCCCCACGGCAGCCACGAAACCGCCATCAAGGTCGCCGAGGCGCAGCGGGCGCTGGACGAGGGCTGCACCGAGCTGGACATGGTCATCAACATTGGCAGGATGATCGCCGGTGACACGGCGTATGTGCAGCATGAGATCAAGCTCCTGGCGGATCTGGCCCATGCGCGCGGCGCACTCCTGAAGGTCATTCTGGAGACCTGCTACCTGACCGATGAACAGAAGATCGCCTGCTGCAGGCTGTCCGAGGAAGCCGGCGCGGATTTCGTCAAGACCTCCACGGGCTACGGCTCCAGGGGCTGCACGATTGATGACCTGAAGCTGATGCGCGCCGCCGTGTCCGAGCGTGTGCAGGTCAAGGGCTCCGGCGGCATCCGCGATCTGGATACGGTGCTTTCCGCCCGTGCCGTGGGCGCGACCCGCTGCGGTGTCAGCGCCACCGCAAAGATCATGGAGGAGGCCGAGAAGCGCTACGCCGAGGGCACCCTCGCCGAGGTCACCGGCCTGACCGAAATGAGCGGGGGATACTGAGTTTACGCGGCATCCGGGCTTTCAACAGGATAACAAGGGGCGGGCAAGGCTGGGAAATCTCCCTCCTTGCCCGCCTGTGCTGTGCGCGATGCATGATATCCAGTGGTGTGATATGCTGGAATTCATCATTTGCCAAAATCACCTATTCTGCCGAGTAAACCACCGATGCTATGATACATGCCAGAATAGATTACAGGGTCGAGTTTTGTAAGATCCACATCAAAAGAATCTACATATTCCAGCTGTTCATCTATTTGAACGTTCCTTATTTTGCAAAAGAATGTAGTAGACTCTCCGGTTTCAAAGGAATGAGCTACTTCACACTCGTATACCCATCGGCTCGCATCCAAAACAGGCACATCTACAACTTCTCCTCTACAAACAGAGTATGAAATTGCGTTCTTCTTTCCGTCTGTTGCATGATGTGTGCCAAAGTAATCCATAAGCTCAACCATATCCGTGCTAACGAGATTAACACTTAGAACTCCTGTCCTAATTACATTTTGCTTGGTTCTCTTTATACCAGACATGCTAATTATTAGCAAATAGTCATTATCTTTTTCGTTTGTTATGCTGACCCATGTAATTGGGGCAAAATTATATGTTCCATCCTCATTGTTTGTACCAATAATGAAAGCAGGTTGCACACACATTGAAAATTCAGTTCCAACTGATTTTCGCTTTATATTCTTCATTTGGTTTATTCCCTCAAATCCCGTCTACCCCTGCACTTCCTCAATCATCTCCAGCACCCGTTTCGTTCCGTCCGCCGGGGGCGCGGCCTTCACGGCAGCGGTCAGCGCAGCCCGGTCGGCCCAGGTATCCATCAGCGCCTTCGTCAGCGTCTCCGGCGTCATGTTCTCCTGCAGAAGCACGCGGCACAGCCCGCGCTTTTCGAGGCTCTGGGCGTTGAGGATCTGGTCGCCCCGGCTGGCTCCCTTGGGGTAGGGAATCAGCAGCAGCGGTCGCGCCAGCGCCTGAAACTCCATCAGGGCATTGCTGCCCGCACGGGAAAGCACCAGATCGCAGCAGGCGAATACATCCGGCAGCTCGGCGGAGACAAACTCCTTCTGGGCATAGCCAAGGGTGCCGTTCAGGCTTGCATCCAGGTTGCCCTTGCCGCAGATGTGCGCCACCTCGAAGGCCGGCAGGAGCGCCGGCAGGGCTTCGCGCAGAGCCTTGTTGACCGCCTGCGCCCCCAGGGAGCCGCCCATCATCAGCAGCACGGGCTTCTCGCCCCTGAGCCCCAGGAAGTGCAGGCCCTTTTCCCGGCTGCCGCGGAAAAGCTCCGGGCGCAGGGGCGTGCCGACGGCTTCGGCCTTTGCGCCCAGCGCGGCGGCACATTCCGGGAAGGTCGTGGCGACCTTCTTCACAAAGGGCACGCACAGCCTGTTGGCAAGCCCGGGCGTCAGGTCGGATTCGTGGCTGACCACCGGGATGCGGTGCAGCCACGCGCCGAACACCACCGGCACCGCCACAAAGCCGCCCTTGGAGAAGCACACGTCGGGCTTGAGCTGGCCCATCAGGTGCGCGGACTGGAACGCGCCCGCGATAACGCGGAAGGGATCGGTGAAATTCTTCCAGTCGAAGTACCGGCGGAGCTTGCCGGTCTTTACGCCATGGTAGGTGATGCCGGGAATCGCTTTCAGCTTTTCGGCTTCCATGCCGGATTCGGTGCCGATGTAGTGCACCTCATAGCCCTTTTCGAGCAGATGGGGCAGCAGCGCGAGGTTGGGCGTAACGTGTCCCATCGTTCCGCCGCCGGTCAGGACGATTCGCTTTGCCATATGTCATCCCTGCCTTTGAGAGGTTTTCGTTCCATCCTATGATAATCCTGCGGAGGACATGTGTCAAGGCCGGAATCAGCCCGGGCTGCCTCAGGGCAGTCTCCTTCAAGACGAAAAACCAGCATGAATGCGGCCGAAGGGGTGGAGGGGGCGATCGGAAAGCCCCCTCCTCGCTTCCGCAGAAGCGAAACACTCCTGCCGCAGAAGGTGTTTCGCGCCCGCGGGCACGACCAAAGGACTTTCCGTCATCCAACATTGCTTGAAGCTTTGCCTTCGGCAACTCCCCACCGGGGAGCCGCTTCTGCACGATGCCCTTTGGAATCCTTCGGATTGCAAATTTGGGAGCAATAACTACCTGATGAAGCATTGCGTAATCTGGTATTTTGAATGAGGTCGCCCCGGAATATGGTCGGTTGGTGTTGACAAATAAACCCCCAATAGAATATAATAGCATTAGCGAACCCAGAAAATGTATACGAAGGAGGCCTATGTCAATGAAGAAAATTCTGTGCATGCTTCTCTGCCTGCTGATGCTGCCGACTGTATCGTTCGCGGAAGGGAACGATAATGTGACCGAAGGCATCGTCTATGATGCGGCGGACAGCGTGGGAACGGTTGTCAATGGCGATCCTGTGGACACAACGGTAGTGGAACAGTTCCTGTATCGTTTCACGCCTTTGGACGTGGTGCTGGTGATTGACGTGTCCGGCTCCATGGCTACAAGGGATGCGTCGAACGGCAAATCTCTGCTGGATTATGCCAAGCAGGCGGGCGAATCGTTCCGCAACACGCTGATGAACATGAACCCCGGCAGCCGGATTGGTCTGGTGAGCTTCAGCGACAATGCCGGGATCATGTGCGATCTTGTGGGACTGCACGATCAGAACACACTGGTTTCCAGCATCAACAGGATGAGCGCATCCGGTTCGACCAATACAGGGGACGGCTATGTCAAGGCGATCGAGCTCCTGAGAAGAAGCGGTTCGCAGAGCCACCGTAAGGTGGTCATCATGATTACGGACGGTTTGGCCAATACAGGCATCGGCGATCCCATTCGGTACTGTATTGATTCCGGTGAGCACTGCGCGCAGGACAGCACTGTGTATACCATCGGCCTGGTAGGCGGCATGTCGGAGAATGAAAAGAGAACCACCCGCTCCATCCTGGAAGCCGGCTACGAGACCCGGTACTTTGAAGTCGATTTTGACAACGTATCCGACGCGGGAGCCGAGATCGATCAGATTGTGATGGCTATTGCCATGTCGACGACCGCCAGCGAGGCTGTCAATGCATTCGGTGAGAGCGTCGCACTGGATATGTACCAATTCAATGTTGGCGCAGGCTTCGATGCACGCATCACGGCTGCGAACGGCGAGGTGCTGAGCAGCTTCCGCGGAGACTACAGCACGGGCGCATCCTATGGCAGCATGTCTGTTGTGGATGGCCGCAAGCATTTTGTGGTGCTTGAGGGCGATTATGTGATTGATGTGCAGGGCGTCAGCACGAAGAAAGGCGGCTATACGCTCAGCGTCCTGCAGGGCGAATCCATGCGGAGCCGGACACTGCATGAGTATGCGGGCTGGTCCCATGTTTCCCTGAGCTGGATGATTACGATTGAGGATGGCTATGTGACGGTGGTCGACACCGGCTACAATGTGCTCAATCCCTATGCGAAGGATCGCAATGGCAAGCAGACGATTGGCCTGGAGGAATCCGTCGGCGCGATGACCAACCGCCAGCTGGACGTGATGAGCGCTCCGGCCAGAAATGCGAAGCAGATCAGTACCGTTCAGAAGAATGACCGTGTCCGCATTCTGGCAGAGTCGGGCGGCTTCTACTACATCAGCTTCGTGGACGATAAGGGCTGCCTGAACCGCGGCTGGATTGTCGTGAGCGGCATTTCGGAGGCTGCTGGCTTTGTGCCTGAAATGTACTGGCTGGATGGCGAATATGTCGTGTCCGGTTCCTGCAAGGCATATGGTGCGCCCGAGGAGGACAGCGCAGTGGTGCAGGAACTCAGCTCAGGCACGAAGGTTGTTCTCAAGCATGTGGAGCGTTCCTCGACTGGCGAAGAATGGGCCTATGTCCAGCTGAAGCAGCAGAATCCTGTCTACGGCTATGTATCCGTGGAGAACCTGAAAAACTGGGTTACCATCGCGCCCAGGAACTTCCGTATCGGTCATGATCTTGCCCCCTTCACGGATGAGCTGAGCTTTGAGGCGGTTTATTTCGCCCGCGGGCAGATGTGGAAGGTTTATTCTGCCCCCAACACTTCCAGCTGGCGCGGTGCGAAGGGCAAGGCAGAGGTTTCAACAAATGACGTGATCTATGTGGCCGGCTGGAACCGCGGCTGGCTGTTGATTGCCTATGAGACCAATAGCGGAAACCGTCGTGTGGGCTATGTGGACGGCAGCCAGATCCAGGGCAGCTATCCGGATTTCCCGGTGCTTGTGTTCCGCAACAGCACCCGGAAGGTATCCTATAGCTGCACATTGACGGATGATCCTGTCAACGAGTCCGCGGATATCCGCAAGCTGAAATCCGGCGATCAGGTGACGCAGCTGTCCAGCTACACGTTCCATCGCGGCTACAAGCTGGCGTATGTGCAGTGCACGGTGGATGGCAAGACGGTTCGCGCCTTTATCCCGGCGGATTGCATTGAGTAAATGACGACGACTCCCCTGTCCTGATTGGGACAGGGGAGTCAGGGCCTCGACAAAGTGCCTTCGGCGCTTTGTCGAGGTTTCGCGCTCACTCACCGGTCGAACGGCAAGCCGTTCGACCGGCCGTTCGTTCGTGTAAGGAGGCGATTTCTGACGAAATCGCGCGAAAATCGCCGCGCATGTCGCCGATTTTCGATCTAAAGTCGAAGGGCCTGCGGGCCCTCCGACGCCACCCATGGGTTTGTTGATAGTCTGACTCCCCTGTCCTGATTGGGACAGGGGAGTCTGATTGGGACATGGGAGTCACAGCGTGCCCCAGGGTGGCTGCGGCCGCCATACAGGCAGAGCGGACAGCGGCCTGCGTTTACAGGCTTCTGTCCGCCCTTGCTGTATGGGGTGTGGCGCAGACGCTTCGTGTGTCAATCCATATCAAGGGTTGCGAAATAGTCCCTGGGCGTCTCCGCGCGGCGAATGAGTCGGAAGGTGCCGTCCGCCTGATGGAGCACCTCGGCGGAGCGCAGGCGGCCGTTGTAGTTGTAGCCCATGGCGTGTCCGTGCGCGCCGGTGTCATGGATGACCAGCAGGTCGCCCTCGGTGATTTCGGGCAGCATCCGGTCGATGGCAAATTTGTCGTTGTTCTCGCACAGGCAGCCGGTCACGTCGTAGAGGTGATCGCAGGGCGCGTTGCCCTTGCCGCAGACGGTGATGTGATGGTACGCGCCGTACATCGCAGGACGCATCAGGTTTGCGGCGCAGGCGTCCACGCCGATGTAGTGCTTGTAGGTATCCTTGTGATGGATGGCGCGGGTCACAAGCCAGCCGATGGGGCCGGTCATCCAGCGGCCCAGCTCGGTCTTGATGGCGACGCCGCCCTCGGGGAAGATGGCCTCGTAGGCCTGACGCACGCCCTCGCCCACGGCGAAGATATCGGTCTTGTGCGCGTCGGGACGATAGGGGATGCCCACGCCGCCGGACAGGTTGATAAAGACCAGCTTCATGCCGGTCTCGGCAGCCAGGTCACGGCCGACGGTGAAGAGGATCTTCGCCAGCGCCGGGTAGTAGCCGTCGTCGGTATTGTTGGAGGACAGGAAGGAATGCAGCCCGAAGTGCTTTGCGCCCCTGGCCTTCAGGATGCGCAGGCCCTGCTGCAGCTGGGCGTAGGTGAAGCCGTACTTCGCGTCGCCGGGATTGCCCATGATCTCCGTGCCGATGCGGAAATCTCCGCCGGGATTGTAGCGGCAGCAGATCGTTTCCGGGATCCCGCCGTGCTTTTCGAGGATGTCAATATGGGTGATATCGTCAAGGTTGACATAGGCGTTCAGCGCCCGGGCGTGATCGAACTCCTCATAGGGCATGGCGTTGGCGGAGAACATCACATCGCTGCCGGAGAAGCCGCAGCGCTCGGCCAGCAGCAGCTCCGTTTCGCTGGAGCAGTCCACGCCGCAGCCCTCCTCCTTGAGGATGCGCAGGATCGCCGGGTTGGGCAGCGCCTTGACGGCGAAATACTCCTTGAAATCGGGGCACCAGGAAAATGCCTTCTTCAGATCGCGGGCATTCTGGCGCAGACCGGCCTCGTCATAGAGGTGAAAGGGCGTCGGAAACTGGGCGGCGGCGCGCTCAAACACGCTGTCCGGCAGGGTAAAATTCGGCATATGTATCCACTCCGGTCAGATTAATATTGAGGATCTACCTGCACAATATAGCACATGGCGACGGGAAGTGCAAGCGTTTTTCACGAAGAAGGTTCCCGTCTGCTGGTATTTTTTTGATGTTTTTGGCATCATTCATGAAAACCTCCGTTGCCGTGCGTTGAAATCTGTGTTACAATATCAGAAACAGCTGATCCGGTGCGGGTGAGCGGAGAATCACACGGTTTGCATCAAACGGATATACAAGGAGAGAGGAACATGGCAGATCGATTCAGCGTTTCTTGTCCCAAGTGCGGCCTCGGCGTGGAACTGGAAATGGGCTTTTGGGGATGGAAATCCACCAAATGCCCTAAGTGCAGCGAGAAGATCTCCTTTGATAAGTCCCGGATGAAGATCATGCACTGCGCGGTCTGCAATCAGGATGTGGTGT
This sequence comes from Aristaeellaceae bacterium, assembly GCA_051883695.1. Taxonomy (GTDB): domain Bacteria; phylum Bacillota; class Clostridia; order Christensenellales; family Aristaeellaceae; genus UBA11524. Next base: position 10,760 of record JBJEUF010000038.1, read on the forward strand.
ATGATCTGGCGCGCAAGAACCGCTGCCCCATCTGTCAGAGCGAGCTGGTGCGGGACGATGAGGAGCGCGTGAGCGTTGTCTGTCCGGATTGTGACTGCATTTTGGAACTGGAAAAGGGCCGGATGCTCTGGAAAAACGCCACATGCCCCCGGTGCGGAAAGAAAATCCGCATGAAGGATCAGGAGACGCAGATCGTGGAGTGCCCGACCTGCAAGCGTTCGGTGGAGTACAACATCATCCGCCGCAACAGCTGTCCCAGCTGCCATTCCCCCCTCTTTGCCCCCGCTTCGCAGCCCCAGGGCATGACGATCAGCTGCCCCGGCTGCCAGGCGGAGGTACGCTACAGCGCGGGGGCGCGGCATGTGATCTGCCCTGTCTGCAGGAAGGACTTTGACCCCGTGCAGGTTGCCGAGGAAAGAGAATCTGTCATCAGAACGACTGCGGCGGATATCAGTATGAACGTGGAGCTTCCCAGGAATCAGCTGTTCTGGAAGCACCCGATGTCCGGTCAGCCGCTGTCCCTTGACAGCCGGATCATCGGCAAGGCGGGCATGACGGCGGTTGTGGTGCAGGGAGATCAGCAGGCGTTCGCCGTCAGCGGGCAGAGCGTCATGCTGTCTGAAACCAGCCTGAAGGCCGATGCCTACGCCTATGGTCAGGATGATACGCGCCGCGTGATTGTGGACATATACTATGTCCGTAACATCCTGCCCGATGCAAGCCTCCTGTGGGGCGGCAGCGCTTCCCTCATGGGCGACCATATGGATGTGTTTGAGTTTGCGCTCAACGGTTCCTGCGAGCTGGATGAGATTGTGGATCATGCGGCCTTCCTGCGGTGGATCGGGTTTAGCGAACAGGTCACGGCAAAGGATTTCGCCGTGGAGAGGAATGAGTACGGTCAGGAGACCGCAGGTGCATATGCGGTCAAGATCTCCAGGGGAATGCGCGATGTCTACGGGGAAGCCCTGCGTCAGGTGCGGGATCAGCAGGGGCTCATGCCGAATATGCTGCCCCTGCATAAGGATCTGATCGCCGAACGGGTGCAGCAGCTGGCGAATCAGCAGCTGCGGAAATGGGGCGTGGCGATCAAGTCCGTCATTGCGGAAAACGTTCGTATGATCAACAGCACAACGTTTGTGGATCCCTTGCGCGCGAAGGTTGAAGGCCATCTGAAGTGGGAAACCATGCCCATCTCCGTTCATATCAAGGACAAGCCTTTGGCAACAGCCCGCCTGCGGATGAGCGGCGGCCTGTATATCGACGTCATCGACGAGGCGCGTCTCAAGCGCTCCACCGTAGCGGCCCGCTGGGCGAATGCCGCCGATGAGAACGAAGCACGCGAGGAGCTCGGCCGCCAGGTGGGCGAAGAGCTGGGAACCATGTTCGCGTCCGTCTTCCAGAATCTGATTGAGGACATGAATCCGCGGCTGGACATGCTCTCCACCTACGCGGGCTATCTGAAGGCACAGGCGACACAGCTGATCAACGCACCGGATGCGCTGCTGATGCAGACGGGCCTGAGCGCCGGGAACCTGACGCTGACGGTGGAAATTGCTGAGAAGTCTGCTCTCTATACGCTGGAGGAGCAGAGCGCACTGACCATCAGCGAGAGCGAGATCAGGGAGAAGCTCCGCGAATATGAGGAGAACCTGAAGCTGAAGCGCAAGCGCAATGACACGAACCGTGCGGTGGAAGCCAATTCGATTGAAACGGAGGCTGCCGTGGCGCAGATCGCAGACAGGCAGAAGCTCGATCAGGCAAACGCTGCTGCGGAAGAAGCTGCCCTGGGAAATCAGGCGCACCTGAACGCCACCCGGGATCAGCTGGCCCATCAGCAGGAAATGGCCCGGTTAGGCTATCAGGCCGAGGAGGACGCAGCCTATCGCCGCTACAGCTTCAACGCCTGGCAGGAGGAGAACCAGGCGGAAGCCATCAAGGAGCAGGAAGCGATGAATGCCCTGCGCCGCCGCAATGAGCACGTGCACCAGACCCAGCTGGAACAGGCGCAGCATGAGCGCGCCATGCACGACATCCTGCGCGCCGTGGAGGAAAGCGACCAGAGCTGGCGGGAAAAGCTGGATACCTACGCGCGGCTGCAGCGCAATCTCGCTGTGCAGGATCAGCTTGAGCAGCGCACCGCAGACCGGCACGCGGACGTCGACGACCGGATGTACGAAGGCTTCCAGAGCCTGCATCTCGATACGGAAACGCAGAAGGTCGCCACGGCAATGGCCAGGGAAGCCGCGGCGTTCACCGAGGAGCTGGAAAAGGCAAGGTTCGCCCGGGATCTGGAGCTGCGGCGGCAGGCGCTGGCTGAGGAAATGGAGCGCCTGAACGCTGAGTATCAGCAGGAGAACAGGCGGCAGGAGCTGGAGAGCGAGAATGAGACACTGCGGCTGATGCTGGAATACCTGGCCCGTCAGGGGGAGCAGCAGCTGGCGCAGACAGGCATGAAAGCCCTCATCGCCCAGGCGGAAGCCGAGGCGGAGCGCGTTGCCCGGCAGGAGCGCGAGGAGGACGCCCGGCACAAGGAGCAGGTGGCACGGGATAACCAGCTGGCGGACCGCGCCTATGAGCTGACCCGGGAGATGCTTGCAGCACAGACCCATCTGGCTGAGCTGGAGAAGGCGAATGAGCGCGCCTATCAGAGCGGTCGCGCGGCGGTGGACATGAAGGGCCGTCAGTATCAGGAAGAGCAAATCGCTGCGCTGACCAGACAGATGGAGACGCTGCAGCAGCGCATCAAGGACATGACGGCGCAGAACGCCCGCGAAAAAGAGCAAAGCAGGCTGAAGAAATGGTTCACGGAGATGATGAAGGATCAGCCGCCTGCTGCGCAACCCGCACCGCAGGCCTATGCCGTGCCCGTCATCACGCAGCCGGTATACACTCCGCCCGTGCACACGCAGCCGATGTACGCCCCGCCCTATACCCCGCCTGTGATCGTGCGCCGCTGCCCATACTGTCAGGCGGAACTGAGCCCCAACGCGATCCGGTGCCCCAACTGTCACCGCTGCTCGTGAGGCAAACGGCGTTTCCCCATATCATAAAACACCCCCCGATCTGCATGTTCGTGCAGGTCGGGGGATCGTTTTGTTCCTCCGTTTCGCCCATTCATCACCGATCGCGGCGTGTTTTCGTTCTGTCAAAGCGCAGCCGGGGCGGAAGGATGCCGCATCAGCACAGCATCAGGTTCATTCATTGTCCCGGAGCGCCTTCTGTGCGGCTGCCAGCTCCCTCTCCAGCCCGAAGATGCGATCCTTCAGCCCGGTGATCTGGCTTTTGAGGGCGATTCGCTCGCGCTCGAATGCAGCAAGCTGCGCCTGCAGCACATGCTGGCTTGCCTGCAGCAAAAGGGAACGGCACAGATGATGAATCATCTGCTCCTCCCGGAGATCGACCGTGCAGGACAGCGCCCGGCTGTCCGTATAGCGCATTCCGCCGGCGGAGCGGCTGAAGGCCTCCGTGTAGGGGATGGAGCGGGTGTTCAGCCGGGGCTTGCTCTCCGGGTCAAACACGGAGGTATACACATAGAGGACGGCGCTGAAATCCAGCAGATGGATGGCGGGCAGCGCATACCCAAGGATGGCCCGGAGCAGCCAGCAGTCGCCAAAGCGGCTCATATCGGCAAGGATACTCTCAACCATCGCCTTCATGTAGCCGGTCAGCATCTCCGTCTGTGAGGCGGCATTCGTGCGGCTGACAGCGCCAAAATGCATGTAGGTCTGCACCTCCGGAGTGCTGTGGACGCATTTGTGATAGCTCTGATACAGCTGATAGGTGAGGTGCTCGTGATACTGTGCCATGATGCGCTTCGCCACTTTCCTGTGTGATTTGAGGAAAACCATGCAACGGCATCCATTATAGCACATTGCCATCGGTTTGGAAAGCACGCATGAGACCGCCCCAAGTCAGCCTGATGCAAAACAACAGATGATACAATGCTTCATCTGGCAGTTATTGTTCCCAGATTTGCAATCCAAAGGATTCCAAAGGGCATCGTGCAGAAGCGGCTCCCCGGTGGGGAGTTGCCGAGGGCAAGGCTCAGGCGATGTTGGATGACGGAAAGCCCTTTGGTCGCGCCCGCAGGCGCGCAACACCCTCTGCGGCAGGAGTGTTTCGCTTCTGCGGAAGCGAGGAGGGGGCTTTCCGATCGCCCCCTCCACCCCTTCGGTCGCATTCATGTTTGTTTTCCGTTTTGCACAAGGTCGCCCCGACCGTATTCGGATCGACCGGCTCTGTCGGGAGCTATCCCTGGCCGTCAGGGCTGTTTGTGGCCCTGACAGCGGCGAAGTGCGAATCCTCGAAATAGTGCCTAAAGCACGATGTATACAAATTCTCGATCAAGATGTTGCACCGAGCGCAGTGAATTATCTCGTTCTGGCAAAGCTGAATGAAGCGAGGCGTTCCCTACAGTCCGGTGAGCGGAACAAAGCACAGCCAGAGCAGAAAAGGCGCTGTGCGAATGCAGAATTAGCACGCCGGTTACATATCCAATTCCCCCAAAAAAGGATCATCCGCACAGCGGGGTGGAAAAACGCTGTGCGGATGATACGCCGATATGGGACAGCCTATTCCTCCATGGCTGACACGTTGGAGAATGTGCAGCTCTCCTTCGTCAGCAGAAAATCAGGCGTAGCGACCTCGGACGAGGATGCCATCGAATGCGGCGCCATGCCGCCCATACCGCCGCCAAAGCCACGGTTCATGCCGCCGAACATCTCCAGCACGGACAGATCCGCATCCTCACCGAAGACCGCCTTCAGCTCCTCCTCCGTCAGGATGTCCGTCAGGGAGAAGCCGGTCAGCAGGCTGTTCAGATCCTTTCCGGCCAGACGCTCGTTCAGGTCAACACCGTCCAGAATCGCGTTCAGGTCAACGGAAGCCCACGCCGCCATGAGCCGTGCGGCATCCGCCATCCCGCCGTCCGCGCCCTGCATCGGGTCAAAGTCCCCGGGCTGTCCTGCCATGGGATCGGTCAGTCCGGGCTGCTGCCCCTGTCTCGGGTCGAAAGCGCCCATATCTGCCGGCATCTGCATCCCGGGATTGCGCTGCTCCGCAACACCGCCGCCATGCACCAGCTGCCTGCCGGGCGTATAGGACGTGATGGTGGTGTACAGGCCGTCCCTCATCTCGCCTTCAATCGTGCCGCCAAGGTAGACATGGTACGTCTCGCCTTCCTTCAGGTCAGGCGTGGAGAAGGCAATGTACATGTAATCATAGGGGAAATCATAGGCAAAGACCGGATTGCCGGATGCGTCCGTCACGACGATCAGATCGTCGGTGGCTTCGGAGAACTCCAGCATCATGAACAGCTGCGCCGAGGTGCTCTCGATGGGATCGTACATGTTGCCGGCCCCGACGATCACACCGCCGTTGATGGTGGAACCCATGTCGGAGTCGATGCCGCCATCCTGACTGGTGGGATGCGCCAGGTTAATGGCCGTACCGCCATTGAAGATGATCCAGCCGTTGGAATCCACGCCGTCGCCCTCGCAGCCCGCAAGGTTCTTCACCGCGGAGTAGACATAGCCGTCGTTCATGGTCAGCACACCGACGCCATCCTCAGCGACGTTGATGGGATCATCACCCGCTTCAATGTGGAAGGTTCCGCCATTGATGGTCAGATGGCCGAAGGCAACCTCAATGCCCTCGTTATCCGCGTCGATCACAAGGGCGCCGCTGCCCTCAAAGCCCAACGACACCTGCGAACCGACCGCACCGTCGAATTCCGGCTCATCATCGGTCATGGCCACATTGTGGCTGCCGGTGATACGGTTTTCGCTTCCATCCGCCAGCTCGATGGTCACACCGTATTCCCCCGCAACGCGCGGTTCCCGGGCGCTGTAGACGGCGATGGCGGCATGGGTACGGCAGGTGATGTCCACGCCGTCCAGGATCAGCCGCACGTCATCCTCCGCACCGGCACGCACGGCAATCTGTGTATCCGTTGTTGTACCGGTGATGCGGTAGAGGCCGCCTTCGGTGATGGTCACCACGCGGTTCGTCAGGCCCGCCAGCTGTGCCGGAACGTCCTCATGCGTTTCCACAGCATACGCCAGATACACCGGTGCGGCGGCATCCTCCGGGAGGGCTTCGCCGTTCACGGTGATTTCGTCTCCAAGCACAATCAGCGTCTCCGGGTCTTCCGCTGCCGCCATGGTCAGCGGAAGCAGCAGTCCAAGCAGCATTGCCAGCAGCTTCTTCATATCAAACATCCTCTCCTTTCGGATTCCGGGGATATGATAACGCAGCTATGTGACAGCTCCGTGACGCTCTGTGAACGCACCGTAAACAATGGGTAAAGACCGTCCGCCCTCCTGCCGGCCGCATCCCGGCAGCTGTTTTTTTTCGCAAATTGTGCGGATTCGCTTGATTCTTCCGGCAAGGTACGGCATAATGGAGGTAGCGCGGAAAACCCTGGAACAGAGGAGTGGATGAACATGTTCCGCATTCTGGTGGTGGATGACGACAGAAATACGCGGCTGTGGATGAAAGCCCTGCTGGAAGCAGAGCACTACACCGTCACGCTCGCCGCAGACGGGCTGGAGGCGCTGGATGTGCTGGAAAAGGAGCATATTGATCTCGTCGTGCTGGACGTCATGATGCCCCATATGGACGGGTACGAATTCACAAGGGAGCTTCGCGCCGCCTCCGGCAACAGCCTGCGCGCCGGACAGAACGAGCTGCCCGTGCTGATGGTCTCCGCCAAACAGATGCCCGCGGATATCCGGCAGGGCTTCATCGCCGGAACGGATGATTTCATGGTCAAGCCGGTGGATGAGGAGGAATTGCTGCTGCGCATCCGCGCGCTGCTGCGCCGGGCGCGCATCGTCTCCGAACGCCGCATCACCGTCGGGCGCGTGGTGCTGGACTGGGACAGCCTGTCCGTCTCCCGGGAGGGCGAAACCCAGGTGCTGCCCCAGAAGGAATTCCAGCTCCTGTACAAGCTCCTGTCCTATCCCGGACGCATCTTCACGCGCATTGAGCTGATGGACGACATCTGGGGCGCAAACAGCGACACGGGCTGGGAAACCGTCACCGTGCACATCGGGCGGCTCCGCAGGCGGTTCGAGGGCTGGCCGGAATTTGAAATCGTTTCGGTACGCGGCCTTGGCTATAAGGCGGTGAAGCACGAGTGAAAAAGCGGCAGAAGAACGCAGCTCAGCGGAATTTCATCCTGATCTGCTCCCTGTGCGTATTCATCATCCTGGCCATCACGCTCCTGATCTTCAGCGCGGGTACGCTGCTCATGCAGAACACGGGGCTGGCTGACTATGTGGACAACACCTCGGCGCTCCCGTTCATCTTCTGCGCCATCGCCAGCTTTGCCATCGGCTATTGCGTCACGCCGCTGATTCTGCGCATTCCGCTCGGGCCGGTGAACCGGCTGATCACGGGATTGCGCCGTCTCGCCAGCGGTCACTTTGATGAGCGCGTGGACTTTGGCGGAACGACGCTGGGGCGTGAATTGACAGACAGCTTCAATACCCTCGCCAGCGAGCTGCAAAACACGGAGCTGCTGCGGACGGACTTTATCAACAACTTCTCCCACGAGTTCAAGACGCCCATCGTGTCCATCCGCGGTTTCGCCCGGCTCCTGCAGCGCCCCGACCTGCCCGAGGAGCAGCGGCGCGCCTATCTGGACGTGATCGTGGACGAATCCACGCGTTTGTCCAACATGGCAACCAACGTGCTCAACCTGACGAAGGTGGAGAATCAGGAGATTCTGACGGACGTGAGCGAGTTCAATCTGTCCGAGCAGCTGCGGCGCTGCATTCTCCTGCTGGAAAAGGACTGGACGCGCAAGGAGCTGGCCATCAGCGCCGATTTTGAGGAGTTCACCATCCAGGCCTGCGAGGAGCTGCTCAAGCAGGTATGGGTCAATCTGCTGGACAACGCTGTCAAATTCGCGCCCGAGAACGGCAGCATCCGCGTGCGCGTCTTCGCCCTGGCAGCGTCACCCGCGGAGAAGGGCCGCCTTCAGGTGGACATATCGAACAACGGCCCGGCCATCCCGGCGGAGCAGCAGCAGCGCATCTTTGATAAATTCTATCAGGGTGATACCTCCCATGCCCGTGAAGGAACGGGCGTCGGCCTGTCCATCGTCCGGAAGATCGTGCAGCTGCACAGCGGCAGCATCACCGTGCAAAGCGATGCATCGGAAACCACCTTTTCCGTGCGCCTCCCCCTTCGGCAGGAGCATCATTGACAGCAATCCTACGCACTTTTCCGAAATCAGCATCAATAGTTTCGTTTCAGTTTACATTACGGGTGTATAGTAAGGTTGTCGTATTTTACCATCCGTTTTAGAAAGCGAGGCTCCTCATGGTCAAGATTATTTCCGACAGCACCTGCGATCTGTCTCCCGAGCTGATCGCGCGATATGATATTGATGTTCTGCCGCTGCATATCATCCTTGGCGAGGAGGATTATGAAGATGGCCGCGGTATCACGCCGGATGGGATCTATGCCTGGTCCGACGAGCACCACAGCTCCCCCAAGACCGCCGCCATCGCGCTGGAGGATGCCGTCGCGGCCTTCGCGCCCTATGTCACGGAAGGCCGCGAGGTCGTCTGCTTCACCATTTCCGGCAGCATGTCCTCCACATTCAACATCATGCGGATGGCCGCCGAGCAGCTGAATGCGGCGCATCTGGTGACCGTGATTGACTCCATGAACCTGTCCACCGGCGTCGGGCTGCAGGTGCTGGAGGCAGCAGAGATGGCCCAGCAGGGCAAAACCGCCGGGGAGATCGCGGCGCACATCGAGCACATCCGTCCGCTGGTGCGCGCGAGCTTCGTCGTCGATACGCTGACCTATCTGCATCGCGGCGGCCGCTGCAGCGGTCTGGCTGCGATGATGGGCGGCGCCCTGAAGCTGCATCCCCGCATCGCCGTGACGGATGGCAGGATGGCGCCCGGCAAGAAGTTCCGCGGCAAAATCGACCGCGTGATCCTCTCCTACGCCATGGATATGGAAGCCGAGCTGCGCGCCGCCAAGAAGGATCGCGTGTTCATCACCCATTCCGGCTGCCCGGAGGAGACCATCGCAGCCGTCCGCACCTGGCTGGAAAGCCTCGGGCACTTTGATGAGATTCTTGTCACCCGTGCCGGCGGCGTGATCTCCAGCCATTGCGGCCCCGGTACGCTGGGCGTGCTGTTCATCGCCGGTGAATGAGCCGGATTCCTCCAATGCACACAAAAGCCTTGGGAGGTGTCGGAGGGCCCGCAGGCCCTCTGACTGTATTCGTATC
>JBJEUF010000039.1:0-20000 GCA_051883695.1 Aristaeellaceae bacterium
TCAGGGCTGCTTGCAGCCCTGACAGTGACGGAGTGCAATTCCTCGAAAAAGTGCCGAAAGCACTTTTTCGACACGTTTTGGCGCACTTGCGTGACTGCGAGTGCGCCTTTCTTATTCCCTGCGCACCGGTGAAATTGTTACATATGGTCGTGACAGCGCGTGATGATTATGATACAATATACAGGGATGGATGCTCTGTATCCGATGTTTCGCCTGATGGAGGAGTCCTATGAAGCGTTTGCTCAGTGTATTGCTGTCGGCTCTGCTTGTGCTGACCCTGTGTTCACCCGGCAGATCAGAGATGTCTGATGTGCTCGTTCGCGCTGCGCCGCTGACCAGGGCCGGCGAAGCGAAGGACGGCATGGTGCGGGTGTACCTTGCCTCATTGGGCAGTGTAACGCGGCTGGATGTGACGGTGGTGGGCAGCTACTCCGTCAGCGGTGCAACGAGCATGACGCTCTCGGACGGACAGCAGGTCAGCTTCGCGTTCGATGCCGCGACGGGACAGATCACCATGACCGCTCATGGCGTATCCTATCCGATGGGCATGGAGCTGGCCCTCCGCCGCCATCAGACAGATGGCGAGAGCGCGCTGAAGATTGCGCAGGCGAACCGGCCGAACAACCTTTATCCCGGCGATCTGCAGCTGGTGGCCAGATCCAGCGGAAGCGGCTTCAAGCTCTATCCCATCGTGCATGTGTACATCGAATACTACCTCTATGGCGTCGTGCCCTATGAGATGAGCTCCTCCTGGCCGTCGGAAGCCCTGAAGGCCCAGGCTGTTGCGGCACGAACCTATACCCTCAACCGGATGAACGGTCGGGAGAGCTACCTCTATGATCTGGGCGACACCGCCAGCGATCAGGTGTATAACGGCTATGTCGGGACGGAGACGAACGCAAAGCGCGCCGTGGACGCAACCCGCGGCATCGTCATCATGAACAGCGGCAGGCTGTCCGGCACATACTACACCGCCTCCAACGGCGGACAGACGGAAGCGGTCGCCAACATATGGGGGTCGACGGCTTATCCCTATCTCGGCGTGAAGGACGATCCCTTCGATCACGCGAATCCGAACAGCAACCGACGCAAGCTGCTCGTCTACAGCAGCTTCAACCATGCATCGCAGAACAGCACCCTCAAAAGCCTGCTGACGGCGAAGGCCCAGAGCCTTTTCGGCAGCGGTGTTTCCATCACGCGTATCAACAGCATCATTCCGCACACGCCCAAATACGATTCACCCAGCCGTCTCTACACGAAGATGGACTTCGGCGTGACGCTTTCCAACGGCAGCGCCGCGACGCTGACCTTCTCCATCTTTGACGAGCTGGAAGGCCCGCTGTCGATGTCAATCAACTCGACCAAGAATGAGCTCTGGTTCGTCGAAGCGGCGGACGAGGGCTTCGCCATCCGCGTGGGCAGATACGGACACGGCGTGGGCATGAGCCAGCGCGGCGCACAGCAGATGGCAAACATGGGCTATACCTATGACCAGATCCTCGGCTTCTATTATGAGGGCTGCGAACGCGTGCAGTATGCCTTCACCCATACGATTCTGCCGCCGGTGGGCTCCGGGAACGATCCTGTCATCAGCACGGAGGCTCCCGCAACATTGCCGCCGGAAACCGGCTGCAATGCCAGAATCCGGCTCACCGGCGTGAACGATGTGCAGCCCATCCGCTATACGCCCTCCGAGAGCGGCAAAATCCTGCTGACCGCGCTGAACGGCTCCTCCGTCGAGGTGCTCAGCTGCGCAAGCACATGGTCGCTGATCCGGTATGGCGAAATCAACGGCTATGTCCCGACGGCGAATCTTGTGATCAGCGGTACGCCACCCACGGAGAGCGCGTCGGCCACGAACATCACCCAGTGGGGCACGGTGACCGGTACAACCTCGCTGAACCTGCGGGACGCGGGCAGCACATCCGGCAAGGTGATCGGCGCGATTCCCGGCGGGGGCATTGTGGCGATTCTGCAATACGGCAGCTCCTGGTGCAGGGTGCAATACGGTCAGCAGGTCGGATACTGCATGACCGGCTACCTGACGATGAGCAGCGCGTACCCGGGGGATGTATCCGTCAGCGGCGCTTCCGCGATGGTCAATCTGCCCGGCGCCATGGGCAGCGCGCCGCTGCGGAGCACTGCGTCGACCTCCGGTACCATCATCCTGTACGTCCCGCATGGGACGCAGGTGCAGGTCATCAGCAATGACGGCAGCTGGTGCCGGGTGAGCGTCAGCGGTGTCACGGGGTATATGCTGACCAGCGCGCTGGATTTTGAAGCGTCCGGTGTCACCCCGACCGAACCTCCGCTGGGCAGCGGGGAGGTGTATGCTCTGGTCAATTCGGAGGCCTCCACGCTGAACCTTCGCGAGGGCCCTTCGACCGCGTATGATGTGATTGCGGAGATTCCGCGGGGGACGAGGATTGTCGTCACAAGCTATGGTGAACAGTGGTGCGCTGTCCGCTGGGGCAGCCTGACGGGCTATGTGATGACGGCGTACCTCTCCTTTGATGCGGATCCGCCGACGGCCACGCCCACCGAAACGCCCGCCGGGACGCATGTGCCCTCCGGCGCTGCGGCTCTGGTGCTGGTGAACACGGAGATGTATACATCGGCGAGCTCCGACAGCAGCGTGCAGCTGGTGATTCCATCCGAGGAAACCGTGACCGTGCTCAGCTATGGGGAGACATGGACGCAGATCACCTATGTCGGCTTGACGGGCTACGTCCTGACGAGCGCGCTGCAGTTGTATCAGGACATGACAACGCCGGAAACGACCGCGCAGACGGGCACGCCCACGCCCACAGCAACGCCCACAGCAACGCCGACAGCAACCCCTACCGCCACCCCGACCGCAGCGCCGGAGGAAACGGATATCCCTAACGGGAGCGACGCCGTGGACGCCTCGCCCGCGGAAGACGCCGGATTGACAGCGTGGATCGTGACGACGGTGAGCAGCGTGAACCTCCGCGCCGGTGCGTCGACGGAAGCGCAGATCTACACGGAGATTCCGTCGGGCAGTCAGATTCTCGTGCTGGAGCGCGGTATCACGTGGAGCTTCGTCATCTATCAGGACATGGCAGGCTATGTGTTCAGCCGGTACATCACCTACACGTCGCCGGAGGAGGCCCTGGGCATCCGCTATGTCAACACGGCGGTGGATCCGCTGGCGCTGCGGGACAAGCCCTCCACCGATGGGAGAATACTGACCCGGATGGATCGCGGCAGTCAGGTGACGCTTCTCAGGGAGCTCGGCGACTGGTGCTATGTCCAGTACGGACAGACCCTCGGGTACTGCGCTGCAAGGTACCTCTCGGCAGACAGGCCGGAAAAGACGGCCGCGGACGACACGAAGCTGCTCGATGCCACGCTGACGGCAGTGGAGGGCTGGGAAGCCATCGTCCATGAGAACGGCACAGTGTCCGTATTCGCGCGGGCCTGGTGCTCCATGGAGGCGCCGGAGGTGACGGAGCTGCAGCCGGACACGAGGGTTCGCGTCCTCCGGAAGGGGGATGTCTGGTGCCTGATTGCATACGAAGGGAATGAAGGGTATTGCCTGACCGGCCAACTGACACTGATACCGCCTGCGGAATGATTCGCACGGGCGAAAGGCTGGACGACCTGCAGCTGGCGGGCTTGCGCATCCTGCAAAAGGAGCAGGGCTTCCGCTTCGGGATGGATGCGGTGCTGCTGGCGGATTTCGCGCGGATTGCCCCCCGTGACCGGGCTGCGGATTTCGGAACGGGCACGGGGGTCATCCCGCTGCTGCTGGCAGGGCGCGGCCGCGCGCAGCATATTGACGCGTTCGAGCTTCAGCCCGAAATGGCCGATATGGCGCGCCGCAGCGTGATGCTGAACGGGCTGGAGAGCAGGATTGCCATCCATGCGGTTGCGGTGGAGGAGGCGGATCGCGTCATCTCTCCCGGAACGCTGGATGCCATCACCTGCAATCCGCCCTATGGGCAGCCGGGAGCAACCCTGCTGAACCCATCGGAAGCACTGTCCATCGCCCGTCACCAGACCGGTGCGGGATTGCGGAACTGGTTTGCGATGGCTTACCGGCTGCTGCGCGGCAAGGGCAGGTTTTCCATGATTTACCCTGCGCCCAGAATGCTGGAGGTCATGCAGCTGCTGTCCGCTGCCCGGCTGGAGCCCAAGCGCTTCCGGCTGATCTATCCGGCGCAGAGCAAAGCGGCCAATCTGGTGCTGATCGAGGCCATGAAGGACGCCAGGCCCATGCTCCACCCTGAACCGCCGCTGATCGTCTACGGGGAGGATGGCCGGATGACCCCGGAGCTGCGGCGCATCTACCACATCACGGATTGAGCCGCGCCAGGCAGAAATTCAGCACGGCGGCAAAGGTCAGCCACAGCTGATAGGGAACGATCAGCCATCCGGCCACCCGGCTTTCCCTGAAGAATTGCCAGAGCATGATGGCTGAAAGCATCCAGAGCAGGATCAGCCAGAAGAAGGCCAGCCCCAGCGCCTGCTGCGTGAAGAAGAGCCAGGGCCAGATCAGGTTGATGATCAGCTGCACGACATACAGGCCCAGCAGGATGAAACGGTCCCGCCCATGAGCCCGCAGGACGAACCACATCGCCACCGCCATGGCTGTGTACAGCAGCAGCCACACGACGGGGAACAGCCATCCCGGCGGCGCAAATGCGGGCCTGGTCAGACCCTCGTAAAAGTGGGAATCCCTCTGGGTCAGCCAGCCGACCAGCGCGCCGGCGCCAACCGTTGCGACAATCAGCGTGAGCAGCGATTTCCACGGGAATACGGGTTTGCTTTCCTCTGTCATCATCATCACCTCCCAGACAGCATACGCTACCTGCAGGGATTTCATGCGCTGAGGACAAGCGCATTCCGGACAGGCCGCCTGCGCGGTCTGTTCCTTTTGCCGGGAGATTGCGAAAGCGCGGGAACTCATGTATAATAGCTATAATTGAGGGACAGGAGGCGCTGTATGGAGGATGTCATCATCATCGGCGGCGGTGCTGCCGGTATGGCGGCTGCGATTGCCGCTGCGATGTGCGGCGATACCGTGACGCTGCTGGAGCGCATGGATCGCGTTGGCAGGAAGCTGCTCGCCACCGGCAATGGGCGCTGCAATCTGATGAACACGGGCGAGCTGCGCTTCCCGGGCGGCAGACAGATGGCGCAGGCGGTGCTTGGCCAAATGGGCGCAGAGGAACAAACGCGGTTCTGGCGGCATCTGGGTCTGCACCTGCGGCAGGAGGAGGACGGCCGGGTCTATCCCGTCAGCGGCGCCGCATCGACCGTGCTGGATACCCTCCGCCAGTCCATGCGGATGCTGGGCGTGCAGGAGCGGACGGGATGCACCGTTACCGGCCTGGAGCGACGCGGCTCCGGCTGGATTGTCCATACGGCGGATAGCGCCTGTCGCGCCAAACGTGTGGTTGTTGCCGGCGGCGGATGCGCACAGCCGAAGCTGGGCAGCGACGGCAGCACCTGGCAGCTGCTGAGTGCCATCGGACATACCCTTGTGAAGCCCCGTCCGGCGCTCACGCAGATCATCACGGAGACGGAGGCGATACGCGGGCTGAGCGGCATCCGCATTCGCACGGACGTGCGCATCACCGGGGGCGGTCGGGAAAAATACCGGGAGAGCGGGGAGCTGCTGTTTGCGGATTACGGCGTGACAGGCGTGTGCGTGATGCAGTGCGCACGCTATGTGTCCCCGGGAGATACGTTTCATATGGATTTGCTCAAGGCCATGGGCTTCCCGTCGGAGGAGAGCTTCCGGGAGGAAATCCTCCGCAGAAGGGCGATGTGGGCGGCTGCGCCTGTGCGGGAGCTGCTGACCGGCTTGTGCCTGCCGAAGCTCGCCGCAGCGCTGATGCGTATGGCCGGGCTGGCGCGCACGCATGAGATGCCGGCAGGGGAGCTGAAATCGCACCAGATCAGCCATCTGGCAGCATGCGCCGCGGATTTCAGCCTGCCCATCAGGGGGGTGAAGGGCTTTGAAAGCGCGCAGGTCACCGCCGGGGGGATCGCTGCGGATGAGTTTGAGCCGGAAACACTGTGTTCCCGCCTGGCTCCGGGCATCCACGCTGCCGGCGAGGTGCTGGATGTGGATGGCGACTGCGGCGGCTTCAACCTGATGTTCGCCTTTGGCAGCGGGATCCTTGCGGGCCTGAACGGACGGGGTATACCGTGGTGAGCCGGATGCACGCAAAGCCGCCGGGCCGCTGAGATTTTTCGTGGATTCCATTTGCATTTTTCATGGCGGCATGCTATAATCTATAATGCACAACATTCAGTCTGTAGAAGGAGAGTGACGGCTTCGTGGATCAACCTCCCTGTAGTCCTGTGCCTGCGAGGTTTGTCCTGACTTCGTGGGCTTGATTGCGTGCAGGAATACGGAGGTCGGGGGTATCCCGACATGCGATGCCATGGGCTTTGTGGCGTCGTGTAGGCCGATACCGGCTTGCTGCCGTATCGCGCTTGACAATGAAAGGATTGCTTGATTCCATGGAAGTCTTATTGATTGCCATCATCGCCTGTGTGGCGCTGTCGGCTTTCTTCTCTGCGTCTGAAACCGCCTTCACGTCCATGAACCGCGTCAAGCTCAAGACGATGATGCTCAACGGCAACAAGCGCGCGAAGCTGGCCTATGAGCTGGGCGAAGATTACGATCGTCTGCTGACCACCATTCTGGTCGGGAACAACATCGTCAATATCGCCGCGTCCACGCTGGCTACGACGCTGTTTCTGAAGCTGTTCAACAACGATCAGAACCTGTCCTCCATCGTCAACACGGTGGTGATGACCGTGGTCGTGCTGATTTTCGGCGAGGTTTCACCCAAAACGATCGCCAAGGAGAACCCGGAAACCTTCGCGATGACCTTTGCGCCCGTGTTCCGCGTGCTGACGGTCATCATCGCTCCGGTGAACGTCTTCTTCTCCTTCCTGAAAAAGCTGCTCCACAAGATCTTCAAGCCCGCTGAGGAGGAATCCTACATTGAGGATGAGATCATGACGATGCTGGAGGAAGCGCAGAGCGAGGGCGATATCGACGCGCACGAGGGAGAGCTGATCCGTTCCGCGATCGAGTTCAGCGATGACCGGGATGTGAACAGCATTCTGACGCCGCGTGTGGATGTGACCGCGGTGGAGGATACCGCCACGATGGATGAGGCGGGCGAGCTGTTCCGCACCAGCGGGTATTCGCGCTTGCCTGTCTATCATGAGGACATGGATCACATCGTTGGCATTCTCAACGAAAAGGACTACTACCTGCGCAAGCATGAGGGCTGCACGGACATCACGCAGTTCATGCAGGTGCCCGTCTATGCGCCGCAGACATTGTCCCTGTCCAAGCTGCTCAAGCTGTTCCAGACGCAGAAGACGCATATCGTCATCGTGCTGGATGAGTTTGGCGGCACCGAGGGCATCGTGACCATGGAGGACGTGCTGGAGGAGCTCGTCGGCGAAATATACGACGAGCACGACGATGTGGATCAGTCCGTGCTGCTGATGGAGGACGGCTCCCGTCTTGTAGACGGCGGGATGCAGCTGTCGGAGCTGATGGACATGCTGGACGTCAGGAACATCTTCAGCGCCGACACCGTGGGCGGCTGGGCGGCCGAGGTGCTTGGCATCATCCCCTTTGTCGGGGCATCCTTTGAGACGGATGAGCTGCGCGGTCTGGTGACCCAGATGGAGAAACGCCGCGTCACCCAGGTGCGCGTCTGGCGAAAGGAAACGGAAAACAGGCCGGAAGAACCGGCGGAATGAACCAGGAGGTAGAAATCATGAGCACCCGTACTGAAAAGCGCAATAAGAAGGACGACAGGAAGAAGCTGGTTGTCCGCATTGTGTGCGTCGCGCTGGTCGCCGCGCTGCTGCTGACCACGCTCGTCAGCCTGACCAATCTGTTCTATTGATCGCCAGAAGGGGAGTCTTCTTGATGCATCATGACCATCGCGGGGTATCGCTGGGCACGATCGTGATGCTGGGACTGACGATACTCGTCCTGATCGCGTTTGGCGTGATCCTTCCCAAACTGATGGGGCGGGCCAATCTCAGGATTGAGGATCAGGCGATGCGTTCATCGGTCAACATGAACGACTCGTTGCCCGTCGTTGCCATGGCTGATATTCCCATTGCCAACGCGACCGTGGTACCGCCGATGGAGACGGAAGCAGCAGCGGTTTTCGCAACGGCTGAGCCGGAGAACACGACGGCAGCGGCACAATCTGTCGCGGCGACCGCAAGCCCTGCGCCGGTCACCGGAGGCACCGTGAACCTCACCTTTGCCGGCAGTATCGTGATGGACGACCTGACAAGGAGGTCGGGGTATTACGCGGATTCCGGGAAGTATGACTACAGCGAGAACCTGTCCCTGATTGCCGATGAGCTGAAAAGTGATCTGACCTTCGCGACGCTGGAAGCGGTCATCGACCCGGACGGCAATGTCAGGCAGCTTCCCAACGCGCCGGATACGGCGATGGACATGCTGTCGTCCGCGGGGATTGATCTGCTTGCGCTGGGATACAGCCGCGCCGGTGAGCTGGGGCTATCGGGCATCCGGAGCACGATCGCGGAGGCGCAGAAGCGGAAGCTGGCGACGATTGGCATCTATGCATCGGAGGAGGACGCACAGACGCTGCGCATCTACACGGTCAACAATGTCCGCATTGCGTATCTGCACTATGCGGACGCAGCCAGCAGCACAAGCCAGAAAAAGCTGAAAAGCGATTCGGCGCAGTTTGCGCTGCCCACCGTGAACGTCTCCTCCGGCGCAGCGTCGATTGCGGCGGACATCACCCGGGCCAGGGAGAACGGCGCGGACATTGTAATCGTTTCGCTCAACTGGAGCGGAACAGCCAGCTTCAGCACGACCACAACGAAGATGAAAAGCTTCGTGCAGGCGCTTGCGGACGCCGGAGCCGATGTGATTGTCGGCGCCGGGACAAAGGCTGTGCGCGAGGTGACATGGCTTGTCGGCAAACGCGCGGACGGCACAACAAGGCAGACGCTTTGCGCATGGTCACTGGGCAGCCTGCTCAACGGCGGGCGCAACGACGGCAATGTGACGGGGATGATCCTGCACCTGCAGTTGTCCTACAACGGCAGCTCCGTCAGCTTCGAGCGCGTGACCTACACGCCGACATACATCTGGCGCTACAAGCAGGACGATCAATACAGGTATCGTGTGATTGCCAGCGATCTGCCCATGCCGGACGGAATGGACAGCGCCCAGGCAGGCTATGCGAAAAAGAGCCTTGCGAATCTGCAGAAGACGCTGGGCGATTCGCCTGTGACCATCAGAACACGCTGAGCTTTTCGGACTGCTGTCAGGGAACGGCAGTCCGTTTTTGACGAATCGTAAACTTTTGCAGAATGCTTGCAATCGGCGGTGGAAGTGTGTACAATAGCATTGCAGGACGATGATAGTGCCATAAGCAATCCACATGCCGTGTCCGCCCCAGAGCCGTCCGGGGCGAACCGGGAAGAAACTCCGGAGGTGTTCCTCGTGCGTCGTATACTGCTCATTCTGCTCTGCTTCGCGATGGTGCTGCCCGCTCTTGCGGAAGCGCCTGAGGATGAAGAGTACTCGCTGTGGGATGTCGTTCCCGGAAATTCCGGGACGGTGATTGCCCCGGGTGATTCCCTTCCAACGGAATCGGCGGAGAACGCTCCTGCGGATGATATCCCTGCGGATCAGCCGGAGGAGGAGGAAAATCCGCCGCTTTCCGCACGGGAGGATTTCATCGAGCGCATCATCAGCATGGGTCATGACCTGTATGTGAAAGCCAACGGAAAGGCGCAGCGAGCCTATAAGAAAGGGGATATCTACCTCTGCAAGAACTTTACGACGCACATTTTCAATGAGCTGCGCGACGATTTCTGCATAGCGGAGTATCCTGATGTGAAGCTGCGGATTCCCAATAACCTTCCGTCGGAGGATTGCAAACCCTATTATTATGGCCTTGCGTGGGAGGAGGTTTCCGCTGAGAAGGGCAATCCCTTCTATGAAGCCGCCGCTTTCCGGTACGACAAGAGCCTGACCATGGAGGAGAACTTCCGGCTGGCCTGCGATTTCATGCGTCAGGTGCAGCGGGGCGACTTCTTCCAGATGAGCGCGGACTATGAGTACGGCGTGGGCGCGCACAGCGCCATCATGATGGGCTATGATGCCCAGACGGATGAGATTCACTGGATGGACTCCAACATGCGCGGGTACAAGAACAGCCAGGGTATCCGCTACGGCATTTGCCAGTACGATGAGGTGCGCTCCGTGGAGTGGTGGGCAACAGCGTTCTGCGTGCGCGGACGCGGCGCGACCCTGTACCGGCTGCGGGATGATATCGCGTACAGAGAATGAATGCTATCAGCAAAGAGGGCTTGTTGCCTGCATGACGCAGCGCACAAGCCCTCTTGTCATATGGGTTGGGATGTGGTTCAGCACTTGCCCCTGAGCCTCCGGGGACGGGACGCATCAGCAGAGCCGGCAGCGCGGTTCCGCAGCAGGTCAATGCAGCCGATGCCTGCGAAAACCGCGCAGAACAGGACGTTCCAGCCCAGGGAGAACCAATAGCTGCTGCCGGAACCGCTGATGGATGCACGGACATAATTCATCCATGCGGGCAGGGAAGCGGCGTATTCAGCAAAAACGTGCTTTGTGCTCTCGCCAAGCGACTGATACTTCTGCACGAAGGGAAGGATGCTCCCGGCAAAGGCGCCGAGCAGGACGGCAATGACGCTGCAAAGGATGACGGTGATGACCTTCTCCCGCCCGGGACGGCCCTTGAGCAGGGTATATCCGAGGGAAGCGAACAAACCGATCAGCAGGCTGACGACCCTTGCGAGGATGCCCGCATTGTACAGGCACGCCAGCAGTATCGCGCCGAGCAGCGCTCCCAGCGCCGCGCCGAGGATGCCCTTGCCAAGGCTGCCCGGCTTGGGGTTTGCCTTGCGGTAATTGTCAGATGCCCGCTTGCAGCAGGCGGTGTGCATCGGGACCACGGTGTCACCGGAGAGCCGCACGGGACAGCCCTCGCTGCCCGTAGGCTGCGCACAGAAGATGCAATGCTGCGGCCGGGTCAGGGGCGCAAGCTGCGGCAGCACCTCGCTGATGAAGCGCTCAATGCCAGCCGTCGCTTCGGGCGTATCAGGGAAATGGACGGTCACGACGCTTCCGGCGTGGTTCAGCACCAGCGCCGGGACGTTTTCATTGCCCGTCATCAGGCAATACGCGTTGTCAGCGCCCGAGGCGGTGGAGATGGCCTGCATGATCTGCCGCGAACAGGATACGGTCCGGGATTCGGCATAGCCGGGCATCGGGGCCTCCTGCGGCCCGACATAGATACTGATGCACTGGTTATCCTTGCCGTTGGAAAACGTGACGAAGCAGCCGTTCAGTATGCCGTAGGCCATGCCCGATGCGATGGTCAGATGATGCTTTGCGGCCAGATCGTGGAGGGCGGTGCCGATCATCGTGATTCCTCCTGTCAGAAAGTTCTGTCGATATGATAGCACAGCGTGTAAAGCATGTCAAATGAAAACCCCGTGCGCGGCGCACGGGGATAAGCTGATGTATTACACGGCAGCGGAAGTGTCGTCGTCGCTGTCCTTGACGGTATCCTGAGCGTATGCCGCATCCGGCCGGGCTTCGGCTGTTGCGGGCTCCTTCTTCTTAACCAGATTCGCGATGACGCCCACCGCACCAATCGCGGCAAAGAACAGCGCCTGGAGCAGATCCTTGACGACGGCGCCTTTGAAATCGTCATCCTGCAACACCCTGTTGTAGAACTCTTCCTTGGTGGGAATGCGGGCTTTGAGGATTGCCTGAGGGACGTCATTGATGCTCTTTCCGTTGGCAGCAAGCTCCTCCGCGATGTATTCGGGGAGCTTTGCGTATTCCATCTCGATCGACCCGACATAGTAAACCGCTTCCCCCAGGACGACCGCAAGAATCACGCAGAGGGAGATGATCACAATCTTTGCAGCACCCTCGCGGCCCTTAAGCAGATCATAGCCCTTGGCAATGATGAATCCCAGTGCAAGGCCCAGCAGCGCAAAGACGCGCTGCGTCAGAATGCCGACCACGCCCCAGAGAAGTGCGCCGATGATGGCGCCCAGCAGCGCGCCGATCAGGCCCTTGCCGATGCTGCCCTGATTCTCTTCCTGTCCGTACATACCGCTATACTGTTCCATGGTACTTCTCCTTTGTGTTGTTTTTCCAAGTGCTATAGTAGCGTATTGATGCGCAATTTGCAAGCGATCCTGAAAATTTTACATTTCGTCCCCTGTTTCGACATGCTCCATGGCCTGCCGCAGCGCTTCCCGGGCAATCTCCCAGCCATAGCCCCGTCTGGCGAGCATGGCAAGGATGCGGTTCGCGGCCTTGCGGGCATCCTCGCCGGGCCTGATGCGGGCGACCGCCTTTTCCGCCAGCGCGACGGCACCGGACAGCTGATCCTCCTCGTCGATCGCGGAAAGCGCTGCTTCGGCTTCGTCTGCGGATACACCCTTGCGGCGGAGCTCCTGCGCGATGCGCGTTCGCCCCAGTTTGTGCGTGCTGCGGCTCTCCACCCATTGGCGGGCGAAATCGGCGTCATCCAGCAGACGCTCCCGTTCCAGCTTGTACAGCACCATCTCCACGGTGCAGGGGCGATAACCGGATTGCAGGAGCTTCTGCTCCACCTCCCGGCGGCTTCTGGCGCGGACCGCAAGGCAGGCCACGGCACGATCCAGCGCGTGACGGTACTGCCGGAGCATCAGCCAGTTGTCGTATTCCTCCATGTCAAGGGACTGCCCGACGGTGAGCGGGCGCTCGCGCATCAGGCTGACAGGGACGAGAAAAACCTCCGTTTCGCTGACCGTTACCCGGTAGCGCCCGCGCTCCTTCCGAATCTCCGTGATCACGTCCATGAGGGCATCTCCTTCGTCAGGGCCCATTGGAGCACATCCCGGTTCACCAGACCGAGCTTGCCCTCGCGCGCTTCGCTTGCACCGCCGTTGAGGAAAACGACCATGCGGCCCGTGTCCTCCTCCATGAACGCGCCATCCACGCAGCCATAGGCAAAGCCCTGATGGCCCAGCAGACGGTGGGAAGAGAGCTGCGGACGGTTTAGGATCACAAGCCCCAGACCGTAGGTGCGCGTAGGGGTTGCTGCCTGCTGGCTGGTCATTTCCCGCATCAGTGCAGCGGGAATGAATTCGGAACCTTCCAGCAGACCGCGACGGGCAATCAGCCCAAGGAGCTTCGCCAGAGAGGCGGCATCGGTGTACATCGCGCCCGCCGTATGCCCGAAATGCCGCAGCGGATCAGGCGAACCGATGGGCTTGCGTCCGAGTTTCGTGATGGTCACGTCCTCACCCCTGCGGTAGGGCAGGACACGGCTGATGGGCATGACGGATGCCTCGTCCAGCGTGGATGCGTCAAGGGTTGCGCGCATCCCGAGGGGCTCAAACAGGCGCTCCCGGAAGATCGCGTCCAGCGGCTGACCCGTGGTGTTCTCCAGGATGCAGCCCAGAAGCCCGAAACCGAAATTGCAGTAGACCATCCTTTCGCCGGGGCTGCAGACGCCGCCTTGCGCAGCGAGCACCTCGTCGAAGGACAGCCCTTGCGCCAGAGCGGTATCCAGCTGGGGCAGATCGCGCAGACCGCTGGTATGGCTGAGCAGGTGGCGGACGGTCACGCCCTTCAGGACGGCGCTGTGCTCCGTCTCCGGCAGGAGCTCCGTGACGGGGGTCTCCAGCGCGAAGAGACCGGACGCAACGCAGCGCAATGTCACAAGGGCGGTTGCCATCTTCGTGATGGAGGCAACGCGGAACAGGGTTTCAGGCTCTGCGGCGTGCATGGGAACGGTGACGGTCGTGAACAGCTCCGCCCGTCGCTGCCCGTCGTCCAGCAGCAGCGACGCCCCCAGTACGTGATGATGCACCAGCAGATGCTCATAGTAGGGCAGGTGATGGAGCGGCTGGCCTTCTGCGGTATGCCGCATCAGCTTATGGGGCGATGGCGCAAGCAGGGGAAGCGCCGCCCGGTAGATCAGATTCTTGAGTAGCGAGGTCGGCATGAATCAGGAGGCCTCCTTTGCATTTGCCTTTCGGTTGCGTATGGCGCGGACGATCAGCAAGCCCCCGCCGAGCAGCACAAGCGCGGCGCTGAGCAGCTGGCTGACGCGGAGGCTGCCGAGCATCAGGCTGTCCGTGCGAAGCCCCTCAATCAGGAAGCGCCCGATCCCGTAGAGCAGCATGTACCAGCAGGTGACGGTGCCGTGGTGCTTCTTCTTCCGGCGGATGACGAACCAGAGCACAAGGAAAACCATCAAATCCCACACGGATTCGTAGAAGAAGGTCGCCATGTGCCAGACGTATTCGCCGCCCTCCGGAATGAGCACACCGACGGGAAAAAACTGCCAGGCGGGGTCAGTGAGGGCCGCGCCGTAGGCTTCCATGTTGAAGTAGTTCCCCCAGCGCCCGATGGCCTGCGCGAGGGAGAGTGCCGGGACAATCATATCCGTGAGCAGGAGGGGCGATAGATGGCGTCTGCGGGCAAAGAGCAGTATGGCGAGCAAGCCGCCGATGACGCCGCCGTAGATGGCCAGACCGCCCTGCCAGATATACAGCACGGAGATCGGATTCTCTGCGAAGGCCTGCCATTCAAAGGCGACATAATAGAGCCGTGCGCCGATGATGCCGAAGGGGACAACCCAGATCGCCAGATCAATCACAGTATCCTGCCTGAGCCCAAGGCGTTTCTCCTCATGGCTGCAAAGCAGGATGGCTGCCAGTATGCCGCTGACAATCAGCACGCTGTACCACGGGAGCAAGCCGACAACGTAGCGGCTGTAGGGAATGGCTGGAAACATCGCTGTGTGTCCTCCGTTCACGAATGATTTCATTATAGGTATTTCCCGGGAGCCTGTCAAGGATGCACAGGAGACAGACGGCGGCAACAGAATTCGCAAAAGGCATTGCGTTCGGGGGTGTTTTGAAGTATAATGTTGCAAGAACCGGGTACCCCACGACGAATGTGAAGGAGGATTATGTTCCATGAGCAAAGTCCACGTTTTTGATCATCCGCTGATTCAGCACAAGCTGGCCATCATGCGCAGGAAGGAGACGGGCCCGAAGGAGTTTCGCGAGCTGCTGGAGGAAATCTCCATGCTGATGGTCTATGAAGTGACCCGCGATCTGCCCACCGAGGATGTGGAAATCGAGACGCCCATCTGCAAGACGACGGTGAAGATGCTCGCCGGAAAGAAGCTGGGCATCGTGCCGATTCTGCGTGCGGGCCTTGGCATGGTGGACGGCATCTCCAACATGATTCCCGCCTGCCGCATTGGTCATATCGGTCTGTACCGCGATCCCGAAACGCTGGAGCCCGTTGAGTATTACTGCAAGCTGCCCCACGATGCCCAGGAGCGCGAGCTGCTGGTGCTCGATCCCATGCTGGCGACCGGAGGAAGCGCATCCGACGCCATTACGATGATCAAGAAGCGCGGCTGCAGCCACATCCGCCTTGTGAACCTGATCGCTGCGCCTGAGGGCATTGCGCGCATCCAGAAGGATCACCCGGACGTGGACATCTATGTAGCCGGCCTGGACGACCATCTGAACGATCACGGCTACATCGTGCCCGGCCTTGGCGATGCCGGCGACCGCCTTTTTGGCACCAAGTAAACAGCTGCGATGCATGGAGGGGCTTCCGCCGGGAGCTCCTCTTTTTTGGGTGGAGGTGTCACGGGAAATGGGGATGAATATCGTACAGCGGCTGCTGGACGCGGGGTTTTGCCGGGTGCTTGTGCTGGATGGGGCGGAATGCGCGGTGGAGGCGGAATCCGTGCTTCTGGCGCTGTGGCGCTATGAGGCGCAGCCGGAGCCGGATGATGGCGGGGCGTGGATTCATCCGTACTATTTTGCCTCCCAGCAGGCCTACGAAGCAGCGTCCCGCATCGCGCGGGAATGCGCATCAGACGGCGCTGCGCTGCGGGATGACATCCGCCTGAAGCCGATCTTCGCGCGGCTCCCCGGCCTTACGCAGGGCAGAAATACGCTTTCCTATGCCGAGGGCCTTGGCAGCCGCTTTCATGTGCAGACAATGACCCTCACGCCGGGGATTCCGCCAACGCATCACCTGTCGGAAGCGGCGCATGAACTGCATTGCGGGAATTGTCACCTTTGCGAGCAGGCATGCCCGACGAACGCCCTGGAGGGCGGGGTGTTCCACCGGGAACGATGCATCCGGAACTGGCAAATGAGCGGTCAGCCGGTGCCGCCCGACGTGCGTGAAAAAATGGGCGGACGGCTGATCGGCTGCGACACGTGCCAGCGCGTTTGCCCGCACAACGCGCCTGTGACGGCATCACAGCAGCCGGGGATCCCCCTGAAAGCCCTGCTGGAGCAGCCAAAGGCAACCGCGCAGGCGCTGCGACCGCAGATCGGTGTGAACCTGACAATCCCCAACCGTGTGCTGTCGCAGGCCTGCCTGATGGCGGGCTGCTCCGGGGACACATCCCTTCTGCCGCTGCTGGAAGGGCTGCAGGCGCATCCGTCGCTGACGGTATCCGAACATGCGAAATGGGCTGTTTCCCGCTTGGCATTACGAATCGGCAAAGCAGCGCAGAATTAGCCATCCCTGCCCGGAACGCAGGGACGCAGAACACCCCGGACATTCAGGTGTCCGGGGTGTTCAGTTGCGACGAGCACGCATAAGGGTTCTTGAGAGCTCTCGCATATGAGCGGGTGCATGAATGTAAGGTACGCGGATATGCTACATCGTTTTTATGGCTGTGCTGCCTCGCCGGGACAGATTGTTTTCACGCCGAACACGAAATAGAAAATGTGGAATATCCAAACGCAGGCCAGCACAAGCCGCCCCACGGGCACCTGATGCATCATGATGAAGCCGACGCTCATCAGCAGCGTGACGGTCATCATGATGCGCACCTTGGTTTTCCGCGTCATGCCCTTGCCCTGCACATAGCTTTCCAGATTGTTCTTGTAGAGTCTGGTGCCGGTGAACCAGGTATGCAGCCGCTCGGAGCTTTTACCGAAGCAGAAGGCCGCCAGCAGCAGAAAGGGAAAAGCGGGAAGCAGCGGGAGCACAGCCCCCAGCGCGCCCAAACCCACGCCGATGCAGCCCAGGGTGATGTAAACGGCCTTTCGGATATTCATACATTATTCTCCATTCTTCTTTTTTCCTTTTTGCTCTCCAGCATGTGGCGAATCGCAATAAATGGATGATGCAGAAGCATCCGGGGACCGGCGTACCGCATGACGGCTCGGATTTTTTCCCGCATCTGCGGCTGATAGCAATGCACCCTGCAGTTGGAGCAGAAGGTTTTTGTCTCCATGAAGGGGCACTTGTCGCTGCGGCTGCGGGCGTGGGCGTCCAGCGCCTTGCAGTCCGGGCAGAGGGCTTTGCCGCCGTGCTGATTGCGGCAGTACAGGGCGATCATCTGCGATACCAATTGCTTCTCCCGCTCACGCTTTGTCTGAATCGCATCCATCAGCTGATCCTCCCGTGCTCCACGGAATAGGTCGTGTCGGCAATGCGCATGGAGGACTGCCGGTGGGACACCAGTACGATGGTCTTGTCCCGGCGTTCGTCATGCAGGGCTTTGAGAATCACCGCTTCGTTCAGGCTGTCCAGATTGCTGGTGGGCTCGTCCAGCAGCAGGAGGGGTGCGTCGTGCAGGAAGGCGCGGGCCATGCCGATTCTTTGGCGCTCGCCGCTGGAAAGCGTATCGCCCAGCTCGCCCACGGAGGTGTCGTAGCCCCCGGGCAGGCTGAGAATGAAATCATGGATGGAGGCCTTCCGGCAGGCTGCGACGATGTCCTCGTCCGTGGCGTCCTGCCGGGCGATGCGGATGTTGTTGCGGATGCTGTCGCAGAACAGATGGGTATCCTGGGTGACAAGGCTCTCCATCCGGCGGAGGTTCGCCGTGTTGACCCGGCGGATGTCGGTGGTTGAAAGGCGAATGCTGCCCTGCTGCACATCCCAGAAGCGCATCAGCAGCCGGAGCAGCGTGGACTTTCCGCTGCCGCTGCGCCCCGTGATGCCGATGACGGCCCCGCGCGGAATGTCCAGCGACACGTCCGACAGTATCTCCTCTGTGTCGTAGGTGAAGCAGACGTTCTGCACGAATGCGCCGTTGAAGCCGATTTCCGGGCAGCCCGTGATTTCCTGCGTGACCGGTTCCTCCTCCAGAATGTCCAGCACGCGGTTGCCCGCCGCCAGCGTGCTCTGCAGCGTGCTGCCCAGAGAGGCCAGGGCGATCACCGGGCCGAAGGAGGAAAACAGCGCCAGTGTGGGAATCAGGACGCCCTCAAAGCCGAGAACGCCCTGCTGCGCAAGCAATCCGGCGGCAAGGAGCATCAGCAGGTCAAAGAGCAGTACGGCGGTGTTGGTGACGGCAGTGTTGACGACGGCGCGCCGTTTCATCCGCGCTTCGTCCGCAGCCAGAGCGGCTGTGCGCGCCTGCATGTCCGCAAGGCGCTTGCGGCCCTGACCGTATTGCAGAATTTCCGTCAGCCCCCGCAGGCTGTCCAGCATGAAGCTGCTGAACGCGCCGCTCTTCTTGCGGAACTGCACGCCGTCATCACCGCTGATTTTGGAGGCTGCAAAGGGAATCGCCACGCCGACCACCCCATAGGCGATGAGCGCCAGCAACGCCAAAGACCAGTGGTACGACCCGATAAAGCTGCACATCACGCCAACGAACAGCAGCGCAATCAGGATGGGCGAAATCGTGTGGGCGTAGAAAACCTCCAGCAGCTCCACATCCGAGGTAATCAGTGCAATCAGGTTGCCCTTGTCCCGGCCTTCCAGCTTGGCAGGAGCCAGCCTGCGCAGCGCATGGAACAGCCTGTCCCGGATCAGCGCCAGGAGCCTGAAGGCGATGAAGTGGTTGCAGGCCTGCTCCGCGTAGCGGAGAACGCCGCGCAGCACCGCAAAGGCGACCATACAGCCCAAAGCCGCTGCCATTCCGATGCGCGGGGACAGGCCCAGCACATCCAGCATTGCGTACCCACCCAGAATGGTGATGAACGCCGCGCACAGATGGCCGATCACTCCCATGACGACCGCCAGCGCCATGTATCCGCTCAGCGGCCTGACCAGCACGATCAGCCGCGCCATGACCTGGAAATGGCTGCGCTTCATGCCATCACCTCCTTGCCGATGTATTGCTCCAGCTTCTGCTGAGCCTGCCACAGCCGGTCGAAGCAGCCGTTTTGCGGCAAGGTCAGGTGGGTACCGGACTCAACGACCTGCCCGTCCCGCATCACATAGATGTTGTCCGCTGCGATCACATTCGCCAGCCGGTGGGAAATCAGGATGACGGTTTTCACCTTCGCCAGGGCATAAATTTGCGCCATGATGTCGTTCTCGCTCTCCACGTCGATGTTGGAGGTGGCCTCGTCGAAGATGTACACCGGGCTGTCGTGCAGCAGAGCGCGGGCCAGGGCCAGCCGCTGCCGCTGTCCGCCGGAAAGATTGCTGCCCTGCTCGGTGAGCGGAGTGTCCAGCCCCTTTTCCGCGCGGAGGAAATCCGCCAGCTTCACCTGCGCCAGCACCTGCCAGAGGGCTTCATCCGTGGCATTGGGCCGGGCCATCAGCAGGTTGTCCCGCACAGTGCCGACGAACAGGCGGCTGGCATGACCGATGCAGGTCACGGTCTGCATCAGCGCATCCGCGCGGATTTGCTCAACCGGCACGCCGCCGATGGTTACCTGTCCGGTAAAGCCACGGTTTTGCCCGGTGAGCAGGGCGGCGACCGTGGACTTGCCGCAGCCGCTTTCACCCACGATAGCGGTGAAGCTGCCCTCGGGGAAGACCATGCTCACATCCCGCAGCACTTCGCGCTCGCCGTCGTAGGAAAAATGCACGCCCCGGAGCGCGATATCATGCCCCATGGGTACGCGGGTTCCGGGAGCCGCTTCGGGCACATCCAGCAGCCGGAAGATCTTGTCGCTGGCCGCCATGCCGTTCATGGCGATGTGGAAGTAGCTGC
>JBJEUF010000040.1:0-4700 GCA_051883695.1 Aristaeellaceae bacterium
CGGACATACTGCGCACCCTCCAGCTGCTTGATGACCTCGCGCATGGCGAACTGCCCGGCTGCGCGCGACCAGACCTCGTTATTGGCATCGCTGCGGTTCAGCACCATGAAGGGGTAGGTATGCCGCAGCACCCAGGCCAGGGCGTGCATGGTTTTCTCCGAATACTGCACGCCGGAGACACCGCCGCCGTCCGGGTTGCTGACAAAATAGTCCATGTCCACCAGGGTATAGGGGCCTTTCGCCGTCTGGCTGGCGCCGGAACCCTCGCCGGGGCCGGAGAGATTATGCTCCAGGCAAAAGACCGTATAGCCCTCCAGGAAGTGCGGCGTGGCATAGATGATGCCATGGGCTGCGGACTTTGCCAGCTGGGGATAAGCACTGTCCTTGCCCGAGCTGCCGTAGAGCCCGGTCTGCCCGGCATAGAAGCCGCCAACACTACCGCTGATGTTTTTCAGCGTGAAGCCCTCCATAGCCGTTGTGTATGTCTGCGTCTCCCGGAGCATCCGGAGGATGTCACGGGGATAGGCAAAGTCTGTGACCGTACAGGAATCGGACGCGGCAGCGCAGGTTTCCGCAGCCATGACCCAGCAGGTCGCGTAATCCGTCCACTTCATCCGGCCATTGGCGAAGTCGTCGCCGTACAGGAAGCGCACCTGATACCAGACCTCGCCGTTGGCATCCTCCGCCACGGACAGCACCTGAACCGTGGCATTCTTTACGAAGTTGCCGAGGTATTCATCTGCCAGGTAGTCCTCCGATGCGGCATCATCGACAGCACCAAAGACGCGGGTCTCCGTGGTCACGCCAATATAGTCACCGGACTCGGCATAAGCAGGGACGTCAGCCCCGGGGATTTCTGTGGAATCAGTCGAGGTTTCAGCCTCCGAACTGGCGGGTTCATCCTCTGGCTGGGGGTCATCTTCAGGAATGGTAGGGTCATCCTCCGGATGAATCTCGCCCTCTGTGTCGGAAGGAGCAGCCTCTGTGGGTTCTTCCTCCACGGAGGGTTCACTATTGTCAGACGGGATTTCATCTTCCGGGATGGTGGGAGCCTCTTCCGGCTGAGATTCGTCCTCAACGACAGGAGGGTTGTCCTCTGCAGGTGCTTCGACCTCCGGGGCTTCCGTGGCATCGGGCAGGCGTTCAACCTCCGAAACAGCAGGAGATTCCATCACGGGGGCATCAGTCTTTGCTTCATCGGCTGCTTCGGGATGCGATCCATTCACCACGAACAGCCTCACCCTGCCAACGTCGGTCATGCCCTCCGCACTGGGCAGGTAGTTGATCCCCTCCAGATCACTGTCCGGCAGATAATCCGTGTCCAAATCATCTGCCTTCACATAACCACTGACCACCTCTCCGGCCTCGTCCAGGAACCATACCTGCACGGTAGCATGCTTTGTGTACCTGGTCTCCAGCATCAGGAAGATGTCGCCCGTGGTGGTGTAGACCAGCGTTTCTGCTTTCAGGCGGGCATCGCTGAACACCTTCGTTTTGTGCACCGTGGGCACATAGATATGACCATGAGCCTCCAATGCAATCTCCAGCGGATGACGCGGGTCATCTTCCGGTTCGGGTTCAATATCCTCCGAAGGGCTTTCGGTTGAGCTGTCAGCCGGCTCCTGCTCCACACTTCCGGGGACAGGTTCATCGTTGGGAATAAGTTCGCTTCCCGATGTTTCCTCCGGCATTTCATTTGCCGGAAGATCAGTCGGCGTGGCGGTTTCCTCCGCCAGTACGCCCATGGGCATGCACAGAAGCGTCATCGAGAGCGACAGCAGCAGTGCAACAAAGCGTTTGGTCTTGTGTTTGATTCGCATGTGTTTTTCTCCTCATTGTTCTTGGACAGCCATGACGATCAGCCGCCCGCTGGCACCGCCATAGCTCCGGTCGCAGGTGATGAGCGTCAGGATGTTGTCGGTGGACTTCACCACAATGCCGGTGTCGTACAGTGCCTTGTTCTTCGCCCGGTTCACGAAATAGAGTAAGTCCTCATCGCTGGAAAAGCGGGCAGTGGCCGCGTCCCAGTCGCTGACCTTCATGTTCACCACCGCAAAGATGCGGTAAGTTCGCGTCCCGTAGATGCTATCCAGCCGGATCAGGCTGTGATCGGAGTAGTAGCTGGAACGCTTGTACTCCATGAGGGCGCTGAACATCGCGCTGCTGTTGCTCAGGTGGTGTCCATAGATCGCGATGTTCCGGCTGGGCGTCGCATAATCCGAGCTGGTGAGCGAAAACAGGCAGCCCAGCTTGCTTTCCTTCCCGGAAAACAGGTGGTGCAGATAGTACGCAGTGTCGTCCGAGCGCACCACGGGGTAGTCGATCGCCGTTCCGGGGATGGTAAGCCAGGCCACAAAGTCCTTGTTCTGCGCCGTGCACGCCGACAGGTCGATCTGCGATGCAGATGGTGTGCTTTGTGCTGCGGGCGGTTTGCCTGTAGGCATCGCAGTTGGTGCAGCACTCGGAGCTGGACTGGCTGTGGCGAGAGCTCCTTGGCTTGACGTCGGGGGTATTTCCGGGGGAAGCGTGATTACAGCTTGTGTTTGCTTCGGTTGCGATGCTATTCCAGCTTCCGGGGACGGTGTTTCGACAGACTTGACAAAATCGTCACTTTCCCCGGTAGGTTGGGCTGTCGTTTTACACGTTCCTGTGTTACTCTCGATCAGCATTGGCACAAGTTCTGTGACCCATGGTACGGGCACAACTGACTGTGTTGATTCCGTTGTGTGTGGCTCCTGAACAGCTAATACCGGAGAGGGGGTGCTCGTTCCCGGCTGTCTGAACTGTTCAGCGATGGCTGTATACTCGTGTTCATCCGGCCTGTATTCCATCAGTTCCATGAGCGGTGGAACAGTGACCATTGCCAGCCCCACCAGGAAAGCAAGGGCCAGTATCAAGGACGGTGCTCGGATACGTTTTTTCACAACATCACTCCATTTCAAAAGCACACCCATCGTTGAGTGTGCCTATCGTTCCTGCTCCCTTTGACGGTGGCGCAGCCAGTTATCCAGCAGCCTGAAGATGACCAATTCCATTCGATTATTCGTATATGATCGCGGAAAATACTTGGCCAGCTTGGAACGGGGGATGATGATGGAGCCCTTGATCGGAATCGTCTGCTTATTCTCGGACATGATCTCCAGGATTCCTTCTTCGGACAGCGTGCCTTCCTTGCTCGCCTTCTTCAGACGCTGGGCCTGGGACAGGGACGGTGTTTGCTGGGTGGTTTCCAGAGCCGTCTGAAACCATTGCTGTTCCTGGGGCTTCAGGTAGGACAGCTCGACTGCTGGGGTAAAGGCGAGCTCGCCGTGATCCACCTTGTCACGCAAGGGTTGCTCAAGGCTATTGAGCCGGATAAATCGCTGAACTGTGCGTGCACTTTCTCCAGATAATTCTCCAATAGCAGCATCTGCACGGAAATTCGTGCCAACTTGGCACGATTTATCCTTCGAGGGTCTCCCAGCCCTTCTGCGAATAGCATCCATCTTCATTTGGTATGCTTTTGCTTTCTCGCTCGGCAGGATGTTCTCTCTCTGAAGATTGGCATCCACCATGATGATGACCGCCTCATCATCGTCCAGATTCCTCACGATCACCGGGATTTCGTCAATCCCCGCCAGCTCACAGGCTCTTTTCCGCCTGTGCCCCGATACGATCTCATACCCGCCATCTTCCTTGGGACGGACAATGAGCGGCACCAGCACACCATATTCCTTCACACTCTCCACGGTTTCCATCATCCGGTCATCATCCACCACGCGGAAGGAGTGATCCTTGAAAGGATGCAGTTCCGAGAGCCGGAGTTGCCGAATTTGTTCACGAGTGTCCGCCTGCCTGGTTTCCTCCGTGGAAAAGATGTCATCGTAGGGGGTCAGACTTGGCTTTCTGTCGCTGCCTTTCAAGCTGAAGCACCTCCTTTGTCAGCGCATGATAGGCTTGGGCCACCTTGCCGCCGGGATCATGGGCGTAGATGCTCGTTCCCACGGTGGTGATTTCCGCAGCCCGAACGGAGCGGGGAATCTCCGCATCAAATACCTTGATGCGCCCGCCGTAGGTGTCGCGGATCAGCGCGGTGATTTCCCGGGCGTTGGTAGTGCGCGCGTCCACCATGGTCATGAGGATGCCGTCGATCTTCAGCTTCGGATTGATCTGCCTTCGCACCCTGGCGATGGTCTGCAGCAGCTGCTCCAGGCCCTTGGCAGACAGGTAGTTGGGCTGCACCGGGATGATGACCCGGTCGGCGGCCGCCAGAGCGTTGATGGTCAGCATGCCCAGCGACGGCATGCAGTCGATGAGGATGTGGTCGTACTCCCTCCGGTAGTGGTTCAGCACGTTCTTCAGCGTGGCCTCGCGGCTCATGGCGTTGACCAGGGACACCTCCATGCCGGCCAGCGCGATGTTCGCGGGCAGGATATCCACGCCTTCCTCATGATGAAGGATGCCGTCGCCGGAGGGAATGGGGATGTCATTCAGCACGCGCTCCATGAGATCGCTCAGCGTGACCGGGAGGGTATCCGGCTGCGGATGTCCCAGGCTGATGGTCAGGCTGCCCTGCGGGTCGCAGTCAACAAGAAGCACCTTCTTTCCTTCCCGGGCAAGCCCGATGCCCAGGTTGGCACAGGTCGTGGTCTTTCCCGTGCCCCCTTTCTGATTGACAATCCCAATGACGGATGCATTGCTCATGATCTGCCTCCTTTTCG
>JBJEUF010000041.1:0-4656 GCA_051883695.1 Aristaeellaceae bacterium
TCCGGCCTCTTGAACCCCATTCAAGCACGCTACCAAACTGCGCCACACCCAGATAGATTCGTTCCTTCGGCTTGCTTGCCTCGCGAACGATATATATGATATCATACGGCAATTCGGTTGTCAACCCCCTTTTTGAAATTTTCAGCATTTTTTGCGAATCCGCCGTTCCGGTGCGCAGCCAGGCCCGGGGAACGGCCCTCCGGCCTCCTGCTGCGTTCTCCGAAAAAAAATTTGCAAATAGAACGTATGTTCCTCTTGCAGTATGGCAGAAATGGCGTATAATGTGATTACTGATTAGCACTCACTTCCCTCGAGTGCTAACAGCTACCATCATCAATGAAAGCAGGAGGAAGCATCCATGACCGTGAAGCCTTTGGGTGACCGCGTTGTCATCAAGAATGTTGAAGCAGAAGAAACCACCAAGTCCGGCCTGATCCTGACCGCCGCGTCCAAGGAAAAGCCGCAGATGGCGGAGGTTATCGCCGTCGGCCCCGGCGGAAATGTGGACGGCAAGGAGATCACCATGCAGGTGACCGTCGGCCAGAAGGTCATTTATTCCAAGTACGCCGGCACCGAAGTGAAGATCGACGGCGAAGAGCTCATCATCGTCCGCCAGAGCGACATTCTCGCCATCGTCGAGTAATCCCATCCGCCCTGTGAACTGAGAAAAGGAGTGTATGAATATGGCAAAGCAGATTCAGTATGGTGAGGAGGCCCGCCGCAGCCTGGAGAAGGGCGTCAACGCGCTGGCCGATACTGTCAAGATCACCCTGGGCCCCAAGGGCCGCAACGTCGTGCTGGACAAGAAGTACGGCTCTCCCCTGATCACCAACGACGGCGTGACCATCGCCAAGGAGATCGAGCTGGAGGATCCCTTTGAGAACATGGGCGCCCAGCTGGTGAAGGAGGTCTCCACCAAGACCAACGACGTCGCCGGTGACGGCACCACCACCGCCACGCTGCTGGCCCAGGCCATCATCCGCGAGGGCCTGCACAACCTGGCTGCCGGCGCGAACCCCATGGTGCTCAAGAAGGGCATCGCCGCCGCGACCGAGGCCGCCGTGGAGGGCCTGAAGGAGCTGTCCCAGCCCATCTCCGGCAAGCAGGCCATCGCCAACGTTGCCGCGAACTCCGCAGCGGACGAGACCATCGGCAAGCTGATCGCCGATGCCATGGAAACCGTGGGCGCCGACGGCGTGATCACCGTTGAGGAATCCAAGACCATGACCACCGGCATGACCACCGTGGAGGGCATGCAGTTCGACCGCGGCTATGCTTCCGCCTACATGGTCACCGATACCGAGAAGATGGAGGCCGTCCTGGACGATCCCTTCATCCTGATCACCGACAAGAAGATCTCCAACATTCAGGAGGTTCTGCCCCTGCTGGAGCAGGTGGTGCAGTCCGGCAAGAAGCTGCTGATCATCGCCGAGGACGTGGAGGGCGAGGCCCTGTCCACCCTGGTCGTCAACAAGCTGCGCGGCACCTTCACCTGCGTGGCTGTCAAGGCCCCCGGCTTCGGCGACCGCCGCAAGGAAATGCTGCAGGATATCGCCATCCTGACCGGCGGCACCGTCATCTCCTCCGAGACCGGCATGGAGCTGAAGGAGGCCACCCTGGGCATGCTGGGTCAGGCCCGTCAGGTCAAGGTCAACAAGGAGAACACCATCATTGTCGACGGCGCCGGCGACAGGAACGAGATCGCCAACCGCGTGGCGGTCATCAAGGCGCAGATCGCCGAGACCACCAGCGATTACGACCGCGAGAAGCTGCAGGAGCGTCTGGCCAAGCTGGCCGGCGGCGTGGCGGTGATTCAGGTCGGCGCTGCGACTGAAATCGAGATGAAGGAGCGCAAGCTGCGCATCGAGGATGCGCTGGCCGCAACCCGCGCCGCGACCGAGGAAGGCATCGTGCCCGGCGGCGGCATCGCCCTGCTGAGCGTCGCTTCCAACGTGGCTGCCCTGCTGCCCAAGTACACCGGCGACGCCCGGACCGGCGTGCAGATCATCCTGCGCGCGCTGGAGGAGCCCATCCGTCAGATCGCTGCCAACGCGGGCGTGGAAGGCTCCGTCATCGTCGAGAACATCAAGTCCTACCGCAAGCGCAACGCCAGGAAGGCCGCAGGCTACGGCTACGACGCGCTGAACGACGAATACTGCGACATGATCGAGCGCGGCATCATCGACCCCACCAAGGTGACCCGTTCCGCCCTGCAGAACGCTGCCTCCGTCGCCGCGATGGTGCTGACCACCGAATCCCTCGTTGCGGATATTCCCCAGCCCGAACCCGCTGCTCCCGCCGGTGCGGGCGCCGGCATGGGCGGCATGTACTGATCGGTCAAATCCCATACGATGCGGTTCTCCCTGTTCCGGCAGGGAGAGCCGGCCTTTTTTGCATTGACGGGCAGAGAGAGCCGGCCTTCTCCTGCTGACACACCTGACACACTGACACAGCGGTTTTCTATCTCTTTCTATCGTATTCTTTTTAAATATTACTTTATCATATATGCTGTGTCAAGCGTGTCAGAGTCCGCAATCCCAGTCAAATCAAGGCTTTGCGCCGACACAAAGCCGACACGGCGGCTGACACGGTGTGTCAGGGACATTGCGGTTCACCGCGTTTTCCGTTCCTGTTCATGTTCCCGTCATATTCCATGGGTATACTATGCTTGGGCGAAAGCTCACCCGACGTGATTGTGAATGAACTGTAAAACATTCCGCAAACAGCAACATTTCCCTTCCGACAAACGTCTTATCAGTGAGGAGGTTCTCATACACTGAACCATCATCAAAGGCCGCACGGGCAGGACTGTCGAATGCAGACTGCCTTTGGCGGATGCAGGCTGTTCAGACATATCGCACGGAACACTGCATAGATTAGAAAAGGATGGTGGCAGACGATGACTTCCCTCACGCCCCTCAAACCTCGTCCCAAGCCCTCATTCGACTGGTCCGATTCCCCCGGGCGCCGCAAGCATTCCGGAGCCCTCGACCGCGTGTCCTGGCGGCTGCAAGCCTCGCTGTGTGCCGCCCTGCTCGCCCTCTGCGCGCTCTATGCCGGCCCGCTCCACGCGGATGCCACGGACGTGCTCGCCGTGAAAAGGGTGCTGCCCGTCTACAGCGTGGAACGGGAGGA
Organism: Aristaeellaceae bacterium; assembly: GCA_051883695.1. Taxonomy (GTDB): domain Bacteria; phylum Bacillota; class Clostridia; order Christensenellales; family Aristaeellaceae; genus UBA11524. The sequence continues at coordinate 3,136 of JBJEUF010000041.1, forward strand.
TCGGGTCATCTCCGTGACCTTCGACGCCTCCTGGGGCGGCGACAAGACGCTGGGCATCCTCGATCTGCTGGACGCGTATGACGCCAGGGCCACGTTCTTCCTCGTGGGCATCTGGGTGGATAAGTACCCCCAGCTGGTCGAGGAGATCCACAGCCGCGGTCACGAGATCGGCAATCACTCCGCTTCCCACCCGCATATGACGCAGATTTCCGAGAGCCAGATGCGGCAGGAGCTGGACAAGTGCTCCGACATGATCGAGGAGCTGACCGGGAAGCGTCCCACCCTGTTCCGCCCGCCCTACGGGGACTACAACAACAAGGTCGTCACCCTCAGCCGGGACGAAGGGTATGAGGTCGTTCAGTGGAGCGTCGACTCCCTGGACTGGAAGAATCGCGGCGTGGATGATCTGGTCAGGCGCGCGACAGCCAACGTGCAGCCCGGCGATATCATCCTCTTTCACAACGACAGCGAATACATCGTGGAGGCGCTCCCCCGCATCCTGCAAGCCTACCGGGATCAGGGCTTCACGATGATTCCCGCCGGCGAGATTCTTCTGGAGGGCGATACATTCATCGACGTACAGGGAAAACAGCACCCTGCGGCCGCACAGCCATGACCGCTGCCATCCGCGCCGGCCGCAGAGAATATCAGGAAGCGGGCTTCATGCCCAGGAAAGGTGAATCGCTATGGAAGAAAACGGGAACTACCTGCATCTGAGCGGCATTCTGACCGACACCCCGACCTATGGCCACGAGGTCTTCGGGGAAAAGTTCTACTATGCAACACTGTCTGTACCGCGTCTTTCCGGCGCGGAGGATCTGCTGCCCATCACGCTCTCCGAACGGCTGATGGAGGGCGTGAAGCTGGACGTGGGCTCCCCGCTGTGCCTGGAAGGGCAGCTGCGCAGCTACAACAAGGTGGTTGAGGGCGCGGGCCGGCTGCTGATCACGGGCTTTGCCCAGCGGCTGCTCGATCCGGACACGGAGGAAAACCCCAATCAGGTGCAGCTGACCGGCGCGCTGTGCAAGCTGCCCTCCTACCGCACCACCCCCTTCGGGCGGGAGATCGCCGACCTGATGCTGGCGGTCAACCGCGCCTATGGCAAGAGCGATTACATCCCCTGCATCACCTGGGGGCGCACGGCCCGCTTTGCCAGCCACCTGAAGGTGGGCGACAAGGTGACGCTGCTGGGGCGCTTCCAGAGCCGCGCCTATCAGAAGCAGCTGGCGGACGGCACCGTTGTGGGCAAAACGGCCTACGAGGTCTCCGTGGGCAGGCTCACCATGGCCGATGCGGCGGTGCAGCCCGTTGCGCCCTTTGTCATCCGGCCCCATGAGGAAATCGGGATGAGCGCTCCCCATCCGACCGACCCGGCCGGGTTCGGCAGCTTCCAATAATTTTCCAGGCTGATGCAGTGACCGCTGCATCGGCCTTTTCGTTTCGGAAAAGTGCTTTTGGCACTTTTCCGAGGCATTGCACTCCGTCACTGTCAGGGCTGCAAGCAGCCCTGACGGCCGTTCC
>JBJEUF010000042.1:0-19471 GCA_051883695.1 Aristaeellaceae bacterium
TTTTTCCCAGACTAACTGCTGCTGTTTTTCACTGTAACTGCAACATCTTTCCCACTGTGGCATTTACTTTGGGAATTCACGTTTTCGCGCCGATTTGCATCACTGCAGGGTGCAATGGTTTTTCTGCTGCCTGAGAATGTAGCCGGAAAGGATGTCAATGAACTCGATCACTGTGGGCGGCTGGGTCAGCTCGTATCTTGCGATGATGCTCAGGTTGTGCGGCTCCGTCTGCCATGCATGCTGGATGACGGTCCGGATGTTCCGCTCAATGTTGGCGGGCTTCGTCTGCAGAGCGTCGGCGATGGGGGTCAGAACCTCGTGCTTGAAGTGCTGCAGGCGGCATTCGTCCTCCAGGACAAGCTGCACAGCCATGAGCGTGATCGAATATCCGAGGAAGCTCCGGCTGATTCCAAGCGCGCGGAGGATAATGTACGTCTCATCTGTATACTTCATGGTCGCATCTCCTTTTCCTGTTGGTTTGTTCATATAGTAGATGCACAGGCAGGGACGATTGTTGCAACGAAATTACAAAATATTTTTCAGATGTAACTTTTTCCTCCCTGTGCTCCGTCGAAATATGCGTTCTGCTTCCCATTTCGTTGGATGTGTGTTATAATCATATGGAAGACATCAGGAGGCGAAGGAATGCGGGAGACGGATTACAGAGCAAGGCTCGAAAATGTGCGATGCTTTCTGCTGGATATGGATGGTACCTTCTATCTGGGCAACAGGCTGCTCGACGGCTCGCTTGATTTTCTGTCTGCGCTCAGCCGCACCGGGCGGGACGCATGGTTCCTGACCAACAACTCCAGCAAGTCCGCCGATGCGTATGTCCGCAAGCTGACAGACATGGATGTACCGGAGCCGTTCCGGCATCAGGTGATCACCTCGGGTCACGCGGCGGCTCATTACCTGCTTCGCCATTTTCCGACGGGCAAGGGCTTCCTGCTGGGCAACGACGGGCTGCGCTCGGAGCTGATGCAAATGGGCCTGCGCCTGACGGAGGATGACCCGGACTATGTGCTCGTGGCCTTCGATACGACGCTGGACTATGCCAAAATGTGCCGCGTGTGCGACTTCATCCGCGCAGGGAAGCCGTACATCGCCACCCATCCGGATCTCAACTGCCCGACGGAAACGGGCTTCATCCCGGACATTGGCGCGATCATGGCCTTCATACAGGCCAGCACCGGCCGCCGGGCGGACGTGATCCTCGGCAAGCCCAATGCGGGCATTGTGGAGGAGGCCCGGCTGCGCACCGGGAGGCCCCTTTGCGAGATGGCCATGGTCGGGGATCGCCTGTATACCGACGTCGCCACCGGCGTCCATCACGGGATGCAGGGGATTCTGGTGCTGTCGGGCGAGGCGACGATGCGAGACGTGGCGGCCTCCGATGTGAAGCCGGACATGATCTTCGGCAGGCTCAGCGATATGATCCCCTATTTATGAAGATAAAGGAGAGAGAAACGATGCTCAAGACGATGTTCCCGACGATTGGCCGCGAAAGCTCCATGCTGGGCTTTGGCTGTATGCGCTTCCCCACGACGCCCGAGGGCAGGATTGACGAGCCGGAAGCCATCCGCATGATTCGCCATGCCATCGACAGCGGTGTGACCTACATCGACACGGCGTACCCCTATCATGGCGGCGAAAGCGAGGTCGTGGTGGGCAAGGCGCTGCAGGACGGCTACCGCGAGAAGGTGATCCTGACCACCAAGCTGCCCTGCTGGGCGGTCAAGACCCACGAGGACATGATGAGGCTGCTGGACGAGCAGCTGGCGAAGCTCCGGACGGATCATGTGGACTTCTACATCCTCCACGCTCTCAACAACGATCGCCTGACCCAGATGCAGGAGCTGGACTACAAGAAGTTTTATGCCGAGGCGATGGCACAGGGGAAGGTTCGCTATCCCGGCTTCTCCTTCCACGACAATGCCAAGGCCTTCCTGCGCATCCTGGACGATTGGGATCAGTGGAAGATGGCGCAGGTGCAGATGAACATCCTTGATGATGCAAACCAGGCGACCCTGGCAGGGATCCGTGAGGCCGGCAGGCGCGGCATCGGCGTGGTCGTCATGGAGCCTCTGCGCGGCGGTCTGCTGGCCAATCCGCCGGCGGATGTCGCATCGGTGTATGCGGATTTTGAGAAGAAGCGCAGCCCCGTGGAATGGGCCTTCCGCTATCTGTACGCAATGCCCGAGGTCGTCACGATCCTCAGCGGCATGAGCACCTGGGAGCAGGTGGTGGACAATCTGCGCATCTTCGGCATTGCGGAACGTCCTGTGCTGTCAGAAGCGGAGAAGGCGCTGTTCCGCACGGTGAAGGCGACCTACATGGCACGCACCCGGACCCGCTGCACCGGCTGCCGCTATTGCCAGCCCTGTCCCATGGGTGTGCAGATTCCGCGTATCTTCCAGGGCTATGACGGCGCGATGCTCCATGCCGAGCCGAATTTCAGCAAGGGCTATGCGCGGATCGCGGCGGATGAAGCGGATGCTTCCCGCTGCGTGCAGTGCCGTCAGTGCGAGGGCTCCTGTCCGCAGCATCTGCCCATTGTCGATCTGCTGCAGGAGATTCACGCGGAGTGTGCCGAACAGGCATAATCGCATCATCATATTGAAAAACCGGCTTGTTCCTTTGCGGAGCAGGCCGGTTTCTTTCTTTTCCGGTGGAAGCCTCATCGGCGGCGGATATAGCGGAAGGTGGTTGCCCGCGTCTGGGGGGCTTCAAACTGCCCGGACAGGCTGCGGTTTTTCGTCACGTTCAGCACAAGGCCGACACCGCCCATGTTGGTGGTCATGTTGGACCCACCGTAGGAGAGGAAGGGCAGGGGAATGCCGGTGATGGGCATCAGGCCCAGCGCCATGCCGATGTTCTCAAACACATGGAACAGCAGCATCCCCATCACGCCGATGATAATCAGCATACCGTACTTGTCGCGGGTGTAGCGAGCCAGATAGAGCATCCGCAGTATGATGGCAAAATACACCAGCAGGATGGCGAAGCACCCCACAAAGCCCCAGGCCTCGCCGATGGTGGCGTAGATGAAGTCCGTCCAGTCAGCGGGCACATAGTTCAGCTGGCTCATGGAGCCGTCCACGAAGATGCCCTTGCCGTTCAGGCCGCCGGAGCCGATGGCAATCTGCGACTGGCGCATCTGGTACGCGTCGTCCAGCGGGGACAGCTCAGGGTTGAAGAAGGCCAGGATGCGCGCGATGCGGTAATCGTCGATGTTCAGGGCGATCATCGCGCCGTACAGCGCCAGCACCGCCAGAACGGCCATGGAGCCCAGCGTCAGCAGCAGCTTCATGTTGACGTTGGAGAAGAAGAGCATCAGCGCGAAGAAGAAGATAATCACGATCAGCGAGCCGGTTTCGCCGGAGGCCAGGATGATGACGGCGGGGATCATCACCATCACCATGATGCGCATGAAGTCCCGCAGGGTCGAAAGGGGGCGATCCTCCTTGGAGAGCTCCTGCGCGAGCATCAGGATCATAGCCAGCTTGATGAACTCCGAGGGCTGAATCGTCATGCCCCAGATGATGTCCGTCCAGGCCTTCACGCCCTCGGCGCCGTTGGTGACCAGCGTGATCAGAACCAGGCCGGTGCCAACGAGGTAGAGCGTTCTTGTGAAGCGCTTGATCATGTGAAAGGGAATGTTGATGATGGCGGTCAGAATGATCGGCGCCAGCAGCAGGAAGAAGCACTGGCGCATTGCCGAGGAGGACTCGACGATGTGGGCCAGCAGCGACTCCGCCGTGGAGTCGATCGAATAGGTTGCCACGCATACCGCAATCACGCCAAAGAGCGACAGGGAAGCCACCATCAGGATCAGCGGGATGTCGATATGCGCCTGTGCGCGTCTGTTTTCAGCGATCAATGCGCTTGACCTCCTTGGGGTTGGGTCGGAATACCCGCCGGTACCACGGGAGCTTTTCCGTGCCGTAGCGCGGCAGCGGAGCCTCCGCGTCCGTCCCGAGCATCCGCCATGCGATGCGCGTCAGGGCACGCCGGGCCTCGCAGTCCAGATCCATGGGCGACAGATGCCGCAGCGCCGCGCGGTATACGCAGGGATCATCCGGAATCTCGCCAAGCAGCGTGCAGTCCAGCGTGGCTGCGACCGTGGATGCGGCGTACATTTCTCCTGTGCGGATCAGCTCCGGCACCAGGCGGTTGACGATCACGCGCGGGCGCGGCAAGCCCTTCTTCTCCATCACGGCGCAGGCGCGCTCCACATCGCGGATGCAGACGTCGTCCGGGGTGCAGAGGACGACAGCCTCGTCGATCTGGCTGTTCATCAGCCCGCGGAGGCTGCGCTCGATGCCCGCCGGGCAGTCGATCAGCACCACGTCGAAGAGCTCCTTGAGCTGGATCAGCAGCCTGCGGAAGGCCTTGGGCTCCAGCTCCTTTGCCCGGGCAAACTGGCTCGCGGGCAGCAGGGACAGCCGGGAAGCGCCGTCCGGGGAGATCAGCGCCTGCTCCAGCGTGCAGACGCCGTTCGCCGCGTCCAGCAGATCATAGACAATGCGGTTCTCCAGTCCCAGCAGCACATCCTGATCCCGCAAACCGATGTCCGCGTCGACGATGCAGACCTTCCGGCCCTCGCGCGCCATGGCGATTCCCAGACAGGATGTGACGGTGCTCTTGCCAACGCCGCCCTTGCCGGACGCGATGATCCATGCGGTGCTCATTGGGGAGTCCTCCTCTTGTGTGAATGGGGCGCTTACGGCGCCAGGCTGTTGCCGGCGGGCAGCACGTAATCCGTTGTGCGCAGGTCGGTCTGCTCCAGATACCACTTCACGAAGTCACGCGCGCCGATGGAAGCCATACCGCCGGAATAGCCATGGGGAACAAAGACGACCACGGCGATTTCCGGATCCTCCAGCGGTGCGAAGCAGACGAACCACGCGTTGTTCTCCAGGTCGATGCTGGTCACCTGCGCGGTACCCGTTTTTGCGCCCATCTGTTGGGCAATCGCGGCATACTGTCCGGTGAAGTACTTCTTGGCTGTGCCGGTATCGTCCGTAACGCCCGCCATGCCCTCACGGATCTTGGCGAGGTATCCGTTGTTGTCCTCCAGCTGGTTGACCAGCTGCTTTTCGTTCTCGAACAGGATATCGCCGTCCGGGCTGATGATGGAATCCACGATGGACACGTTGTAAACATAGCCGCCGTTGGCGATGGCGGCGACATAGCGGGCGACCGCGATAGGCGTGACCGTCGTGACCGACTGGCCGATGCCGCACAGGATGGTCTGCTGACCGCCCCACTTGATGTCGTTCATGTAGTTGTAGGTATCGGTAATGATGGAGGCGGAGTAGACCATTTCCTTCGTCATGTTCAGCTCCTCCATGAGGATGGTGCGCATGTGAGGGATCCAGTCCTCCTGATCGGTCTGCACGGCCATGTCCATCAGGCGCTTGGTGGCGGTGGAGAGCTTTTCGTCGGAATACTCATAGCCGCGGGCAGCGCCCTGCTGGCGCAGATGCTTCTTGATGGAGTTGAAAACGATGATGGGCAGCGAGGTATCCTGGCTGGATTCACCCATGGCCTTGGTGGGGTCGTACAGCGTATCCTGGCTGCCCACGACGCTGCGCACCTCGCCGGGAAGCTCGATGCCGGTCTTGCTGGTCAGGCCGAATTCCGTGGCGTAGCGGTAAAGGCGATCCTCGCCCAGACGGTCCGCCATCTCATAGAAGAAGTAGTTGCATGAATTCTTGATGGCCTCGACGATGGTCTGATGCAGGTGCAGCTTGTTGTTGCTGACCCAGCACTTGGGGGCGGTGGACAGGTCGGCGTTGTACTTGGTGTAGTAGCCCAGGTCGGAGAAGGTTTCGTCCACGCCCAGCTCACCCGTATCCAGCACGCCGAAGCCGGTGACCATCTTGAAAATGGAGCCGGGGGTCGCGCGGGAGCCGATGGCGTAGTTGAGCATCAGGTTGCGGTCATCCGCAAGGATGGCCCGGGCCTCGGCGCCGCCTGAGACCAGTGCGTTCAGGTCATAGGTGGGGAAGTTCGCCATCGCCAGCACCGTGTCGTCCTCTACGTTCAGCACGACCATTACGCCGTGCTCCGCCAGCTCCAGCGGGTACTGCTCCCAGTTGCGCTTGGCGATGTCCGTGCGGTTCTTTTCCAGCCAGTCGGAGCTGACCATCAGCTCCTCCTGCTTGTCGCGGATCTTTTCCACGTTGTTGGCCACGCAGCGCTCTGCCGCCTGCTGATAGGAGGCCTTCAGCGTGAGCTTGACGTTGTTGCCGTCCTGGGGCTCTGTGTAGGACAGCTCGCGCACGACGGTGGACCAGTTGTTGCGCTCCACGATGCGGCTGCCCTTGCGCAGGGAGCTGTTCTGCGTCAGCCAGGACTCCATGGAGCTTTCGATGCCGTCGCGTCCGATGGTGTCGTTGTAGCTGTAGCCCTGCTGCTGCAGCTCCAGCCACTTGGTACGGGAGGGAATCTTGCCCGTGTAGCCGATGATCTGCGCGGCCAGGGAGTGCTTGGGGTACACGCGCTGCGTGCCCATGGAAACCGCCATGCCCGGCAGCGTCATGGAGCGGGTTTCAATCTCAAAGACCGTCTCCAGCTTCACGTTCTTGGCGATGGGGATGGGCTGGGAGTTGTAGACGTTCATCTGCATCTCGGAATAGACCGCCATGACCTTGAGCATGGTGGCTTCATCCAGCAGGAGGCAGTCGACAAAGGCACGGTCCTTGGCGGCGTCCTCATCCAGCAGGGCCTGCCGCTCCTCCTCGGTCTGGGCGATGCGGTAGGTCTTTTTGAGCTTTCGCAGGCAATCTTCCGCCGTGGGGTAGTACCTGGCGGTCACATAGTTGTTGGAGCGCCACTGGCTCTCGCGGGTTTCCAGCACGCTGTCGGATACGCCGGTGCCGAAGTTGAACTCCCACTCGCCGGTGTCCTCGTTGCGCCGGATCACATAATCGAAGGCCAGCTCGCCGCCGTTGCGCTCGATGATTTCCAGCGTCTCCACGATGGAGCTGCTGTAGTCGTAATAGTCCTGCCGGGAGGTGTTGCTGGCGTCCTTGTAGAAGGTGACGTTGTACACCTTCTCGTCCTTGGCGAGAATCACGGAGTCTGCATCGGTGATGTTGCCTCGCACGCCGACGATGCTGATGGTCTTGGTGCGCACGCTTTCGGCCTTGGTGGCGTATTCCTCGCTGTTGAGCAGCTGCAGGCGCACCAGGCCGCTGGCAAGGTAGGTGAACATCAGCAGCAGGATGATGATGAACACAAAGTACCGCCAGCTGATCTTCTTTTGCGGATCGCGGCTTTTTGTCTGGCTCAATAGGCTGCCTCCTTTACGTCGTGGCCGGAGGGCCGTGAAACGGGGCGACGGCGGCTTCCGGCTTCAGCCGGGCAGACGCGCCCGGAGCGTACGTTCGGCTGCTCAGTCGGTATAGCGCAGGGGCTTGCCGAAACGCAGCTCAGCAGGGTTTTCGGGCTCCGGTTTGCGGAAGCCCAGCAGCTTTCGTACGGGGAGCATGACCAGGGCGGTCAGCCCGGTGGTGGCGATGATTCCGGTGAGGGATTTGCCGATCTGTGCCATGGTCAGCGCTGCGCCGCCCAGATACATGTACACCACGTTGACGATTTCGTAGATGAGCGCGTTGACCGCCGCGCACAGCACCGTGCGCAGCAGCGGGCTGATGTTGCGGCCGGCCTTGCCGATGGAGCGCTCGTACTGCAGGCGCGATGCGCTCTTGTCCGCGAAAAACACGCTGCACAGGAGCGCCGAAACCGGGTAGTACAGCAGATTCAGCATGGATACCCCGGGCAGGAAGGTTTCCATCAGGATGCCGTAGAAGGCGCCGGCCCACAGCGCCCGCAGCCGCCCATATCCGACGGTGACGATGGCGACCATGGCCAGCAGCAGGCTGGGGGATACCTTTCCCAGCTGGACGTAGGGGGACACGATGCAGACCTGACACAGGTATCCCAGAAAAACCATCAGCCACAGCTTCACCTGACGCAGGATTGCCTTGCGCATACTCAATCGTCCTCCCATGTCAGCTGCGAGGGATCAATGGTAATGACGGGCGTGGGGGATGGCGTCGGCGTTGCGGTGGGCGTTGCCGTGGGGCCCATCAGGATGGACTGGTATTCGTACACTGTCCCAGCGGGAGTGGGCGACGCGGTGGGCGTGGGCGAGGGTGTCGGGGACACGGTGGGTGTGGGCGAGGGCGTCACGGAGACGGTGGGGACGGGGGTGGCTGTCTCGCCGAACCGCAGCGTCGTACCGATGCGAAGCGTCGGGTACGGCCGGGCGGTCACCGTTGCCTCAAATTCCGTGTAGTCCGCCGCAGCCTCGCGGCCTTCCACCGCCCCTGCCGTGGGCTTGTAGCGCAGCACGATTACAAATTCCAGATGCTCGAAGTCCACATATGGCTCCACCACGATGTACTGCTTGTTTTCCTCCATGCCTCGGGTGGATTCGCGCACGGTGCCGATGGGCAGCCCCTTGGGGAAGGACATGCCAATGCCGGAGGTGACCACGATATCGCCCGGGCGGGGCAGATGATCGGCGGGCAGGTAGTACATGCGGCACATGGCGGTGCCGTCTACACCGAGGGTGCCGCGGACGGTGCCCTGGTCACGGCTGGACTGGATGAGGGCCGCAATGGACGCGCCGGAGTCGATGATGGTGCGGACGGTCGAGGTGGAGGCGTAGACCTCCTCGGTATAGCCGACCAGCGCGCCGCCGATGGTCACGGCCATGTAGGGCTCGATGCCCTGACGGCTGCCCTGATCGATGGTGAAGGTGGAGAAGTAGTTGCCCTGCTCCCGGCCGATGACCTGGCAGCGCAGCGGGTTGAGCAGCTCGTTCTGGCCCAGCCCCATCTCCTCGTCAATGGATTCGTACTGGGACAGACGGCGGGCGTATTCATTGGCGAAGGCGGCCTGAATGGCCAGCTCCTCGTTCTTTTCAAGGAGGTCGTTGTACGCCTGCTCGATGTTGGAGCGGAGCTTGATGGTGCGGAAATAGTCGGCAATCGACTCCGTGACATGGGAGAAGAAGGACTGCACCGGCCCGACGGAGGAGGACACGACGTTTTCCGGCAGCTCCAGCAGCGATGTGTTGGGCATCATCGTCCTGTGCAGCAGCATCATGCCGATGCTGCCCAGCAGCAGCACGGTTACCAGGGACAGGAGAAACACGCGCAGCTTGGGGTGCCGGGCCTTGACGTTCTCCTCCTCGGGGATGACGCGCGTCTGGCGGCGCTGCTGGGCCCGGGATGGCGGCAGGCTCTGCGCGCGGGCATTCCGCGCTTCCTTGCGGGCCCGCTGCCGGGGCGTGAGGGATTCATCCTCGTCCTCAGCCTCCCGGGGGCGTCGGGGAGCGGCGTAGACCAGCTCCTCCTCATCGGAGGCATCGTCGAGGCCGTCGGCTTCCTCCGCGTCCGCGTCGTCAAAGGACTCCGGCTCGGGGGGCAGTCCGACCATGCGCACGCCGATGCGGCCAACCCCTTCCGTCGGGGTCTGCGGCATTTCCTCCGGCGCGTCCTCCTGCGGGAGCGCTTCCTCCTCCGAGGGAAGGCCGCGCGTCACCGTATCCAGATCGTCGTCGAAGTAGAGCTCGTCCGGATCGGGCAAAAGCTCAGGGCGCGGCTGATGCTTGTGGTTTCGTTTTGCCATGGCTCAAATCACCTCACAGGTAGTCGGACCGGCAACGGGCTGCCTGTCCCATTACAACGGATCAGCGCGGGGTTTTCTTGCATCGCAATCCGTTCAGCCCAGCTGCGGCATCCGGCCGGACTGGATCAGCATGGGCATGTTCTCCACGATATAGCCCACGCCCAGCGCCGTGCAGTCGGCTGGCTCCTTGGCGATCAGCACGGGGATGCCCAGCTCCGTGGCGATGAACTGATCCATCGCGTAGAGCTGCGCGACGCCGCCGGTCAGGTGAATGCCCGTGCGCATGATGTCGGCGGAAAGCTCCGGGGGCGTGCGCTCCAGCACCCAGCGGATAGCTGCGATGATGGCCTTGCAGGGCTCGTGAACCGCCTGATACGCCTGCCGGGAGGTATACTCGATGTCCATCGCCTGCGGGGAGAGGAGATCACGGCCGCGGATGCGCACCTTGCGGTCCTCGGTCAGGGGCATGGCGGAGGCCAGATCGGTCTTGACGTCCTCCGCCGTGCGGTCGCCGATGAGCATCTTGAATTCTCGCTTGATATGGTTGATGATGGCCTCGTCCATTTTGGCGCCGCCCACGGGGATGGACTGGCTGACCACCAGACCGCCCAGGGACACCACCGCCACATCCGTCGTGCCGCCGCCGATATCCACCACCATGCTGCCCACGGGGTCATAGACCGGCAGGCTGGAGCCCAGCGCGGCGGCGAAGGGCTTTTCGACCAGATACACCTTTTTCACGCCGCAGAGGCGCACGGCCTCGGTGATAGCCTTGCGGTTCACATCGTCCATCCCGGCGGGAACGGACACGACCACCTTGGGCTTGACAACGTTGGAGACACCGATGGCCTTGCGAACGAAGTACTTGATCAGCAGCGCCGTCATGTCAAAATCGGCGATCATCCCGTTGCGGATGGGTCGGATCACCGTCTTGCTGGTGTCGGTGCGGCCCAGATCGCGGCGGGCCTCATCGCCCACGGACTGCACCTGACGGCGGTTGGCGCTGCTGACCACCAGCAGCGTCGGTTCGCTGATGACGATGCCGCGCTTTTTCACATACACCAGCGTGTTGGAGGAACCCAGGTCAATGCCGATATCGGGGGCGAAAAAATGCATATGCTTTCATCCTTATTCTGTCATGTCAGGCGCGTATCGCGCGCAAGGGCTCATTTGGAATCTCTCACAGCAGCCCGCAATCATGCAGCAGCCTTCGCGTGAGGGTCATGGGCAGGCCGATGACGTTGGTGTGGCTGCCGCGCAGCCGGTCGATCCACAGCCCGGCGATTCCCTGCACCGCATAGGCGCCGGCCTTGTCCATCGGTTCGCCCGTGGCGATGTAGCGGTGTATGTCCCCGTCCGTCATGTCCTCAAAGTGTACGTCCGTGCCATCCACGGCGCTGACGGCTTGTCCGTCCGCGCTGACCACGGTGACGCCGGTATACACCTGATGCCAGCGCCCGGACAGGCTGCGCAGCATCCGGAAGGCGTCCTGCGCATCGCGTGGCTTGCCCAGGGCGGTGTCATCCACGGACACGAGGGTGTCCGCCGCCAGAATCACGCATCCGGGATGCAGCGCGGCGGCGGCGAGGGCTTTGCGGCGGCTCAGCTCCTGCACCGCCTCCCGGGGCGGCAGGGCACAGGTTTCGTCCACATCCGGCGCGTCGACCGTAAAGGGCAGACCGGTCATTGAAAGCAGCTCCCTGCGCCGGGGGGAAGCCGAGGCAAGGATCAGCGTCATATCATGCATCAGGAAGCCTCCTGCGGATCAATTCGGAATACCGATAACATACCATTCTGTATTATAGCACATATCCCCTCAGAATGGAAATGTTTCTTGTAAATTTTCAGCTTCCGGTCGCGCTATTCTTCGATGGTATCAAAAAGCCGCATCTCCCGGGCGGGAAACGCGGCTGAAAAATCAGCTGTACTTCGTCAGGTCAAGGTTCGTCTTTTTCAGCGCGGCGATCAGCACGAAGCCCAGCGCGACGGCGAGCAGCTCACCCGCGGCGACCTCTGCCATGGTGAGGGCAACGGGCAGTCCCTGGGAGCAGGAGAGGACGAGTCCCACGATGATGCCGTTGGAAACGACCGGGCAGGCGGCGGCCAGCAGCGGCTTTTTCCGCAGCGCGTAGGTGCCGACGGCAGCCAGCAGCGTCGCCAGCGAGCCAAAGACGATGTCGGTGATCAGCCCTGTGTAGAGGTTGGCGATCAGACAGCCGACGAACAGTCCGGGAATCGCCTGCGGCAACAGCAGGGGCAGGAGCGTGAGCGCCTCGGACACGCGGCACTGAATGGCGCCGTAGGAAATCGGGTACAGCAGGAGCGTCAGGGCGGCATAGAGCGCGGCGATGATTGCGCTCATGCACAGGGAACGGGGTGTCAGCAGCTTTTTGAACATAAAAGCGCCTCCTATGATGATATTGCTGCGGCCGTCGGAAAGGAAGTCCAACGCCTTTCAGCCGTTGACAGCATAACACATTTTTCCCCGAATCACAAGGGGAAATTCGGGCAAGATGATATCGCGCCGGTGATGCGGAGTTTGCAGGCCCGGCGACAAAAAACAAGGAGGGTTCCGAAAATGACGAACAAGGCCTGCCACCAGTCGATTCATTGCTCTGTGGAGAGCTGCCAGCATCACGAGGTCAACGGCATGTGCTCCCTGAGCGACATCCAGGTTGCGCCCAAGCAGAACTGCTGCAACGGCAAAGCGGACGAGAGCCAGTGCAATTCCTACAAGTGCCGCTGGTAACGCATGGAACCTGACCCGGGGATGGCTGCGCCGCGATGCAAGGGGCGCAGCCTTCCTTGGCGTTGGAGATGAGGGAGAAGGACGGAGAAGCGCATGTCAGCACCGATCAGCAAGGCCATCGACCGCAGCCGCGCCGCGATGGAAACCGCGCTCCATCTGGCGGACAACCCGGATATGCATGTGCGGCATTTCCGCGCGTGGAACCGGGACGCGTCCGTATATTATGTCGAAGGGTTCGTCTCGACCGACAGTCTGCAGCATTTCGTCCTGCTCCCGCTGACGCAGCTGCGGGACGCGGAGCTGACCGAGCCCCTGGAGGCGGCGGTGCTCAACGCCGTCTGTAACTGCGACGTGACCACGGTACGCTCCATTGCGGAAGCCGTGGCGCAGGTGATGAAGGGCAAGGCGGCGGTCTTTGTGGACGGCATGGGCTGCGCGGCAGCCTTCGACGTACGCCAGTATGTGCGCCGCGGCGTATCGGAGCCGCTGAGCGAAAACGTCGTGCTCGGGCCGCATCAGGGCTTCAACGAATCCATCCGCGACTGCATCACGCTCATCCGTCGGCTTCTGCCCACACCCGAGCTGATCGGGGAAATGCGCACCATCGGCGACAGGTATCCAACAAGCCTGAGCGTCCTGTATCTGGACGGCGTGGTCGACCGGGACAGCCTGAGCCGGCTGCAGAACCGCCTGGACGACATCCACACCGACCATGTGCTGTCCATCGGCGCGCTGCAGCAGCTGCTGGAGGATCGCCCCTTTTCGCTCATCCCGCAGTGCATCCTGACCGAGCGCCCCGATCGGGCTGCCTCCATGCTGCTGGAGGGGCAGATCGTGCTGGTGATGGACGGCTCGCCGCAGGTGCTGGTGCTGCCTGCGAGCATTCTGCACCTCCTGCACACGCCCGACGATTCCTCCGCCCGCTGGCAGTACGGAACCTTCATGCGGCTGCTGCGCTTTTTCGGGCTGCTGGCGGCGCTGCTGCTGCCGGGGCTTTTCGCGGCCTTCGTCACCTTCCATCCCGAGGCGCTGCCGGTGACGCTGCTGACCGCCGTGCTGGAAAGCCAGGCGGCGGTGCCCTTTTCCATCCCGGCGGAGACGTTCCTGATGCTTATCATGTTCAACCTGATCGGCGAAGCCTCGACGCGGGTGCCGTCCGTCGTCGGCTCCACGCTGGGGACGGTCAGCGGCCTGATCCTGGGGCAGGCGGCGGTCGACGCAAGGCTTGCCCATCCGCTGCTGCTGATCGTCGTGGCGGTGTCCAGCCTGGGCAGCTACGCCGTGCCGGACTATTCGCTGGGGCTGGCGGTGCGCATCGGACAGCTGCTGCTGCTGGCGGCGGGGTGCATCTTCGGCGTGTACGGGATCGTGCTTTTCATGGCGGCGGGGACGGTACGGCTCTGCGCGCTGACGAGCCTGGGTTCGCCCTTTGCGGCACCGATGGCACCGCTGCGGCCCCATAACCCGGATGAGATGACCCGATGGCCCATCTGGCAGCAGCGATGGCGCACATGGCTGGCCAGCGCGGGCAATCAGCGGCGCGCGTGGGGAGCGATGCGCCGCTGGGACAGGAGGAGACGATGAGCGCGATCCGGCATGTCCGCACGCAGAAGGAGCGCACCAGGGCCCGCATCGCCGGGGAAGCGCGCGCCCGCACGACCTTTGTGCAGCTGATCTGCATCGTATCTATCCTGCGCACGGCGCTGACGGAAATCGTGCCGCTATCAGGCTGCGGTGCGTGGTGGCTGACGGTGGTCTGCATGGTTCCGGGGGCTTTGGTTTATCTGCTTTTGGCGGCAGGGATGCGGTGGACGCGCACCCGGACGCTTCCGGAGCTTGCGCGTCGCTGCCTGGGGACGGCGGGCGCATGGACGCTGAGCCTGCTGCTGGCCCTGCTGCTCCTTGTGGACGGCACGGCGACCATGACCGCGCTGATTACCCTCTTTACCGAGGGCATCGGCACCCGCGGGACCCAGCTGACCCTTGCCCTCCTGACTGGCGGCGTGCTGCTGACCTGCCTGCACCGGGAAGGTCTGCCGCGCGGGGTGTACCTGCTCCGCTGGGTGCTGCTGGGCGCGGCGCTCCTCACGGCGGTTTTCTCCGCCGCATCCCTTCGGATGGACAATCTCTTTCCGATGCTGGGGGAGGGCGAGCCGTCCCTGACAGCGGCGTTTCGCGCGGGAATCAGCATGGCGTGGCCGCTTCTGCTCCTCCTGACGGTTCCGCAGGAAACGGGACGGCTGCGCGTCGCCGCCATCTTCCCCGTGATGCTTTCGGTGCTGGGCGTGATGCTTTTCCTCTGCCTGACGGTGCCCCACGAGCTGCTCATGCGCACCCATGCGCTGGCGGACTGCCTGCTGCAGCCCATGCGGTACGCATCGTCTGCCGTGCGGACGCTGGCGCAGTGCCTGCTGATGATCGCCTTTTTCTTTGCGGTGGGCGGTGCGGCGCTGCTCTCGGCGGATTTCCTCTGCGCTCCGCTGGGAAGGACGCCCCGCTACCTGCCCTATGCGGCGCTGATGCTGCTGACGGCGACGCAGGCGCTGAATACCGGCGCGGTGTGGGCACTGCACGGAAGGCTTGCGCCGTGGCTGCTGCTGCCGCTGGCTGCGATCGCCGTGCTCTGCCTGCCCATCGCCATCCTCAGGAGGGAACGAACATGAAGCGCATCCTCATCCTTATCCTGTGCGCATTGCTGCTCACGGCCTGTACGGCGCTCCCGGCGGAGGAGCGTTCCTTTGCCGTGGCACTGGGGCTTGACCGGCAGGACGGACGCTGGACGGCCTTCGCGCGGATCCCGTCCTACCAGACCGAGGGCGGCTACATCACGGTCATGGGGGAGGGCGATACGCTGGAGGCGGCGCTGGCTTCGGCGGATGCGGTCTCGCCCATTCAGCTGCATCTGGGGCAGCTGCGCATGGTCGTTTTCTCCGCAGCCCTTGCCCGGTCGGATGATTTTGCCCTGACGGTGAACACCCTTGCCGGGCGGCACGACCTGCGGCTGGACGCGCAGACTGCCGTGACCGATGCGGACATGCGGGCCCTCATGGACGCGCTCAGCCCCGCCACCGGCACCCGCCTGAGCAAATCCCTCGACCTGCTGGCGGAAACGCGCGTGGAGCAGGGGACGACGCTTCCCGCTGCGCTGTCGGACGTGATCCGCATGGGCGAGCGCCAGTCGCCGGTGCTCATGGGCATGACGCTGACGGACGACGGCGCGGACATCTCCGGCGCATGGCCCGTCGGGGATGACGGGCGCGTCACGCAGCCCCTGTCGGCGGCGGAAACGCAGCTGCTGGCGCTGATGCTGGGCCGTCTGACCACGGGCACGCTGTCCCTTGCGGAGGGCACGGTGCGCCTGACCTCGGCGGAGGTGGAAATCGACCTTGCGCAGCCGATACTGCAGGACGCGTCCGTACGCATACTCCTGCGCTGCACCGCGACGCCTCTGACGGAGGAAGCGCTCTCCCGGGCGGTTGCAACGGCCTGTCTGGGGGTGCTGAACCGGCTCTCCGGCATGGGCTGTGACGCATTGGGGCTTGCGCGTCAGGCGATTGCCCATGTGGAGGATATGGACGAGTGGCATGAACTGGACTGGGCGAACCGGTACAGGGACATCGTCTGGTCGGTGAGCGTGGGGGCTTCCGGCCCGTCATGAAAACAGCCGGACGCATCAAAGCGCCCGGCTCATATTACGCATCATTTTCCCGTGGGCACAGCAGCTCCCGCCATGCTGCGCACAGCCTGTCCGGCGTCCAGGCGGCGTTGGCCGGGCTGGTGGAGGGGGCCGTCAGCGCCTCGATGCCCGTCAATGGCAGCAGATACCTCCGGTACAGCTTCGCTGCCAGTGCTCCGTTGCAAATGACACGGCTGATGCAGGCCGTCTCCAAAACCCGCCCGATCTCTACCGGCACGGCGTTGCGCACCGACGCGTCCGACGAGCCGCGGATATCGCAGGAGGCAATCACATCCCACAGCGCCAGCTGATGCCGCAGGAGCAGCGCCTCCTTCTCCGGAACCGTTGCCGGAACGGCCTCGCCGTAAACCTGCGCAAGCGTCTGCCAGAACCGGTTCTGCGGGTGTCCGTAGTAGAATGCGTTTTCCCGGGACTTCACCGATGGAAAGCTGCCGAGGATCAGCGTGCGGCAATGCGCGTCCACCACCGGCGGAAACGGATGGCATACCCTTTCCATAGCGTCCCTCATGCCTCCATGACGAGCTTCCAGAACTTCGCCGGGAAGGTCTCGCTGCCGTCAAAGCGGCTGTATTCGCCGTAGTGATCGAAGTGCAGTCCGCATTTTTCCATGACGCGCCCGGAGGCGGGATTGGCGATGGCATGGCCGGCGCAGAACACCCGGATCCCGTGGACGCGATGCGCGAAGTCAATCATTGCCCGGGTGGCTTCGGTGGCATAGCCCTGTCCCCAGCAGTCCCGGCGCAGATTGTACCCAAACACCCATGCGCCCGGTTCCCAGTCGCACGGGCCGATGGAGCCGGCGCCGATCAGCAAGCCGTCGCTCTTGCGGACAAAGCCGAAATGCACCTCGTCCTCCGTGGCAGACGCGTATTCCAGCCACTTGACCACGTCCGCGACATCGGTATACAGGCTGTAGGGCATATAGCGGTTGACGACAGGGTCGGAGAGCCAGACGAACTCCGCCGCCGCGTCGCCGGTGGTGAGCGGCCGCAGGATCAGCCGGTCGGTTTCAATCACATGCGTATGCATGCTATTCCTCCCTTGCAGAAGCAAACAGGCCGGAGCGCAATGCCCGGCCTCTTTGCACAATAGCTGTTTAATTCAGCACGATGCGGGGATTCTCGCTGCTGGGGCGGTACAGGACAAAGCGGCGGCCGATGCACTGCACGGGCTCCGCGCCCAGCTCCGCACACAGGGCAGTGAGCGCCTCGCGGGCGGAAAGGGGGCTGCCCTGCTGGACGGCGCATTTGATGATCTCGCGGGCCTCCAGCGCGTCGCTGGCCTGCTTGACGGTACCGGGGACGATGCCGTCCTTGCCGATGTAGAGGATGGTTTCCATGGTATTGGCCATGCTTCGGAGCATGGCGCGCTGCTTGCTGGTCATTCGTTCTCTCCTATGATGTCGCGTGGAGTTACTCCACAAAGTCAAATTCCATTTCGCCAATGCGGACGATGTCGCCCTCCGCCGCGCCTTCTTTGCGCAGCGCGTCGATCACACCCCAGCGGCGCAATGTGCGGTGGAACCAGGCGATGGATTCGTCGTCGTCGAAATTGACGGAGTCGATCAGGCGCTCCATGACCGTACCGGTGACCTCGTAGACCGAACCGTCGCGGACAATCTCGAACTCGCCGGGCTTCAGCCTGTCCTCAAAGGTGACCTCCTCGACGAAATGCACGATGGGCGGCAGCGCCTCGAGCATGGTGGCGGCCTTGTCCAGCAGGGGGTCGAAGCCCTGATGGGTCGCGGCGCTGACCACAAAGACAGGATCTTCCCGCCCAAGCTCGGCCAGATGCGCCCTCAGACGCTCCACGTTCTCCTCCGCGCCGGGCAGGTCGGCCTTGTTGCACACCACGATCTGCGGACGCTCCGCCAGCTCGCCGTAATTCGCCAGCTCATAATTGATCCGGTCGAAATCCGCCACCGGGTCGCGCCCCTCGCTGCCCGCGATGTCCAGCACGTGCAGCAGCAGCCGGGTGCGCTCCACATGGCGCAGGAAATCGTGTCCCAGCCCCGCGCCCTCTGCGGCGCCCTCGATCAGGCCGGGGATGTCCGCCAGCACGATGTCCTTGCCATAGCGGCGCACGATGCCCAGATTCGGCGTGAGGGTCGTGAAATGATAGTTGCCGATCTTCGGCTTCGCGGCGGTCACCACGGACAGGATGGTGGATTTGCCCACGTTGGGATAGCCCACCAGGCCCACGTCCGCGATGGTCTTGAGCTCCAGCAGGAAGGTGTGAATCTCGGCTTTGACGCCGGGCTTGGCGAAGTTGGGGGCCTGCCGGGTCGGCGTGGCGAAATGCTGGTTGCCCCAGCCGCCCTTGCCGCCCCTGAGCACGACGCGGCTTTCGCCCGCAGCGTCCATATCCGCCACCACCGCGCCGGATTCCGCCTCGCGGATGACGGTTCCGACCGGAACCTTGATGACAAGGTCGTTGCCGTTGCGGCCCGTGCAGCGGTTCGCGGCGCCGTCCGCGCCGTTTTCGGCCTGGAACTTGCGGTTGAAGCGGAAGTCCAGCAGGGTGTGCATGTTGAGGTCGGCATAGAAGATGATGTCGCCGCCCTTGCCGCCGTCACCGCCGTCGGGGCCGCCGGCCTGCACGAACTTCTCGCGGTGGAAGCTCAGGCTGCCGTTGCCGCCGTTGCCGGCCTTGCAGGTGATTTTCACATGGTCTACGAAATTGCCCATTTGGGTGATTTACCTCCGAACAGGGTTGTGTCAGTTTTTGAGGCTCTGCAGGGGAGCGGGAATGCGTCCGCCGCGTGCAATGAAATCCGCGTTGGCGCAGGTGTTGACGGGCATGACGGGCGCAAAGCCCAGCAGACCGCCGAATTCGACTGTGTCACCGGCCTTCTTGCCGATGGCGGGGATCACGCGCACGGCGGTGGTCTTGCTGTTTACCATGCCGATGGCGGCTTCGTCCGCAATGATGCCGGAAATGGTCTCGGCGCTGGTGTCGCCGGGGATGGCGATCATGTCCAGGCCTACGGAGCAGACGCAGGTCATGGCTTCCAGCTTCTCCAGCGTCAGCCGGCCCGCGGCGGCGGCTTCGATCATGCCGATGTCCTCGGAAACGGGGATGAAAGCGCCGCTCAGGCCGCCCACATGGTTGGAGGCCATCACGCCGCCCTTCTTGACCGCGTCGTTGAGCAGCGCCAGGGCGGCGGTGGTGCCGGGCGCGCCGGCCATTTCAAGGCCCATCTCGGTCAGCACATGGGCCACGGAATCGCCACGGGCGGGTGTGGGCGCAAGGGACAGGTCAACGATGCCGAAGGGGATGTTGAGCCGCTGGGAAGCCTCGCGGGCGACCAGCTGCCCCACGCGGGTGATCTTGAAGGCGGTGCGCTTGATGGTTTCCGCCACCACGTCGAAGGGCTG
>JBJEUF010000043.1:0-4629 GCA_051883695.1 Aristaeellaceae bacterium
TTTGCGCTTGACTTTGAGCTGCGCGGGCAGAAGGAGAATATCCGCAGGCTGGAAGTTGTGAAGCGGGAGTTCATCCGGGAGAGGAAGAGATTGAAACTTGGCAAACGAGATAGATAAACGATGTCTGTCCCAATACCATGACAGGTGTTCCCCGTGTCCGCACGGTATTTCCCGGGCTTTCAGGCTTTTCTCTTTTTCCTGATCCGGTTGAGCTGAGCGTTCATTTTCAGCAGCTCTTCCTTGCTGAAGCTTATGGCTTTCCGGTCAGTAGGCAGGTGCATACCAGCAAAGGACTGCCTTCGCGGCGTCTGCGCTTGCGAAGCCTCCGGTATTCGGATATAATGAGAATACATCAGACTCCATGTGCGTGGAAGGCAAGAGGGGAGGCGGCAAACGTGATTTCAGACGAAACCGCATACCGGCGGTATCTGGATGGCGAGGAAAAGGCCGCCGAAGTGCTGGTTGAGCGGTACGGCGACGCGCTGACGCTGTACATCAACGGCTACCTCCGGGATATGGACGAGGCCGAGGATCTGATGATCGAAGCGTTCTCCCGGATCTTTGCCAAGGAGCGCCCGATTACGGGCGAGGGCGCGTTCGCGGCGTATCTGTACAAGACGGCGCGCCACCTCGCCCTGCGCCACAGAAACCGGAACAGACTCCGCCTCTCGCGGCTTGACGGGCAGGACTTTGCGCCGCAGAGCGACGTGCCGGCGGACGCGGCGCTCATCCGCAGCGAGCAAAGGCGCCAGCTCTATGCCGCGCTGGGGAAGCTGAAGCCGGAATACCGCGAGGCGCTGTACCTCGTCTATTTCGCGCAGCTCAGCTACCGCAGCGCGGGGAAGGTCATGGGCAGGAGCGAGGCGCAGATCACCAACCTTGTCCACCGCGGCAAGCAGAGCCTCAAGCTGATTCTGGAGCAGGAGGGATTCACCCGTGCGGACGAATGAAGAGCGCATCCATCTCATACACGAAAGGACGGCGCAGAAAAGGCTTGACGCGGCGCGGCGCAGGCATCGCGCGCTGGGCGCGGCCTGCATGGCGGCGTGCCTTTGGCTGGTTGCCGGCGCGGGCGCGCTGATGCCCACGCTCATGGCCCACGCGACGGGCGGCGGCGCAGCCCACATCTCCGGCGCGGCCAGCCTGATCGGCGACCACGCCGCGCTGGGGTATATCCTGATGGGGCTGCTGGCCTTCCTGCTCGGCGTATGCGTGACGGTTTTCCTCTACCGCCTGCGCCGCAGGGAGGAGCGCCGGCGGCGGGAGGAGGACGGCGATGAACTTTGAGCTGATCGACAATCTCTTTCAGGTGACGGCGCTGGGCTGCGCCGCTGCCGCCGCCACGCTTCTCTCGCTGCGCAAAAGGAGCCGCTCCCTGCTGATGCTCGCCCTCGCCTACGCCTGTTTTTCCATGGGGACGCTGTATTTTGTGCTGCATCTGGCCATCACCGGGGATGTCCCGCAGGTCTTTTACGTCTCGGAGGTGTCGTGGCTGGCCTCCTACCTGAGCTTTCTCTCGCTGCAAATCCTGCGCACGGAGGCGCTGCGCATCCGCATGCGTCCGCTGCCCGCAGCCGGGGCGGCGCTGACCGCGGCGCTGGCGCTGGCCTTCCGCATGCTGGGCCCGTCGCTGGTGATGTCCCTGCTCTTTGCGCTGACGCTGGGCGCCATCGTGTACCTCAGCGCGTTCCATCTGCAAAGCCGCCCGGCGCACCGGCGGACGGATGGGCTGCTGCTCGTTTGCATCGCGCTGCAGCTGCTGCTGTTCATCGTCTCCACCTTCTTTGAGGACTACACCCGCTTCAATCTGTACTTCGCCGTGGACATCGCGCTGACCCTGTGCCTCACGGGGCTGCTGCCGGCGACGCTCGGGGAGGTGAGCGCGCCATGACCTACATCGAAAACATCTTCCTCTGCCTCGCCCTGCCGCTGATTCTGTCGCTGTTTTTCAGTCAGGGGCGCGCGCGCAGCTTCACCCTGTTCATCGTCGCGGGGATGAGCGCATGCCTGCTCTCGGCCTATGTGAGCAGCTTCTTCATGGGGTATTGCGGGGCGAGCCCCCGGGTGGCCGTCATCGAGATCACCCCGGTCTGCGAGGAAATCCTCAAGCTGCTGCCGCTGCTGTTCTTTCTGCTGATCTTCGAGCCGCAGCCCCGGGCGCTGACCGCCGCGGCGCTGGGCATCGCCGTGGGCTTCGCCACATTCGAAAACGTCTGCTACCTGACGGAAAACGGCGCGGAGGACTTCACCTTCCTGCTCATCCGCGGCGTATCCGCCGGGGCGCTGCACATTCTCTGCGGCGCGCTCTCCGGCTACGGGATCGCCCATGTGTTCCGCCGCCGCTGGCTGGCGCTGACCGGCACCGTGGGCATTCTGGGCGCCTGCATCGGCCTGCACGGCATCTACAACCTGCTCATCACGGCGCAGGGCGCGTGGAAAACGGCGGGCTACCTCTTCCCCTCCGCGCTGCTCGTCTGCCTGTTCGTCCTGCGGCAGCTCTTCCCCCGGCTGAGAAGCGCGTTCCTGTAGCGCATCCCCTTCCCCCGGCCATCCGGGGGAATTTTTTTCAAAAAAATTTGTGTTTGGGGTGAAAGGATTTGGTATTTCGTGTCTTTTATCATATAGAGGGGTTATGCTCCTCGGAAAAACAACCGGAGGAGGCTTCCCACATGACCTGTACAACCCAAGTTCGCATGCGGGCCATTCACAGCAGAACGCGGCGTTACCGGGCGCACAACGATGCCCGGCGGCTTTCCTGCCTGGCGATGTGCGGCACGCTGCTGCTGGCGGGCATCAACCTGCTGCTGCACACCGTGCAGTCGCCGGGCGTGGCGGCGGTGGCGGACGGCTTCGGCGCGGTGCTGCTCAAGGACGGCGCGGGGGCGTATATCGTCGTCGGCCTGGCCGCCTTTGCCGCGGGCGTGGCGGCGACCGTGCTTTGCGTGCGAATGACATACAAAACCAACCACCGCGCTGACCGCGCGGAAGAAAGCGAGGACTGAGCCATGAAGAAAACCATCCTTTGCCTCCTGCTGGCGCTGGGCCTGCTGCTGCTGAGCGCGGCGGCGATGGCGGACGATAGATATTATAGTATTGACAATGGCAACATCACCATCGAGAACGGAACCAGCTCCGATACCCTCAAGGTGCAATATGGCACCGGGGAAGTAGACAACATTCCCGCGGATACAAATATCTATATAACGGGAGAACCACGCACTTCGCCTCAACTCATTATTAAGGCGACTGTGCCGGTAAAGATCAATTATAGAGTTGAGTGTTTAAATATAACCAACACAATTACAATAAGCATTACCGACAATGCCGATGTTACACTTACCCTGATAGGGGATGTTTGTGATGCATCTAGCACAGATGAACGGGCTGGCATCACGCTTGGCAGCGGCAGCAAGCTGACAATCCAAGCTGACGATCCAATGACGAATCTACGTATTTATGGCTTACAGAACGCCATCCTTGGCCCGAGCAGTGACGAAACCCCCGCCACGGTTATCCTCAATTCCGGTGAATTGTCAATTGATGGTCAATCCGGTTTCGGCATAAGCGGAAACGTCAACCTCGTCATCAACGGCGGCAGGTTCGAGGCCAGAAATACAAAAATCGACGTCCAGAACCTCATCATCACCGGCGGCGAGCTGTGGGCGGGGTCGGACAGCAGCACGAAGGTCACCTATCAAAACCTGAGCAGCTGTTCAAATATCACATGCAGTGCGGGCATTCTGCCCAATTCGGTGGATTACTACATTGAATTGGTTGTTTTCGGCGAGCTGACGCTCCCGGTTGACCTGACGATTCCTGACGGAAAGAAACTGTTCTTGTTTTCTGACAGTTCTCTGACCATCCCTGATGACAGGAGTCTGACCTGTAACGGTGTTAATATCTATACCGACTCTACACTGACCAATGAAGGTACATTGACCCTCAATCAATTCTCAATACTCAGAGGTGAGTTGACGAATAAAGGCACACTGATCATCAACAGTGATCTGTTGATGTTCGAAGGTGGATATTTGGGTACCCTGACCAACACCGGCACCATCAGCGGCACTGGCTTCATCGATCCGCGGCTGTCCCAGAGCCAGCCCACTTCCCTCACGGTCGAGAGCTTTGTGAACGGCACCGTCACGCTGAAAGCGGACGGACAGGGCAAAACTGCGCTGGAATACAGCGCAGACGGCAACAGCTGGACGGAAAACCCCGTATTCACAGTCGTGATTCCGGACGCGGGCCAAACCTTCCACGCGCGGTTCAAGGCGGATGATCATTTCTATGCGGCGTCTGACCCGGCCAGCATCACCGTCTACCCCGTCAGTCTGAACGCCAACGGCGGCACGATTGCCAGCGGCAAGGATGTGGGCTACTACATCGCCGGGCAGTCCACACCGCTGCCGGCGAAGGATGACATGACCCGGCAGAACTATTCCTTCGCGGGCTGGTATGACAACTCGGCGCTCACCGGCAGCCCCGTGACCGCCATCGGCACGACCGAGACGGGCGCGAAGGAATACTGGGCCAGGTGGGTGGTCGTCCTCACCGACCCGGACGGCGAAATCGTCAGCGGCGACGCCGCCTTTGCCAAGCTCCCGCCGGTCACGGTGCCCACGCTCG
>JBJEUF010000044.1:0-4547 GCA_051883695.1 Aristaeellaceae bacterium
CTTCTCTCCGGCACGGTACAGCACCTGTGCCTCCGCCCACAGCTGGGGGACAATGCTCTCCACTTCCCACGGGCGGTGCATCGAATTGGGTGTGCAGGTGACAGGCCAGAACCGGCGGTTGCCCGTGATATCCCGGAGGAAGCCGTCGCCGTTATTGGTGCTGCCCACAATGATGCACTGCCTCGGGTGTTCCTCCACGTTGTAGCCGTAGGAATGGCGGAACTTATCGTCCTGGCGGGTGATGAACGCCTTGACTGTCTCCACATCCATCTTCTTCAGACCTGCAAGCTCACCCAGCTCCAGAATCCAGTACCCCTGCAGCTTTTCCGGAGCTGCCTTGTCTTTCATGTCGCCAATGGTCAGGCTGTCAGAAAACCATTTACCGCCCAGCTTGGCGAAGAAGGAACTCTTGCCCATGCCCTGAGGGCCGTTGAGCACGACCACGCTGTCGAATTTGATGCCCGGCTGATAGACGCGAGCGATGGCTGCCACCAGCATCTTCCGGGCGATGGCGCGGATGTACGCCGTATCAGGCGCCCCCAGGTAGTCGATGAACAGGGTCTCCACGCGGGGGACGCCGTCCCATGCGGGCAGGGACTCAATGTAATCCCGGATGGGATGATAGCTGCGCTCGGCGGCGATGGTCAGCAGAATGCCCTTGAGCTTGGTGGGCGAGTACAGACCGTACACACGCTCAATGTAGATTTGAATGGCACCGAGATCGGATTCGTTCCAGCCGGGCTTGAGCTGTACCCAGGGGAGGGTGGTCCTGCCGTCAGCATCCTTGCGGATGTCGATGCCGCTGCGGTGGACATTGTAGGCGATATCCTTCAGTCTGGGGTCATGGCGCAGGATCAGCGTCAGATTTCCGAGGGTATCCTTGACCTTGCCCTGCTTGTCGATGTCCAGTGCATTCTGCCAGTTCTTGTTCTCTTCCTCATCCTTCTGGGCATTGTCCGCATCCAGATCGCTGAATTCCTCCATCGCCTGCGCACGCCGTTCCTCCGAAAGCTGATGCCTGGTTGCCGCGTCCTTCGCAGCATACTCCTGCATCTTCTTCATGGAATCTGTTTCGTCACCGACCGGCGACCCATCCGGAGCCGTGCCTCCGGGCGTGAACAGGTGCCAGCGCACCAGATCAAAAGCGTTGCACAGCTTGCCGCCCGCAGGGTCGGTGGCGTGATGGGAATAGGCGTACTTGTCATCGTAGATCACCAGACCGCCCGTGGTGCTGCCGCCCACATAGGTGTAGCGGTTGTCATCCCCAGAGGGGTGGTAGACCTCTGAGAGCATGGTTTCCAGCACGTTGTGGATGCTGTGTGCCCGGCAGAACGCGCCGATGATGCCGCGCTTCTCCGTGGGGTCTTCCTGCTTTTGGGCGGTGTGCCGCATGCGTTCCTCCACCGGCTGCGTGGTCGGCCAGAGAGATGCGTCACGCCAGTCCACATAGGTGGCGAGGACGGCGTCCGGGTCAACAAACGGCGCATCGCTGTGCTGGAACAGGTATTCTCCATCCTCCGGCGTGCTGGGCCAGTACATCAGGCGCGCGGCTTCAAAGGTCGTAGGGTCAAAGCGGGTCAGCGTGAGATTGTCCGCCAGCCTGCGGGAGATGGCTGCATACTCGTCTGGGGTGACGGCGCGTGCCAGCGGAATGATGATGCGCAGACGCATCTTTTCCTGCGTGTGGCTGTGGGTGGAATAGAGCGCATGGGCGTTGGGGAAGGTCAGGTCAAGGTCATCCAGCAGCTCGGGATCAGCGTTGTCCGCATCCAGACACACCAGGCAGCGGTTGACCACGCTGGCATTGTTGCGCCTGCCGTTCTTCAGATAGCCGCCGACGAAACCGCCCACATCCTTGATGCTGTCCCTGTCGCCCTTGGAGAGCTGGGCGTATTCGGCTGCGGTCTCGCGGGTGCGGGTGGTCGTGGAGAGCCGGGCAACCAGGTCGCTCCACAGCATCTCCTTGTTCTGCCATTGCGTTGCCTTTCTGCTCCGCCCAACGGCGATGAGCAGCTTTCCGTCGTAGTTCAGTTGCATGGTGAACCCCCTTTTCGTGCAGTTGACGTTCCCTTTAGGACGTGGTATAATGAATTCGTTAAATGGCATAATACCGTCATTGAAATGATAGAATATTTTTAGGAGATGAGCAGCATGATGATTCGTCCTTCCACCGCCATCCGGAATGAATACAACGAGATTTCCCGCACATGCCATGAAAGCGGGCAGCCGATCTTTATCACGAAGAACGGTGAGGGTGATCTTGTGGTACAGAGCCTTGCAGCCTACAATCGGCGCGAGGCCAGTTTGGAGCTGCGCGAGAAGCTCCTTGAGGCGGAAGAACAGCTTGCTTCCGGTGCACAGCCGATTTCACTCGCGGATGCCGCAGCACATTGGAGAAAGGTAAAGGACGCCATCCATGATCGTTGAGATTCTGCCCATCGCACAGGACGATGTGGATCAGGCACTGATCTACATTGCAGCCGACGATCCTGCCGCCGCCGATCGGCTGTACGATGACATCCTGGAAAAGCTCAATCAGGTTTCGCAGCACCCCTATTCCGCGCCGGAAATCATGATCGGACGTCGGGTTTATCGGAAGGTGTATGTCCATCCGTATAACCTCTACTACCGAATCGTTCATGACAGGATTCTTGTCATGCGCGTTCTACATGAGCGGATGGATACCAGAACTCGGTTATAGTGCTTCTCCTTTGCGCTGCGCCCTTCGCTGGTGTTCTTCATACTGTCAGTTTCCTGTTGAAAGAGAAACGGCTTCCCCCAAATGCAAGGGAAACCGTTTTTATGCTGTACAGGAACGGGTGCTCTCTACCTTTCGCCCTGGGCAAACACATTCTCGCAGCTGCAGCTGATGAGCTGCCGACCGCATGCCGGGCAGCGTTCGCAATCGCAGCCCCAGTGATGGTAGTACCCCATCTGCGCACCGCAGTCACCGCAACGCGCATCTGCGGATTCGCCTTTAAGGAAATCGCCCCGGCCACCAACAGGAACACGCTTGTAGACCTTCCCACAAATGTGGATATCTGCAACGGTGCAGCCCTTGCTTTCCAGCATGTCCTTCCCGCATAATTCACATCTTGCTCCCATGCTTAGCCCTCCGCTTTGCTATCGTGCGTGTTATCTTCTTTCGGCCGGACAATCCTTACCCGATCCTGTCCATAGATCACATTCAATGCTGCTCCGTTGTCCCACTCCACACACAGGGATGCGGTATCATCCACCCACCTGACGGTTCCCTTCATGCCAACGGGTGGGGCCTGCGGATCGTCCATCTCAAGCAGCTATACGCGGGTTCCCGGCGGGAACTGGGCGCGGACGCGGGCAACGGTCTCCTTATTGGGAAACTGCATTCGGATCACCTCCGCCGGCTGATTCGTTATCACCCTCCGGAGCATCAGAAGCCGGGATGGGAAGAACAGCATATCCGGCGTTTGTCCGGATCAGCATCTGGGGATCGTACAGCAGGCGCATGTATTTGCCCGCGAGTTCCTCCGGCAGGTCGGTCAGATCTTCTTCACCGATACCGCAGAGAAAGAAGGTGCCGAAAATCGCGCTCTGCGGCGCGACAAGCCGATTGAACGGCAGCTGCTTCAGCATTCCCTCTTCATCACAGACGAGAGCAACGGGATCCCTCCATGGGTACGTGATCTCTATGTACCCGCCCACGGTCTGCTGCATAGCTTCCAGCGTATGCGGAATCTCCGCGATTCGGGGATGCCGTGCGGGTTCCACAATCAGGATTTTCATCTTGTGCCTCCTCGTAAGTTTTTCGTCGCCCCACGTTATTCCGGGGTGAGGTATTACTCACTCCAATCTCCGGATAAGTCAAGTAATTTCTGCATAGATGGGGCTATCTGGGGCTATCGTGGTCAATCTTCCGCTGGATCACTTTCTGTAATACGGCAGCTCATCTCCGTCCGCCCGCAGCGGCAAGTCCTTTGCCCACTCCGGCGGGATGGCCATGATGCGGCAGGCTTCCTCAAGGCTGCCCTGTCCCTCGGGTACTTCCATGACGGCTTCGTCATGTACATGGAATACGATGGGGTATCCGGCGGCTTCGAGGTTCTGCATGGCATGTGCCAGGATGTCCCGTGCGATGGCCTGCGTCACATTTTCCGTGAGCTTGCCGCCAAAGGTTTCCTGCTCCACCATCTGCCCGGCGGCGTTGGGCGCATAGTAGCCGATGGCGTCACTACCGAAGCGGTTCTCGGTGAAATGCGGCGACAGGTAGCAGAGGTTTCTGCCAGAGGGCAGACGGATGAGCATCTTGTCATCCTGCCAGTACAGCGTGACCTTCCCGGCTCGGGCGGTTTCTTTCCTGCGGATCACCGTCCGGGCGGCGCGGTCCATGGCACTCCAGAAGGCCACGATGTGAGGATTGGCGGTGCGCCAGGCATCCACCAGCGGCTGCATCTCCTCATCGGGCATCTTCGCGCCCATAGCTTTCAGCGCACCGACCCCGCCGCCGTAACCACAGTTGTGGACGAGGTGTCCCGATACGGTAAAACGGTGATATGGGCCGGCATTTC
>JBJEUF010000045.1:0-4511 GCA_051883695.1 Aristaeellaceae bacterium
AGCTACTGGGACATGGACAGCTTCTACGCCTTCTCCGGCGGTGCACCTGCGGTCTATCTGACCTACGCCCGGTGGCTGGCCACCAATGCCATTGCTCATGCAAGCATCACCGGCAATATCACCGTCTCGAATCAAAGCGTCAGCATCTCCGGCAGCAATTACATTGGTTCAGTAACCCTGACTACCGACGCCGACCTGATCCGCATTCCCAAGGAGGTCGGTACACTGACCGGCAACACGGGCGGCTCCGACAGCAGCTACTACTACGCAAAGAGCGGAGATACCATCCGGGTATCATCCACCCAGAGCTGGTTCGCCATCACCATGGAATCCATGCCTTCGGATGACGAGGAAGCCTGTTTCCTGGTGGGCCTTCCGAGTGTGCGCATTCAGAAGGTGCTCGTTCCCGTCTATGGCAGCCCCTATCCTCTGAAGTCAGCCAGCGTCACCTTTGAGCTGAGCTACGGTGAAATCAGGGTGACCAAGCAGTCCACGGACGGGCTGCTGCTGAAGGACGCGGGCTTTGAGCTGCTGAATGCCAGCGGCACGGTTGTGGCAACAGCTGCGACGGATAACACGGGTTCGGTTCTGTTCCCCAGCTTGCAGCCCGGCTCCTACACAGTCCGGGAGAAAACAGCACCGCAGGGGTATTCGCTGGCTGCATCAGCTTCACAGACTGTGTCGGTGGTCGCGGGCGTTACGGCTACGATTTGCTTTGTCAATGAGCGCATCACGGGCCGCATCCGCATCGTCAAGACGGACAGCCTCACCGGCAAGCCGCTGGCAGGGGTGGTGTTCAGCGTAACGCGGATGTCCGGTCCGGCTTCGGACAATGCGGCTGACATCGGCAAGGTTGTGGCGACCGTCACTACCAATACACCATCCGGGAAATCAGTGCGCCCTATGGCTATCACCCCGCCACGGAGGAATGGACGGTGACGGTGGATGGTACCTATGTCAACCCCACCACGATCCTGGCGACAGTCGTTAATCAGGATGCACCCGGTCGTATTCAGATCACGAAGAAGGACGTGCTGGACAATCACCCGATTGCCGGGGTGCAGTTTGACATCTACGCGGTGGATGCCAAGGGGAATGCGGCAGACCTGGTTGCCACCATGACCACCAACGCGCAGGGCTTTGCGGAGTCCCCCGACCTGTTCCCCGCCGACTACATCGTGCGTGAACACGCCAACCCCACCGGCTATGAGGATACGCTTTGGAGCGAGAAGATCACCGTGGGCATGGACGAGCTGGTGACCCGCACGGTGACCAACATGCCGATTCAGGGCATCATCCGCATTGTCAAGACGGACAGCGAAACCGGCAACGGTCTGCCCGGCGCGGTGTTTACGGTGACCCGCATTTCCGGTCTGCCTTCCCACAATGGCAAGGGCGATGGGGAGATTGTGGCAGTCCTGACCACGGACAAGAACGGCGTAGCCGAAACGCCCCTGCTGACCTGGGGCGAATACCGCATCGAAGAAACCAGCGTCCCGGATGATTATCTGGACGAGGGCTTCTCTGTGACGGTGAAGATCCCCGCAAAGGCAGCACCTGTTGCAGAGAACACTGAAAACGACTGACGGATTCTGGCAGCGGAGCAATCTGCTGCCCCTTTCCATATCCGTGGATCGGAGAAATGAGGTGCCGATGAATATGAAACGCATGAGGCGGCTGCCGCTTCTGATCTTCCTCCTGTTGATTGTCATGAGCGTTTCCGTCGTGGGTATGGCGGAAGCCTCCGAGGCGGTGCAGGAGCTGACTGTTCCCAACACGCCCATCAAGGGCATGATCCGGATTGATAAGCGAGGGCCTGTGCTGGTTGGCTTCGATGAGCATGAGGATGCCAACGGCTACGTGGTGCATACCCCGCTCTATGCGGAGGGTGCATTGGAGGGCGCTGTCTTTGAGATTCGCGCAGTGGAGGACACGACTGGCAAGGACGGCACGAGCTGGTTCACTGCTGGAGAGCTGGCGGACACGGTGACCACCACCGCAGATGCCGCTGCCCAGTCGCGACTCTTGCCCCTGGGGCATTACCGGGTGACGGAGGTATCCGCGCCCACTGGATATGCTGTTGACAATACCCACTTCGATGTGGTGCTGGCAGCCAAGGATCAGCAGACGCCGGTGACCGTCGAGACCATCTGCGCTGCGAACAGGCTTGTTCCCGTACGGATGACCCTGCACAAGGAGAAGGAGGTCATCTCAACCGTTGCGGATGAGAAGGGCATCGTTCATTCCACCATCGCCAGTGAACCCGGTGCTGGGTGTGTGTTCGGCCTGTACAACAGCAGCGGGATCAGCTATCCCGAGGGTACTCTGCCCGCGGACTCCATGATTGCCACTGCAGTCAGCGGAGAGGATGGAGCAGTGATCTTTGAAGGCTTCTTTCCCCATGGCAACTACTATGTCAGGGAGCTGTCCGCTCCGGCTGGATGGCTGGTGGATGATACGCTGCTTCCCGTACAGATTTCGGATGCCTATCGCACCGAGAATCACGAGAT
Organism: Aristaeellaceae bacterium; assembly: GCA_051883695.1. Lineage (GTDB taxonomy): Bacteria > Bacillota > Clostridia > Christensenellales > Aristaeellaceae > UBA11524. Next base: position 2,511 of record JBJEUF010000045.1, read on the forward strand.
TGCGATAGAGGTGGAAGCCCCCGTCCGCAATGAGATCGTCCATGCGGATGTCAGAATTGCCAAGACTGACCTGACCGGTTCCGATTATCTGCCCAACACGCTGATTGAAGTAAAGAACAGTGTCGGTGAGATCGTCTGCCGCGATTACACCGGTGAGGACGGGTATCTGCCCGCCTTCCCTGCGGTGCCCGGCATCTATACCTTCCGCGAGGTGCTTGCACCCGAGGGGTATGCGCTGTGCACCACGGAGCTGACCTTCACGGTTCATGCGGACGGCACAGTGACAGGGCAGACAGCAGTCGCGGATGATTATACGCGGGTTTCCGTGAAAAAGGTGAATCAGCAGCACGAGCCGCTGGAAGGCGTTGCATTCGGCCTGTTCCGGGAGGATGGCAGCTTGCAGGCTTCTGCTGTTTCGGACGCTGCGGGCATTGTGACCTTTGAGATGATTCCCTATGGCACCTATTTCATTCAGGAAACAAAGCCGCTACCCGGCTATGTGAAGGACTTCACCAGGATTCCGGTCACAGTGGACGGCACCTTCGTCAATCCGGAGGAGCCGCTGGCGGAACTGATGAACTGCCCGACCGAAATCTTGCTCCGCAAAGTGGATCAGAACGAAGCCGCTCTGCCCGGAGCGGTATTCGGTCTGTATGACGAGGATAGTACGCTGGTGATGACCGCGACTTCTGACGCGGAAGGTCTGGTGCGCTTTGTTGGTGCTGCGGTTGGCAAGTACACCATCCGCGAGATGACAGCTCCCGATGGCTATCTGCTGAACCAGGATGTGGTTCATGTCTCCCTCGACGAGGGCTACACCAACAGCGATGTACCTCTGGCCACGGTGGTCAATCAGGAGAAGAAGATTACCTGCATCAAAGTCGATACCTCCGGTACACCCATGCGCGGCATCCCTTTCAATCTGTATGATGCGGACACCATGGAGAAGGTGGAAACAGCCGTCAGCGACGAGGATGGCGTATTCTGCTTCACCCGCTTCGACTATGGTGACTGGATCATTCGTGAGGAGGCAACGCCCGAGGGCTATTGCCCGATGGAGGACATCCGCATTCATGTGGGCAGCGACTGGAAAACGCCCGAACCGATCCTGTGCGTGAACATCCCGAATCAGTACGAGTTCCTCAAGGTGGACAGCTCCGGAGCGCCGCTGGAAGGCGTGAAGTTCCGGCTGGAGGATGCCAACCACCGGGAAGTCGGAAGCTTCGTGTCCGGCAAGGATGGCATTGTTCATGTGACCGGCCTGAGCCGTGGCACTTTCACCATCCGCGAGATTGAAACGCTGGAGGGGTACAGCATCACCGGCGAGGTAATTCAGCTGCAGGTGGACGAGTCTTTCACACTCCCACAGGAAATGCGGAAGCTGATCAACTACACCGTCATCCAGACTGGCGTAAACATGGCTGTGACCGGTGTCATGTGGGCCGGGATTGCCCTGATGGTTATCAGTGGTACGGTCGGGCTGATCCGCAAGCGCAGGGCTGCAAAGCGGAACATCCATTAAGGAGGGACGGCAGCACCATGCAGATGTATTCCTATACCAACGCCAAGGGGAAGTCGTATTGCATTCTGGGCTTCCGGAATGATGAGGAACGCTCACGCATGCTCACTGTGCTGGGCAAGAGCGACTGCCTGCTCAATACGCTTTCCATGCGGATGCGTTTCAGTGATCTGATCAGGCACCTTGATAGGAGATGCACTTCGGTGTGTTCACTGCAGGGTGTTTCGTCCTGCATTGTTCTTCGCAGTGAGGAGATGGATGAGCTGATGGCGTACGTGCTCGGTATGCTGGAGGAAGCTGCGACGCAGCACGAGAACCGAGCGGCACAGGACAGGCAGCTGGAAAAGCTGTGCCGTGCGCTGTCGCTGGAGGAGGCATAACCCTGTGATGCAAGTGAACTGCCAGCAGCGTTACTGGCTGCATCGCTTGGAGGTGCCGCCCTGATGTCCGTCCCCATCCCCAACACAGGAGGTGATGTTCCT
>JBJEUF010000046.1:0-18345 GCA_051883695.1 Aristaeellaceae bacterium
CCCACACTAGCTTCCACTCCCTCGTCCACTGTGGAACTTACTTTGGGAATTTACTACCGCATTCCCCCGATCCCCCGAAGGAAAATCACTGCAAATTTCCGCTTGACATCGATCCCCGGCAGTGCTATCATATACAGGTAAATTTCCGGTGGCAATGACGAAGAGGTTCCACCTGTTCCCATTCCGAACACAGCAGTTAAGCTCTTCAGTGCCGAAAGTACTTGGCTGGACACGGCCCGGGAGGATAGGTCGCTGCCGGATCCCATATTCCTCAGTAGCTCAATGGCAGAGCACCCGGCTGTTAACCGGGTTGTTGTAGGTTCGAGTCCTACCTGGGGAGCGCTCGCGCCGGGGCCTTGTGCTCCGGCGTTTTTTGTCGCGTTTCATCATGACGGAACAGGTTTTTTGCCATGCGGCACGGTGTCTTGACATTGCCCGTTTGCGATGCTATCATGACCCTACCAACACCAAGGGAGGCGCTTGTCATGCGCACCGTCATCGCCATTGCGCTGCACAGGCGCTGTCCTCTGCCGCAGTCACCGCTGTATCTGCCCGTTCAGGCAGGCGCAGCGCTCCACCCGCCGATTCCCGGCACCGTGCCGGATGACGCCGGCCCTCACATCAGCGACCGCAACCCGCGCTACTGCGAGCTGACGGTGCACTACGCCCTCTGGCAGCAGGTCGAGGCGGATGCGTACGGCCTGTGCCATTACCGGCGGTACTTCACCCGCCGCCCCTTCGGGCATTCGCTGTCGGGCGCGCTGACGGAAGGGGATGTGGCGCGCCTGCTGCGGAACGCGGACGTGATCGTCCCTTACCCGCGCCTGTACCTCATCGAGACCAACGAAAGCCAGTATGCCCATGCCCACCGCGCCGCCGACCTTCATCTGGCCCGGGCTGTCATTGCCAACCGGTGCGCGGAATACCTGCCCGCCTTCGACCGGGTGATGAAGCGCCGCTGGGGCAGGCGCTTCAACATGTTCATCATGCGCCGGGAGGCCTTTGCTGCGTACTCGCAATGGCTGTTCGGCATCCTGTTTGAGATGGAACGGCGGCTGGGGGACGATGCGCCGGAGCGGGTTTTCGGCTATATCGCGGAGCGCCTGATGGACGTATGGCTGGAAAAGGAGCGTCCGCGCCTGCGGCAGGTGCGGGTGATGCACACGGAGAGTCAGCACTGGCCGAAGAAGATCGCAGCGTTTGTCGGCAGGAAGCTGCGCGGAGGCCAGGCAAAAGGGCTGATGTGAGATCGGCTTCGGGATTGACATAACCCAGTAAATGGTGTATAATGGAAATAAAGGAGGATGTACATATGAAGTTCAGGAACATGGGGCTCTGTTGTGTGCTTGTGCTGGCACTACTTTGCGCGTTGGCATGTACAACGGAGGGTAACGCAGATGGACAAACATCGGTGAACACGGATGCAAAAGCCATCGTTGAGATCTTTACCTCCGGTGATTGCAAATGCCTGGTGCTGCAGAAGGGTACGGTGACCATTGTTGAGTATACCGGTAGCGCTGAGGAATTGACCGTTCCGGCAGAACTGAACGGGATGCCTGTCACCAGCATCGGGGATGGGGCATTTGATAGGTGCGACTCGCTCACCAGCATCACGCTACCGGACAGCATCGCCAGTGTTGGAAGCAATCCGTTTTCTCAGTGCTGGAATCTGCAGAAAATCAATGTTTCACCGGAGCATCCAACACTGGCTGTCATTGATGGCGTATTGTTCAGCAAGGTGGACAATCGGCTGATCTGCTATCCAATGGCATTGGAGCAAACGACCTATGTTGTTCCTCAGGGGGTAAAATGTATTGATTACGGGGCGTTTGCTGGGTGCGAGTCGCTCACCAGCATCACACTGCCGGACAGCGTTACCAGTATTGGGGACTTTGCATTTGTCAGCTGCTTCTCGCTCACCAGCATCACACTGTCGAACAGCGTCACCAACATCGGGGATGTGGCATTTGGTGGCTGCCACTCGCTCACCAGCATCACGCTTCCGGACAGCGTCACCAGCATCGGGGACAGGGCGTTTTCTTGGTGCATCTCGCTCACCAGTATCACGCTGCCGGACAGCCTCACCAGCATCGGGGATGATGCGTTCTCTTGGTGTCCCAACCTTACCCTGACCGTTCCACGCGGCTCCTATGCCGAGCAGTACGCCCAGAGGAATAACCTGACCTACATCTATTCGGATACTTATGACTGACTGCCTGAATGATATACATTTCGCCCCGGAAGCAACATGCTCCCGGGGCGATGTTTCATTGATACGCCGCTATTATTCAAGGGTAAAGGTGTACCGTCCGGCCTCCTGCCCGTCGATGGTATACACCACGGCGTACTCCCCCGCAGGCCAGCGGCTGCCTTCCTCCGAAAAGCGCTCGTATTTCTCAAACACATCGCTGATGTCGCTGACCCACAGGTCGCTCCCGCTCAGCTCCGGCATGAAGGTGTAGCCGGCGCGATGGGGAATGGCAAAGCCTTCCGGCGTGTGGAGCGTGATCAGCATCACATGTCCGCGATCCTCCTCCGTGACGGAATAGGCGTCCTCCGTCTGGAAGTAGATGGCCTTTGTCCGGTCGGTCAGCGCGGCGCGATCCAGCGCCTGCTGGGGCAGAAAATCCACAGCCGAATCGCCCAGCCCTTTTTCACCCGGAGTGACGCTCAGGCGCAGGTTGCGGAAGCCGTGCAGCGTGAAGGGGCCGGCTTCAGGAACCTCCACCGTCACAACATCCGCCATCGTCTGCGGGTAGACCGGCTCCGTCGGCTCGCTGTCGCTCACCGTGATCCACACCCGGACGCCGGTGCCGGGAATCGCCGGGAATTCCGTACCGGTTTCGCCCTCGGTCAGCAGGTCATAGCTCAGATAAGGATTGTCAATCACGCTATAATAAACCGTCACCATGGCGTGATCGGGCACCGTTTTCCCTGCATCCGACCAGTCCACACGGATCAAGCCGTCCTCCGCCCGGACTGTGAAGCCGTGAAGCAGGCTCCCCGCCCCCTCGTCCTCCGCTTCGCGCACACGCAAAAGCCCCAGCGTCACATCCGCAATGGCGGCGTAAGCGCACTGCCCTTCGCCCTGCTGCCAGACGGTGATGCAGGCCAGACCGCCGTCCGCGCCCAGCATGATCGCACCGGGCAGCAGGCAATCCGACTGCGGCACGTTTTCCACCATCAGGAGGAACTCGCTTCGCTGGTCGATGACCATATCAAGGAGCTGCGCAATCTCCTGTGCTTTGATGCTGCCGTCCGCACCAGTGCCATGGAGCCGGTCATCCAGCAGCACATCTGCCCCGGTAACGTTCAGGGGCGTGGCGGCGCTCTCCGTCTCCATCCTCATCAGCACCAGCTGCGAATCCGCGACCTCGAGGATGAGATCAATCGGGTGCTCGCCGTCCGCGCCCACGGCGTAGAGGTCGCCCTCCGCCATACAGCCCCTGACCGTCAGGAGCGCCTGCTGCGAGCCAAAGAGCACGCCCGTGCCAAGGGTGACGTCGCCCGCCTCCGTCCGGCGGACGATCCGGTAGAGCGCGTCAAGCTCCTCCGCCTGCGCGGGCAGAAGCAACAGCGCCAGCAGCAGCGCAAGGGTCAGGGCCAAAATCCGCTTTATCATGTGATTGTTCCCTCCGGTTGATATGCTGTCAGTCGATCCATGTCTGCGTGTTCACGTCGATCACGCCGCGGGTGGTGAGCCTGAGAGTCGGGATGACCGGCAGACTGGCGAAGCTCATGGTCATGAACGGGTCGATGCCCGGCTGCGTGCCGCGCTCGACCGCCGCCGCCTTGCAGCGCTCCAGCGCCGTGTTGACCTCCGCCAGGGGCCGGTCGGTGATCAGTCCCGCAATGGGCAGCGCCAGCTCGGCGATGACGGTACCCTCCTCAACGACCACCATGCCGCCGCCCAGCTCCCGCAGACGGTTGACCGCGCAGACGATATCCGCATCGTTCACGCCGCAGGCAATGAGGTTATGGCTGTCGTGCGCCACGGAGGTCGCCACCGCGCCGCGCCTGAGCCCGTAGCCCCTGACATAGCAGGAGGCGACGTGTCCGGTGCCATGATGGCGCTCGCAGACCGTCATCTTCACGATGTCCCGCGTCGGGTCGACGCCCTGCGCGCGTCCGAGGTTTTCCGTCACGATCTGCCCGGCAACAAGGCCGATCAGCGGCGCGTCGCCCAGCGCAAGGCGGTCAGCCGTCAGCGGCGGCATGTGCACCGTGTCCGTCACCCCGTCAAGGATGTCCGGGTCGACCTGCGGCTCCTCCATGAACACCTCCTTGCCGTCATAGACGAGCCGGCCGCGCTTGAACACCATCTCCACGTTCACGTTTTCAAGGCTGTCCAGCACCACGAAGTCCGCCAGATACCCGGGGGAAATGGCTCCCTTGTTGTTCAGCAGGAAATAGCGCGCCGCGTAATGGCTGGCTGCCATGATGGCGATGATCGGGTTTGCGCCCAGGCGAATCGCCTTGCGGACGATGTAGTCGATATGTCCCTTCTCCAGCAGATCGCCGGGATGCTTGTCGTCGGTGGCGAACATGCAGCGGTGGGCATAGCGGGGCGTCAGCAGCGGCATCAGCGCTTCCAGGTTCTGGGCGGCGGTTCCCTCGCGGATCATGACGAACTGCCCCTTGCGCAGCTTCTCCAGCGCGTTTTCAAGGGTGTCGCACTCATGATCGGAATACACGCCCGCCGACATGTAGGCATTGAGCGCCTTGCCGGAAAGACCGGGCGCGTGGCCGTCAATCTTCTTGTGATGCGCCTGCGAGACGACGATCTTTTCAATCGTCTGCCGGTCGCCCGTGAGGATGCCGGGGTAGTTCATCATCTCCGCCAGCCCCAGCACGCGCGGATGGTCGAAATACGCGTTGATATCCCGCCAGGACAGCGCCGCGCCGCTCTCCTCCCTCGGCGTGGCGGGCACGCAGGAGGGCAGCATGAAGTGCACATCCAGCGGCAGCCCCTCCGTGGCGGTGGTCATGTAGTCGATGCCGCCGGTTCCGCAGACATTGGCGATCTCATGCGGATCGGTGATGACCGTGGTCGTGCCGTGGGGCACAACCGCCCGGGCGAAGGAGGCGGGCGACACAAGGCTTGATTCCAGATGGATGTGCGCGTCGATGAAGCCCGGCGCGACGATCCTTCCGGACACGTCCACCTCGGTGTTCCCCTCGTAGGATGCGTCCATGCCGACCACCAGACCGTTGGCCACGGCGATGTCTCCATGGCAGATTTCACCGGTGAAAACGTTGATGTAATCCGCGTTTTTCAGCACCAGATCGGCCTTCTCCTGTCCCAGCGCCACGCGGACGAGCCGCTGCTTGCGCCGTACCTTCTGCGCGATTCGCTCCGCCTGCGTCTTTGCCTGTGCCATGTGGATGCACGCTCCTTTCAGATTGATGATAAGATTGGCTGTATACATTGTGTCAGCGTGTCGAAAAGTGCTTCAGGCACTTTTTCGAGGCATTGCGCTCCGTCACTGTCAGGGCTGCAAGCAGCCCTGACGGCCGTGCCTCCGTATATGGAAAGTTCCCGGCAGAGCCGGAAACGCCCCCCCCCGGCAAAGCCGGTCGATACGAATACAGTCAGAGGGCCTGCGGGTCCTCCGACACCTCCCAGGGCTTATGGGACACACTGTACATCAGGTGTTTCCTATTATACAGCATTCCGCGAACCTTGTAAACCGGTTTGTGTTGACTAACTCCCGGCAGGCATGCTACACTGCTTCCGAGTAAGGGAGTAGTCGGCGCAGCCTCTGCGCGACAGTGTCAACATAATGGGGGTTCGCCCTCTGGGACTGTACATCGTGACGAGACTTACCCGTCATTTTCTGTGCCGCACAGGAAAACGGGTCAATGGTCTCGTTTTTTTGTGCATAGACATGGGCGAGGAGGAAGAACAGATGGGATTCATTGAAATGCTGCTGATTGCCGTGAGCATGAGCATGGACGCCTTCGCGGTGTCCGTCTGCAAGGGACTGTCCGTCCGACAGATCCAGCCGAAGCATGCGCTGAGCGTAGGCTTGTGGTTTGGCGGCTTTCAGGGACTGATGCCGGTGATCGGCTTTGCGCTCACCGCGCTGTTCAGCGGATACATCGAGTCCGTCAGCAGCTACATTGCCTTCGCGCTGCTGGCCTTCATCGGTGTGAACATGATCCGCGAGGCGCTGAGCAGGGAGGAGGAGGAAATTGATGATTCCTTCGGCTTCCGGACGATGCTGACCCTGGCCATCGCCACGAGCATCGACGCGCTGGCCGTCGGCGTGACGCTGAACCTGGAGCATGCCAACATCCTGATCGCCGCGCCGCTCATCGCCGTGACGACGGGTGTGCTGTCGCCCATCGGCCTGAAGGTCGGCAACCTCTTTGGCGCGCGGTACAAGAGCAGTGCCGAGCTGGTCGGCGGTCTGGTGCTGGTCGGGCTGGCGGTGAAATTCCTGCTGGCGGGTCTGGGCATTCTGGGATAAATCCGTCAAAAAAATCCGCGTGTTCCCCTTGCAAACTTTTGTTCGCCATGATAAGATGATATCAGCAAAACGCAAGCAACGCCGGGGCAACCCGGGTTTTGATGAAAGGATGTTGCAACATGGCTGCAAAGAAAACCACCAAGCCTGAAAAGAACGCGCCCGTTTCCGGCGCGCAGGAGGAGAAGCTCAAGGCGCTGGAATATGCGCTGAACACGCTGGACAAGCAGTTCGGCAAGGGCTCCGTGATGAAGCTGGGCGACCGCACGGAGCAGAACGTGCAGGTGATTCCCACCGGGTGCCTGACGCTGGACGCGGCGCTGGGCGTGGGCGGCATTCCGCGCGGCCGCATCGTGGAGATCTTCGGCCCGGAATCCTCCGGCAAGACCACCGTCGCGCTGCACATCGTCGCGGAGGCGCAGAAGGCCGGCGGCATCGCGGCCTTTGTGGACGCGGAGCACGCGCTGGATCCCGTGTACGCCAAGAAGCTGGGCGTGAACATTGACGAGCTGTACGTCTCCCAGCCCGACACCGGTGAGCAGGCGCTCGAGATCGTCGAGGCGCTGGTCCGCTCCGGCGCGCTGGACGTGATCGTCATCGACTCCGTGGCGGCGCTGGTGCCCAAGGCCGAGATCGACGGCGAAATGGGCGATTCCTTCGTGGGCCTGCAGGCGCGGCTGATGTCCCAGGCCCTGCGCAAGCTGGCCGGCATCATCAACAAGACCGGCTGCGTCGCCGTGTTCATCAACCAGCTGCGCGAAAAGGTCGGCGTGATGTACGGCAATCCCGAAACCACCCCCGGCGGCCGCGCGCTGAAGTTCTACGCCTCCGTGCGTCTGGACGTGCGCCGCGGCGAGCAGCTCAAGAACGGCAGCGAGGTCGTGGGCAACCACACCAAGGTCAAGGTGGTCAAGAACAAGGTCGCGCCGCCCTTCCGCACGGCGGAGTTTGACATCGTCTACGGCGAGGGCATCAGCAAGGAAGGCACCCTGCTGGATATGGCCGTGGAGCGCGACATCATCCACAAGAGCGGCGCCTGGTTCTCCTACAAGGATCAGCGCATCGGTCAGGGCCGTGAGAACACCCGCCTGTTCCTGCGCGACAACCCCGAGATCACCGACGAGATCGACGCGCTCATCCGCGCGGAGATCTTCGCCAATCCCGGCGCGCCCATCGTGTCCGAATCCGACGAGCCCGGCGAGATGCCCGAGGAGGACGAGGACGATCTGGCGCTGCTGGAGGAGCTGGGCGAGGAGTAATCCATCCCCATGGCTCTGGCACACGAGAATATAGAAGCGGGCAGGCGCCGAAATAAACGTGCGCCTGCCCGCTTTATCCTATCAAGTGTCACCGGCATATTGCATTTTTCGTACCGGCAAAGCCCGCTCATAGGATGCCCGGGGCGCAAAAGACCTTGTGCAAATGACCGGTCCTGTGCATCAGCCCCTCATTGAAAAGCATTCAGCACGGCCCAGGCTTCCGTGTTGCCCAGGTCAGCAGCCTTCTGCAGCCACTGAACAGCCAGCATGATGTTCTGCGATACGCCGATACCATATAAATACATAATGCCCAGATCGTACATGGCCATCGTGTCTCCCAGGTCAGCAGCCTTCTGCAGCCACTGAACAGCCAGCTCATTGTTCTGCGGTACACCTTGACCATACAAGCACATAAGGCCAAGATTGGTCATGGCGTTCATGTTGCCCAGGTCAGCAGCCTTCTGAAACCACTGAACCGCCAGTGCATCGTTCCGCGGTACGCCGCGGCCATTTGCATACATGCTGCCAAGACTGTTCATGGCGTTCGCTTCGCCCAGGTCAGCAGCCTTCTGATACCACTGAGCAGCCAGTGCATCGTTCTGCGGTACGCCGCGACCATTTTCATACATGAAGCCAAGATCGTTCATGGCGAGCTCGTCACCCAGGTCAGCAGCCTTCTGAAACCACTGAACCGCCAGCTCATCGTTCTGCGGTACGCCACGACCATATACATACTGAAGGCCAAGCTTGACCATGCCATCCGCGTCGCCCAGGTCGGCAGCCTTCTGATACCACTGAAAAGCCAGCTCATCGTTCTGCGGTACGCCACGACCAAGCCAATACATGTTGCCAAGATTGGTCATGCCGGTCTCGTTACCCAGGTCAGCGGCCTTCTGATACCACTGAAAAGCCAGCTCATCGTTCTGCGGTACGCAGATACCATTTTCATACATGACGCCAAGATTGCTCATAGCTCTCGCGTTGCCCAGGTCAGCAGCCTTCTGATACCACTGAAAAGCCAGCTCATCGCTCTGCGGTACGCCGCGACCAAGTCTATACATGCTGCCAAGATTGCTCATGCTGGTCTCGTTACCCAGGTCAGCAGCCTTCTGATACCACTGAAAAGCCAACTCATAGCTCTGCGGTACGCAGATACCATTTTCATACATGACGCCAAGATTGTTCATAGCGTTCGCGTCGCCCAGGTCAGCAGCCCTCTGATACCACTGAAAAGCCAGCTCATCGTTCTGCGGTACGCAGATACCATTTTCATACATGACGCCAAGATTGCTCATAGCTCTCGCGTTGCCCAGGTCAGCAGCCTTCTGATACCACTGAAAAGCCAGCTCATCGCTCTGCGGTACGCCGCGACCAAGTCTATACATATCGCCAAGACTGTTCATGCCATCCGCGTTGCCCAGGTCAGCCGCCTTCTGATACCACTGAGCCGCCAGCGCATCGTTCTGTTCCACGCCATCACCCTTGTAGTATTGCGAGCCGCGCTGAACCATGTCCTCCGCCGTCATGTTCGCATCCTCCGCGAAGGTGGCAAAGGGGAGGGCCACCAGCAGCACAAGGGTCAGCAGCGCAATGAAGATGGAATTGTGATGCCTCATGTGTATGCTCCTTCCATGGCGGAATCATTCTTCCGCTCTTCTGTTTTAAGTATACTGCAGATTCGCGTGTTTGTCACGCGCCAGCGTGTCGCAAAATGCTTCACAGCGTGCTGAATGCGCCAGGCGGCTTTTACGGCATTTTCTCGCACTTCTGTATCTTCAAACCCCGATGGACCGGAAGTCAGGTCTTCGCTTTCATCCATGAATTGCAGGAAAATCCGCTCGAAACCGCACCTGTCACATTTGGGAAACACACTCCATCATTATTTCCCCGTGCTTCCCAAGCCGCCGGCACGATCTGCCAGCACGGCCTCCTCCTCAGCCAGCCCATGGGGCAGGAACACGCCCTGACAGAAGCGCTCGCCCTTGGCAATGCGGACGGGATGACGTCCGCCGCACACGATGCGCACCATGATATGTCCTTCGTTGGCAGCGCCGAAGTAATCTGCGTCGATCACCCCTACGGTGTTCGCCAGCTGCACCTGATGCCTGAAGCCCAGACTGCTGCGGGGAAAGAGCAGCAGCACCCAGCCGGGCCGCATTTGGCAGCGGATACCGGTGGGAATGGTGACGGCCTCGCCGGGCCGGAGCGTCACCTCCGCCGGGCTGATGAAGTCATAGCCGGCGCTGCCTGCCGTGGCGCGGCGCGGCAGGGGGATCTCCGCCACGGGCAGGGCGTCGGGCAGCTGCTGGTCGGCGGCGTATTGCGCATCCGAAACGCGCAAGAACCTTGCGATGCTCATGCGCGTCCCGCCTTCCAGTCGGTGAATGCGTCCGACAGCCGTGCCAGCTCCTCAAAGCCCAGCCTTTCGCCGCGGATGCGCTCGTCCAGCCCAGCCCTTTGCATCAGCGCCGCCGCCTCGGCGCGCTCCATATGAAAAGCCGCGCAAAGGCCGTTGGTCATGGTCTTGCGGCGCAGGGCAAACCCCGCCTGCGCCACGCGGAAGAAGTCCTCCTCGGATTTCACGTCGACGACGGGCCTGTCGCGTTTGGGCAGCACAATGAACGCGCTGTCCACCTTGGGCACGGGCGTGAAGCATTCCGCGGGCACATCCATGGCCAGATACGGGTCGCAATCAAACTGACAGCGCAGCGCCAGCGGCCCCCAGGCCTCGTCGCCCGGGGCGGCAAGCACCTTGTCGGCAACCTCCTTCTGCACCATCAGCGCCATCTGCCGGATAGAGAGCGGGCTTCGCAGCAGCATCGTCATCAGCGGCGTGGTGATGTAATAGGGGATGTTCGCCACAACGGACAGGGGCTTGCGGAGGTTCGCGGTGATCTCCTGCAGATTGACGGTCATCACGTCGCCGTGGACGAGGGTGAAATTATCATATTCTTCCATGAACGCGCTCAGCAGGGGAATCAGCCGGTCGTCCAGCTCGACGGACAGGACGTGGTGCGCATTCCTGCACAGGTGCCTGGTCATGCTGCCCGCGCCGGGGCCGACCTCCAGCACGTCATCCTCCTTCGTCACGCCGGAGGCGCGAACGAGGGCGGCAAGAAGATCCTCGTCGTAAATGAAGTTCTGTCCCAGACCCTGCTTGTAACGCAGCTGGCTGTCGCGGATTCGTTCCTTGCTTTTGCTCATGGTGCGTCTCCTTTGGTATCGGTGATGTCAAGCCTGTTCATTCTGTCTGATTTCCTCCAGCACATCGCTCAGAGGCGTAAAATCCTGCGGCTGTTCGCCGTCCCGTGCCCAGTCCGCGGGCGGAACCTCCTCCTCCGGGATGGGCTGGGGCGGAATGTCGTCGATGGTCAGCTGCTTTGTCCTGCGGGGCTTTGCGGGCTTGGCCGGCGCAGCCTGAACGCACTCGGGCGGCAGGATGACGTCTTTCCTTCTGCCGAGCTTGTCGCGGATCAGCCCCAGCGCATCGTCCCAGGTGAAGGGCGTGCAGGGCAGGCTCAGCCGCATCCACCAACGGGGCGCGTAGAGCAGGAGCATCGTCTTTTCCGGCCAGAGCTGCACCCGCCGGATGTCCTTCCAGCCAATTTCACGGGAGGAAATGAGGATCATGCCCTCATCGCCCAGGCTGTCCAGCAGGTGCGGGGATTTGCCGCGCAGCAGGAGTCTGAACGCCGTCGGCTCGGTCAGATACTGATTCACGTGCAGTCCGGTCGTGTCGATCACGCAGTCCAGCAGATCGTCGCCCTGCAGGATGAGGATGAGCAGCAGGATGACCAGAAAGCCGATGGCGATGCCGACCAGCGCCGTGGACAGGCTGCCGGACAGCAGCGCCGCCACGCCCGGCAGGCCGCCCAGCAGCGCTTCGAGCAGGATGGTGAGCAGCAGCGTCATCCCTGCCACGGGCAGCACGATGCGCATCACGGCGTTCCAGCACATCCAGTCCTTCACGGGGGTGTGATCCACGCACCAGGCCAGGCGGACGGCATTGGCAGGCAGCTTCGCGCCGCAATCGGGACAGCGGTCGCCCACCGGGACGTCCCGGCCGCATTTCTTGCAGTAGGATGTGAGCGGCAGAAGCGTCGCCTCCTTTCAGTATCGGTCCGCGTCCGGTGTTACCTGCCGCTCAGCAGCCGGGTCAGCGGATGTCGGTAGACCTCGATCGCCTTGACCGGGCACATCTCCTGACAGCAGTAGCAGCGGATGCACTTTCTGTAGTCGTACTTCGCCTTCTGACCCTTGCCGGAATGGACAGCCTTCTCCGGCACCGGGCAGGCCTCCATACACACGCCGCAGCCGATGCACTTTTTCCGGTCGGCCTTCGGGCGGTGCTGCAGGAAGGGCAGCAGGGGCATGAGCTTGAACAACAGTCCCTTTTCAAGGGTGCCGCGGTACACATCAAAGTCGGTCCTGCCGTATTTGGCCTGGGTCTCCGCCAGCGTCAGGTCGCCCTCGGGCGTGCGGACGACGATTTTATCCGCGTCCATCACGCCCAGCCCCTGCTTCTGACCGTACACACAGGTGGGGACGGCGGCGGGGGCAAGGTGAATCAGCGCGCAGAACACCGCGTCCAGCGCGACGGGATCCTCGGAAAAGAGCAGCACGTTCATCGGCGTGGGCGTACCGGAGGTCGGGCCGTTGCCCTCCATGGCGGACACGCCGTCCATGATGTGCAGCCGCGGCGCGACGCAGCGGTTCAGGTCGACGAGCATGTCCGCAAAGACGTCGCTGTTGGGGTAGGCGGCATGACCGGCAGCCTTGTTTACGCCTGTGACGCAGCCGTAGAGGTTCTTCACCGCGCCGGTGATGCGCTCCAGCGCGTGGGTTTTCATCTTGCAGAGGTTGATCATCGCGTCCGCAGCCTGCACGCCGCGGCAAAGGTAGAAGGACTTCGCCGTGTGCCCCTCGGGGAAGGGAACGACGCTGCCGCTGGAGAAGTCGGCCTTCGCCACGCCAAATTGCTCGGCAACCTCCGCGATGCCGGAGCCCTCGGCGGCCTTATCGGGCGTGGTGGTGGGGTTGCCGGGGCTGTCGCCATAGGAAAGGTGGCGGTACCCGGCTTCCGTCAGCGCGCGGCAGACGGCGGAAAAGACGGCCGGATGGGTCGTGATGGCCTTCTGCGGCAGCGCACGGGAAAGCAGATTGGGCTTGAGGAGCACCTTCTCCTCGGGGCGAATGTAGCTCTCGATGCCGCCCAGCAGCTCAAAGCCCCGGCGGACAGCTTCGTCCACAAGGGGCTGATCGTAGGAATCCAGAGGAATGAGAACGACGGTATGCCTGTCCATGGGAAACCCCTCCTGATGCTTGGGTATCGAAACCCATTATAGCACAGAAGGGCATGGATTGCAATTTCAGGGATGCACCGTAAAGGGCTCGAAGCTGCTGCGGATGAAGTGCCCCCGGTCATGATTGCAGGTATCGCACCTCTCCGGGGCACCTGTGCCGTAGTGCAGATGGCCGCACTGCAGGCAGAGCCAGGCGATCCGGCGATGGCTTGCAAACAGGGAGCCATCCCGGAGCGCAGCCTCATACTGGCGGAAGCGGCGCGCGTGGAGCCGTTCGGTTTCGGCGATGCGCCGGAAGGCCATGGCGACGCGGGGATACTGCTCCTCCTCCGCGATGCGGGCATAAGCCGGATAGAGCTTGTCGCTTTCGTCGCCCTCGCCCTGCGCGACAGCCTGCAGGATGGCAAGGGGCGCCTCCGGCAGGGGCACGTCGCTGTCCTCGGGCACGGCGGGCCTTTCGCCGCCCAGCGCCGTCAGCAGGCAGAGGAAGATGTCGGCGTGCTCCTTTTCCTGCGCAGCGGTGAAACGGAAGGCATATGCGGCGACGTACAGCCCTTCGTCCTCGCAGCGCTCTGCGGCGCGCAGGTACTGGCGCCGCGCCTGGGATTCGCCCAGATAGGCGCTGCACAGGCAGGTGCAGGTGCGGCTGTGCGGGAATTGACACGGATTGCTTGCAATGGTTGACATAAGCGGTTCCTTTCCTTTATAATACAGTTGTTCCGTAAGCTGTGCCCGGCGGTCGCGCCTGATTTCAGCAGAAATGCAAGAAAGATTTACATCAATGTCATGAAACAGGGTTGTGATTGCGGCGATTTTACGGTATAATCATTATATGCCTGCCCAGCGTGAAATATGGCTGAGTACGCAAAGAATTCCCTTTGCGGTTTCAGGAAAAGGAGTAAAGAGCCTTGGATGATATCATGGATATGAACCCGAAGGCCGGTGAGCAGCCTCCGGAGGCGCAGACGAACGCAGCGCAGCCGGAAGAGGTCGCCCAGACGCGGGTGATGCAGCCGGTGGAGGCGACGGCGAAGCCTGTCCGTCATCGCCGCACAGAGCGCAATCAGGCGGCTTATCAGTCAGAGAACGATGTACCGGCAGCGGAAGTGGAGCAGCCGAAGGAACCCGCTGCGGATGCGGCTGCAAAGCCCATTGCGAGGCTGCACGTGGACCGGCCTGTTCAGTCGGCGCAGAATACGACGTTCGACGCAACGAAGCTGCATGTGTCCATGCCCCAGCGGGAGGAGAGCGCCCCGGGCGGTACGACGCAGGTTCCCCGGTTCCAGACGCGCTATAATCCGCAGGTGCCGGGCAGCGTGCCCTCCCAGGGGGTGCCGCGTCCCGGCGCGCTGAATGCGCAATCGCCCCGTCGGCCCAGTATGCCGCCCAGCACCGGCGAGGTGCGCCGTCCGATCAATGCGGAGGGATACACGCCCGTCGTACCGCTTGGCAGCAAGCGCGGGGATGCGCAGAATCCCCCTGAGCGCCGCGCCGTCCGCACGCCCTCGGTCGAGCCCAAGGGCAGGGACGCTGCGCCCAGACTGGACGATGGGGATGAATATGTTGAGGAGCGCGGCGGAATCGGCAGCCGCATCCTTGTGATTGCCGTCATCGTGCTGCTGGTCGTGGCGGCGGTCGTTCTGGGACTGCTGCTGATTCCGGATGATCTGGAGGGGCCTCTGGGCGATGTCAAGCGAACGGTGACCGGTGTGCTTGGCGCAGCGCAGGAGGAACCCAAAGCGGTTGTCAAGGGGGCAACAGCCGTTGTTTCGCAGGATACCGCACCCTATGTGATCACCTTCTATGTGATGACCAGCGAGGCGGCACAGGATATGCACTTTGTGAACGCCGAGGATACGGTGATCCCGACCGCCATCACGAACAAGTCGAGCCTGCCCGACGGCGATGTGAGCTGGGAGCTTCAGATAGAGCTTACAAATGAATATGAGGGCACGGTTCGCCTGCAGATCAAGGATGCATCCGGCTGGATTGAGACGCAGCAGCAATTTACGCTGAACCTCACAGAGAACGGTCGGATGATGATTTCCCAAATGCCCGATGATACGCTGACAGCTGTGCAGACCGCCGCTGTGACGGCTGATGCCACGCTGACCGCCGACTCCCTTGGAGAGCCGACGGTCAGCCCTGTCATAAGCGCATTTCCGACGCCGGAGGAGACGAAAGTCCCTGTGACGGAGACGGAAGTCCCCGCAGCGGCGGATGTCCCGCCCGTAGACGATCCGGCGTCTGACCCGGAAGCGAATGCCGGGATCGCCGTGCTGCCGCAATCTGAGATCACGGAAACACCGGTGGCTGAGGGGACGGCGGTACCGACGCTCGAAGTGACCGCGACGCCCACCCTGGCGGTCACGGCAACGCCCACCGTGCGCATCACGCCCGAGCCCACGGCTGAACCCACGGCTGAACCCACGGCGGAGCCCACGCCCGAGCCCACCGCCGAACCCACGGCGACCCCCGCTCCCACAGCGGTTCCCACGCCCAGGCTGGAAGCGGTCGCAGCAGAGAGTGCCGATCCTTCCCTGATTTCCACGCAGGTCATCTATGAGGGCACGAAGAAGGTGACCTCCTACCAGCGCGCGGCGGACAGCCTGATCAACATGCCCGCGGGGGATGACTACACCTCCTCGCCCTTTGGCGTAACAACCTTCCGTGGCAACGCGTTCCGGATGAACAGCGCGGTTGGGCGGGTCACGAACCCGACGAGCATGTCCCTGCTGTGGTCGGTGGAGGCGGGCAGCCTGGTGGCAAAGTCCCGTACCTTCTACGGCTTTGGCCCCTATGCGCAGCCGGTGATCGTCAAGTGGTCCCGGCAGATTCGTGAGGCGATGGAGCTGGACGAGGAGCGCAAGAGCCAGTCGGCGCTCAAGGAGGTCATCATTGCCGGTCAGGATGGCAGGATCTACTTCCTGGACCTCAGCGATGGCAGCGCGACCCGCGAGGCCATCAACCTCGGGTATGCCATGCGCAGCACGCCCTCGATCCAGCCCTTCGGATATCCGGTGATGACGGTGGGCCAGTACAGCAATAAGCTGCCCAACAAGACAGGCAGCATCGGTCTGTATTTCTATAACCTGATCGACGGCAAGCAGGAACGCCTGCTCGACGGTCTGGACAGCAAGGCGGACAGGGCCTACTACGGCGTGGGCGCCTTTGACACCTCCGCGCTGATCGACCGCAATTCCAACACGCTGATCACCGTCGGCACCAACGGCCTGCTCTACACCGAGAAGCTGAATCCCGTTCTCCATCAGCAGGCAGACGGCAGCGTCGGCAGGTTTGACTTTGGCGAGGTGACCGATCAGGTTGTCCTGATGTCCCACACCAAGGGGCAAAAGACCAGCGAGGCAGCTGTGGAATCCTCCCTGGCGATGTACGGCAGCTATGCCTTCTACGCGGATATGGGCGGCGTGCTGCGCTGCGTGGACACCACGACCATGACGACGGTCTGGGCGGTGCATACGGGCGACGCGGTGCGCGCAGCGGTAGCCCTCGATCTGGACGAGGAAACCCATACACTCTGGCTGTATACCGCCAACACCATCACCAACCGCTCGAAGAACGGCGATGTGACCATCCGCCGCTTCAACGCCATGACCGGCGAGGAGGACTGGCAGTTTGCCGTCAGCTGCGTGCGCAAGACCGGCAAAAAGGATTCCTATGACAAGGATGTGACGGCTGGCGCCGTGGCGTCCCCGGTCATCGGTCAGAAGCAGCTGGGCGATCTGGTGTACTTCACCCTGTCCAGCCTGAGCGCTGACGGCGCGGCAAAGGTGAACGGCGGCAGCAAGGCGGTTGCATCCGTCCTGATGGCGCTGGACAAGGAAACGGGCGAGGTCGTCTGGACGCTGGATATGGAGGCGTACAGCTACTCCTCTCCCGTGGCGGTCTACGACAGCGAAGGCCGCGGCTGGATCCTCCAGTGCTGCTCCAACGGCACGATTTACCTGCTGGACGGCCTGACCGGCGAAACGGTCAACACCCTGCAGGTGGACGGCATCATCGAGGGCAGTCCCGCCGTCTATGGCGATACGATGGTCTTTGGCACCACCGGCAAGAACAAGAGCTACATCCATGCGGTGAAGCTGCAGTAATCTCAAAGCATAATGAAGCCCGCCTGTCGGTGATCCGATCGGCGGGCTTCGTCATAGATGGGATGCGTTTGGCTGACGCGGATTACGGATTTTCTGCGCCGCGGAATTCCCGGAGCGTTTTCAGGGCAGAGCGGGTATAATCCACCAGCGCAACGACGGCGATACCGACAGCAATCCAAAGGATCACCCGGTCGATGGGCAGAGCGATGGCGGCAAAATCCTGATGCCAGAAGGAGAGCACCAGCGCCAGGATGAAACTGAACTGCGCCAGCTTGCCCCAAATGTTGGAGTACACCACAATGCCGTGATGCAGCATATAGGTGCTGCCGCAGATCATGACGCATTCCTTGAGGATGACAATCACGATGGCCGGGACGGGGAACACCCCGGCGATGCCCTGCATCACCAGCGCCGTGCAGACCATCAGCTTATCCGCCAGCGGATCCATCAGCTTGCCGAAATCGGTGATCAGGTTGTGTTTCCGGGCAAGATGCCCGTCCAGCCAGTCGGTAGCCGAGGCGATGCAAAAGACCAGCAGCGCCAGATGGGGGTGCCCGTACAGGTGCAGGAGCACAAATGCGGGCATCAATGCCAGACGGAGCATCGTCAGCACATTGGGGACATTCCAGATGTTTGTCAGATATCGTTCGCGAAAGCTACTCACAAGATGACCCTTTCCGTGGGCAAACGCCCGAATTGATAAAATCCCGTACAGGCGGATATGCCTGCGCGTGCGCTTTCGTGATACAGCGAAAGCCGCATAGCACATCATACCATATTTGCAGCAGGATTTCCAGTAGGCAGACGACGTTTTCAGACAGCAAACGGCGGCTTTTGGCAGGAATCAGAGGATTCCATGCAGAATAAAACAATGAGGTCAGCTTTTTCATCCGGAAGAGATGTTATCTTGTGGGAGGAATATCACGATGCGCATTGATGGCCGTACCCCTGAGCAAGCCCGTCCGATCGGGATTGAAATCAATTTTGTCCGCACGGCGGCAGGCTCCTGCCTGATTGCCACGGGCAACACGCGGGTGATCTGCACCGCCTCCGTGGAGGAGGGCGTGCCGCCGTTTCTCAAGGGCAAGGGACAGGGCTGGGTAACCGCGGAATATGCCATGCTGCCCGCCTCCACCGGTCAGCGCAAGAAGCGCGACGGCATCAAGAAGGACGGCCGCAGCGTGGAGATTCAGCGGCTGAT
>JBJEUF010000047.1:0-4373 GCA_051883695.1 Aristaeellaceae bacterium
AGGTGAACTCGGGGTTGTGGGTGGCGTCCATGCCCTCGTTGCGGAAGATGCGGCCGACCTCGTACACGCGTTCAAAGCCGCCCACGATCAGGCGCTTGAGGCACAGCTCGGTTTCAATGCGCAGGAACATGGGCAGGTTCAGCGCGTTGTGGTGGGTCTTGAAGGGACGCGCGGACGCGCCAATTTCGAGGGTGTGGAGCACGGGGGTGTCCACCTCCAGGTAGCCGCGGCCATCCAGGAACTCGCGCACGGCGGCGATGATCCTCGAGCGCTTGCGGAAGGTCTCGCGCACCTCGGGGTTCACGATGGTGTCCACGTAGCGCTGGCGGTAGCGCAGGTCGGTATCCACCAGCCCGTGGAACTTCTCCGGCAGCACCTTCAGGGACTTGGTGAGCAGCGTCAGCCCCGTGACCTCGACGGACACCATGCCGGTCTTGGTCTGGAATACGGTGCCCTTCACGCCCAGGATGTCGCCGATGTCCAGCTTCTTGAAGGCGGCGTAGCCGTCCTCGCCCAGCAGATCGCGGCTGACGTGAAGCTGAATGCTGCCCTGACCGTCCAGGAGGGACGCGAAGGACGCCTTGCCCATCACGCGGCGGCTCATCATGCGGCCGGCTACGGAAACCTCCTGACCGGCGAGGGCTTCGTAGCCTTCGATGATCTCCGCGGAGTGGTGGGTCACGTCATAGCGGGTGATGGCATAGGGATTCTGACCGGCGTCGATGAGGCCCTGCAGCTTCTGACGGCGGATGATCTCCTGCTCCGACAGCGGCGGAGTCAGGGGAGTGACGGGATAATCGGCCATTGTATGAAACGCTCCTTACTGTATTACCTGTGGATGTCCAGAATCGTCAGGGTGATGGTGCCGCGGGGAATCTCGACATCGACCGTCTCGCCGACCTGATGACCCAGCAGGGCCAGGCCGATGGGGCTCTCACTGGAGATGGAGCCGTTCTCGGGATCGGCCTCGTCCGCGCCCACGATGGCGTACTCGACCTCCTTGCCCGTGGTCTGGTTCAGATAACGCACGGTGGTGCCCACGGACACGCGGTCGGTGGTGATTTCGCTCTCGGAGACGACGACGGCGTTGTCGATGACGCTCTTGAGTCGGGTGATCTCCGCCTCGTTCTTGGCCTGCTCGTTGCGGGCCTCGGTATATTCGGCGTTTTCGGAAAGGTCGCCGAAGCCGCGGGCGATCTCGATCGCGTTGATGATCTCCTTGCGTTTGACGTTGACGAGGTAATCATATTGCTCCTGCAGCTTCCGCAGGCCTTCCTCGGTTACATAATTGCGCTTTTCCTCAGCCATGTTGCCAGCTCCTTTGGGGATATCCCCCGCTTATTTTCCCGGAGAACGGCGCGGTGGACGCCGCTCCCCGGCGGCAAGGACGCCGCTGTGTGTGCACACAGGCGCATACTTACCCAGTATCACCGTCCCATTATACCCGCAAATCCCGGCGCTGTCAACGCTTTCCGGGCGCGTTTGCACAAGAAAAGGGGTGCTGTCCGGCCAGCGTGGCAGCGCGGGAGCACGCTGGCTTCCCGCCTGGAGGCGTTATGAATGCACAGAGGGCAAATTCGCAAAAAAACGGCGGGCGGGCAGGGAAATCTGCTCGTATCCATTGACAGATTTCGACCAAACCATTATAATTGACAGATGTAGAGGAGTATCTGTGTTTTTTGTCGTGCCCCGAAACAGGCTCAAAAGAGGATGTAAGCGCTTTTCTACCGGCTTCGCGGACAGCAGGACACACGGATTCCTGACTGGACAGGCATTGGGCCTGCCCAGCGAACATGTGTCTAAGGAGGTAATCCCCATGGCCATCAAAATGACCGTTGACGGCAATACTGCTGTCAGCCATGTCGCGTACGCGTTCAGCGATGTGGCAGCTATCTACCCCATCACGCCCTCTTCCCCCATGGCTGAGGTCGCTGATGAGTGGTCCGCGCAGAAGCGCGTGAACCTGTTCGGCCAGACCGTCAAGATTGCTGAGATGCAGTCCGAGGCCGGTGCGGCCGGCGCTGTGCACGGCTCCCTGTCCGCCGGCGCCCTGACCACCACCTTCACCGCTTCCCAGGGCCTGCTGCTGATGATCCCCAACATGTACAAGATCGCCGGTGAGCTGACGCCCTCCGTGTTCCACGTGAGCGCCCGTGCTCTGGCTTACCACGCGCTGTCCATCTTCGGCGATCACTCCGACGTCATGGCCTGCCGTCAGACCGGCTTTGCCATGCTGGCGTCCAACTCCGTTCAGGAAGCCTGCGACATGGCGCTGGTGGCCCATCTGGCGACCCTGAAGAGCTCCGTGCCCTTCCTGCACTTCTTCGACGGCTTCCGGACCTCTCACGAGATTCAGAAGATCGACGCGCCCACCTACGACGAGATCGCGACCCTCATGCCCTGGGACAAGGTTGCCGAGTTCCGTGCCCGCGGCCTGAACCCCGAGCATCCCCATCAGGCGGGTACCGCCCAGAACCCCGATATCTACTTCCAGGGCCGTGAAGCCGGCAACAAGTTCTACAATGCCGTGCCCGAGATCGTGGAAGAGACCATGCAGCAGGTCGAGAAGCTGACCGGCCGTGCCTACAAGCTGTTCGACTACGTTGGCGCGCCCGATGCCGAGAAGGTCATCATCGCCATGGGCTCCGGCTGCGACGTGGCTCACGAGGCCATCAACAAGATGGTCGCCATGGGCGAGAAGGTCGGCGTCATCAAGGTGCACCTGTATCGTCCCTTCTCCGTGAAGCACTTCCTGGGCGCCATCCCCGCGACCTGCAAGAAGATCGCCGTGCTGGACCGCACCAAGGAGTCCGGTTCTCTGGGCGAGCCCCTGTACCTGGACGTGTGCGCTGCGCTGGCTGAGTCCGACCGCAAGGACATCGTGGTCGTCGGCGGCCGCTACGGCCTGGGCTCCAAGGAGTTCACCCCCACCCACGTCAAGGCTGTGTTCAACAACCTGGACGGCGAGTGCAAGAACCACTTCACCGTGGGCATCAACGACGATGTGACCGGCACCTCCCTGCCCATGCCCGAGCTGTTCAACGCCGCTCCCGAGGGCAGCATCTGCTGCAAGTTCTATGGTCTGGGCTCTGACGGCACCGTCGGCGCCAACAAGAACTCCATCAAGATCATCGGCGATCACACCGACCTGTACGCCCAGGCGTACTTCTCCTACGACTCCAAGAAGTCCGGCGGTCTGACCGTTTCCCACCTGCGCTTCGGCAAGACCCCCATCCAGAGCCCCTATCTGATCGATGCGGCGGACTTCATCGCCTGCCACAACCCCGCCTATGTGACCATGTACGACATGGTGTCCTCCCTGAAGGACAACGGCGTGTTCCTGCTGAACTGCCAGTGGAGCGCGGACGAGCTGGACGCTCACCTGCCCGCCACCATGAAGCAGCTGCTGGCCAAGAAGAACGCCAAGATGTACATCATCGACGCCATCGATCTGGCCGCGAAGGTCGGCATGGGCAACCGTATCAACACCATCATGCAGGCTGCCTTCTTCAAGCTGGCTGACGTGATCCCCTACGAGCAGGCCGATGAGTACATGAAGGCTTATGCCAAGAAGACCTACGGCAAGAAGGGCGACGCGATTGTCCAGAAGAACTGGGACGCCATCGACATCGCCATCTCCGGTCTGGTGAAGGTGGACGTGCCCGCCGAATGGGCTACCGCCACCACCGGCGCCGTGGCTGCCAAGGTGGAGGGCACCACCCAGTACTTTGACGAGTTCGTCAAGCCCGTGCTGGCGCAGGAGGGCGACAAGCTGCCCGTTTCCGCGCTGGATCCCCGCGGCATGGTTCCCACCGGCACCACCAAGTACGAGAAGCGCGGCATCGCGGTCAAGGTTCCCATGTGGATCCCCGAGAACTGCATCCAGTGCGGCAACTGCTCCCTGGTCTGCCCGCATGCCTGCATCCGTCCCATCTACACCGCCGACGGCACCGAGCTGCCCGAGGGCTATGTGACCAAGAAGGCCACCGGCAAGGAATTCGCCGGGATGCAGTACCGTATGCAGGTCAGCCCCATGGACTGCACCGGCTGCGGCAACTGCGTTGACGTCTGCCCCGCCAAGGTCAAGGCCCTGTCCATGGAGTCCCTGGCTTCCCAGATGGGCGAGCAGGCCAACTGGGCCTTCGCCATGGCGCAGCCCGAGGTGAACGACAAGGTCGAGAACAAGGCCACCGTCAAGAACTCTCAGGCGCTCAAGCCCCTGTTCGAGTTCTCCGGCGCGTGCGCAGGCTGCGGCGAGACGCCCTATGTCAAGCTGGTCACCCAGCTCTTCGGCGATCGCATGATCGTTGCCAACGCTACCGGCTGCTCCTCCATCTACGGCGGCTCCGCGCCCACCTGCCCCTACACCACCA
>JBJEUF010000048.1:0-18313 GCA_051883695.1 Aristaeellaceae bacterium
GACAGTGACGGAGTGCAATTCCTCGAAAAAGTGCCTTAAGCACTTTTTCGACACGTTATACCTGCCCATCGCCCATGTTGTTGGCCAGATGCACCACATGGACGCTGCTGCCGCGCAGCCTTTCCATGGCGGCCCTGATGTCGGAGAGATCCTGTTCGGTCATCTTTTCGGGCCTGGCCCTTGTCATCAGGCGGCGCAGGGCGGCTTCGTCCTCCTTGACGCGCTTTTTCTCCTCCTTGTCCAGCTGCTTTCCCGCCTTGCTCATGGCCATGGTCACCTCGCTGACAAGCGCCTGCGCCTCGTTGAGCGTCTGCATCAGGTCGCGGCGGAAGCCGTCCTGTGCGGCGTACTGCTCCGCGTCGCGGATCGCCTGCTGGATCTCCGCCTCGGACATCTTTTCGTTCGCGGTGATGGTGATGGACTGATTGGCGCCGGTGTCCTGATCGCGGGCGGATACGGTGAGGATGCCGTTGACGTCGATGTCGAAGGTGACCTCGATCTTCGGCACGCCGGCCATCGCCTTGCGGATGCCTTTGAGCTTGAATTTGCCGATGGTCTTGTTATCCCTGGCCATGGGGCGCTCGCCCTGCAGGACGTGGATCTCGACCGTGGACTGGAACATCCCGGCGGTGGTGAATACCTGCGAATAGTGCACCGGCAGGGTCGAATTGCGCTCGACCACGCGGGTCGCCACGCCGCCCACGGTCTCGATGGCAAGGCTGAGAGGCGTCACGTCCAGCAGCAGGATGCCGGTGGCGTTCACCAGCGCGGTGCTGCCGGAGGAGCCCAGGGTGTCGCCCTGAATGGCTGCGCCCTGGGCGACGCACTCGTCGGGGTTGATGTTCTTGGAGGGCTGCATCCCGGTCAGGGCGCGCACCTTCGCCTGCACAGCCGGAATGCGGGTTGAGCCGCCCACCAGCAGCACCCTGCCCAGCTCGCTGGGAGCGATGCCCGCATCGTTCAGCGCGGAACGCACGGGGCCCTCCGTACGGTCGACCAGGTCGCGGGTCAGCTCGTTGAACTTCGCGCGGGTCAGCGTCATGTCCAGGTGCAGGGGCTGCCCGCTGACCTGCGTGATGAAGGGCAGGGAGATCGAGGCGACCTCACTGGCGGAGAGCTCCTTCTTGGCCTGCTCGGCGGCTTCCTTCACGCGCATCATCGCAGCGGGGTCGCGGCTCAGATCGGCGTGGGCCGTCTGCAGGAACTCCTGGCAGATGTGGCGGACGATGCGCTCATCAAAGTCATCGCCGCCCAGATGATTGTCGCCGGAGGTCGCCAGCACCTCGATCACGCCCTCGCCGATCTCGATGATGGACACGTCGAAGGTACCGCCGCCCAGGTCGTAGACCATGATCTTCTGGGGTGCGCCGTTGTTGAGGCCGTAGGCCAGCGCGGCGGAGGTCGGCTCGTTGATGATGCGCAGCACGTTCAGCCCGGCGATGCGGCCCGCGTCCTTGGTGGCCTGACGCTGGATATCGTTGAAATACGCCGGAACGGTGATGACCGCGTCGGTCACCCTTTCGCCCAGATAGCTTTCTGCGTCCTCGCGGAGCTTGCGCAGGATCATCGCGCTGATCTCCTGCGGGTTGTACTGCCGGCCGCCCAGCTCCCTGCGCCAGTCGGTGCCCATGTGGCGCTTGATGGAGGAGATGGTGCGGCTTGCGTTCACGGCGGCCTGACGGCGCGCGGCGGTGCCCACCAGACGTTCGCCGCTGTCCGTGAAGGCGACCACGGAGGGCGTGGTACGCTCGCCCTTGTCGTTGGGGATAATGGTTGCCACGCCGCCCTCCACAACGGCGACGCAGCTGTTGGTGGTGCCCAGGTCGATACCGATGACCTTGCTCATGATTCAGACAGTCCTTTCGGAGAGGATGGTGTTAACAACAGAGATACCCGCCGTAGGGGCAGCACAGCTGCGCCATGCAGCACAGATAGCACAGTGTCATGGGATTGAAGCCCGCGCGGCTGTAGCCCTGTCCATAGGCGGTGTAGGTCTGTCCGGATTGCCGGTACTGGTTCAGGATGGCGCGGTACAGGCCGTTGCCCGGATCCATCTGGCAGGCGCGGGTCATGTGCTCGGTCGCCTGAATGGTGTTGCCCATGCCGTGGTTCGCCAGGCCGGAGAGGTAGTACCAGCGGGCGTTGCGCTGGGTGCTGACGATGTTTTGCAGGTGGGCGACGGCGGTCTGATACTGCTGCTGCCGGATGGCGCGGATAGCCTGCCGCACCAGCTCGGAGTCCCCCGGCTGCTCGGCGGGCGGCGCAATCTGTGCGCTGCCCTGTCCGCCAAAGCCGAACAGATCGTCAAACCCGAAGCCGAAGCCGCCGAAGTCGCTCTGCCACCCGCCCTGTCCGCCGTACTGCTGACCGTAGGGATTCCCCTGCGGGCGCTGCCCATAGGGATTGGAGCCACTGGACTGCTGCTGCCCGTAACCGCCGCCGCCATAGGGATTGCCGCTGTTGGAATGGGGCTGCTGACGGCGGGCGTACTTCTCCGGGTCCATCAGCATGTCATACGCTTCGTTCAGCTCGTTCATCTTCCGGGCGGCGTCGGGGTCGCCGGGATGCAGGTCGGGATGGCATTCCTTCGCCTTGCGCCGGTACGCCCGCTTGATTTCCTCCTGCGTGGCGTTCTCGGAAACGCCCAGCAGCTGGTGCGGGTTACTGACCATCGCCGTCCACCTCTCTTTCCTCTCCATGCTTCTTTTTCCGGCGGCTGAGGCACTCGTCATAGCCCTGCCACAGGCCGGAATACAGGATGTTGCGCAGGATGGCTTCGTCCTGCACCAGCGGCAGGCGCTCAAAGGCGACGGCTGCGTCGCCCAGGAGCATCTCCAGCGTCTCGCGCATGTCCTCCGGCTGCTTGCCCATCAGCACGACCGGGTTGTAGCTGCCGGATTTCCGATCCCCGTCCACATCGCAGACCGCGTCGAGCAGGTAAATGTATCGCCCCAGCGAATAGCCGAAGGCTCCAAGCGCACCGGCCCAGAAATCCTCCCGCATCACAAAGAGCGCGGCCATCAGCCTGCCGAAGCAGTTGGGTGCGGCGTCGGGCGTTTCGTCCCGGCGCTTCTCGATGGCGGATTGCTCCTCCATGGCCCTTTCGATGGCTTCGCACTGCCGGGGCCACGCTGCCCGGACGGTGCGATAGTGCCTTTCCAGCACCGCCTGAAAGGCTCTTGCCGGGATGCTGCGGTCGTCCTGCCAGTCATCGCGGCACTTGTGGTAGGTCAGGGCGATGGTCATGTCCGCCGCGTAATCTGTGACGGCGCTCCTGCGCCAGGTGTGCTCCTTCACCGGATGGGGCAGGCACCGGCCCGTGCCCGAGGCATCCTCCGGCTCATACAGGCTGGAGAGGAAGATGGTCAGGAACGTCAGGTCGAAGGTCAGCGTCATGCGGCTGAACGGACCGTGCCGCTTGCCGAGGGCATGGCACAGCCCGCAATAGAAGCTGCGGTAGCGCTGTTTGTCCGTTTCGGACAGATCCGCCAGATTGGGTCTTACATAGCCAAACATGCGCTCACGCCTTCTGCTCGAACCGGTGACGGCACACCGGGCAGGTGATCTGCTTCACGCCGCTGCCGCGCTTGAGGCGCAGACGGTTTTTGCAGGACGGACAGCGGAAATACCTGTAGGTCTTCATGCCCTTGAGGCGCAGGAAGAACTGCTTCACTTCCCGGGACGCCTTTTCAAAGAAAACGACGTAGCGCCCGTTCTCCGCCTGGCGCCTGGCGAGATTGCGGCTGAGCATCCGCCACACGGCGTAAATCAGCAGTGCGTCCGCCAGCAGGGACAGGAGCGGGGAACGCAGGAAAAGGTTCACCAGCAGGATGACGATGCAGGCGCGCATCGCGTGATGCCCGATGTTGTCCGGGCCGTTGCGTCCCACCATGAACCGTGCGAACGCCATTTGCAGCCTTGTCAGAAAACCCATGAGCTATCCTCCTTTGGGAAGGGCTTGAAAAGCGGTCAAAACATGCCGGTACAGAGGCCTGCCGACCTCCGTGACAGATAGTATACACCCGATATTTCAACCGAATATGAACAGAAATTGAATTCAATCAAAATATTGCGGGCGCCTGCCGGAACGATTGAAAATCGCGCTGTCTGCGGCTATAATGGAAGCAGCGAAAGGAGGGCTCCCATGCTGCTGACGAATGCTGTGATTCCCGGGGAGGCGGGCTTCCGGCATGGCCTGTGCGTCCGGATGGCCGATGGCTGCGTGTCGGAGGTCGGGGCGGAGCTGAGGCCGGAGCCGGGCGAGGAGACGGTGGATCTGTCGGGCGATTATCTGCTGCCGGGCTTTGTGGACGTGCACATCCATGCCTTCCGCGGGCATGACGCGATGGCGGGTGAAGAGGCTGTCCGCGCGATGAGCCGGGAGCTGTTCCGGGAGGGCGTGGCGGCATTCCTGCCCACGACGATGAGCGCATCCGCGGAGGATACACGCCGGGCGCTTGCGGGCATCCGGGCTGTGATGAACCGTCCGGAAAAGCGGGGCGCCCGGGTGCCTGGCGCGCATATGGAAGCGCCCTTCCTGAACCCGGTCAGGTGCGGCGCGCAGCGGGCGGAATACCTGCGGGAGCCGGACTGGCAATCGTTTGCGGACATGGCGGCGGGGGATGTGTCCACGGTGCGGACGATCACCGTTGCGCTGGAAAAGCCGGGCGCGGAGGATTTCATCCGTCAGGCGGTGGCGCACGGGATCGCGGTTTCCCTGGGACACAGCGCCGCCACGGCGGAGCAGGCGCATCAGGCCGCTGACTGGGGCGCGAACCGCTCCACCCATACCTTCAACGCGCAGAGCCCGTTGCATCACCGCGACCCCGGCTTGCCCGGCGCGGCGCTGACGGACGAGCGGCTGTACGCGGAATTCATCGCCGACGGCGTGCATCTGCATGGCGATATCGTGCGGCTCATCTGCCGCTGCAAGGGAGCGGCCCGTGCGGTGGCGATCACCGATGCGATGGAAGCCGCCGGGCTTCCGGACGGCCTGTATGCCCTGGGCGGTCAGCCGGTGCAGGTGCGCGGAAACGAGGCGCGCCTGACGGACGGTACGCTGGCCGGTTCGGTCTTGACGATGCGGCAGGCGCTGCACAACCTGATTCACCGTTTCGGCATCGCGCCCTTTGACGCGGTGCGAATG
Source organism: Aristaeellaceae bacterium (assembly GCA_051883695.1). Lineage (GTDB taxonomy): Bacteria > Bacillota > Clostridia > Christensenellales > Aristaeellaceae > UBA11524. Next base: position 5,147 of record JBJEUF010000048.1, read on the forward strand.
TGTACCCGAACCCCGGCGGAGTGCATCGGGGAAGAAACGCTGGGGCGCATCGCGCCCGGCAGTCCCGCGCCGCTGACGCGCTGGACGAAGGACTGGCAGTTTATCAGCATCATGGGAGGACAGGAACCATGCAGAGGATGAACCTGAGCGGGCTGTGGCACGTGTATCTGGATGCGCAGAAGCGCGATGAAATCCCCCAGACGTACCCGGATCAGATGATGCTTCCCGGCACGACTTCCGCCGCCGGACTCGGCCCGGAGAATCCTGCCCGGGAAACCGGTTTTCTCACCGATGCGCACAGGTTTGAGGGGTATGCCTGGTTCATGCGCACCTTTGAGAGCGGCGACTGGCGCGCCCTGCAGGTGCAGCTGACGCTGGAGCGCACCCGCAAAACCACCGTGTATCTGGACGGCGTGGCGCTGGGCAGCCGGAACAGCCTCTGCACGCCGCACCGCTATCTCCTGCCGGAGATGGCAGCGGGTACGCACACCCTCGTCATCCGCGTGGACAATACCGACTATCCCACCCGGGGCGGCCATCTGACCAGTCCGGACACCCAGAGCAACTGGAACGGCGTGACGGGTGAAATCAGCCTGACGGTGGCCAAGGCGATCGTCCGGCAGGTGCAGGTATTCCCTGACATCGCAGCGGGCAGACTGCGCCTGCGCGCGGAGGTGCTGGGAGCGCACACCGGCTTTGCGTCCATTGCGCTGCCCGGGCAGATGGAGCAGCTGATGCCCATTCATGGAAATGTGCTGGAGGGAACGCTTCCCCTGACGGGCCATGAAGCGCTGTGGGACGAGTTCGAGCCGGCGCTGCACACCCTTGCCATCGACGTGGACGGCGATGTGTATGAAACGACCTTCGGGCTGCGGAAATTCGCGGCGGATGGGCGCAAGCTCCTGTGCAACGGGCGCGAGGTGTTCCTGCGCGGCAAGCACGACGGCCTCATCTTCCCGGAAACCGGCTATGCGCCCACGGATGCGGAGAGCTGGCGCAGGGTGCTGCAAACCGCGAAGGACTACGGGATCAATCACTACCGCTTCCACACCTGCTGCCCGCCGGACGCGGCCTTCACGGCGGCGGATGAGCTGGGCATCGCCATGTCCCCGGAGCTGCCCTTCTGGGGAACCGTTGCGGACGAGGGCGAGGAAGGCTACGACGCGGCGGAGCGGGAATACCTGCTCCGCGAGGGCTTCCGCGTGCTGGCGGAGTTCGGGCATCATCCGTCCTTCGTGTTCTTCTCGATGGGCAACGAGCTATGGGGCAGCAAAAGGGCGCTGAACGCCATGCTGGCGGCGTACCGGGAGTTCGACCCGGACAAGCTCTACATTTCCGGCGCGAACAACTTCCAGTGGGTGCCCGAGGTGCTCCGGGAGGAGGATGTGTTCGTGGGCGTGCGCCTGTCCGGCGAGAGGCTGATCCGCGGCAGCTACGCCATGTGCGACGCGCCCCAGGGCATTGTGCAGACGAGTGAGCCGGAATCCCGCGCTCATTATGACCGGATGATCGTGCCGCAGGTGATGGCAGACGCGTCGCTCTCGGGCGAGTCGGGGAAGATCGCCATCCAGTATGGCACGGGCGTCAAATGGGTGGACGCGGAAGGGGCGCAGGCCTTCATCCCGGAGGTGCCGGTCATCAGCCACGAGGTCGGGCAGTATGCGTTCTACCCGGATTTTGACGAAATCGACCGCTACACCGGCCCGCTGAAGGCCCGCAATTTCGAGGTGTTCCGCGAGCGGCTGCAGGCTGCCGGATTGTGGGCGGAGCACGAGCGCTTCTTCCGCGCAGCCGGGCAGCTGGCGGTTGACTGCTACCGCCGGGAGATCGAGACCCTTCTGCGCACCTCGGAGCTCAGCGGCTTCCAGCTGCTTGACCTGCAGGACTTCACCGGGCAGGGTACGGCGCTGGTGGGGGTGCTGAATGCCTTCATGGAATCCAAGGGGCTGATCTCTCCGGAGGAATGGCGGCAGTTCTGCGCGTCCACGGTGGTGCTGGGGCTGTTCGACCGCTTCGTGCTGGCGGACGGCGAGGAAGTGCGCTTTGACGTGCAGGTCAGCGAATGCGATCCGCGCCGGGTGCATACGGCGGTGCATTGCGAGCTGCTGGAGGACGATATGCTGCTGGCGGTCTGTGATGCGCCCGTCGGTCAGGCGAACGGCCGGCTGACGGCGCCTGTCGCCGTGACGCTCGGGCCTGTCCATGCGGAAAGGGTGCGGCGTCTGACGGTGCGCCTGACGCTGGAGGACGGAACTCCCAATACCTACCCCCTGTGGGTTTTCCCGCAGAGGGATGCCGCCATCAGCCGGGAAGGAATCCGTTACGGAAACAAAGGGGTACGTTTTGTGAAAACCGTCGCAGAGGCGAAGGCAAGCGATCTGCCCGCCATCGTCATTCCCGACAGCGAGGGCAAGCTGCCCGCGACCTATGCCAGCGATTTCTGGTGCTACCCGATGTTCCGCTCCATCTCCGAGAGCATGGGTAAGCCTGTGCCCATCGGCACGCTGGGGCTGTGCGTCGATGCGCAGCATCCGTGGCTGAGCGGCTTTGTGCGTGAAAACCATACCACACCGGCCTGGTACCGGCTCCTCCGGACGGCGCACTGTGAGAACGTGGACTGCGCTGCCCCCGTCGTGCAGATGATCGACAACACGGAGCGCTGCCAGCGGCTGTGCCTGCTCTGGCTGCAGGAGGGCGTTCCCCACATGACCTTCCGCCTGTGGGAGAACCCGGAGGATGTGACGGTTCGCGCCTTTGCCGCCGCCCTTGCGGAAGCGCTGGCATGATGTGAATGTTCCCGATACCTACCCCCCCTGATATGGCGCGCTGCGAATCGGTGTCGCTCTGCTTTCGTTGCGGGGCGTATTGCGTGCCGGTTCCGGAGCGTGCTATAATGGGAACACCGTTGCAGGAGGGAGGCAAGACGCCGTGTCGATCATCACATCCGCCCGGAGCTTTCTGCGCCGTGTGCGCCATGACGGCGTGAAGTGCATCCCCGATGTCATCTATACAAGGTGGATGACGCTGATTCACCGGGACCTTCTGCGCCGGGAGCAGGCAGAACGGAGGGCGGACGAGAAGGCCTATCAGCTGTGGCTCCGGGCGCATGAGCAGCCTGCCCCCACGCCCTTCCGCACCGAAAAGCGGCTCTCCTTTCTGATTCCGACCTACAACACCCGCCCGGAGCTGCTGTCCGCGCTGGCGGATTCGCTGCTGGCGCAGTCCTGCCCGCGCTGGGAGGCTTGTCTCTACGATGGCGCGAGCTCCGATCCGGCAACCCGGGCGGCGCTGGCGGCGCTGCCGGAGCGCGACCCGCGCTTCCGGGTCCGGCTGGGGCAGGTCAACGGCGGAATCTCCGGCAATACGAACGCAGCCTATGCCATGGCTTCCGGGGATGTGATCGCTCTGTGCGACCATGACGATCTGCTGTCGCCCGATGCGGTGCGCTGCATCCTTGAGGCGGCGGAGGGCGGCGCGGATTTCATCTACACCGACGAGGACAAGGTCTCCGAGGACGGCACGCGCTTCTTTGAACCGCACCTGAAGGCCGGTTTCGCCCCGGATACCCTGCGCAGCGGCAACTATATCTGCCACATCACCGCCATGACCCGGGCGCTGGCGGAAACGCTGATTGCTGCGGAGGGCTGCCTGCTGCGGAGCGCGTATGACGGGTCGCAGGATCACGACCTGGCGCTCCGGGCAACGGAAAGAGCGCGGCGAATCGTGCATATTCCGCGCATCCTGTACCATTGGCGGATGCTGGACGCATCCTTCAGCCATCAGCGGGCGGAAAAGTGCGCGCTGGCGGCCTGCGCGGCGGTGGAAGCGCAGCTGCGGCGGCTCTCCCTCCCGGCGGCGGTGCGCATGGAGGCGCTGCGGGTGCGGATCCGCTATGACGTGCCGGAAGCCCCCGTGACTGCCATCGTCATGGGGGAAGGACGCGTTCCGAAGCTGCCCGGCGAGGTCATCCGGGTGCGGGACGCATCGCAGTTCAACGATGCGGCCCGCCGGGCAAGGGGGACGTACCTGCTGTTCCTCCGGGCGGGAATGCGGCCGGCGGACAGGCAGCCCGAAGGCGACTGGCTGCGCGAAATGCTGATGTACGCCTGCCGGGCGGATGTGGGCTGCGTCGGGTCGGCCATCCTGGATGGCGGGCAGTTCTACCGCCATGCGGGGTATGCCGTGGACGTGCCCTGCGGCGCGGTCAGCCACCATGCCGGACAGTGGCGCTTCGGGCGTCCCTATATGATCACCGACCGTCTTGTGCGAAATGTGACGGGGGTGTCCGGCGGACTGCTGCTCATCCGCCGGGAGACGTTCCTGCGCGTCGGTGGCTTCGGGGCGTATGAGAGCGATCTGCGCGGCGCGGATCTGGGCCTGCGGTGCCTGCAGGCCGGGCTGGTCAATGTGTATACGCCCCATGCGCGGATGATCTGCCGGGGCGCGCTGCCCTGTTTGACCGGCGCCGCGCCGGAGGAGGATCTTGCCCTGTTCCGGGCGGCGTGGGGCGACCATCCGCAGGAACGGTACTACAGCCCGCTCTTTGCCCGGGACGGCAGCATGAGGATATCCACCGAGGAAGGAGAACCATGATGCGGCAGGAGAAATCCATCCTTCGCTACGGCTTCCTGCTGGAGCAGCTGGTGAAGCGCAATTTCAGCACCAAGTACCGCCAGAGCGTGCTGGGGGTGCTGTGGTCGTTCCTCAACCCGCTGATGACCATGGCGGTGCAGTACATCGTGTTCTCAACCCTGTTCCGCTCGGAGATCAGCCATTTCCCGGTCTATCTGCTCTGCGGCATCATCCTGTTCGGCTTCTTCAATGAGTGCGTGACGCTGGGCATGGACGCCATCGTCCTCAACGGCCCGCTGCTGACCAAGGTTGCAATGCCGAAAATCATCTATCCGCTCAGCCGCAGCCTGTCCTCGCTCATCAATCTGGTGATTTCCTTCGTGCCGCTGCTGCTGGTGATGCTCCTGTCCGGCACGCCGCTGCGGTGGACGCTGCTGCTGGTGCCGTTTGCGGCGCTGCTGACGTTCCTGTTCGCGCTGGGCATGTCGCTGATCCTGTGCACGATGAACGTCTTTTTTCGGGACACGCGCTTTCTGTGGAGCGTGGTGAGCCTGCTGTGGACGTATGCCACGCCCATCTTCTACCCCATCACGATCATCCCCGAAGCCTGGCAGCCCATCTTCCGGCTCAATCCCATGTACCGGTTCATCACCCTGCTGCGCACCCTCGTGATGGATGGCGCCTGGCCGGACGCCGGGCAATGGGGCGTTTGCGCGGTGTGCGCGCTGCTTCCGCTGGCAGTGGGGCTGTGGGTTTTCCGGCGTAATGAGCACAGGTTTGTTTTTCATCTGTAGTCAGGTCAGCGTGCAAAAAGGGCAGCTGCAGCCGCTTTATTTGAAAGGGAGGGAATCGCCTTCGGGCTCTCCGACACATCCCAAGGCTATTTTTCTGCCGCTTCTGCGGCATTTTTTCTTTCTCTCGCTTCAAGTTTCCGTTCGACAGATTTTCCATCAAATCGCTACACTTTTGCACGGTGCTGTGATATGATATAACGGTATGTTGCTTTACGGAGGCACAAGCCAATGAATTTGATGAAATTTGCCGGACGCTATATCCGCCGGCACTGGTGGCAGTATGTGCTGGGCATCCTCGCCCTGTACATGGTCGATCAGGTCAATGTCTATGTTCCCGACTATACGGGGCGCATCATTGACGGCCTGACGGAAAACGCCCTGACCCTGGAGGGCGCGCTGCGCATCGTGCTGATGATCCTCCTGATGGGCGTCATCATCGCCGTGGGACGCTTCTGCTGGCGTTTCTTTATCTTTGGCGCCGCCCGCTCCATTGAGAAGGAAATCCGCCAGGATATGTACGATCATCTCTCGACCCTGTCCATGCGCTATTTCAACCAGCACAAGACCGGCGACCTGATGGCCCATTTCACCAATGACCTGACGGCTGTCCGTCAGCTGCTGGGCATGACGGTCATCACCGCCTTTGACGCGACGGTGATGATGATTCTCGTCCTGACGCAGATGATTACCACCGTGGATCCCCGGCTGACCGCCGTGGCGATCGTTCCGCTGCTGATCATCGCTGTGGGCGACGTGTTCTACGGCCGGCTGATGCACAAGCGCTTCCGCGAGAAGCAGGCGGCCTTCTCCGACCTGACCGATCAGGTGCAGGAGACCATCAGCGGCATCCGGGTCATCAAGGCCTTCGTGCAGGAGCGCAGGGAGCTGCAGGCCTTCGCCCAAACCACCCGGAACACGCAGGAGAAGAACCTGCGCGTCGTCCGGCTGCAGGCGCTGGTCATGCCCTTGATGGACGTCATCATCGGCTGCAGCAGCCTGCTGACCCTCGTCTACGGCGGCTATCTGGCCATTCACGGGGAAATCACCGTTGGTCAGTTCGTGGCGTTCAATTCATATATCGGCATGATGGTCTGGCCGATGGCGGCTGTGGGCGAATGCATCACCAGCATCTCCCAGGGCACCGCGTCCCTGAGCCGCATCTTCTCCATCTTCATGGAAAAGCCCGACATTGTGGACAGCGGGAAAACCGACCGCAGCATCACCCGCCTGTCCGGCGATGTGAAGCTCGATCACCTGACCTTTGCCTATCCCGGACATCCGGATACGCCGGTGCTCCGCGACATCTCCGTGACCATCCGTCCCGGCGAGACCCTCGCCATCATCGGACGTACCGGCGCGGGCAAAACGACCATCCCCAGCCTGCTCACGCGCCTGTATGACGTGCCGGAGGACGGCATGATCACCATCGGCGGCCGCACGCTCCGGGAGATTCCGCTTTCCGTGCTGCGCGAGGGCATTGCCTGCGTGCCCCAGGACAATTTCCTGTTTTCCGACACGCTGCAGAACAACATCGCCTTCGGCTCCGCGGACAAGTCCATCGAATCGGTCATCCACGCCGCGCAGCTGGCCTGCATTCACGAGAACATCGCCGCCTTCCCCGAGCAGTATGACACCGTCGTGGGCGAGCGCGGCGTGACCCTCTCCGGCGGTCAGAAGCAGCGCTCCTCCATCGCCCGGGCGCTGATGAAAACAACCGATCCGCAGGTGCAAGCGCCCATCCTCATTCTGGACGATGCGCTCTCCGCCGTCGACACGGACACCGAGCGCCGGATCCTGGACAATTTGCGTACCTTGCGCGGCGACACGGACCGCATCACCATCCTCATCGCCCACCGCATTTCCACCATTCAGGACGCGGATCACATCCTCGTGCTGGACGACGGCCGGATGGTGGAATACGGCACCCATGACGAGCTGATCGCCAATGCCGGGCTGTACAAGAGCCTGTTTGACAAGCAGCAGCTGGAGAAGCAGCTCCGCGAGGAGCATCCTGAGCAGGAAGGGGGCGAAGCGCATGTCTGAGTTCGTCAAGGGCCTGCACAGGCAGGATGAAAACCGGATTCATTACAAGGGCAACGCCTTCCTCCGCCTGATGAGCTATGTGAAGCCCTACTGGAAGACGGTGGCTGTCTGCTGTCTGCTGGTCGCCGTCCTCACCGCGCTGGAGCTGTACAAGCCGGAGCTGATCGGCAACGCCATCGACGACTACATCCTCACGCTGGATGTGCCTGCTTCCTTCTCCGCTCCAGCCCAGGCCATGCTGACTGACAGCGGTGCTTCCGCCGCCCTCACGCAGTTCATCGCGCAAGCCGCTGACGCATCCGCCGCGACCGGCACTGCGGTTCCATCGCCTGTTTTCCTGTCCGCCCTGACCCAGGCGCAGCGCAGCGGCGTCGACGCGCGATTCCTCGGCATCCTCATCACCGCCGGGCTCTACCTGCTGGTGATGCTGGCCTCCTTCGTGTGCAACCGCGCCCAGTACCTGATGATTCAGGAAATGGGGCAGAAGATCGTCTACAACCTGCGCATGGAGATGATGGCCCATGTGCAAAGCCTGTCGATGCGCTTCTTCGATACGACGCCCGTGGGCAAGGTCGTCACCCGCATCACCAACGATACCGAGTCCATCAACGAGCTGTATTCCAACATCATCGTGCGCCTGTTCCGCAACGTGATGAAGATTGTCGCGCTCATCGCGTGGATGCTGCTGCTGGATGTGAAGATGGCGCTGTATTCCCTCGTGATGGTGCCGGTGGTGGCGGTGCTGACCGTCATTTTCCGCACCCTGAGCCGCAGGTGCTATCAGGTTGTCCGCACCCGGATCACCGCGCTGAACACCTTCCTCTCCGAGCATCTGTCCGGGATGCGCATCATCCAGATCTTCAACCGGGAGGAGGAAAAGTGCGAAGAGTTTGGCGAAAAGAACCAGGCGCTGTACAGGGCCGGCTTCCGCGAGATGATGATCTTCGGCATCTTCCGTCCGCTGATCTACTTCGCCTCCATCTCCGCCACGGCCATCATCCTGGGCGGCGGCAGCGCGCAGGTGCTGACGGGCGCCATCACCATCGGCACGCTGTACAAATTCTCCCAGTACATCAGCCAGCTGTTCCAGCCCATTCAGGAGCTGGCGGAAATGTTCACGACGCTGCAGAGCGCCATCGCTTCCGCAGAGAAGATCTTCACCCTGCGCGATATCGAGCCGGACGTAAAGGAGCTGCCCGAGCCCCGGCAGCTGACCGCAGTGCAGGGGCGCATCGAATTCGACCACGTCTGGTTTGCCTATGAGACCGTGGACGGCGAAACGCCCACCCCCGCCAACGCGGGCAAGGAGAACTGGGTGCTGCGGGACGTGTCCTTCGTCATCGAGCCGGGACAGAAGGTCGCCTTCGTGGGCGCGACCGGCGCGGGCAAGTCCTCCATCCTCAACCTGATCGGCCGCTACTACGACATCCAGAAGGGCGCCATCCGCATCGACGGCGTGGACATCCGCGAGCTGACCCGGGAGCAGATTCGCTCCGCCATCGGGCAGGTGCAGCAGGATGTGTTCGTCTTTACCGGCGACATCGCCCGCAACATCCGTTTGCGCAACGAGGATATCTCCGACGAAGCCATCCGGGAGGCTGCCCACAGCACCAACGCCGACCGCTTCATCGAGCGGCTGCCGGACGCGTATCACGAGCGGGTGACCGAGCGCGGCGCGACCTTCTCCGCCGGTCAGCGTCAGCTGCTTTCCTTCGCCCGCACGCTGGCCTACGACCCGAAGATTCTGATTCTGGACGAAGCCACCGCCAACATCGACACCGAAACGGAGCAGTGGATTCAGGACGCCGTCAAGCGTCTGATGGACGGGCGCACCTCCATCATGGTGGCCCACCGCCTTTCCACCATCCAGCACTGCGACCGCATCATCGTCATGCATCATGGCAAGATCCGCGAATCCGGCACCCATCAGGAGCTGCTCGATCAGAACGGCATCTACAAAAAGCTCTACCAGCTCCAGCTCGCCTGAGGGGCCCTGCCCTCACGATCAGGGCGACCTTATTCAAACTACCAGATTACGCAATGCTTCATCAGGTAATTATCATTCCCGAATTTGCGATCCAAAGGATTCCAAAGGGCATCGTGCAGAAGCGGCTCCATGGTGAGGAGTTGCCGAAGGCAGAGCTTCAAGCGATGTTGGATGACGGAAAGCCCTTTGGTCGCGCCCACAGGCGCGAAACACCTTCTGTGGTAGGAGTGTTTCGCTTCTGCGGAAGCGAGGAGGGGGCTTTCCGATCGCCCCCTCCACCCCTTCGGCCGCATTCATGTTTGTTTTCCGTTTTGAATGAGGTCGCCCTGCCCTCACGATAAATAATCCTTGACATCCGCCGCCTTTGGGTTACAATAGAAGCAGTTTGATGCATTGCAAAGGAGGAAATTCCCATGGCCATCACCACCCGCCCCTTCGGCGTGACAAAGAACGGGGAAGCCGTCACCCTGTACACCATGACCAACCGGTCCGGCGCGTCCGTGTCCCTGATCGACTTCGGTGCGATCATCACCAGCATCATCGTGCCTGACAGGAACGGCGCGATGGCGGACGTGACCCTCGGCTTCGACACCTTCGACCGCTACGAGGGCGATCATGCCTTTATGGGCGATATCGTGGGCCGCTACGGCAACCGCATCGCCAGGGCGAGGTTCACCCTGGACGGCACAGAGTACCATCTGGCTGTGAACGACGGCGTAAATCACCTGCACGGCGGCAAGGCGGGCTTCAACACGAAGCTGTGGAAGGCCACCCACTGCGAAGGCCAGGGCATGGACAGCGTTTCCCTGCACTATGTCTCTCCCGACATGGAGGAGAACTACCCCGGCACGCTGGATGTGTGCTGCACCTACTCCTGGGATGACGGCTGCAACCTGTCCATCCGCTACGAAGCGACCACCGACAAGGCCACCCACTGCAACCTGACCAACCACACCTACTTCAACCTCGGCGGCCATGACCACGGCACCGTCCGCGACCATGTTGTGTACATCGACAGCGATGTGGTGACGGCTGTGGGCAGCGACCTGATTCCCACCGGCGGCTACCTGCCCGTGGCCGGCACGCCCCTTGACCTGCGCGAGGGGATGCTGCTGGGCGACGGTCTGGACGCGATGGACAGCTGCGTTCCCATGCAGTACGCCAAGGGCTACGACCACAATTTCGTCCTGCGCAAGGGCAGCGCGATGGCGCTGTGCGCCTGCGTGTTCCATGAGGACTCCGGCCGCATGATGGAGGTCATCACCGACCAGCCCGGCGTACAGCTCTACACCGCCTGCACCACTGATTATGAGGGCGGCCGCGGCGGCGTGCACTATGGCAACTATTCCGGTCTGTGCCTGGAGACCCAGCACTTCCCGGACTCCCCCAATCACGTGCACTTCCCCAGCACCGTGCTCCGCCCCGGTGAGAAGTACGATACCACCACCATCTACGCCTTCCGCGTGGATACGGACGGGGAAGCATAATACCAGCACATCAAATGACAGGAAAACCCCGCCGGCTGATTCGGTCAGCTGGCGGGGTTTTCCTGTATGCGCTATTCGGTTTTTCACCTGAAAGAGCGAAGATCTGCTTTCCATACCGCGTTAGAGCTCTTCCTGCTTTTCTGCGTTTTCATCCAGCAGGCGCTGCAGCTCCTGCATGAAATCGCCCAGATCCGTAAACAGACGGTATACCGCCGCAAAGCGGACATAAGCCACGTCGTTGACCGACTTCAGCTCCCGCATGACCATATCGCCGATGTGCTGGCTGGTGACCTCGCCCTCCATCCCGGCATAGGCGGCCTGCTCAACCCGGCTGGTCATCGCGTCGATCTGCTGCATGGAAATGGGCAGCTTTTCGCAGGCGCGCATGATGCCCGCCTTGACCTTCTGCACATCGAAGGCCTCCCGGCGGCCATCGCGCTTGACAACCATCAGCGGCAGCAGCTCGATCTTCTCATAGGTCGTAAACCGGCGGCCGCAGGCGATGCATTCCCGGCGGCGGCGGATGCTGCTGCCTTCCTCCGTGGGGCGGGAGTCGATGACCTTGCTGTCAACGCAGCTGCAATACTGGCACTTCATACAGGTGACCTCCTGCAGGCAATGGTGGAGAGCTTTTCTGTGATTATACCATATTCTGTGCCGGGCGTAAAGGTCAAATTCCCAGCGCGACATGTTTTACCGGAGCCCGTAGTTCAGCAGCCTTGCGTGGGGCTTGCCGTCGCGAATCTCCAGCAGCGCGCAGCGTTCCGCACAGACCGCGCCGGGATTGACGAGCAGCGGCACATTCATTTCGATATCCGCAATATGGGTATGCCCGTAGAGCCCCACGTCGCACCCGGCCTTCCGCACGGCATCGCTGAAATAATACATGGTGGACTTGACGCGGAAGTTGTGCCCATGGGTCATGAAGATGCGCACGCCGCCCAGCTCCAGCACGCGGGAAATAGGCTCATCGCACCAGTCGTTGTTGCCCTTGACGGCGTACAGGAGCGCATGCTCATCCCGTTCCCGGATGAAGCGCTCCGCCCGTTCAAAGTCCCTTACGCCGTCCCCCAGACAGAGGTACGCGTCGATTGGCCCGGTTTCCTTCCATACTCGCTCCAGGATCCAGCGAAGGTTCGTGTCCTCCCCATGGATGTCGGACAGTATCAGCGCTCTCAGCATTCGTGCAGCTCCTTCATGATTGCCAGCATCTTTTCGCAGGCCTTGGCGCGGTGGCTGATGGCGTTCTTTTCCTCCTCCGTGATTTCCGCGAAGGTCTTGTTCAGCGGCTCATACAGGAACAGCGGATCGTAGCCGAAGCCGCCGGTTCCGCGCTCCTCCTCCAGCAGCACGCCGGGACAGGAGCCCTCGGCAATCAGCGTTTCCTCACCGGGACGGGCCAGCGCAATCGCACACTCAAAGGCGCAGGCGCGGCGGGTCCGGCCCTTCATCCGGCGCAAAAGGAGATTGTTGTTGTCCTTGTCGCCGGAGCCCTCGCCGTTCATGATGGCATAGCGTGCGCTGTAAACGCCCGGTTCACCGTCCAGGGCGTCCACCGTCAGGCCGCTGTCATCCGCCAGCACGGGCAGCCCGGTGGCGGCGCAGACCGTTTCCGCCTTGATGGCGGCGTTGCCGGCAAAGGTCGTGGCGGTTTCCTCAATATTGCCGGTGAAGCCCGCCGCCGTCATGGGCACCACGGTGTAGTATTCGCCGAAGATGTGCTGCAGCTCGCGGATCTTGTGCAGATTGCCGGAGGCGACCACCAGCGGCGGCTTGGCACAGATGAAGCGCGCCGCATCGCCCAATGCCGCCTTCTGGGCAGCCATCAGGTTCGCGATGCCCTTCTTGCCGTACTCCAGCAGGACGCTCAGCTCCTCCGGCGTGAAGGCGCGGCCCTCGCCCGTGCCCTGCAGCTCGATGAACTCGCCCTTCTCATTCATGACGAGGTTCATGTCCACCTGGGCTCTGCTGTCCTCCTGATAGCACAGGTCGCAGCAGGGCATATTGTCAACCACGCCCACGGAGACCGCCGCCACCTGATGCACGATGGGCGAATGCACCAGCTTGCCCTCGTCCATCAGCTTCGCCACCGCCAGCGTCAGTGCCACCATCGCGCCGGTGATGGACGCGGTGCGGGTGCCGCCGTCGGCCTCCAGCACGTCGCAGTCCAGCGTGATTGTACGCTCGCCCAGCTTCGTCAGGTCGATCGCCTGCCGCAGGCTGCGCCCGATCAGCCGCTGAATCTCCACGCTGCGGCCGTCCTTCTTGATGCCGTCGCGCTTCT
>JBJEUF010000049.1:0-4287 GCA_051883695.1 Aristaeellaceae bacterium
CTAATTACCAAAAGGAATAGTGGTCACAGTTATTTGCATCGTGGGAGGGAGACATCTCGATATTATACCAGGTGCAAACACCATCCTTATAATGCTTGCAACAGCCACATTCATTTGCTGCATTCAGAATAACAGCGGTATCATTTTCCGACTGTGCATTTTCCAAAGTGCTATTGTTACACACATTCTCGTAATTCATATCATTAGCTTCCTTTCATATACTATTGCTGAGTTCACAAATAGATTATACTCAGATTCTGAGTAAATGTCAATACTCAAAATCTGATTCGATATTATCACGTAGAGGTGATGATATGGATTACCGCCAGCGTATGCGCAACCTAAGGGAGGACAGCGATCTATCACAGGAATTTGTTGGCAAACTCATTCATAAATCCCAGCAGGGTTATAGCCATATTGAGAATGGACGGGCTGAGCTAAAGATCGAGGACTTAATCACACTTTGTCAGTTCTATCGTGTGTCGGCAGACTACTTTGTTGGAATGACCGAAGATCGGTGATTTTACAGTAGGTTAAATTGCGACCGCTCAAACAACCCACTGATACTGCACTTCATTTGGATGTGTCATTTGAAGAACGTCAATTCCGTTATGACCACGCTTCGTTCGCTCAACTTTGCCATGAAGATGCATCCATCTCGCTCGGTGAGGTTTTGGGGGACAAAGAATCGGATAATCAGCTACACCAACCCGGTTGTTCGGGATTTGCCACAAAAAAAGCAGCCCCCGGGAAGGCTGCAAACGGAAAGAGAATCACGGCAGGCGTAACGCAGAGATTATCTGCACGCGGCGCGGTCATACCGCGTGGTATGCCTGACGGGGTCGTACCCGGCATGGGCATGGACAAGGCTGATTCCGGCAAAGGCGCCCACGCAGAAAACGATACAGACCAGCAGCGCCGGAACCGCCAGCCGCAGACGGATGCAAAGCGCCTCCAGCGCAACGGCACAGACCGCCGCCAGCACGCTGAGGAGCTGCAGCTTCATGTACTGCCCGTAGGGACGCAGATGCGGACTGCCGGCCTCCGCCAGCAGCGGCTTCACGCCTGTCATCGTCACGCGCCGGAGGAAGGGCAGCGCCTTCAGCCGCCGGGAGCCTTCCCTTTTGCCAAGGGCGCTGAACAGCATGGAGCGGATCACCATGCGCACCTCCGCCAGCAGCGGCAGCAGCAGCAGGATGATGAGAACGGTGTAGACGGTAAACAGCATGGCGGAGGTCTCCTTTCAGGCGGGGAGAATGTGTACATATGATATCACCGCAGGCGCGGAAAAGTCAAGCGGCAGGGCGACCTCATTCAAAATGCCAGATTGGCAGATATCATTCCCAAATGTGCAAGCCGAAGGCAAAGCTTCAAGCGATGCTGGATGACGGAAAGCCTTTTGGCCGCGCCCGCAGGGGCATAATACCTTCTGCGGCAGAAGTATTTCGCTTCTGCGGAAGCGAGGAGGGGGCTTTCCGATCGCCCCCTCCACCCCTTCGGCTGCATGCACGTTCGTTTTCTGTTTTGAATGAGGTTGTCCCGGTTAACCGGCTTCCGGCAATTACAAAATCCGGCGAAGTCTCTTTCGTCCCTGCGAAAACGATTGAAATTGATAAAAATTAATCGTTAAATTATTGACAATAGCGGTCGGGTATGCTATACTTGTTCCTGCACCGGGGCTTTCCGGTGCGGTGAGGAAACGGCATCCCCAAAACGGTGTGAATAAAAAAGGAGACAGGATCATGGCGAAGGAATACCAGATCGTCGATTCCGTGGAAAGCTTTGAGGCTGCGCTTGCCCGCGTGCGTGCTGCCCAGAAGAAGTATGCGACCTATACGCAGGAGCAGGTGGACGCGATTTTCCGCGCCGCCGCGCTGGCTGCCAACAACGCCCGCATCCCACTGGCGAAGATGGCTGTAGCCGAGACCGGCATGGGCCTGGTGGAGGACAAGGTCATCAAGAACCACTATGCCGCCGAGTACATCTACAATGCCTATAAGGATACCAAAACCTGCGGCGTGCTGGAGAAGGACGAGGCCTTCGGCATCATGAAGGTTGCCGATCCCATCGGCGTTGTGGCGGCGGTCATCCCCACCACCAATCCCACCTCCACCGCCATCTTCAAAACCCTGCTGTGCCTCAAGACGCGCAACGGCATCATCATCAGCCCCCATCCCCGCGCGAAGAAGTCCACCATCGAGGCGGCGAAGATCGTGCTGGAGGCCGCTGTGGCTGCCGGCGCTCCCGAGGACATCATCGCCTGGGTGGATGTGCCGAGCCTGGAGCTGACCAACATGGCCATGAAGGAGGCCGACACCATCCTGGCCACCGGCGGCCCCGGCATGGTCAAGGCGGCGTACTCCTCCGGCAAGCCCGCGCTGGGCGTCGGCGCCGGCAACACGCCCGCCATCATCCACGAGTCCGCCGATATCAGGGTGGCCGTCAACTCCATCATCCACTCCAAGACCTTCGACTACGGCATGATCTGCGCCTCCGAGCAGAGCTGCATCGTCATGGACAGCGTCTACGACGCGGTGAAGGCCGAGTTCGCCGCCCGCGGCTGCTATTTCCTGCAGGGCGAGGAGCTGGACAAGGTCCGCAAGACCATCATCATCAACGGCGCGCTCAATGCAAAGATCGTTGGTCAGCCCGCGTGGAAGATCGCCGAGCTGTCCGGCGTGACCGTGCCCCACACCGTCAAGGTGCTCATCGGCGAGGTCGAGAGCGTTGATCTCTCCGAGGAGTTCGCCCATGAGAAGCTCTCTCCCGTGCTGGCGATGTACCGCGCCCGGACCATTGAGGAAGCCTTCGACAAGGCGGATCAGCTGATCGCCGACGGCGGCTACGGCCACACCTCCTCCATCTACATCAACGCCGTGACCCAGAAGGCGCTCATCGACGCCTTCGCGGCCCGGATGAAGACCTGCCGCATCCTGGTCAACACCCCCGCCGCGCAGGGCGGTATCGGCGATATCTACAACTTCATGCTCAAGCCCTCCCTGACGCTGGGCTGCGGTTCCTGGGGCGGCAACTCCGTCTCCGAGAACGTGGGCGTGAAGCACCTGATCAACGTCAAGACCGTCGCGATGCGGAGGGAGAATATGCTGTGGTTCCGCGCACCCCAGAAGGTGTACCTGAAGAAGGGCTGCCTGCCCGTCGCCCTGGATGAGCTCAAGAACGTGATGGGCAAGAAGAAGTGCTTCATCGTCACCGATGCGTTCCTCTACAACAACGGCTATACCAAGTGCGTCACCGACAAGCTGGACGAGATGGGCATCCAGCACA
Source organism: Aristaeellaceae bacterium (assembly GCA_051883695.1). Classification (GTDB taxonomy): domain Bacteria; phylum Bacillota; class Clostridia; order Christensenellales; family Aristaeellaceae; genus UBA11524. Next base: position 3,286 of record JBJEUF010000049.1, read on the forward strand.
CCACCTTCTTCGACGTCGCGCCCGACCCCACCCTCGCCTGCGCCAAGGAAGGCGCGAAGGCCATGGCAGCCTTCCAGCCCGACTGCATTCTGGCGCTGGGCGGCGGCTCCGCAATGGACGCGGGCAAGATCATGTGGGTCATGTACGAGCATCCCGAGGTGGACTTCATGGACATGGCCATGCGCTTCATGGACATCCGCAAGCGCGTGTACACCTTCCCCAAAATGGGCGAGAAGGCCTACTTCATCGCCGTGCCCACCTCCGCCGGTACCGGCTCCGAGGTGACGCCCTTCGCCGTCATCACCGACGAAAAGACCGGCGTGAAGTACCCGCTGGCGGATTATGAGCTGCTGCCCAACATGGCCATCGTCGACGCGGATCTGATGATGAGCGCGCCCAAGGGCCTGACCAGCGCCTCCGGTATCGACGCCCTGACCCATGCCCTGGAAGCCTATGCCTCCATCATGGCGACCGACTTCACCGACGGTCTGGCGCTCAAGGCCTGCAAGCTGATCTTCGAGAACCTGCCCGCCTGCTACGACAACGGCATGAACGAGCCCGTGGCCCGCGAGAAGATGGGCAACGCCGCCACCATCGCCGGCATGGCCTTCGCCAACGCCTTCCTGGGCGTGTGCCACTCCATGGCGCACAAGCTGGGCGCGTTCCATCACCTGCCCCACGGCATCGCCAACGCGCTGCTGATCGAGGAGGTCATCCGCTTCAACAGCGAGGAAGTGCCCCCGAAGATGGGTACCTTCCCGCAGTACGCCTATCCGCACACCAAGGCCCGCTATGCGGAGATTGCCGACTTCCTGCAGCTGGGCGGCGCGAACGACGACGAGAAGGTCGAGAACCTCATCGCCGCCATCGCCGGGCTGAAGGCGCGCGTGGGCATTAAGAAGACCATCCGCGAGTACGGCGTGGACGAGGAGAAGTTCCTGGCGACGCTGGACGAGATGGTGGAGCAGGCCTTCGACGATCAGTGCACCGGCGCGAACCCCC
>JBJEUF010000050.1:0-4277 GCA_051883695.1 Aristaeellaceae bacterium
CCCATGAGCCCCGAGGAATTCCGCGCCAGGGACGAAAGCTGCCGCCGGGCGCTGGACATCCTGCTCTATGGAATCATCGAAAGAAGGGAAACATCATGCGAGATCCGAACGTGAAGTCCCAGAGCCTTCTGGGCGAAATGAAGCCCTCCCGGGCCATCATCAAGCTGGCAGTGCCGGCGACGCTGGCCCTGCTGGCCAAGGCCGTCTACAACATCGTGGACACAGCCTACATCGGCATGCTGGACAACGACATGGCCCTGACGGCTGTGGGCGTGACACTGCCGCTTCTGCTCATCATGGTGTCCATTGAGAACATCTTTGCCGCGGGCGCGGCGGTGCTGGCAGGCCGCCAGCTGGGCGCGAAGGACGAGGAGGGCGCCAGCCGCACCGTCACCACGGTCATCGGGCTGTCGGTGCTCATCGGCATCGGCCTGTGCGTGGGCGGCATCCTGCTGATCGAGCCGCTGCTGCGCTCCTTCGGCGCGTCGGACGCCTCCCTCCCGCTGGCGAAGGACTATGCCTTCTGGATGTTCATCGCCGCCCTGGCGAATCTCCCCGCCCAGAGCATGAACTGCGCCGCCCGTGCGGAATCCTCGGTGAAGATTTCCTCCGTGGCAGTCATCACCGGCGCGCTGCTGAACGTCGTGCTGGACCCGGTGTTCATGTTCGACTGGGGCCTGAATCTGGGCGTGGCAGGCGCCTCCATGGCTACCACGGTGTCCCAGTTCGTCACCTTCGGCATCCTTGCGTGGTTCTACGGGAGCGGACGCTCCGTCATCCGGCTGCGTTGGAGGGCCTTCCGCCCCTCCTGGCGGTTTGTCCGGGACGTGGCAGCCATCGGCATCCCCACCGCCGTCATCCAGATCTGCCTGTCCGTGGCCTCCTCCCTGACCAACATCGCTGCCGCCGCCCTGCCCGGATCGGATCAGATCATCGCCGCCTATGGCGTGGTGCAGCGTCTGATTCTGATCGGCTGCTATGTGATCATGGGCTTCATGCAGGGGTATCAGCCGGTGGCTTCCTACGCCTTTGGCGCGAGGAACGAAAGCCGCTTCCACCAGTCGGTGCGCTTTGCGCTCAAGGGCTCGCTGCTCCTGACAGTGCTCGTGGCCGCGCTCTACATCCTTCTAGCAAAGCCCCTCATCATGCTCTTCAACCGCAACCCGGATATCGTCGCCTACGGCCGGGCGCTGCTGATCTCCCAGGTGGCGCTGTATCCGGCCTTCGGTCTGTGCTACATGATGACCATCACCTTCCAGACCATCGGCGCCTCCCGCTACGGCCTGTTCCTCTCCATGATCCGTCAGGGGCTGTTCTATGTGCCTTTCATCCTGACGCTGCCCCGGCTGCTGGGCGTGGCAGGTATCTACGCCTCCCAGCCCGCTGCGGATGTGCTGACGATCCTTGTGTGCGTCCTTTCCATCCGCGCGATGAAGCGCATCGCCTCCGAGAACATGGGCAAGCATTTCGGGCCCGGGGACGCATCCTGATTGCCCCCGGAATTATTGAGCCGGCGCGGTTCTGCACATGGAACCCGCCGGCTTTTCTGATGTGAAAGGGAGCCCCGCATCGCTGCAGGACTCCCCGTGAATTCAACCGTATTTCGCTCAGCGCTTCACATAGGTGGTGTGGAGCAGCTCATGCGCCTTGTGGCTGCCGGGCTTGCCCAGATAATCCGCATAGATCTTCTTGATGTCGGGATTCTCGTGGGACTTGCGGATGGCCTTGGCCTCGTCCTCGGCGTAGAGGCCGGCACCGCGGGCCGCGCGATAGTCGACATCCATCCGGGTGGAGGCGTTCACGATGGGCTGACCGCCGCCGTTGATGCAGCCGCCGGGGCAAGCCATGACCTCCACAAAGTGGTAGTTCACCTCGCCGGACTGAATCTTCCTTATGAGCTGCTTGGCGGCAGCGGTGGAGCTGGCAACAGCCACCTTCAGGTTCAGGCCGCCCACGGTCACTTCCGCCTCCTTCACGCCCTCCAGGCCTCGGACAGCGGTGTAATCAATCTTCTCCATGCTGCGGCCTTCCACCCAGTCGGCGGCGGTACGCAGCGCCGCTTCCATCACGCCGCCGGTCACGCCGAAGATCGCAGCGGCACCGGTGGATTCCGCCACCAGCTCGTCAAAGCACTCCTCGTCGGGCAGCTCGGCAAACTGGATACCGGCAGACTTGATCATGCGGGCCAGCTCACGGGTGGTGATGGAGATATCCACGGTACGCAGTCCGCCCAGCGCCATTTCGGGACGGGCGGTCTCGAACTTCTTGGAGGTGCAGGGCATCACGGCGACCACCACGATCCTGGAGGGATCCACGCCGGCCTTCTCGGCCCAGTAGGACTTGATGATTGCGCCCTCCATCTGCATGGGGGACTTGCAGGAGGACAGGTTGGGAATCAGCTCGGGGAAGTGGTGCTCGCAGTACTTGACCCATCCGGGAGAGCAGGAGGTGAACATGGGCAGCACGCCGCCGTTCTGGATGCGCTCCACCAGCTCGTTGGCTTCTTCCATAATGGTCAGGTCGGCGCCGAAGTCGGTGTCGAACACCTTGTCGAAGCCCAGACGGCGGAGGGCCTGGGACAGCTTGCCGGTCACACGGGTGCCGATGGGCAATCCGAACTCCTCGCCCAGCGCCACGCGGACGGCGGGAGCGGGCTGCACGACCACGATCTTCTCCGGATCGTTGATGGCGGCCCACACCTTGTCGGTGTCGTCCCGCTCGGTCAGCGCGCCCACGGGACAGGCGTTGATGCACTGGCCGCAGAACACGCAGTCCGTATCGCCGATCAGCTTGCCGAAGGCGGGTGCAATCTGGGTCTTGAAGCCGCGCTCCACCGCGCCGATCGCGCCGATCTGCTGCACCTTGCGGCAGGCAGCCACACAGCGGCGGCACAGGATGCACTTGTTGGGATCGCGCACGATGGAGGTGGAGAAGTTGTCCAGCGGATAGTCGATGTTCTTGCCCTCGTAGTGATGCTCATCCGCGCCCAGCTCCTTGGAGAGCTTCTGCAGCTCGCAGTTCTGGCTGCGCAGGCAGGACAGGCACTCGCGCTTGTGGTTGGACAGGATCAGCTCCAGCACGGACTTGCGGGCCGCGCGGACGGCGGGGGTGTTGGTCTTGACGACCATGCCCTCGCTCACGGGCATCACGCAGGCAGCAGCCAGCGCACGGGCGCCCACATCCACCACGCACATGCGGCAGGCGCCGATCTGGTTGATGTCCTTGAGGTAGCACAGGGTCGGGATCTTGATGTTGGCCATGCGGGCGGCTTCCAGCACCGTCGTACCGGCAGGAACGCTGACCTTCACGCCATCAATCGTAACGTTAAGCATATCCATGTCAAATTATCTCCTTCCGGTTCAATCAGCCCTTGGTGATGGCGCCGAACTTGCACTTCTCCATGCAGGTGCCGCACTTGAGGCACTTATCGTTGTCGATCACATGGGGCTCGCGCACCTTGCCGCTGATGCAGTTGGCGGGGCAGTTACGGGCGCACAGGGTGCAGCCCTTGCACTTGCTGGGATCGATCTTGTAGCTCAGCAGCGCCTTGCACTGACCGGCGGGGCAGCGCTTCTCGTAGATGTGGGCCTCGTACTCGTGACGGTAGTACTTCAGCGTGGACAGCACGGGGTTGGGCGCCGTCTGGCCCAGGCCGCACAGCGCGGAGGTCTTGATGGACTTGGCCAGATCCTCCAGCTTCTCGATGTCGCCGTCCTGGCCCTTTCCCTCGACGATGCGCTCCAGAATCTCCAGCATCCGCTTGGTGCCGATCCGGCAGGGCGCGCACTTGCCGCAGCTCTCGTCCACGGTGAAGTCCAGGAAGAAGCGGGCGATGTCGACCATGCAGTTGTCCTCGTCCATGACGATCATGCCGCCGGAGCCCATCATGGAGCCGATGGCCAGCAGATTGTCATAGTCGATCTCGATATCCAGCTCGCTGGCGGGGATACAGCCGCCGGAGGGGCCGCCGGTCTGAGCCGCCTTGAAGGCCTTGCCGTTGGGACAGCCGCCGCCGATGTCATAGATGACCTCGCGCAGGGTGGTGCCCATGGGAACCTCGACCAGGCCGGTGTTGCTGATCTTGCCGCCCAGGGCGAACACCTTGGTGCCCTTGGACTTCTCGGTGCCCATGGAGGCAAACCACGCAGCGCCCTTGTTGATGATCTGGGGCACATTGGCGTAGGTCTCGACGTTGTTGAGGATGGTGGGCTGACCGAACAGGCCCTTCACCGCCGGGAACGGAGGACGGGGACGGGGCTCGCCGCGCATGCCCTCGA
>JBJEUF010000051.1:0-4252 GCA_051883695.1 Aristaeellaceae bacterium
TCACCACCGAGGAGCGCGAAGAGATGAAGGCCAAGTATGCCGAGCTGAAGGGCACCGGCACCTACGAGCAGTGGGCGAAGGACTACCTGCTCGGCAAGGGCTACACCCTGAGCACCGAGTACGGCTACGGCCTCTACTCCTCCGATCCCAAGACCTGGGATATCCTGGCCACCTCCCGCGCGGCCGACAGCGAGGCCATCGTCAACACCTACGACGGCCTGATCGAGTATGACATCGAGAACGTGATGCAGCCCGCCCTGGCCACCGAGTGGTCCGTGGACGAGACCGGCACCGTGTACACCTTCAAGCTTCGCGAGGGCGTGATCTGGGTGGACAGCCAGGGCCGTAAGGTCGCCGACGTGACCGCCGACGACTTCGTGGCCGGCATGAACCACATGCTCGACGCCATGGGCGGCCTGGAGTACCTGGTGGGCGCTGACGGCGGCTGCGGCATTCTGAATGCCCAGGCGTACATCGACGGCGCGGTCACCGACTTTGCCGAGGTCGGCGTGAAGGCTGTGGATACCTACACCCTGCAGTACACCCTGGAGGCCCCGGCTCCCTACTTCATGACCATGCTGAGCTACTCCGTGTTCGCGCCCATGAACCGTGAGTACTTCCTGTCCCAGGGCGGCGGCTTCGGCGCCGACTACGCGCCCGACAGCGAGACCTACCTGTACGGCAAGGATCCCGATCACATTGCCTACTGCGGTCCGTATCTGGTCACCAACCTGACCCCCGAAAACACCATCGTGTTCTCCGCCAACGAGAGCTACTGGAACAAGGACGCCATCAACATCAAGACCATCAACTGGAAGTTCAACGATGGCTCCGACGCGCTCAAGGGCTACAACGACATGAAGGCCAATGTCATCTCCGGCACCGGCCTGAACGCCTCCGCCCTCGAGGTGGCCAAGCAGGACGGCATGTTTGAAAAGTACGGCTACACCTCCTCCACCGACGCCACCTCCTACGGCACCTTCCTGAACATCAACCGCAATGCCTTCGCCAATGTGAACGACGGCGCTGTGGCCTCCCCGCAGACCGAGGAGCAGGCTGCGCGCACGCAGGCTGCCATGCGCAACGTGCATTTCCGCCGCGCTGTCGCCATGGGTCTGGACCGCGCCACCTACAACGCGCAGTCCGTCGGCGAGGAGCTCAAGCTCACCTCTCTGATCAACTCCTACACCCCGGGCAACTTCGTGCAGCTGACTGAGGACGTGACCATCGCCATCAACGGCGTGGACACCACCTTCCCCGCCGGCACCTTCTACGGCGCCGTGATGCAGGCCCAGCTGGACGCCGACGGGATCCCTGTGAAGGTTTGGGATCCCGACGCTGAGGGCGGCCTGGGCGCTTCCTTCGGCTTTGACGGCTGGTACAATCCGGAAGCCGCCAGGGCTGAGCTGGAGCTGGCCATCGCCGAGCTCGCCGCCGAGGGCGTTGTGATCGACGCCGAGAATCCCATCTACCTCGACCTGCCCGTGTATGTCGCCTCCACCTCCTATGCCAACCGCGGCGAGGTTGTCCGCATGAGCATCGAGGAGTCCCTGAACGGCCTGGTGAAGGTCAACAAGACCGAGTGCCAGACCTCTCAGGAGTGGTACTACGCCGGCTACTACACCGACTACGGCTATGAGGCCAACTACGACCTGTACGACGTGTCCGGCTGGGGCCCCGACTACGGTGATCCGCAGACCTACCTGGATACTTTCCTGCCCGACTACGCCGGCTACATGGTCAAGTGCACCGGTATCTTCTGATCCCGATGAGCTGATCCTTCGCGGCACCAAATTCTGCGATACGGGGGCGGCGCAAAACGCCGCTCCCGTATCGCGCTATTGAGGAATGAGCGTATGACAAAGTATCTGATTAAGCGTATTCTGCACGGGTTGGTCTCTGTGGTGATCGTTGTCGGCATCGTGATGCTGCTGATTTACTCCGCACTGGACCGACAGCTGATTTTTGCCATGGATCCCACCTACAAGCAATTGGGCAATAATCAGAAGGAAGCATACATGTACCGCAAATGGGAGGAGTACGGCTACATCGACTATGTGCCCTACACCGAATATTTGCTCGAGCTCACCGCCAAAGGCGAAATCACCGAGGAAGAGCGCCAGTCCGTCGCCAGCTTCGGCAAAAAGCCGGAGAACGACAGCGAGGACGTGGCGAAGTACGTTCAGCAGTTCACCGAGACCTATGAATCCAAGGGCTACAAGGTGATCCGCAGGGACGCAAAAATGCAGACCCCCAAGAAGTATGTCTCCGGCGGACAGCAGCAGCTGTTTGCCTACAAGGATAAACCCCTGTTTTCCCGTCTGGTGAATTATTTCACCGGCATCCTCAGCGTTGACAATATTCACTATGTGCAGGAGGACATCGAGAATCGCGGCCTGACCTTCACCCTGCATGATCCGCTGTACGGCGGCGAGAAGTTCTCCCCCGCGATTATCGGCAATGGCACCAAGCACAAGTATTTATTATATTTTGACAATCATTTCCCCTATGTGCACCAGAACCTGCTTCAGGTCAACCTGGGCAAGTCCTACGCCGTGAACCTGGGCGTGGACGTGTTTGACACCATGACCATGCCGCAGGGCTCCTATGTCCTGTCCACCGTGGCCTATCCCACCGGCCTGGTGGAGGAGAGCGCCGATGACCTGCATACAGCCGTCTATATCGCCGGCTCCCGGCAGGGCAGCCTGGTGTCCTCCGACCGCTTCACCGACGACTACACCTCCGTTTCCACGGTGAAGAACGCCAAGTCCAAGGTGGGCTTCTCCTTCGTCATCGGCATCCTGTCCTCCCTGATGGCCTACGCCCTGGGCGTGCCGCTGGGCATTGCCATGGCCCGCAAGAAGGACCATCTGCTGGACAAGCTGGGCACCCTCTACATCGTCTTCATCATCGCCGTTCCCTCGCTGGCCTACATCTTCCTGTTCAAGGCCATCGGCGGCGCGATGGGCCTGCCGACCACCTTTGACATCGACAAGAGCAGCTATCTGATGTATGTGCTGCCCATCGTGTCCCTGGCGCTGCCCTCCGTGGCCAATCTGATGAAGTGGCTGCGCCGCTACATGATCGACCAGATGAACTCCGACTATGTGAAGTTCGCCCGCAGCGGCGGCCTCTCCGAAAACGAGATCTTCACCAAGCACATCCTCAAGAACGCCATCATCCCGCTGGTGCACGGCATCCCCGGCACGGTGCTCTTCGCCATCACCGGCGCCATCATCACCGAGCGCGTGTATGTGGTGCCTGGCGCGGGCAACCTGCTCACCAAGGCCATCAACATGTACGACAACGGCGTCATCGTCGGCGTGACGCTGTTCTATGCGCTGCTGTCCATCATCAGCCTCATTCTGGGCGACGTCCTGATGTCGCTGGTTGACCCGAGAATCTCCTTTACATCGAAAGCAAGGTAAGAGACAATGAAGAACGAACAGATGAAATTCGATGAACTGAACCTGTCTGATGAGGAGCTCTTTTCCCGGGTAGATCACAACGACCTGGAATCCGAAAAGATCACGGCTCCCCGGTATTCCTATTGGCGCAGCGTGTTCCGCGTGTTCTTCCGCAAGCGCTCGAATGTGGTGATTCTGACCCTGTTCACGCTGCTCCTGCTCTTCATCTATGTGTATCCGGCGATCGTCCCCTACGACCAGTTCGCCAACCTGATGGACTCCTCCGCCAAGCACCTGACCCCCTCGGCCGCCATCGAGAAGTACGGCTTCAGCCTGGAATGGATCTTCGGCTCCGGCAAGTCGGGCGAGTCCACCTTCGGCGCCGTATGGAACGGCGCGAGAATCTCCATTTCCATGGCGTTCATCTGCGCGCTCATCAACATGACGGTGGGCATCCTCGTGGGCGCCGTGTGGGGCTTCTCCAAGAAGGTGGATATCGTGATGACCGAGGTGTACAACATCATCGGCAACGTGCCCTACATCCTGTTTATTTCCGTGCTGGTGCTGATCTTCTCCGCAGGCTTCTGGACGATGGTGTTCGCGCTGACCGTCACCGGCTGGCTGAGCATTGCGTATTTCATCCGCACCCAGGTCATCATCATCCGCGACCGCGAGTACAACCTCGCCTCCCGCTGCCTGGGCACGCCCATCCTGCGCATTGCCACCAAGAATATCCTGCCCTTCATGACCTCCATCGTCGTGACCCTGGTCGCCACGGAGATCCCCTCCTACATCAGCTATGAGGTGTTCCTCTCCTACATCGGCATGGGCATGTCGGAAATGTC
>JBJEUF010000052.1:0-17714 GCA_051883695.1 Aristaeellaceae bacterium
ACCGGGAAGGACTCGGGGGAAGGTGCCTTAACCCACATCTTCTATGGAAACCTCAGAAAAAAAGTGTGTTTCCAAATTCGCCAGGCAACATTTTCGGAAACTGCACCTGTCTCATTTTAGAAACACACTCTAAGATTACTTGTTCAGCCGGGCTTCCAGCTCCGCCTTGCGGGCTTCATAGCCGGGCTTGCCCAGCAGGGCGAACATGTTCTTCTTGTAGGCCTCCACGCCGGGCTGGTCGAAGGGGTTTACGCCCAGCAGATAGCCGGAGATGCCGCAGGCCTTCTCGAAGAAGTACACCAAATAGCCGAAATGGTACGCATCCGCTTCGTCAATCTCGATGATGATGTTGGGTGTGCCGCCGTCCATGTGCGCCATCAGGGTGCCCTGATAGGCCTTGGAATTGACGAACTGCACGGACTTGCCCGCCAGGTAGTTCAGGCCGTCGATGTCCTCGGCAGCTTCCTCAATCAAGGCCTCGCTGCGGGGGTTCCTGACCCAGATGACCGTCTCAAACAGGTTGCGGGTGCCGTCCTGAATGAACTGGCCGATGGAGTGCAGATCGGTGGAGAAGTTCGCAGCCGTGGGGAACAGGCCCTTGTTGTCCTTGCCCTCGGACTCGGCGAACAGCTGCTTGAACCACTCGCCCGTCATCGTCAGCGCAGGCTCGTAGTTCACCAGAATCTCGGTGGCCTTGCCCTTGTGGAACAGGATGTTGCGCAGCGCGGCGTACTTCATGGAGGGATTGCAGTCGATGCAGCCCTCCCTGCAGACCTCGCGGGCTTCCTGTGCGCCCTTCATCATGGCTTCGATGTCGATTCCGGCGGCGGCGATGGGCAGCAGGCCCACGGCGGTCAGCACGGAGAAACGGCCGCCCACGTCATCCGGCACGACGAAGGTCTCGTAGCCCTCGGCGTCAGACAGGTTCTTCAGCGCGCCGCGCGCCTTGTCGGTCGTGGCATAGATGCGGCTCTTCGCGCCCTCCTTGCCGTACTTCTCCTCCAGCATCTTCTTGAAAACGCGGAAGGCGATGGCCGGCTCGGTGGTGGTGCCGGACTTGGAGATGATGTTGACGGAGAAGTCACGGTCGCCGATGATCCGGATGATATCGTTCAGGTAGGAGGAGGAAATGTTGTTGCCCGCAAAGTAGATTTCCGGGATGCCCTCGGGGCGGACGCCGTTGTACATCTGACCGTTGACAAACTCGATGGCCGCGCGGGCGCCCAGATAGGAACCGCCGATACCGATGACCACCAGCACCTTGCTGTCCGCCTGAATCTTCTTCGCCGCCTTCTGAATGCGGACGAACTCATCCCTGTCATAGTTCACCGGCAGATCGAGCCAGCCCAGGAAGTCGTTGCCCGCGCCCTTGCCGGACAGCAGCACATCGTTCGCCGTCTTGACCAGCGCGGACATGTTCTCTATTTCGGCCGCAGAAACAAATCCTGTCAGACCGGTCAGCTTCAGATTCATTGCCATATTGATCGTCTCCAATCATCAGTTATTCGCTTCCGGGGTTTTACCGGTTCTTATTATACCGCTTTGCAACCGGTTGCGCAAGTGCTTTCTGTATGCATCATTTCCTTCTTATACAGGAAAAATACTTGTGTATGAAACCCGTTCCGTGGTAAACTGTTACCGTCTGCAACGCGGCTACCCGCCGCGCATTCTTTGAGATTCAAGGGGGAATCATCATGACCGCACCCATCCGTGTCGCGATTCTCGGCTATGGCAACCTGGGCCGGGGCGTCGAGCTGGCGCTGCGCCAGAATCCCGATCTGTGCCTGTCCGCCTTCTTCACCCGGCGCGATCCTGCCGCGCTCAAAACCCTCTCGCCCGACGTGCCGGTTTATCATGCGGACGAGCTGCCCGGCCATCAGGCGGATTACGATGTGGTGATCCTCTGCGGCGGCAGCGCAACCGATCTGCCCGTGCAGAGTCCCGAATACGCCCGGCTGTTCAACATCGTCGACAGCTTCGACACCCACGCCCGCATCCCCGCACACTTTGAGGCCGTGGACGCCGCCGCGCAATCCGGCGGCAAGGTCGCGCTGATCTCCGCCGGGTGGGATCCCGGCATGTTCAGCCTGCAGCGGCTGCTGGGTACCTGCATCCTGCCCGAGGGGCAGGACTACACCTTCTGGGGCCGCGGCGTGAGCCAGGGACACTCCGACGCCATCCGCCGCATCGAAGGCGTGCTGGACGCGAAACAGTACACCATTCCCGTGCCCGAGGCACTAGAGAGCGTCCGCGCGGGAGAGAACCCCATCCTGACCACCCGCCAGAAGCATACCCGCGAGTGCTGGGTCGTGCCCGAGCCGGGCGCCGATTTGAAGCGCATCGAGCGCGAGATTGTGACCATGCCCAACTACTTCGCGGATTACGACACCACGGTGCACTTCATCTCCATGGAGGAATTGAAGCGCGATCACAGCGGCATTCCCCACGGCGGCTTCGTGCTGCGCAGCGGCGTGACCGGCGAGCATGGCGAAACGAAGCAGATGATCGAATACAGCCTGCGTCTGGGCTCCAACCCGGAGTTCACCGCAAACGTGCTGGTCTGCTGTGCCCGTGCCGTGGCCCGCATGGCGAGGGAAGGCCAGAGCGGCTGCAAGACCATCTTCGATGTGCCCCCGGCGTATTTCTCCGCCATGTCCGGCGAAGAGCTGCGAAAGGCCCTGCTGTAAACCAAAATGGACGCTGTACCCGAACGGTCAGCGTCCTTTCTGTATATGAACCTGTTGGGAAATGCGGGATTTCCGGAGGGATGGCTATTCCGTCCGCCGGTCCTCGTCCTTCTGGCGCTTGCGGCTGTAGCGCTTTTTGCTCTCCACCACGCGCAGCACAGGCTTCACCGCACCCCAGTCGCCGCGACCGAGCCGATCATGCTCCTTCTGTGCGCGCTTGCTCTGCTTCTCCAAAGGGATCATCCGCTTCATGCGCTTCCTCCTGTTTCATACGAAACGAATCTCATAGATCAGCTCCACCCGTTCCCCCTCCATACCGCGATTCCGACGGCCCGGCAGCGCGCTCACCTGATGCATTCCCAGCTTCTGCATCACACGGGAGGACGCCGTATTCTCACTGTCGCAGCAGGCGAAAAGGCGTTTCACGCCCCAATGCGCCACCGCGTAATCCGCCAGCGCCCGGGCGGCCTCGGTGGTATAGCCGCAGCCCCAGACATCCCGGTGCAGCACCCAGCCCAGCTCCGCCTCCGCGCGATCCTCCTGAAAGAAGATCGTCAGCCCGCCGATGTGCCTTCCGTCCCGGACAATGGCGAATTCCAGCCGGGCAGGCGCCGGCTTTTGCCACTCAGCCACGGACTCCGCAATCCCCTGTGCCGTTTCCTCCGGCGAATCCGTGGGCAGGAACATCATGTAGCGCGTGTTCTCCGGATCGGAGGCGTAGGCGTGGGTGGTTGCAAGATCCTCCATGGTGATCGGACGCAGCAGCAAACGGGGCGTCTGAATCTGCACAGGGCGTTCACTCCTTTCGGATGCGGCAGAGGGCAGGGCATTATTTCCATCTGTTTGAGGGTATGCGGCTGGTCGCTCTGCCAGCGGAGCCAAGGGAATACATGAGATGGAAGCGCGCGGTAATACCACCATGATTCACCGGGCTCTGCATCATCCCATCAGAAATGCACATGCTTCATGTACTTCAACACGCGATCCGCGCACACACCGGTAATCAGGCCGGAGACAACGCCCGCAATCATCAGCCACGGCAGCAAGGTCACCAATTGGGGGGTGCTGGCCACGACCATTGCCATCGGAAGCTGTCCCATATTGTGCGACACGCCGCCTATCACGCTGACCGTAACCGGATGCATCCCCTTGATCCGCGAAACCAGCACCATGGCTGTCAGGCTCAGCAGACCGCCGCTAAGGCCAATGAAGAGGGTTGGAAACAGGCTGCCGAAGAGTAAGTTGGACAAAAACACTTTGAAGATCATCAGCACATAGGCTGTGGGGATATCCAGCATATAGACCGCGAAGATGAGGAGGCTGTTGCTCAGGCCCAGCTTCACGCCCTGCACTGTAGGAGGGATCATCTGCTTTTCGACCCAGCCGAGAATGATCATCAGCGCCAGCAGCAGGCTGCAGATGGCAATCCGCTTGGTGGTAAAGCGCTTGTTCATTCTACCTGACCTCCCGCATACGCCTGCATGAGCTCCACTACTTCCTCATAGGTGTACAGCTCCAACGCCACATCGTTGGGCAGGCAGATAATCATGTTTTGCAGCACCCGCTTGCCGCGGTTCTCCAGCGTCACCGTCCCCTGCTCCACACAGTCCTGGTTTGCGCAGGTGGACTCTGCCATCCGGATGCTGTCCTCCGTCACCTCGACCACATTCACGTTGTCGCCAAAGGTAATCCGGTACCGACCGGCGGTATACAGCGGAATCGGATCGTATAAATAGCCATGGGCCGTCACAACCAGATATGCCTTGGCCGGTTCCTGTGTCGCCGCAGGCGCATCCGTGGTTTCCGCTGTGGACTCTGCCGTCCCGGGGACATTGCCTGCCTCTACCGGTGCCGTGGTTGCCACCGGTTCCTCCGTCAGCGCGGATTCGGGCGGATTGTCCGGGCTGCAGCCCGCCAGTGCAAGGCAAAGCATCAGGCACAGTAACAGCAGCAGTTTCTTCTTCATATCGCATCCTCCTTGCAGACCAGAGCAGTTGTCCAGTCCGGATGTCCGGCATCCTCCGTTTCGGGGGGCTCCATCGTCAGGCTCGGTTCAAACTCGAATTCCAGCGGTCCTGCATAGGGTATGGTCTGCCGTGGTATCAGCTTCGAGGCAAGCAGTGCAGCCAGCACCATCAGCAGGACAACCGCCAAAGCCAGCAGATTCACCATCAGCACGCGTTTCTTTTCCATACGCAGCTCCTTCATTCCCGTCAAGAGGGCCTTTCACCAATATAGTATTTTACAATGCATCCCCCGCCGCGTCAAGTCCCGGAAGACTTCTCCGCGCGTCCCCCGCGTTCTTTTGTCCATTCCCCATTTCAGGCGTATCAGCGGGCTGCAGAATTGATACTATGAAGTGCTCTTGCGAAAACAAGCGCGCACTTGTTCAACGCTCCATCAGCTAATGATCTTTCCCGGATGTGCGGGCTGAAGGTTCCAAAGGGCATCCCGCAGGAGCAGCTCCCCGGCGGGAACGGCCGAAGGCAAGCTCCCGGCGATGCCGGATGTCGGAAAGCCCTTGGGCCGCGCCCGCAGGCGCGGAGACCCTTCTGCGGCGGGAGTGTTTTGCTTCTGCGGAAGCGAGGAGGCGCTTTCTGATTGTTCCCTCCGCCTCTTCGGCTGTATGCATTTTTGTATGAGATCGCCCCGGGCGTTTGTTTCCCCGATTGACACCTTCCGTCCGCTATGCTATGATACAGACAAATCCTACAAGGAGCATTGCTATGCAAAAGAGCACCGTGAATCTGGGTACCTGCCCCTGGAAGCTGCGCGAGCTTGGAACCGACACCTGGCATACCGTTACCATCCCCGGCAGCGTTTATGCTGCCCTGATGGCGGACGGTACCATGCCCGATCCTTTCTATCGTGACAATGAGCTGGCTGCCTTCGAGCTGATGAAGCGGGATTGGGAGTTTGTCTGTTCCTTCTCCCTGACAGCGGCGCAGCTGCGGTATGCCCACACCGACCTGGTCTGCGAAGGTCTGGATACCCTGGCCGAGCTGTCCCTCAACGGCACCGAAATCGGCCGTGCGGACAATATGCACATCACCTGGGAATGGGATGTGCGTGAGCTGCTGCGCGAGGGAGACAACGAGCTGCGCGTGATCTTCCGCAGCCCGGTTCAGTACTGCGCCCAGGCCAACGAACGCGCTCCGGGCTGGGAATCCAGCGACGCCATCCCGGGCTTCCGGCATCTGCGCAAGGCGCACTGCATGTTCGGCTGGGACTGGGGCCCCCGTCTGCCCGATGCGGGTATCTGGCGGCCCATCTACCTGCGCTGCTGGGAGGAGGCGTTCCTCCGCACAGCGGACATCCGCCAGACGCACCATGCGGACGGCAGCGTTGAGGTGGGGCTGCGTCCGTGGATTTGCCAGCGGAATGAAGAGGTCTGCCCCGAATGGCAGGCGGTCATCATCGCGCCCGACGGCAGCACACTCACCACGCCCCGGTTCCCCGATGACGGCATGCTGCACACCGTGGCCATCCCCGATCCCCAGCTTTGGTGGCCCCATGGCTATGGCGAGCAGCCCCTGTACACGGTGGAGCTTCGCTGCCTGGTGGGCGACGAAGCGGTGGACATCATCACCCGCCGCATCGGCCTGCGCACGCTGAGCATCAGCCGGGACAAGGACGAATGGGGCGAGGAGTTCTGCCACATCGTCAATGGCGTAAAAGTCTTTGCCATGGGCGCGGACTACATCCCCGAGGACAATCTTCTCTCCCGCATGAACCCGGAGCGCACCCGTCGCCTGCTGGAGGATGCGCTGCTGGCCAACTTCAATACCATCCGCATCTGGGGCGGCGGCTTCTATCCGGCAGACTGGTTCTACGACCTCTGCGACGAGCTGGGGCTGCTGGTCTGGCAGGATCTGATGTACGCCTGCGCCTTCTATGATCTCACGCCGGACTTTGAGGAATCCATCCGTCTGGAAACCGTTCAGAATGTACAGCGGCTGCACCACCACGCATCGCTGGCGCTGATCTGCGGCAACAACGAGATGGAATTGTTCATGGGCAACGCCAACAGCTGCCTGGTCAACGGCAGCGACGGCTACGGCCCCAAGAACCGCCGCCATGTGACGGACTATGTGAAGATGTTCGAGTACATCCTGCCCGGTATCGTGCGCCTGTACGCGCCGGACACCTTCTGGTGGCCCGCCAGCCCCTCCTCCGGCGGCGACTTCGATCACCCCAACGATTTCAACCGGGGCGATGTGCACTACTGGGACGTATGGCACGGCGAAAAGCCCTTCACCGAGTATCGCAAGTACTATTTCCGCTACGCCAGCGAATTCGGCTTCCAGTCCTTCCCGTGCCTGAAAACCGTGGAGTCCTTCACCGAACCCGGGGATCGGAATATCTTCTCCCGCATCATGGAGCGTCACCAGCGCAACGGCGCGGCAAACGGCAAGATCCTGGCATACCTCTCCCAGACCTTCAGGTATCCCAGCAGCTTTGACGACCTGCTCTATGCCTCCCAGCTGCTGCAGGCAGAAGCCATCCGCTACGGCGTGGAGCACTGGCGGCGCAACCGCGGACGCTGCATGGGCGCGATCATCTGGCAGCTTAATGACTGCTGGCCGGTGGCAAGCTGGTCCTCCATCGACTACTTCGGGCGGTGGAAGGCGCTGCACTACGCGGCGAAGCGCTTCTTCGCGCCGGTGATGATCTCCGCCGAGGAGGAGGGCGAAATCAGCCAGAACCCGAAGATTAACGAATACCGCACCGCGCCCATCGAGCGCAGTGTGCGCCTGAACGTGGCAAACGAAACCCGGCAAAGCGTTTCCGGCGTCGTACACTGGGCGCTGCGGACGGCGGATGCCGCCATCGTCCGGGAAGGCCGGACACAGGTCATGGTGCCTGCGCTGTCCACGGTCTGGCTCGACAAGCTGTTTTTTAACGATGCGACCCTCACCGGGCACTATGTGAGCTTCGATTTCACGCCGGATGGCGACCGTCAGGCCGTCAGCGAGGGAACAGCGATCTTCTGCGCGCCCAAGCATTTTGACTTCCTTCCTCCACAGCTGACCGCAGAAGCTGAGGGCGATGTGGTGACCTTGAAGGCCGCCGCCTATGCCCGTCAGGTTTGGGTCGAATCCGATGACCCCGACCTGCTGCTCTCCGATAATGCCTTTGATATGAACGCCGGAGAGAAGCGGCTGCGCATTCTGCGCGGACATGCAAACCAGCTGCGGGTGCGCAGCGTGTACAGCCTGGGGAGCATTCCCGATGGATGCAGAGCGTGATCTGTATCCCCGTCAGGAGCCTTCTTTCGCCCTTTCTCGATTTTTTTCCGGAATATGCTTGACAAACCCCGCAAGTTCAGATATAATCTATTCTGTTCCTTGCGGGAATGGCGGAATTGGCAGACGCGCATGATTCAGGTTCATGTGCTCTTACGAGCTTGCAGGTTCAAGTCCTGTTTCCCGCACCACAGAACCCTTGATTTTTCAAGGGTTCTGCTTCTTTTTGGCGGCCTTCCACCCCAACCCCACCCCAACGGACCTGATATTGGGGTGGGGCTATACACCATGGGACATGGTTGGGTGAAATTTTCTATTATTGTTCATCGTTTTACAACCCGGCGATGAACTTTTCCATGCGGTTCGCGCTTTCCTTCTGCATGGTGGCGGTGACGTGTGCGTAGCGATCCAGTGTGAATGCCGAAGAGTAATGCCCGGCGTTCTGCTGGATCGTTTTTACGTCATCCCCCGCCATAATGGAACTGACTACATAAGTGTGTCTCAGATCGTGGAAGCGGTGCGCGTCGATACCCGCTGCCACCAGGATCTTGTGAAGAATCTTCCATGCGGTCGGCTGGGACAGGTGGCTGCCATCCGGATGCGTGAACACCAGGTTGGGGAAGCCGCCATCGTTCCATGCCGGCCCCAGCGCTTTCCGCTGTGCTTCCTGCTCTTCCTTGTGCTTCTTCAGCACCTGGAAGACCGTAGGAGCGGGAGCGATGGTGCGGGGCTTGCTGTTCTTCGGCGTCGCAAACCGGAAGACTTCGCCTTTCTTCCTCGGCTGGGTCAGCTGTTTGGTGACCCGGATCAGACCGTTCTCAAAGTCCACGGAATCCCAGGTCAGCCCCAGCAGTTCGCCGGACCGCAATCCGGTGAAGATTGCGGTCACGATGAGCGCCTCATGCTCGTGGCCTTTCAGAAAGGCCAGCAGCTTGGAAAGTTCCGGCGTATCCAGCGGATGAATCTCCGCTTGCTCGATCCGGGGCAGGATGCAGTTGCTGGATGGATTCTTGCTCAGGTAGCCGATCCTGACAGCCACATCCAGTGCCTTATGCAGGCAGCCGTGAATGTTCTTGATGGATTTGGGGCTGAGTCCTTCCTCCTGCTTCTTATTGTAGAGGCGCTGAATCATGGGCGTTCGGAGTGCCGACAGTTTGACGTCTCCGAGCGCGGGGATGATGTGCACCCGGATCTGCATTTCGTAGGTATCGGCAGTGCCGAGCTTCACATTCCCCAGGTAGTCGCGGTGCCACATGGTCAGCCATTGACCGAGGGTCAGGCCGCTGTCCTCTCTGAAATCACCATGGTCGATGGTGACGGAGACTTCGGTCAGCTTCTTCCGGACTTCCGCCTGGGTTCTGCCATAGACCGAATGCCGCTTCCCATCGGCACAGTACCGGGCTTCCCAGCTTCCGTCAGCCCGTTTTCTGATGGTTCCTTCGCCGTTAGCACGCTTTCTTGCCATTCGTATCTCCTTCCGACAGCCAGTCCATGAGCGCCTGTCGGGCGATCACAATCTTCTTTCCGACGTGGCTGGACGGGATCTCATTGCTGTGAATGAGCTCGTACATCTTCGGCTTGCTGATCCCGATCAGCTCGGCGGCTTCCCGGACGGACAATGTCATTTTCGTGCCCGGCGATGATTGCTGAGATGTGCTGTTGTCAAGGTACTCTGGCTCTTGCAGAGCCGCGGTGCTGCCCAGCCTGCGGAGAACCTCGTCCACAACCTGGTGTACCTGCTCTTCAGTATAAAGCCTGTTTCTCATCATGGCAATATCCTTTCATGCTTTAAAGTAATGCAAAGTTATAAACTTTCTCTTTGCGGATGCCTCTGACCGTTTGTTACCGGTTTAAGCCCCGTTTTTGACAGGAACGATATATTTATCGTCCACATTCAAAACTGCTCATTTTCGTGTCTGAAACCCCTTGAAAAATAAGGGGCTTTACTTTCTTAAAACGTTACAATCGGTAACAAACTCTGTTTGATTTCTGTGAAATTCTGTGAAGCATAAAGCGCTTTTTCCTTGTTCTGATGCGTCCATGCGTCCCGTCCAGCGCCCTGTCCTGCTGTCCCGTGGGACGCTTGGACGTATTGTTTTGCTCAAAACTCCTTATTAAGTTTTGAACGGGTTGTCGTCCGGGTCCACCTGCTGCCATCCGCCCGATGAAAAGCCGGATGTCTTGATCAGCAATCCGAGCCCTTTGAAGCCTCTGACCTGGCGGCCGGCGCTGTTGATGAGATGCGTGGTGTACTGGATGCCGTACTTTTCCTGATTGGCTACCAGTTGCTCGATCAGCGTTTTGCTTTTCAGGGCTGGGTACGCATTCTCTTCACACCAGGTGTGGTACACGTCGCCCAGCTCTTTGGAGCTGACGGAGTATTCCGGCTCGCGGGTGATTTAGCCTTTCGATTCCAGGAACAGCTCCACGTTGTTGGCGTCCTTCTTCATGGCTTCCCGGTTCACACGCGCCTGGTCACTTTCCGTAAAGCGGAAGTTGTTCTTCACCAGCCGCTGCAAACCCTCGAAGGCCCAGAGGAAGATGCCATCCAATTCTTCGCAGAGCTTGTCGGCAAGCTCGGGATCATCCGCCCGATCAGGCGGCTTTCGCTTGGTGGTCAGGATCAGCTGACGGCGGAAGAAGCCATCGCTCCGGTCGAACAGCGACATCAGATCGCCGTTTGAAAATGCCATGATGCGCGCCGTCATCCAGCCCTGATAGCTCTGCTTGCCCTTGCGTTCCAGATCCATTTTGCTTTTCGCGGTGACGATGGACTTCACATAGTTGGTCTGGCGCAGCGCTTCCAATCGCATGTCGTCGTCGATCATCAGCAGCACGTGCTCCAGGTCGGCGCGGGCAAATCGGTTCTCGGATATCTTCCCAACGCTGCCGTCTTTGGTGTATGCGCCGAACAGTTTGGACAACACATTGCCGATCTGGCTTTTCCCTTCGCCGCCGCTGCCTTTGATCACCAGCATCTTCTGCCCGGCGTCGCTGGGAATCAGGCAGTAGCCGATGAATTCCTGCAGCGTGGGAATGTCTTCCGGCCGCAGCAGGTCGGAGAGAAATCGGAGCCAACGCTCGGGCGACTTCGCGTTCGGATTGAAGGATATGGGTAGCCTGTATCGGACGATCTCATTCTTTTCTTGGGTGAATGTTCCGTCCAAAAACAACGTGCCGTTCCTGACATGAATGCGATCCGTTTGCGGCAGCAGCTCTTTCACTTGCGCTGTGATCCGCAGGGCCTTCACAATGTCATCCACCTTTTTACTCACGCCGGTGACAACGAAACGCTCCACCATCCGATAGATGACAGCGCGTAGCGCATTCTCATCCGTCACCTTTCCTTCCACAGAGAAGAAAGAGTTTTCCGTGTAGGCCAGCCGATACTTTTTCAGAAATTCACGGCAGAAGATCGGTTCATTGATCGTTCTGCCGGTGAACCAATCCGGCCACCAAGGTTGTCTGACAATCTTTTTCTTCTCAGACTTTTCGTTATCTTCACTTGCTATTTCAGTTGTCTGCTTCTCGTTTTCTTTCATGGATTTCTCCTGTTCATTCTCAGTTGTCGTGACATCTGACTGTGTGTCCGATCACACAGTCAGGAAAGGTCGCGATGCCGTCCTGCGTTCGGATCATGCTTCGCGACGGCATGACGCAGGACGGCTTTATGTGAACGCGCAGGATAGCTTTTCCTGAGCGGAAAGTCGTTGGGATGAAGCCTGACGCTCTGGCTTTCACCGTCACCATATCACACGGCCTTCAAAATCGTTTTCACGTTTTGAAAACTTCGGAAAGCGTTGCGGCGTAAGGCTTTACTGGCGTTTTTACGACCGCTTGATTTTCTGAAATGACGGTTTTACTGGGGTTTCAGGACCAAAAGTTTTCACGAAATGAAATCTCTTTTTTTCGGGAACACGGTTCCATGGTCTCCTGAAACCAGCCCCGGAGCATAGTAGCAAGCAGGGCAAAGGTAGCACCTTTTGCACTTTGCTTGTTGGGGAGCAGCGTCCCCAAGCCCTTTTTACCAGCGCAAGCGCTGTGGTTGTTATGCGAATCAGCGGGATTCGTCATCGTGATGGGGAGCGTGTTCATCGAAGTGGTGATCCTTTGGTATGACATGTTGGTTACTATTTGGCGCGCTGTCTCTTTCCAGTACATCGTAGTTATACCGAATGTGCTTCAGGTCCGTGAGCTTTGGTTTCAGTTCGTTAAGCACTGCCTGATCGTTTTCTTTCTGCTCTTTCAGCCCGTCGTATTCTGCCGTCAGCTCTTTCAGCGTCGGTAGCTTTCCGCCAAGAGGTCCGTACACGGCCTGCGCATTTTTGTGATCTTCGATCTCCTGCCGATGCTCCTGATAGAATTTCACCGACCAGCCGGATTCCCGATACTGGGTATAAACCGCTTTTGTCCGGCTGTAATCCCGGATCGTTTGCCGCTGTCGGTTGATCTCCTTCATTCGGTTTTGTTTTTCCCGGAGAGCTGCTTTCAACTCTTTTTGCTGATTGGTCAGCTCCTGAATCTGATCGTTCAACTCTTCCAGCGAATCGATCTGATGCTCTTTCAGGAAAATGACCATCTGCGCTTTTGCGTCGATGTTGTTCCGCTCAGCCCATACCTGATAACCTTTCCCCTTGCCGGCGCGAAGCTTTGTTTCAATGTCGATCAATCGCTTGACCTGACTTCCGTTGAAATCGCCCCGTGGGATTTTCGGAATGTGCACATGATCATGTGCCAGCGTCCGGCGCAAGGATGTCTCATCGTATTCCGATCCAAGGGTATCGAGCCGGATATATCGCTTTCCCTCCGGCGGCTTGATGTTGATTTGCGCGCCGCGCTTGATGCGGCAACCGGCATCTTCCAGCAACTGCATCAGCGCATCGAAGCCGTCAGGCTGCATCCGCAGCGCGGCGTCGATGATCATTCGCAGCTCGTCCCGATGGGTGAAGCGCCGCTGATTGCCTTGCCACTCGTCATAGGAAACCGTTTTGTTCTGCGGATCCCGAAAGACTGAAAGCTGATGTTCCTCGCAGATCGCATCGCTGAGCTGAGCAAGATCCTTGCCGCTGCGTTTCACATCCCGATACTTGTGCTGGCAATCAAGTGCCGTTGAGCAAATGACAATGTGGTTATGAAACGAGGTTTGTCAAGGATGATTTTCATAGCCCCGTTCATGCATACAAGCAACAATGATACATATCTATATGATGATGCGGAATTGGACGTCTGCAGCGGATTTCAATACCGCTATCATGAATCTGTCCCGCATCGTGAAGGCGTGTGAATCCTGTCGCCGTGAGCATCGACCTTTCTCTCTGGCAACACGCAGCGTGCAAGCCTTGACAATCCACTCCTCGTGGAGTATACTGACACAGATAGAGCTGCACTTTATTTGTAAAGTGAGGCTCACGAAATACAGGTGATGAGATGGCAAGGAATGTGGAGCGCGACAGGCGTGAAGCCCGGCAGCGGAAAGACCGGCTCATCGAGGAAGGCTTCCGGCTGTTTTCAAAATACGGCATCGAAGCAGTCAGCCTGCATCGGGTTGCAGAGGCGGCCGATGTCGGCACCGCAACGATGTACAAATATTTCCAGACCAAGGAAAAGCTGGTGATTGCCATCAGTGCCCGGGTGTGGAGCGATTTCTGGCAGGATGTGCTCACAAGGCGCGCGCCGGATGATCTGGAGCGCCTCACAGCGTATCAGGGCATCGCGTTCTATGCGGATCAGATCATCGCCCTGTATCAGGAGCAGCCGGAGCTGTTACATTTCAGCGGCGAATACAAGACCTTCATCCGCCACTCGGGCGTGGAGGACGCGCAGCTGCGGGAGCATCTTGATGTGCTGGAGCCCATCCGCAGCCTCTTTCACCGGATGTATGAGCGGGCCAGGGTCAATGGGAGCATTCGGACGGACATCCCCGAGCAGCAAATGTTTACGACGGTGGTCATCACGATGCTGAGCGTGGCGGAGCGCTATGCGCAGGGCATTGTCTGGGCCAACGATCACAAGGACGATCATACGCAGGAGCTGGTTTTTTTGAAGGAGATGCTGCTGGCCTGGTGCGCAGGCAAAGCGGGCTGACCGTCCGTTATTCCCATAGGAAAGGAAGTTCCCGTCTGTGAGTGTGTCCTTTTGCATGGCGCTGGCCGGGCAGGCCGTCAGCGTAAGCGCATTGTTTGATGAAACCCGCGCCTTCTGCCGTGACTACCTGACGGATGCTCCTCCCTCGCTGCGCGTGGAGATCACCCCGGCGGATATCGCCTTTGAGAAGGAGAAATCCCGCCGGGAAGCCATTTGCGAGGGGCGAGCGCCCTTTGACTATTCCGACGCATATCTGGAAACGCTGGCTGTCTACCGCAAAATCGCGGCGGGCCTGCTTGATCACGACACCCTGCTGTTCCACGGCTCCGTCGTCGCGGTGGACGGGGCGGCCTACCTCTTCACCGCCAAAAGCGGCACGGGCAAGAGCACCCATACCCGGCTGTGGCAAAAGCAGTTCGGCGCGCGGGCAATTATGGTCAACGACGACAAGCCCCTGCTCCGGCTGGATGAACAGGGCGTGACCGCCTACGGCACCCCTTGGGACGGCAAGCACCACCGCAGCGCCAATATCGCCTGTCCGCTGAAGGCGATCTGCATCCTGTCCCGGGGCGAGGTCAATCGCATTCAGCCCATCGACAAAAAAGCCGCCCTGCCCATGCTCTGCCAGCAGAGCTACCGCCCCGGCGAGCCGGCGGCGCTGCGCAAGACCCTTTCGCTGGTGGACAGGCTGGGCAGCAGTGTCCGGCTGTATCATCTACGCTGCAACATGGAGCCGGAGGCTGCGCAGGTGGCCTACGACGGCATGAACGCATAACGGGAGGAACGCCCATGCAAACCATACAGTCCCCATCGGGCAACACCATGAAAATTCTCGGCAAACCCAAAGCCTCGGAAGATGGCTTCCGCTGGATGACCTATGTGCTTCCCCTTCGCGTGGAGGGCGGCACGCTCGTCTTCCACACGCTGACCCGGGAAATGCTTCTGCTGACGCCGGAGGAATACGCCGCGCCGGACAGCCTGCCCGCTCTGCGGGACAAGTGGTTCCGGGTGCCGCAGGCGCTCGACGACCGGAAGTACGCCGATCAAGTGCGCTTTGTCCGCAAAACCGTGCGCAAGAAGCCGGAGCACATCACCAATTACACCATCTTCACCACCACGGACTGCAACGCCCGGTGCTTCTACTGCTATGAGATGGGCCGCTCCCGCATCCCCATGACTGAGGAAACCGCCCATAAAGCAGCAGCCTACATCGCAGACCATTGCGGCGGCAAGCCAGTCCATCTGGGCTGGTTCGGCGGGGAGCCGCTGTTCAACAAGAAGGTCATCGACGTCATCTGCAAGGATTTGACGGAAAAGGGCATCCAGTACCGCTCCAACATCATTTCCAACGGCTACCTGTTTGATCAGGAGACCGTGGAACAGGCGGTGAAGCTCTGGAAGCTGACTTGGGTGCAGATTGCTCTGGACGGCACGGAGGAGGTCTTCAACCGCTGCAAGGCGTTCATCTACAAGGATGGCCCCAGCCCCTATCAGGTGGTGATGGGCAACATCGGGCATCTGCTGGATGCCGGGGTTCGCGTCCATGTCCGCATGAATATGGACAACCACAATGCGGAAGACCTCTTTGCACTGGCTGATGAGCTGCATGCGCGCTTTGCCGGGAAGGGAAAGCTGACCGCGTACAGCCATGTGCTGTTTGAATTTATGGGCAGCAAGGAGCATATCCGCGCGGAGAAGGAGCGGTATGAGCTGTATCAGAATCAGCAGAAGCTGCGGAATAAACTGTTTGATTATGGCCTGACTGCAAAGCGCCGCCTGGCAAAGGATATTCCCACCAATCACTGTATGGCTGACAGCGATAAGGCTCTGACCATCCTGCCGAATGGTGAATTGGGCTTGTGTGAGCATTACAGTGAAGATCATTTCGTTGGCCACATTGATGAGGATCAACTGGACAGCTCCGTATTGCAGAGCTTCCGGGAGGAATGGCCTTCCATCGGGGATTGCAACACATGCTTCTTTTACCCGGAGTGTATTCGCCTGAAAGAATGTGCAGAACAGCGGGAATGCTTCCCAGAAATGCGGGAAGAGGAGCGTCAGAAAATGCTTGAGGCCATGCTTACAACCTATGACGCATGGCGAAAAAAGGAAGCAACCGATGAAGAAGACGTTCCAGGTATATGCTAGGATGTCAAAACGAGCTTCTGTCTGCACCGAATTATCCTCGAGTGGTACGGGGCAAAACCCGTTTCACAATAGATTATTCAGACAAAAGGAGGTGTTCGACATGGTGAAGTATGAAAAGGCCAAGATGGAGATCATCGAATTCGAGGCGGAGGACGTCATCACCACCAGTTGCTCTGTCGATGTCAACGACTGGGGATGCGGTAATGATGGTCAATCTTGTTGGGACTATGATCTCGGATAATAATTTCGCTAGTTCTTTTCTCGGCAGGTGGCTTCGGCTGTCTGCCATAACGACGAAATTACAGAAAAGGTTGACAGGTATGGAGCAAACGACGATAATCTGCAAGCAAGCAAGCAAGCAAGCAAGCAAGCAAGCAAGCAAGCAAGCAAGCAAGCAAGCGGATTCTAGGCTAATTTCATATCCTTTGCAACACTTTCTTTCGCGTGATGCGGAAAGATTTCCGTTTCACCATAGAGATTCTATGGCGAAAGGAGGTGTTGGACATGGAGAAGTATGAAAAGGCCCGGATGGAGGTCATCGAGTTCGACGCGGAGGATGTCATCACGACCAGCGGCGGCTGCGGTGCTGATCTCAGTTTCTGCGCGTCTAAAGCGCCAGATGATGGCAACGATGATATGTTCTAAGTTGCCTCCGTATTGTCCCAAACCCGCGGCAGGCGGCTTCGGTCGCCTGCCCCTACGGTTTTGACCAACAGTTCCCAATATGTGTGACCCGGAGGGAAACCTCTGTTTCACTATAAAAATCCTAAAATGGAGGGAGGTGTGCGAAATGGACAAGTATGTAAAAGCCGAGATGGCGGTCATTGAGTTCGAGGCGGAGGATGTTATCACCACCAGCACCGGCGATGGCGGCTCAGATATCATCATTGATGGAGATGAAGACTGACTTTAGGTTTATTTGCACTTTAACGCCTATATTACAAATCCACGATCCGTAGGAGGTGTGCGAAATGGACAAGTATGTAAAGGCCGAGATGGAGGTCATCGAGTTCGATGCGGAGGATGTGATCACGACCAGTAACTGTATCGGTGTTTGTCCCACCTATATTGATGATGGAGATACTGACTAATGCGTGACCCGGAGGGAAACCTCTGTTTCACTATAAAAATCCTAAAATGGAGGGAGGTGTGCGAAATGGACAAGTATGTAAAGGCCGAGATGGAGGTCATCGAGTTCGAGAACGAGGATGTTATCACGACAAGTGGCTGTGATCTCAACTGCCCCCCCAATGATAACCAAATCGACTGGGATTGATTGTAGCGGTAGATTATTACACGAATTCTGTTCCCGAAAGGACGATTGACATATGAAGCTGAAAGCAAATTTCATCACCCAGGAAATGGATGGGGAGCAGATCATGGTGGCTGCGGGCGGCGGCTTTTCGGGCATGGTGCGCAGCAACGCCACGGCGGCGTTCATCGTGGACTGCCTGAAAACCGACACCACCCGGGAGGACATTCTGGACGCTATGGGTCAGAAATACGACGCGCCCCGCGAGGTCATGGCCGCCGATGTGGACATGGTGCT
>JBJEUF010000053.1:0-4222 GCA_051883695.1 Aristaeellaceae bacterium
CCGTCAGAAAATCGCGTACATGAAGCCGGCGTTCGCGGCATTGGTGCCCACGAAGCAGGCCAGCACGAAGTACATGAACGCATACAGCAGCACGACGCGCGGGATCACGGGCAGGGCCAGCAGCCTTTCACGGATGCGCACGCCGCGCTCCTGCAGCACGGAGACCGCGAACAGAATCGCCGTGGCGGCGGCCAGCACGGCAAAGTCGCCCGCCGTCAGGCCGAGGGTGAGCAGCGTGCCGTCGGACAGCTGCGCAAACGCCGGGGCGAAGAACGTCTTGCCCAGCATGGCAAACGCGTCGCCGGCGCGCACCGCGCGGTCGAAGTACCAGCCGATGTTGACGATCACAAACGTGCGCAGGACGCGCAGCACATAAAAGCCCCGGGAGCCGACGACGCGCGCGCCGAGGCGGTCGTTTGCACGCTTGTACAGCGGATCGAGCAGCGCGCTGGCGGCGAGGATGAGGCCGTTGTACAGGCCCCAGAGCACGTAGTTCATGCTTGCGCCGTGCCAGATGCCCACCAGCAGGAAGACCAGGATGTTGCCCAGCGCCGCGGGCAGCGCGCGGGCGATGTCCGCGCCCAGGCGCGGCTTGACGGCCTTGGTGAGCCTGGTCATGGGCCGGGTCAGCGCGAA
Organism: Aristaeellaceae bacterium; assembly: GCA_051883695.1. Classification (GTDB taxonomy): domain Bacteria; phylum Bacillota; class Clostridia; order Christensenellales; family Aristaeellaceae; genus UBA11524. Next base: position 637 of record JBJEUF010000053.1, read on the forward strand.
GGGATAGAAGACGTAGTCGCGCATCCACGCGCCCAGCGAGATGTGCCACCTGCGCCAGAAGTCGCCCAGGGAGACGGAGAAGTACGGGCGCTTGAAGTTGGGCGCCAGCCGGATGCCGAACAGCTCCGCGATGCCGGTGACCAGATCGATGCCGCCGGAGAAGTCGCAGTACTGCTGCAGCGAGTAAAACAGCACGGCCACGACGATCACCGCGCCGCCGTAGGCGCTGTGGCTGCCGAAGACCTCGGTGACCAGCGGCAGCGCGCGGTCGGCGATGACCCGCTTTTTGAAGAAGCCCCAGAGGATGAGCAGCGCGCCGCGCTCGATGCCCTCCAGGCTGAAGCGGTGCGGCGTCTCCAGCTGAGGCGCCAGCTGGTCATAGCGGGCGATGGGGCCCTGAATGAGCTGCGGGAAGAACGAGATGAACAGCGCGAATCTGGCGGGGTTCTTTTCCGGCGCGTACTTGCCGTTGTACACGTCGATGAGGTAGCCCATCGACTGGAACGTGTAAAACGAGATGCCCAGCGGCAGCAGCAGATCAAGCGCCGGACGGCCCATCGCCGTGAGCAGCGGCGAGGTGTACTTGAGCAGCGCCAGCACGCCGAAGTTGAGCAGCAGCACGGCCAGGAAGATCACGCGCTGGCGATGCCTGGCCTGCGCCTTGAGCGCCTTTTTGCCCGCGGCGTCCAGCTCGGCCCTGCGTGCCTTGAGCTCGGCACGGCTCTTTTCGCCGACACGGCCGATGACCAGCGCGCCCGCCCAGGTGGACAGCGTGGTCAGCAGGATGAACGGCAGCGCGTTTGCGCCGCAGTAGGCGTAGTACGCATAGCTGACCAGCAGCAGGAGCACCCACTTGAAGCGGTCCGGGCACAGGTAATACAGCGCTGCGCACAGGAAGGCGAATGCAATCAGGGTAAAGAGTGACATGACAAAACCTCAATGTGATCGGGATGGAATGAAAAATCAAGCAGCGTCAACGATACCATGCTTTTGTTCGCCTGTCAAGGCGATCCGCCCGTGTCCGGCGGGATTCTGCCGAAAAACGCGGAGAAGATGAAAACAGGAGAAAACGACGCGGCAGTTCAGCGGCGTCGTTACAATATAATGAAGCAGTGGGGATCACTTCTGCACCGGCAGGTTGAGCGGCACGTTCAGCTTGTCGCAGACGATGCGCACGAAGTCCTCCATGTACTTGGGCAGGTACAGGCCCTTGCGGTAGCACAGGTAGAAGTGGCGCTCATAGTCGCTGTTGAGGATCGGATGACACTGCACGCGGTAGTGCAGGTCCAGCGAGTTCATGACGTAGACGTGGGGGATGAGCATGACCGCGTTGGCGCGGGCGGCCACGTTCTTGCCGGCCTCCATGTTGCTGGTTTCCAGCAGGATGGAGGGGGTGATGTGGTGCTGCTCAAAGAGCCTGTCCTGAACAAGACGCACGCTGTGGCCGGGGCGCATGGAGACAAACTTCTCGCGCTGCGCCTCGGTGATCTCGATGGGCGTGCCGTCCTCAAAGCGGTGCGCCAGATCCGTGGAGCGCGCGGCCATGAGCACGACCTGCTCGTTCTCAATCAGGACGTACTGCAGCTTGTTGGGCTTTTCGCTGGTGGCGACCAGCGCGATGTCGCACTGGCCCTCGGCGGTCATCCGCTCCAGCGTGTCGCTGCCGTGCTCCACCAGCTCCACCGTCACATACGGGTAGCGGCGCGTAAACTCCGGGATGACCAGCGGCAGCAGCTGAAGGCCCCGCTGCACGGAGATGCCCACGCGGATGCGGCCGTGGATTTCGGTGGTCATCTCGGCGAGCTGCGCGCGCAGGTTTCGCTCGATGTCCAGCATCTGCTGTGCGGCGTCCACGTACTTGTGGCCGGCGTAGGTCAGAGAGATGGGGTCCGTGTTGCGGTCGAAGATGGTCGCGCCCAGATCCTGCTCAATCTGCTTGATCGTCTGGGAAAGGGCAGGCTGGGAGACGTAAAGCTTCTTGCTCGCGGCGGTGATGGAGCCCTCGCGAAGGACGGTCAACACGTACTGAATGTGCTTCATGTTCATGGGGGAAGATCGCCTCTCAGTCCTCTCAGAATGTTCACTGGTATACAAGAATGCAAAACCATAAGGCCGGAATTATATTCAACATATACAAATCGGTATTTGCATTACGAATGAATTTATATTATCATGAATCCATCAAAAGCGCAAGAATACGGTTGGAACGAAATGGGCCGGTTTTTGACATTTCTTATTCTTTTGCAGCTTAAGCCGAAGAAAATCGGCTTGGGAAAATAAAAGGAGGTTCTACACTATGAAGAAGCTCGTATGTCTCGTTCTCGCAATCGTGATGCTCGTGGCTGTGGCCGCGTGCGCCAGCGCCGAATTCAAGTTCGAGCGCAAGATCGACCTCGTCTGCCCGTGGGGCGTCGGCGGCGGCGCTGACTCCACCCTGCGCCCGATGGCGTCCCTGCTGCAGGACATCCTCGGCGTTCCGGTTGAGGTTGTGAACGTGGAAGGCGGCTCCGGCGTCAACGGCGTGGAGCACACCTACAAGCAGCCGGCTGACGGCTACACCTTCATGCTGGGCACCCAGTCCCTGTACATCCAGGACATGCTGGGCAACACCTCCATGGACTTCAAGACCGAGTTCGAGTGCGTGGACGTTCTGGTTCACTCCATCAACGCCATCGTCGCCTCCAAGATCTCCATGGAGAAGTTCGGCGTCACCAACTGGGCTGAGCTCCAGGCGTACATCGCCGATCATCCGTTCGAGGTTTCCGTCGCGATGCTGACCGCCACCGGCGTGGACGGCGCTTCCCTGGCGCAGGCGACCGAAGGCCTGATGCTGATGGAGATCCCGTACTCCTCCGGCTCCGACGCGAACTCCGCGCTCGTGGGCGGCCACTGCGACCTGTACGTCTGCGGCTGGGACGACATCGCGGGCCTGATCGAGTCCGGCGACATCGTGCCGATCCTGGCGCTGTGCGAGAACCGCATGAGCATCGCTCCGGATATGCAGTGCTCCGTGGAGAACGGCATCGACTCCGTCATGGGTCCGTGGCGCGGCATCTTCGCCAAGAAGGGCACCCCGCAGGAGGCCATCGACACGCTGGTTGCCGCCATCGAGGAGGCCAAGCAGTCCGAGACCTGGAAGGAATTCACCCACAACGCCGCGTATGACGAGCGTCCGATCCCGGCTCCGGGCGAGGAGACCGTCGCGTTCTGCCAGAGCGAGTACAAGGATCTGCACGACTACATGGTCGAGCAGGGCACCCTCGTGAAGGATTACGAGGATCTGAAGTAAGCGAAAGCTTAACGGATTCTGAACGAAAATTGACAGGGAAAGAGGGGGTTTTCTCCCTCTTTCCTAAATGACAAAGGAGTTGCGGCACTGTGTTTGAACTGATTATCAACATTCTGCTCTTCATCTTCCTTGGCTTCACATTCTTTACGCACGTGCTGGAGGCGGCTGTCCCCCAGAAGGTGGCGATGAACCCCTACGTGCTTCAGCCGGATGTGTGGCCCAAGACGATCATCGTTCTGCTGGAGATCTGCCTGATCATCAACATCATCAAGATCATCAAGAAGAACAAGGGCAACC
>JBJEUF010000054.1:0-4217 GCA_051883695.1 Aristaeellaceae bacterium
CCACACTAGCTTCCACTCCCTCGTCCACTGTGGAACTTACTTTGGGAATTTACTGGTTTATAATTCCCGGTCTTGCAATTTGGAATAAATGGCGGTATAATGTATGTTGATTCAATATATCTGTCATCAGGAGGATTCAAGATATGAAGGTTATTCTGCTGCAGGACGTCAAGGGCGTCGGGAAGAAGGATCAGGTGGTCAACGCGTCGGACGGCTATGCCCGCAACTTCCTGTTCCCGCAGAAGCTGGCGGTGGAGGCTACGCCCGGCGCGCTGAAGGGCATTGAGAAGATGCGCAAGGCTGAGGCGGATCGTGAGGCGGAGCGCCGCGCCAGGGCGGCTGCGACGGCGGAGAGCCTGCGCGGCAAGGTCGTCAACATCACCGTCAAGACCGGCTCCCAGGGCCGCCTGTACGGCTCCATCACCAGCGCGGAGGTCGCGGCGGAGCTGAAGAACCAGCATGGCGTGGAGATCGACAAGCGCGACATCAAGTGCGAGAACATCCGCACGGTGGGCGACGTGGAATTCGAGGCCAGAATCTACAAGGATATCAGCGTAAAAATGACCGTGCATGTCGAGGGGCTGGCGGTCAAGTAAGCCTGACGGATGAAAGCGTACCGGAGGAGGAAGCATCATGTCCGAGCTGCGCGGCGTTACGCCGCCCAATAGCGTCGAAGCGGAGCAGTCCGTGCTGGGCGCGATGCTGCAGGATTCCGGCGCGGTGCTGCTGGCGGCGGAATCCCTCGTGCCGGAGGATTTCTATCAGCCCCAGCACAAGGAAATCTTTGACGCGATGCTGGCGCTGCACAGGCTGCAAAGCCCGGTGGACTTCATTACCGTCGACGCGGAACTGACGCGGCGCGGCACCAGCGAGGGCGTCGGCGGCGCCGCCTATCTGCTGCAGCTGGTGCAGTATGTGCCCACGACGGCGAACGTCAAGGCGTACATCGGCATCGTGTCGGAAAAATCGACGCTCCGCAGGCTGATTAAGGCCTCGCAGGAGATTGCGCAGGAGTGCTACAGCCAGGTCAATCCCCTGCAGGAAACGCTGGGGCACGCGGAGAAGGCCATTTTCGACATCGTGATGCACCGCGCCTCCGGCGAGAGCCTGGTGCACGTGAAGGAGGTACTCTACAACACCTATGCCAGCATCGAGGAGCTGGCAAAGCTCAAGGGCAGGGTGTCGGGAGTGCCGACGGGCTTTTCGGCGCTGGACAACCTGCTGACCGGCCTGCATGGCGGCGAACTGATTATTCTGGGCGCGCGGCCTTCGATGGGCAAAACCTCGCTGGCGATGAATATGGCGGGCTACGCGGCGCTGTACGGCGGCAAGAGCGTGGCGGTGTTCTCGCTGGAAATGCCGCGGGAGCAGATTGCGCTGCGCCTCCTCTGCTCGGATGCGAAGGTCAACATGCAGCGCGTCCGTCAGGGCACGCTCACGGCGGATGACTGGATGCGCCTGGCGCGCTCCATCGGCCCGCTGTCCAACAGCCGCATCTATATCGACGATACGGCGGGCATCACGCCCACGCAGCTGCGCTCGCGTTGCAGGCGGCTGATGATGGACAAGGGCCTCGACCTGATCGTGGTGGACTACCTGGGCCTGATGCACTCCGACGGCAAGACCGAGAGCCGTCAGCTGGAGGTTGCGGAAATCAGCCGCCAGCTCAAGGCCATCGCGCTGGAGCTCAAGGTGCCGCTGATTGCCTGCGCACAGCTGTCCCGCGCCAACGCGGCCCGCGACAACAAGCGTCCCACCCTGACCGATCTGCGCGATTCCGGCTCCATCGAGCAGGACGCGGACGTGGTCATGTTCATCCACCGCGAGGGGTATTACGACCCGGAGTGCGAGGAGAAGAACGTGGGCGAGATCATCGTGCAGAAGCAGAGAAACGGCCCGCTGGGAACCATCAAGGTCGCCTGGCTAAGCGAGTACACGACCTACGCCAACCTCGCGCCCGAGGCCGGTGGCGGCGACGCGCCGTTTTAATAAACAAAGAACGAGGAAATTTCAATGGATATTTCTGTCAGCATGCTGGAAACCGGTATGCGCTTTGAGGGCTTCCTGCTGGTGCGCAGCGCAGATCAGCGCGAGGGCAAGACCGGTGGCAAGTACCTGGACATGAACCTGACCGACCGCACAGGTGAGGTCAACTGCAAGCTGTGGGACGGCACGGTGCCGCCGCCGCCCTCCGGATCGGTCATCAAGGTGCGCGGGCTGGTGCAGGAGTACAACGGCCGCAAGCAGCTGCGGATTGAGAAGATGCGCCCGGCGGTGGCGTCGGACGGGGTGGATCTGAGCCGTCTGGTGCCCTGCGCGCCGGAAACGCCGGATACCTACCGCGCGCAGATCGAGCGCACCATCGACGGCTTTGCCTCGGAGGATCTGAAAAAGCTCGTGCGCGAAATGCTGCGCCTGGCGGGCGATGATCTGGCGTGGTTTCCCGCGGCGCAGCGGCTGCACCATGCCGAGCGCACGGGATTGCTGCATCACACCTGCTCCATGCTCAACACGGCGGAGCACATCCTGCAGGCGTATCCCTTCCTCAAGGGCGATCTGCTCCGGGCCGGCGTGATCCTGCACGACCTGAGCAAGATCACGGAGATGAAGAGCGACGAGATGGGCAACGTGACGGACTACACCCGCGAGGGCCTGCTGATCGGCCATCTGGTGCGCGGCGTGGCGCGTCTGGCGGAAGCCGCGCGGAACGTGGGCGTGACCGGGGAGATCGTGGTGCTGCTGGAGCACATGATCATCAGCCATCACGGCATCCCGGAATACGGCAGCCCCAAGCCGCCCATGTTCCCCGAGGCGGAGGTGCTCAACTGGATTGATACCCTGGACGCGCGGATGAACGAAATGGAGGGCATCATGGCCCGCGTTCCCGCCGGCGCGTTCTCCGAGAAGATCTGGAGCCTCGACCGCAGGCTGTATCATCCCTATTATGAGGAAGATGCGGAATAAAACTGTGGCGCGATTCGTTGATATGGTTGAAATCAGGCGAGATCATGACCCGCTGCCGCAGGGTGGCGGCCATTGAGGGAGGTTATGACGATGAAGAAACAGTGGATCATGGCACTGGCGCTGCTCCTGTGCCTGTGTATGCTGACCGCGTGCCAGACCAGTGAACCGGAGCGGTTCACAGTCAAGACGGCGGATACTTCCGGCAGCCAGGCGCAGCAGACCCAGTCCTCTGGCGCCTATGTGGAGGATGGCGTGACCTACGATCCTCTGGCGGAGGAGGATGACTACACGGCGGATCTGGACTATCTGGAGGGCGAGATCGCGACGGCTGTACCCGTGGTGACCACGCCTGCGCCCACGGCGCGCGGTGAATTCGCCGGCGCCACGCCGGTGCCGCTGAATCCCATTGATCTGCCGACGCCCACCACCGCCCCGACGCTGCCGGCCTTCAGCTACAGGACCTATGACGCCACCAAGCTCGGCCTGTCCTTCGAGGGCCCGGTGGGCTGGACGGTGGACGATTCCAGCAACACGCAGTATACCATCACCAATCCCACGGTGGCCAGGGGCCTGTATCAGGCGCAGCTGACCATCACAGCGGAGAAGGTGAACAGCCAGTATACCACGACCCAGCTGGAGGAAGTGGTCAGGAACATGCTGAACGCGCTGGAAGGCTCCGATCAGCTGAAATCCTTCAGCCCGTCCAAGCTGGACGATCGCTCTCTGCTGGGAGCGAAGGGCCGCTATGCCAACTACACCGGTGTGCTGACCGACGGCACGGAGATCGCAGGCCGCGTCCATGCCACCTGCGTGGAAAAGGTGCTTTACACCGTGCACATCACCTATCCCAGAGTGTATACCGAGAGCTACAAGGAGCAGGTCTACAACAAGCTCCGCGACACCATCCAGATCACGAAATAAGAAACGCGGCGGCGCTGTGGGGGCGGCCTGATGGCTTCCCCTGAGCGCCGCTGTGCCTGTAAGGAGCGATGCCGGTGGTTTCCGGACGGGAAAAACAGGCTGTGCGCAACTTCGCGGACGGCTGCAACTGTGCGCAGTCCGTTGTGCTGGCCTATGCGGATGTACTGGGCCTGACGCGTGAGCAGGCGGCAATGGTATCCGTGGGCTTTGGCGGCGGCATCGGGCGGCTGCGGGACAACTGCGGCGCGTTTTCCGCAGCGGTGATGCTCTGCGGTGCGCTGGAAGGCCCGGAGGGAGCGGAAAAGGAGCACAGGCCCCAGACCTATGCCCGG
>JBJEUF010000055.1:0-17479 GCA_051883695.1 Aristaeellaceae bacterium
CCTGACCAACGCCAAGGGCGTGGCGGTGCGGGACGAAAACGGCGAGCTGCAGAACATCTTCGTCAAGGACGCGAGCTCCGATGACGGCTACGCGACCTATGTGAGCAAGATGAACGGCAGCTCCTACCAGATCCGCACGCTGTACTCCAGCTGGTACCGCTACCTAAACGGCAAGGACGCCTGCTTCCTCTTTGGCGCGGATGAACACGGGTATGACATCTGCGTGCGTCTGGCCTCCGGCGCCCGGCTGTCCCTGACGGTTTCCGTGCTGGCGGCCATCATCAACCTTGTGCTGGGCATCATCATCGGCGCGCTGGAGGGCTACTACGGCGGTACCTTCGATCTGGTGATGGAGCGGGTAAAGGACATCCTGTACCAGATTCCCAGCCTCGTGTTCATGACCCTGTTCCAGATCTATTTCGCCCGGAAGATGGGCTCCATGTTTGCCATGTTCATCTGCTTCATCTTCTTCGGGTGGATCAGCACCTCAGCCACGGTTCGCGCGCAGTTCTACCGCTTCAAGGGACAGGAGTATGTCATGGCAGCCCGCACGCTGGGCGCGAAGGACGGGCGGCTGATCTTCCGGCACATCCTGCCCAATTCCTCCGGCTTCATCATCACGGCCTGCGTGCTGTCCATCCCCTACACCATTTTCTCCGAAGCGACCTATTCCTACCTCGGCATCGTCAACCTGAATTCCAAAACGACCACCAGCCTGGGCACCATGCTGCAAAACGGTCAGCAGACCCTGTCCACCTATCCCCATTGCGTTTTCTTCCCGGCGCTCTTCCTGGGCCTGATGCTGATCTGCTTCAACATCTTCGGCAACGGGCTGAGAGACGCCTTCAACCCCTCGCTGCGCGGCGCGGATGCGTAAAGGAGGTTCCCATGGAAAAAGCACTGGAAGTGAGGGACCTCCGCTTGTCCTTCCATACGAACAACGGCAATGTCAAGGCGGTGCGGGGCATCAGCTTTGATCTGTACAAGGGCGAGACCCTGGCCATCGTGGGCGAATCCGGCTCCGGCAAATCCGTGACGGCGAAGGCGATCATCGGCATCAACGCGGCGAACACCATCATCGAGGGCGGAGAGATCATCTACAGGGGGCAGGATCTGCTCAAGTGCCCGGAGGAGGAGTTCAACCGGATTCGCGGCAATGACCTGACGATGATCTTTCAGGATCCCCTGTCCTCGCTGGATCCGATCATGAGAATCGGCAAGCAGATGACGCAGGCCATGCGGCTGAACAGCAGGAGCCGGCAGAAGAACGCCCGGGCCGAGGCGAACGCCCTGAGAAAGGCGCTGACCGCATCCATGCGGAAGGCAGGGTGCGCCAACCTTCGGCTGTGTCCGGAGAACGCGGAAGCGGCGCTGCAATGCTCCGATGCGCAGACCCGCGTTGTCCGGCAGCAGGTTGTGGACGCCATCGCGAAGGCGCTGCCGCAGTTTGAGGTAAAGCTACTGGATGAACGAACAGCCCGTGCAGCCGTCCGGCATCTGTCCGGTCTGGTGGAGGCATCCATCGACCCGCTGGCCCTGCGGAAGAACAGCAACGCCTGCACCTTCCGCTCCGCCATGACCGTGTATCTGGACCGCTACTTCAAGGGCGTCAGGAACAATCCCCGGGAGGAAAAGCGCTTCGCCCGCGAAACCGAGGCCCGGAAGCGCCATCCGAAGGAAGGCGCAGGCGGCATCGTACCGCCCAACCTGGTTGATCTGGAGCTGACCCGGCAGAATATTCTCAAGGCAATGACGGAGCTCCGCGACAGCTACATGGCGGAGCTGTCCGATCCGTCCCCCGTGGATTACCGCGCCCGGGCGGAGGAGCTGCTGGCCCATCTGGACAAGCTGAAAAGCGCGTCCGAGACACGCGTCACCAAGCAGGAAGCGTATGACCGCGCCATCGCCATCATGCGGGATGTGGGCATCAAGGAGCCCGAGCGCCGCTTCAACCAGTATCCCCACGAGTTTTCCGGCGGAATGCGCCAGCGCATCGTCATTGCCATTGCCCTTGCCGCCAACCCGGAGATTCTGCTGTGCGACGAGCCGACCACCGCGCTGGATGTGACCATTCAGGCGCAGATCCTTGAGCTTATCCGTGACCTGAAGGAAAAGCGCGGTCTCTCCGTGCTGTTCATCACGCATGACCTGGGCGTGGTCGCCAACATGGCGGATCGCGTCGCGGTGATGTACGCGGGGAAGATTGTGGAATACGGCACCGTGGACGATATCTTCTATGAGCCGAAGCATCCCTACACCTGGGCGCTGCTGTCCTCCATGCCCTCCCTGGATACCAGGGACAAGCTGGAGGCGATTCCGGGCACGCCTCCGAACATGATCTATCCGCCCAAGGGGGATGCCTTTGCTGCGCGGAACAAGTACGCCATGCAGATCGACCTGAAGCGGGAGCCGCCCTTCTTCAAGGTGTCGGACACGCATTACGCCGCCACCTGGCTGCTCCATCCGGACGCGCCGAAGGTTGACCCGCCCAAGACCGTGACCGACCGCATCAAGGCGATGAAAGAATTGGAGGCCCGGGGCTATGACAGAAGCTGAAAACATCCTCGAAGTCAGGCATCTCAGGCAGTACTTCGGCAAGCAGGATTTCAAGGCCGTGGATGATGTCAGCTTCAGCGTGAAACGGGGCGAGGTGGTCGGCATCGTGGGCGAATCCGGCTGCGGCAAGACGACCACGGGCCGCTCCATCATCCGCCTGCACAGGGCCACCTCCGGCGATGTGTACTTCAAGGGGCAACGCATTGTAGCAGGCATCCGCTCCTATACCGAGGCCATCGCCCAGGCCCGCCACGAGACCCGGGAGCGCGTGGCAGAATTCCGTCGCAAGGGTGATGCCGAAGCGGTCCGCGCGGAAAAGGAGAAGCTGAACGCCTTTGTCAAGGAGCAGCGGGCGCTGATCCGCGCCGCACAGAATGACCACAGGCACTGCGTTGAGCTCTACCGGAAGCGGCGGCAGCAGGAAATCAACGCGGAATTCGACGCAAGGGAGAAAGCGGCCTCCCCCGCGGAGCTGGCGGAGCTGTCCTCCCAGCGCCATGAGCAGCTGAAGGCCGCAGCCCGCGAGAACATCGTCACCCGGATCCAGATGATCTTTCAGGATCCCATCGCTTCCCTCGACCCGCGCATGACGGTGCGCGAGATCATCGCGGAGGGCCTGCGCATTCAGGGCATCCGGGATGAAAAGTACATCGACCAGCGGGTGTTTGAGATGCTGGAGAAGGTCGGGCTGGTCCGGGAACACGCCGGCCGCTACCCCCACGAGTTCTCCGGCGGACAGCGCCAGCGCATCGGCATCGCCCGGGCCATCATCATGAATCCGGATCTGATCATCGCGGACGAACCGGTCAGCGCGCTGGACGTGTCCATTCAGGCGCAGGTCATCAATCTGCTCAACGAGCTGCGGCAGGAAATGGGCCTGACGATTCTCTTCATCGCCCATGACCTGTCCGTTGTGAAGTACTTTTCCGACCGGATCATCGTGATGTACTTCGGCAAAATTGTGGAGATTGCGCCCTCGGACGAGCTGTTTGCCCATCCGCTGCATCCCTACACCCGCTCGCTGCTCTCCGCGATCCCCCTGCCGGATCCCCACTATGAGAAGCATCGCAAGCGCATGGTCTACGTGCCCCTCGAGGCGCATGACTATGCCAGTGAGCAGCCCGTGCTGCAGGAGGTCACGCCCGGTCACTTTGTCAGCTGCAACAGCGCGGAGCTGCAGAACTATCTCAAAGGGTTGGGAAAGCTATGAAGTGGAAAAGAACGCTGATCACCTACGCGGCGCTGGTCGCCGTAGCTGCGGTCGTCGTGCTGATGGTGATCAGCTTCGCGTCCGGTCAGGAGGCAGGCGGAGAAGCCGCGCGCCTGATGCACGCGAGCGACGGCTGCTTCACCGTGGCGGTTCTGTATATCGGCTGCAGCGTGCTGGTTTTCATTCAGGAGGCAGGCAATTTCTACGGCATCCAGTTTCTGTTCCACACGATGGTACGGCAGTTCTCCCCCCGGAAGCGCAGCAGCGATGACAGGAAGTCCTATTTCATCTACTGTCAGGAGAAGAAGGAACGCATGGCCGTGGAGGGCAGGTCCCCGGTGAAGTCGGCCATGCTGCTGGTGGGACTGGTCTGTCTGCTGCTGGCGGTCGCCTTCGCGGCGCTGTTTTACCGGCAAAGGTGATGACCGGGCAGGAAGAGCGGCACCGCAGCGACTCCCCTGCCCTACCAGTTTATGCGCCGCGCAAAGCGGGTTCCAAGCAGAGATAATGCAGTTTGGGCATGGATGAGAAATACCGCCTGCCAGCTCGCGATCTGGCAGGCGTTTTTCGTTGATGCGTACAGCAGGCGCTGATCCGTGCGGGAACGGATTTGGCGGAATATAAAAGAGCCTTTCCTTTTCAGGAAAAGCTCCATTGGCAGGGGCAGAATGACGCGAAGTTATGCTTCATCATCTGCAGGATAGATATCCACCATCTCTAACTGTTCATCCCAATGAGCACTTTTACTGCGATTACAAGTTCGATGTGCTAATTGGGCGTTCTCGATTGCAGTTGAACCGCCGCGCGAAAATGGAACAATATGATCGACTTCACAATCCTCAAAAGCGAGAATTCTATTGCCACAGATTGCGCATACGGGCTTTATACGGAACAATTCCTGCCGAATCTTTGCGTCGAAACATCTCGGTTCATCAGCCGTTCCGCTTTGCTGAATACAATCGTTGATAATATTGATGACCTTTGTGATTCTGCTGCGAACCCTACGACCGGCGTTTGTACCAACATAGACGTTTTCACGATACTCGCTGTCGTTTTCTTTCATATCGAAAACGCGTTTCCGAATTTCATCAGCGTGCATAAGCAAATCACGCTTGGAAAACAGTGAAAATGGAATGAGGATGGAATCGTAAACGGCTCCATTGAACTTACTGGAACGTTCTCCCTGAAAGAAAAAGGCTTCATCACCCAAAACCTGTTTCACGGCATCTGCAACAGAACGATACTGTTCTTCAAATGCAGCAATTTCGTCTGGAGAATCATGCATATGCTTAATCATAAAGCGGTTCATGGTGTCCTTGAAAGTCCCGGAAATGTTGTAAAAATCACGCATTGCAAAGAAGCGTAGAATGCGTTCTTCAAACTCCATACGCTTATTATCAGCATTATGGAAGAGCAGCTTTACATTTTCATCAGTATTAGCAATACGATGCAGCATTTCGTTAAATGAACCGCGGTATATACAATTTCGCACCTCCTGATCTTTGAGCTTCACTGCGCCAAGATTCAGACGCGAAAAAATATCATACTTTAACTCTTGAGAATCACGATCGAGACAAATCGCCTTAAGTGATTTGGAACGAAGGCGACGTTGGATCGATTTTGAGAGATTCTTAAAGAACAAACCGTTTAGACTTGATAGTTTACTTAAGCCGGTTAAGGCGAACTCATTCTTTAGAAAGCGAGTGAAAGACATAATTCTCTGTTGTCCGTCGATTACGGAGAAGATGCCCTCTTCTTCTTCGCAGAGATAAATAATCGGAATCGGAATACCAATGAGTATAGATTCAATAAGCAAAGATGCGCGCTTATCATCATATACATAATTTCTTTGGTAATCCGGATTTGTCATCAAATCATTGGCATCAACCATGTCCTTTATTTGAGACAAAGTGAGATCCTTTGTTTCCGTGTGAACGGTAAGTCGATCAAGATCTTCTATATCCACAAAGAAACTCCTTTATAAAAAAGCGTCTCTATACGAGACGCTAAATCTGGCAGGGGCAGAAGGACTCGAACCCTCAACAAAGGTTTTGGAGACCCACGTGTTACCATTACACCATGCCCCTATGTCGCCACGCGACTTATATATCATAACATGCTTATGGCAAAATGTCAAGCGAAATTTTGAAATTTCCGAAATTTTGCTGGCACCTTTCTGCAATTTCGTCCAAGCCAGCCGGCAGGCAAGCGGGGCGCTCCCCCTTCCCGGAGGAACGCCCTGCCGTTCTCATTTACCGATGTAGCAGACCTCGTAGGTCGTGATGCTGCCGCCGGTGGCCATCACGCTCAGGCATCGCAGCTGCGCCGGGTCGGTCACGCCGGATTGCTCGCAGGCCGCCAGCACCTTCGCACAGGAGAACCAGGCCACCTTCTTCCCGGCCAGACTGTCCGTGCGATCCGGGTCGACAGGAATCCACCAGACTTCCTTCTCCGCGCTGTCCAGCACCAGCTTCGGGCTGCCGCTGCCCTCGTAGATCACGGCAAACTGCACACCCGCGCCGTACCAGCCGGCACTGCTGTTGACCTGGATATAGGTGTTGTCCCACTCCTTCGTGCTGGGCAGGCCGTCTGCATCCGCCCAGATCACCTTGCCGTTCAGCATGGACTTGACCGGTTCGGGCTGCGGACGCCCGCTCCCCCATGCCACGGACGCGAAGCCGGCCATCAGGCTCTCCACCACCTCGGGATACGGGACGGGCGTGCGCTGGCTGCGCAGCTTTTCGTTGATCGCCCGGCGCACCCAGACGTGGCATTCGCCGCCGGAGGTCTGGTTGTTGCCGTTGTCCCACACCAGGATCGGGATGCCGTAGGCCGCCGCCTTGCTGCCCATGTAGTACGCCCATTTGGCGCGCTCAGCGGTGTTGTTGCCGGTGTTGGTGGCGCTGGTTTCACCGATCACCACCGGAATGCCCTTGGACAGGAAGAGCTTCCACGCATTGGAGAACACCGCGTCGATGGCGTTGGTGTGGCTCTTGTTGTCCGGGTCGAACACCTTCAGCTTGTCGCTCAGGCAGAAGTCATAGGGCGAATAGCAATGGATGGAAATGGCGATGTTCTCCGCCGTTTTGCCCGCAAGGGTGGGCAGGGTAACCGCCGCCATCTGCGCGTAGCCGGAGGACGCCGCGTAGCTGGGGATCATCAGGCAGCGCTCGCCATTGTACCCCTTCGCATCGGTGCGGATCGTGTCCACAAAGACCTGATTGAGGTAATTGACTGCCGCGTATCCGGCCTTGTTGCCGTTCCACTCGATGCTGGTGTCCGTCATGCGCGGCTCGTTCATCGCCTCAAAGATCAGGTGCTGGTCATACTCGGCGAAGGCATCGGCAATCTGCCGCCACATCGCCGCAAGCTGCACGCCGATCGTTTCGTAATCCTGATCGAGCGTTTTGACGTTCAGCCAGGCCTCGTGGTGCAGGTTGATGATGACATACAGGTCGCAGGCGTAGGCGTAATCGACCACCTCGCGGATGCGGGCCATGAACGCCGGGTCAATGGTATACAGGCCGTCATCGGCGACGTTGCGGTACCAGGTGATCGGGATGCGGACGGAGGTGAAGCCCGCGTCCCTGATCCGCTGCATCAGCGCCTGATCGACAATGGGATTGCCCCAGGACTGCTCCTGCGCGTAGATGTCATTCGCGTCATAGCCCGTGGCGTCAAAGGTGTTGCCCAGGTTGAAGCCGACGCCCATATCGTTCACAATCTCCCCGGCGGTTTTGCCCGTCAGCGTCTCCGCCGCAGCCGCCTGGCACAGCCCCAGCAGCAGGGCGATCAGCAGCAGGGTCACACAATGCTTCTTCATATCCCGTTCTCCCTTCCCGTTTGGTCAGCTTTTGCGGGGCGGACGCATGGTGAGGCTGATGCGCTTGCGCTTCAGGTCCACCTCATTCACCCAGACGGTCACGATGTCGCCCACGCGGACAACCTCGCTGGGGTGATTCACACGCTGCCCGCTGCTCAGCCGGCTGATGTGCACCAGGCCGTCCTGATGCACGCCGATGTCTACAAACGCGCCGAAATCCGTCACATTGCGGACGGTGCCCTTGAGCTCCATGCCGGGCTGCAGGTCCTCCATATGCATCACATCGCTGCGCAGGATGGGTTTGGGCAGCTCGTCGCGGGGATCGCGGCCCGGCTTGTTCAGCTCCGCCACGATGTCCCGCAGCGTCGGCTCGCCGACCTCCAGCTCCCCGGCGAGGTTCGCGATGCCCGCTTCGTTCGCCAGCGCGTCAATCCGGCCCACCGCCTGCGCCGGGGTCAGGTTCAGCCGCTGGAGCAGCGCCTTCGCCGCCGCGTAGCTCTCCGGATGCACGCCGGTGTTCTCGATCAGATCCTTTGCGCCCGGGATGCGCAGGAAGCCCGCGCACTGCTCGAAGGCCTTTGGGCCGAGGCGCGGCACCTTTTTCAGCTGCGCACGGCTGGTGAACGGGCCGTTCTCCTCGCGATAGGCCACGATGTTCTTCGCCAGCGTCTTGTTCACGCCCGCCACGTGGCTCAGGAGCGATACGCTGGCGGTGTTCACGTCCACGCCCACCGCGTTCACACAGGCCTCGACCACGCCGTCCAGCGCCGCGTCCAGCTCAGCGGCCTTCAGATCATGCTGATACTGCCCCACGCCGATGGCCTTGGGATCAATCTTGACCAGCTCCGCCAGCGGGTCCTGCAGCCGCCGCGCGATGGAAATCGCCGAGCGGATGTTCACATCGTACTGCGGGAACTCCTCCGCCGCCAGCTTCGAGGCGGAATACACCGACGCGCCCGCTTCGCTCACCACCATGTAGCCCAAGCGGTCGCCCAGGTTCATCTCGCGCATCACGTCCACGAAGAACTGCTCCGTCTCGCGTCCCGCCGTGCCGTTGCCGATGGCGGCGATGGTGACGCCGTGGCGGCGGATCATCTGCATGACGGTCGCCTTCGCCTGCTCCAGCGCCTTTGGCCCGCGCTGCACGGGATAGATCACGCCCGTTTCCAGCACGCGGCCCGTCGCGTCCACCACCGCCACCTTGCAGCCGTGGGCATAGCCCGGATCGAGCGCCATGGTCACGCGGCCGCGGATGGGCGGCGCCATCAGCAGGGGCTTCAGGTTCAGCGCAAAGACGCGGATCGCCGCCGCCTGCGCCTTTTCGGTCAGCTCGTTGCGCAGCTCCGTGTCCAGGGACGGCGCGATCAGGCGCGTGTAGGCATCGTCGCAGGCCCGGGCGACATATTCCGTTGCGGGCGCGGCGATTTTCCGGACGTTGCCGTAACGGGTCAGCATCTGCGCCGTGCTCACGTTGACCTCGATGGCGGCCTTCAGCACGCCCTCCTTTTCGCCGCGATCCATCGCCAGCACACGGTGCCCGGCCATGGCGCGCAGCGGCTCCGCATGGTCGTGGTACATGGTGTAGGTCGTGTCCTCCGCGTCCTCCTTCGCCAGACGGGTGGTGACCATCGCGTCCCGGTGGTAATAGGTCTTGAGCCGGGCGCGGACCGCCGCGTCGTCGGAAACCTGCTCGGCGATGATGTCCATCGCGCCCTGCAGCGCGTCCTCCGCGCTGGGCACGCCCTTTTCCTCATCCACAAAGGCCGCAGCCGCCGCCACCGGGTCGAAGTCCGCCTCCTGTGCCATCAGGGACACGGACAGCGGCTCCAGCCCGCGTTCCCGCGCGATGCTGGCCCGGGTGCGGCGCTTGGGCCGGTAGGGGCGGTAGATGTCCTCCAGCTGGGACTGGGTTTCGGCCTCCTCCAGCGCCCTTTGCAGCTCCTCCGTCCAGACCTCCAGCTTTTTCAGGCTCTCGCTGATCTCCGCGCGGCGCTCCTCCAGCGCGCGCAGGGAAGCCAGCCGGTCGGCGATATCGCGCAGCTGCTGATCATCCAGCGAGCCGTGCTGCTCCTTGCGATAGCGGGCGATAAAGGGCAGCGTCGCGCCCTCGTCCAGCAGGGCGATCACCGCTTCGATCTGCCAGGGCTGGACGCTGAACTCCCGGCACAGCGTATTGACGATGTTCAATGGGCTTTTCCTCCTGTTTCGTTTGTCAGCGCGGCGGAAATCAGCTCCTCCAGCGCCTGCGTATAGCGCAGCCTGTCCTCCCGGGTGAAGGGCGCAGGGCCGCGCAGATGATGCTTTCCCGACGCGCGCCGGGCCTTTTTCGCCATGTGGCGCTCCATCAGCATCCGATCAATGTTCTCATCCGTGTAGCGCCTGCCCGTGTGATGCAGGGCATAGGCGCCCCTGCCCAGCGCCATCGCCGCCACGCCGTAATCCTGCGTCACCACGATATCGCCCCGATGGCACAGGTTCACCAGCGCGATGTCCACCGCATCCGTGCCGGAGGACACATACCGCACCTGCGCATAGCCGGAATGGAGGACGTGGTGCTCATCGCACAGGAGCAGAACGGGGACGCCGTGGCGCTTCGCGGCCTCCTCCGTCTCCCGGACGACCGGGCAGGCATCCGCATCCACCAGGATGGTCATATGATGACTCCGTTGCAATGGTCGATCTCGTGCTGGATGATCTGCGCGATCCAGCCGGAAAAGCGCTGCCGTCTGGGCAGGAAGGACGCGTCCAGATAG
Organism: Aristaeellaceae bacterium; assembly: GCA_051883695.1. Classification (GTDB taxonomy): domain Bacteria; phylum Bacillota; class Clostridia; order Christensenellales; family Aristaeellaceae; genus UBA11524. Next base: position 10,343 of record JBJEUF010000055.1, read on the forward strand.
CTGACCTCAATCTCCCGGAAACGGCGGCACCGGCGCGTGCCCGAAAGGGACAGGCAGCCCTCCTCCGCCTCGTATTCGCCGGACTTGCGGAGTATCTCCGGGTTCACCATCGGCACGGACTGCATCCCCATCCGCACCACGATGATGCGCCTGCTCTCGCCGATCATGTTCGCCGCCATGCCCACGCAGCCGTCCAGATGGGCATTGAGCGTGTCCGTCAGGTCGGCAATGATCTGCGCATCATCCCTCGTGGCCGTTTCGCCCGGCCGGGACAGAAAGAGCATGTCCCGCACGACAGGGCGGATCATCGCCTGGTCACCACCGTGCCGTCGTTCTTGTGGATGCTGTTCTCCGGCACCACGCCGCGCACGCAGCTCAGGGGATACACATTGCTGTGGCGGCCGATGACCGTGCCGGGGTTGAGCACGCTGTTGCAGCCGACCTCGACATGATCGCCCAGCATCGCGCCCATCTTCTTCAGGCCCGTTTCCACCGTTTCGCCCAGGCCGCGCACGGTCACCGGCGTCTTGTCGCTCTTGACGTTGGAGGTGATGGAGCCCGCGCCCATGTGGCTCCTGTAGCCCAGAATGCTGTCGCCGACGTAGTTGTAATGGGGCGTCTGCACATTGTCAAAGAGGATGACGTTCTTGAGCTCCACGGAGTTGCCCACCACGCAGCCCTCGCCCACCAGCGCGCTGCCGCGGATGAAGGCGCAGTGACGCACCTCGGTCTTCGCGCCGATGATGCAGGGCGCGCCAAGGAATGCCGTAGGCGCAACCGTCGCCGTCCTGTGTACCCAGACCTGCGGCAACACCTCGGTATACTCCGCCGGGTCAAGGCGCTCGCCCAGGCGGATGATTTCTTCCCTGATGCCCGTCAGAGCCTCCCAGGGCCAGGTGAAGCGGGAGAGATATTCCGCCGCCAGGGTATGGGTGAGGTCATAGAGGTCACGAATCGTGTACATACTTCTTCCTCCGGATTTTTCTGATGAGATGTATGAGCAGCACGCCGGTCGCCACGCCCGCGGCGTCCAGCAGCACATCCAGCGGCGTCCCAAGGCGCCCGGGCACGAAGGACTGATGCGATTCATCCGTAGCGGCGTAGGCCGCGCCCAGCAGCATGGGCAGAGAGAGCCGACGGCAGCCGTGGCTTTCGCACAGCAGATGCAGCAGCAGCCCTAACAGCGCGTACTCCGCAAAATGCGCCAGCTTCCTTGCGAGGGTGCCCAGGACGATCAGCAGCTGCGTCACGGTGTGCTCATCCGCGCCGCTTTGCATGCCGGCAATCAGCTCCGTCAGCGGCAGCACAGCCGCCTCGGTCAGCGCGTGGGACTGCTCCCCGGGCTGTGCGGAAAAGGCAAAGATGCCCGCCATCAGTCCCAGCGTCGCGACCCACAGGAGGACGCGCTGCCATGTATTCCTTTGCACGGGCAAGCGTCCTCCCTTCCTGTTTGTGAACAATGGTTGATTCGCCACGCAGATGGCGTTTTCCTGCCATCCGGCTTACAAGAAAGCTGCCCGTTGTCAGGCAGCTCACGGATCAAAGAGCGGGCAAACCGTCTGCGCATGGGACGAACCGACACACTGTGTCAGTCGCTGTGTCGTCCTTGTGTCAGTGCAAGCCCGGTCATTGCAAGGGGTTGCGGGCCTCGACACACATGACACACCTTTTCTGTATAAAGAAATACAGCATATATATCATACAGAAAGAGATAGGAAAACGGTGTGTCAGTGTGTCAAGTGTGTCAGACGCATTCCCGGCATGAATGCTTCACCGGGCGCAGCCAGAACGAAACAGACGCTGCGCAAGGGATGTCATTTGCAATGAGAATGCCTGTCGTCAGGCAGCGCTCTGCCTCTCAGAGGTACTTCCGCAGCGTCGCGCGCACGGCGCCCGGCCCAGCCAGCAGCTCCCGCAGATAGCCCTCCACCTTGCCTGCCAGCCCTGCCTCATACAGGCTCACGCCGAAGATGGACGCGTTCGACCATATGTCCGTCAGCCTGCCCTCCACCGTTTCCGGCTGACCCAGCTTCACGCCCTCCAGCTTCTCCTGCAGCATGGGCAGCAGCGGATCGGAGGACACCGGCATCTCCCTGCCCGCATCATCCACGGCAAGCAGGTAGCGCAGCCAGCCCGCCAGCGCCAGCGGAATCGCCGTCAGGCGCTGCGCGTCCAGCGTGTCGGAGGCCATGTACGCCTTGATCGTCTCGCCGAAGCGGATGCCCACCTTCTGCGAGGTGTCGGTGGCGATGCGCTGGGGCATATCCGGGATAAAGGGATTGGGCAGCCGCTGCTCGACCACCTCGTCAATGAAGGCCTTCGGGCTGATGATGCCCGGATCGGTCACGACCGGCAGGCCCTCCGCATAGCCGATGCGGCGCACCAGCTTCACCAGCTCCGCGTCCTGCATCTCGGCGGCGATGGACGTATAGCCCAGCAGGCAGCCGTAGACCGCCAGCGCCGTGTGCAGCGGATTCAGGCAGGTGGTGACCTTCATGCGCTCGGTCCTGTTGACGGTGTCGCGGTCGGTCAGGTACACCCCCGCCTTCTCCAGCGGCGGGCGGCCATTGGGGAAGCGATCCTCCACCACAAGGTACTGCGGCGCCTCCGCGTTGACAAAGGGCGCGATGTAGGTATTCCGTCCGGTGATGACGGGCTGCATGTCCTCAAAGCCCAGCGCGGTGAGCTGCTGGCGGATAACCTCCGCCGGGCGCGGCGTGATCTTGTCGATCATCGACCAGGGGAAGGACACGCGGGTTTCATCCGCCACGTATTCGGCAAATTCCGCCGGGACATGGCCCTTCCTGACCCAGCCGTCCACGATGGTCAGGACGGAGGAACGCAGCTTCTCGCCGTTGTGGGAGCAGTTGTCCATGGACACCATGGCGATGGGCATCGCCCCCGCCTGCCAGCGGGCATAGAGCATCGCCGCCGTCACGGACATGGCATGGCGCGCCCTGTCCGGGCCGTTCTCAATGTCCTGCGCGACAAGGGAGGTCAGCCCGCCCGCCGGGTTCGTCACGGCATAGCCCTTCTCCGTGATGGTGAAGGACACCATTTGCAGGGACGGCCTGGCGAAAGCCGCCTTCAGCGCCGCCCAGTCCCCCGCGTCATCGCAGTCCGCCTTCAGCCCCTGCGCGATGGCGGCAATGACCTCCCGCTCCGTGGAGCCGTCCGGCTTGAGCGTCACCATGAGGGTCATGGCGTCGTGGGGCTTGTAGATGCGCTCGATGATATCGTAGTCAAAGGTTTCGGCGGCAACGATGCCCGTGTCGGTCAGCCCGCCGCCAAGCAGCCGCTGCTGCAGCGCGGCGATGAAGCCGCGGAAGATGTTGCCCGCGCCGAAATGCACCCAGGTCGGGGCTTCGGCGGTTTTCCGCGCCATCCGCTGCCAGTCAAAGCCCGGCAGCTGCACGCCCGCAGCCGCATACCCGGCGGTGTCCTGAATGCCTCTGTAGGATAGCTTCAATGCGGGTTCCTCCTTACTTCTGCCCATGCTCGCGGCACAGGGTCTCCCAGATGCCGCTTAGGTAGCACGCGCCCAGCGCCCGGTCGTACAGCCCATAGCCCGGACGGCCCTGCTCATCCCAGATCATGCGGCCATGGTCGGGACGGATATAGGTATCGGGGCAGGTGTCGTAGATGGCCTTCATGATCCCGTACATGTCCAGATCACCGGCGGAGGACAGGTGCGCCGACTCGCGGAAATGCCGGTAGCCCAGGAATTTGATGTTGCGCACGTGCACCGCGCCGATGCGGTTCATGCCGCCGAAGTGGCGGATGATGGCGGGGATGTCGTTGTCCGGGTTGGAGCCCAGGGAGCCGGTGCACAGGCAGAGGGTGTTGGCCGGGCTGTCACAGAGGCTGACGATTTTGTCGAAATCCTCCTGCGAATGGGCGATGCGGGGCAAGCCGAAAATGGGCCACGCCGGATCGTCGGGATGGCAGGCCAGCTTCACGCCAACCTCCTCGCACACCGGGCACACGCGCTCCAGGAAATACTTGTAGTTCTCCCGCAGCCTGTCGGGGGTCATGCCCTCGTACTGCTTCAGGGTCGTTTCCAGCTGCGCCAGCCGCTCCGGCTCCCAGCCGGGCAGCGTAAAGCCCTGCGAGCCCTCTGCCGTGCGGCGGACGATCTCCATCGGGCCCATTTCGCCCAGATCGGCCTCGTTGAAGTACAGGGAGTTGGAGCCGTCCTCCGCAATCACCCGCGCAAGATCGGTGCGCAGCCAGTCGAACACGGGCATGAAATTGTAGACAATGACCTTCACGCCATATTTGGCCAGCGTCCGGACGGTGGAGCAGTAGTTTGCGATATAGGCATCGCGGGTGGGCAGGCCCATCTTGATATCCTCATGGACGTTGACGGACTCGACGACCTCCATTTCCAGGCCCTGGGCGTGGACGTACGCAACCAGCGCCTTCACCTCGTCCTCCGGCCAGTCGACGCCGGCGGGCTTGTCCAGCAGACCCATCAGGCCGGTCATGCCGGGAATCTGCTTCACGTATTTCAGCGGAATCGGATCGGAATCCTTGCCATACCAGCGGAACGTCATTTTCATGGGATATTTCCCTCCTGCGTGATGCTCGTTGCGGCGGTGCGCCTCTCCCGGTGTGTGCAGCCAAAATATGGCAGTCGCGGATGCCGGAACTGCTGCCTGTCGGGGTATGAACCATCATCTATTATATTCACGCCGCGTGGAAAAGTCAACCGGAACAGCCCTTCACCAGCGGTGCATGTTCCGCTCCTGCTTCGCGCGGTAGATGTCCTCGATCTCCTCCGGCGTGATGCCGTAGCACAGGAACACATCGTTCAGGTACATCATCACATCGCATATCTCCTCGATGAAATCATGCCGCACCTCCGGCGTGTGCATGATGTGCCAGGGGCCCTTGCGCTTGATGATCTGCGCGGCCTCTCCGACCTCGCCCACCGCCCACAGCAGCTTGTTCAGTCCCCTTTCGGGATCGACCGGTTCCCACTTGTCCCGGTACTTCTCCTGCAGCTCCCGCTGGAGCCGCTGCATCCCCTCCAAATCAAGTGCCATGTTCCATCTCCTCCAAATCCGCCTTCACGATGCCAAAGAGCATCACATCGTCATAGCCGCCGTCCTGCCGGGCGTAGTGCTGCCGCAGCGTGCCCTCGTGGCGCATCCCGTTCTTCTCGCACACGCGGCGGGACGCCAGATTCCCGCTGCGCACGGAGCAATACACGCGGTTCGCGTCCGCCTCCGTCAGCAGATAGCGGATCACCGCGCCCACGGCCTCAGTCATGATGCCCCTGCCGCGCAGCTCCGGCGACACGTCGTATCCCAGCTGGAGATACCCGTTGTACGGGCTGACATCCCAGCCGCGAATACGCCCGACGGCCCGGCCGTCCAGCGTGATGACCCAGTGAAAGCCAAAGGGCTTGCGTGCCTCCGCGACCATCTCCGGGAGCTTCCTCTCCGCCTCCGGCAGCGTCATGGCAAGGCTGTGGCAGGCAAGCAGCGCCGCCGCGTCCGCCTCCTCCGGCGGGCGCAGCACAAGCCTTTGCGTACGGATCACACGCGTTCCGATGGGCTTCATGGGATGCTCCTCCTGCATTCGGGCGTTTTCGCCATTATACCATGCCCTGCCACGGGACGCAAGCGCTGCTCGTCGCCCGCCGTCAGGGGGTACGCAGACCGGTGATGGTCTGGGGGGAGTTGATCGTAACCGGTACCATCACACCGCAGAGCGTGCCGATCACGCCGCCGGAGCGCAGCATACCGCAAATGATGGGCCAAGAGGAGACGGCTGCCCCGACCAGCCCGGGAACCTCCTCAAGGGACACGTGACGGAGCTATGATGCAACCGCAATTTTGAGACAAATTTGAGCAACCCCGAGGGTGGAAGAAAGCCGGGAAGCATGGTATACTCATAACAGCGGAAAGAAGAGAGCCGGACTGGGCACCCAGCCGGCGGCGGGAGGGAAACCGGATGAAATCCCCGGAGCCATATGTCAGTCCATCCTCGGTGTACTACAACTTCTCCCCCAGCGTGCTGGCCCGGGAGCATTTGCTGTATGTGCTGTGCGTGGGGGATTTCACCTACGCCCCGGGATATGAGCTGTCCCGTTCCTCCTTCGACAGCTACCTGCTGGAGATCATTCTGGAGGGCCGGGTGGAGATTGAGACAGAGGGCGAGCGTCTGACCGCCCATGCCGGGCAGGCCGTGCTCATCGACTGCAACAAGCCCCACCGCTACGCCTCCGACACCGGATGGCACGCCCTGTGGGTGCATTTCGACGGCGCGGCGGCGAAAGGGTATTTCAGCCTCGTCCTGCGGCAGAACGGGCGGGTCTTCGCCACCCACCGCCTGCAGGAGGTGCATACGGCCCTGCAGAGCCTCTTCGACATGTTCCATCGGGGACAGCCCCTCAGCGAGGTCAGGATGGCCCTGCACCTGACCCAGGCGCTCACCGCCCTGGCGGAGCGCGCCGAGCCCGCCATGGTCAACGGATGCGCCGGGCCGATTGACCGGGCCGTCGCCCGCATCAACCAGCAGGTGGGGAACGAGCCCTCCGTGACGGAGCTGGCCCGATCCGTGGGGCTGAGCGAGTACCACTTCATCCGCGTGTTCCGCCAGACCATGGGCGCGACGCCCCGGCAGTACATCATCATGAGCCGTATGAATCACGCCCGGTATCTGCTGAAAACGACCACCCTGTCCGTAGGCGAGATCGGCAGCATGGTGGGCTATGCCTCCGAGAGCATGTTCACCGCCGCCTTCCGCCGCACGCAGGGAATGACCCCCACCCGGTACAGAACAGGCGAACAGCCTTGCATCACAGGAGGTACCCAGCCATGAATCCCACCGCAAGCATCCGCGTGGAAACCGTCCTCATCCCCACCTACGGCGTCGGCCAGCCGGACAGGAACCCCATGTTCCTGGAGAAGCGCGTCTACCAGGGCTCCAGCGGCAAGGTGTATCCCCTGCCCGTGGTGGACAAAATCCTCGACGAGAAGGAAGACAGGCCCTACACCGCCATTTTTCTGGAAAACGAGTATATCGAGGTCATGGTGCTGCCGGAGCTGGGCGGGCGTATCCAGCGCGCGCTGGACAAGACCAACGGCTACGACTTCGTGTACTACAACGAGGTGATCAAGCCCGCGC
>JBJEUF010000056.1:0-17398 GCA_051883695.1 Aristaeellaceae bacterium
AGGTTCAGGTGGCCCGCCTTTTCGGTGAGGATCTCGCCTGTGGAGCCGTACATGAAGACCGCGCCGAAGGCCAGCGATTCAATCAGAAAATTCAGCCAGGTGTTCACTTGACAGCCTCCTTTGCAGCCGCTTTGTGACGGTAAACGATCTTATATCTGATGAAGAACTCGCTGCCGATAAAGAAGAACAGGATGATGCCCACGACCACCTCCGGGAAATCGCCGCTGACGTTGAAATCCTGGGAGATCTGCGCAGCACCGGAGTTCAGGAAGGACACCAGCGCGGAGGTCACGATCATGATCAGCGGATTGAAGTTGGCCAGCCAGGATACAATGATGGCCGTGAAGCCCTGACCGCCGACGGAGTTGGTATTCACGCTCTGGTCAAGGCCCGCGCCGATCAGGAAGCCCGTCAGGCCGCAGAGCAGACCGCTGACCACCATGGTGCGGATGATGACCTTCCGGACATTGATGCCGCTGTATTGCGCCGTGCGCATGCTCTCGCCCACGACGTTGATCTCATAGCCCTGCTTGCTGTACCTCAGGTAGATGAACAGCGCCACCGTCAGGGCGAGGGCGATGAGGATAATCAGCAGATACTGGTTGCCAAAGGGCAGCGGAGGCAGCTTGCCAAACTTCAGCTTGCTCAGGGTCGAGGAGCCGTTGGGAACCCATATCACAAGGAAGTAGCTGACCACATAGGTTGCCACATAGTTCATCATCAGGGTGAAAAGCGTTTCATTGGTGTTCCACCCGGCCTTGAACAGCGCGGGAATCACAGCCCAGACGGCGCCGTAGAGCAGCGCGGCGATGAACATCAGAATCAGCAGCAGCCATTCCGGGAGCGTACCGCCAAAGTAGAAGGCAACCGTGATGGCGCCCAGCACGCCCATGAGCGTCTGACCCTCCGCGCCGATGTTCCAGAACCGCATCCGGAAGGCGGGAACCACTGCCAGCGAAATGCATTGCAGGATGGCCATATTTTTGAGGAACTTCCACACCTTGCGCTCGCTGGTGAAGGAACCCTTGATGAAGCAATAGTAGAAATCCGAAAGGCTCTTGCTGTGATTCTGCAGCTTCTCGATCAGCAGATACGCGACCAGGCCGCATACCACCATGCCCAGCAGGATGGCGGCCACGCGGATCAGCAGCGCGACGAGCGGGTTCATCTCGGTGCGCTTGGCAAGGTGAAAACGCGATTCATGAACGGCAGGCTTCTTCTGTTCGCTCATTGGGCAGCCTCCTTTACCGGGTGATCGGTTTGCGTCATCAGCAATCCGATTTCTTCCTTGGTTGCGGTGCGCGCGTCCAGCATACCGGTCACGGCGCCGGAGTTGATGACCAGAATGCGGTCGCAGAGGGCGAGCAGCACGTCCAGATCCTCGCCGACGAAGATCACGGCGACGCCGTTCTGCTTCTGCCTGTTGAGCAGGTTGTAGATCGTGTAGGAGGAATTGATGTCCAGACCGCGCACGGGGTAGGCGGCCATGAGCACCTTGGGAGCGAAAGCGATCTCGCGGCCCACCAGCACCTTCTGCACATTGCCGCCGGAAAGACGGCGAACGGGCGTATTCACACCGGGGGTGGAGACCTCCAGCTCCCGGATGATGTCCTCCGCCAGCGCCCGGGGCTTTTTGCGATCCACAAAGCCTGCGCGTCCCTTGCGGTAGCTGCGCAGCATCATGTTGTCGGTAATACCCATGCTGCCCACCAGACCCATGCCCAGCCTGTCCTCGGGCACGAAGGAAAGCCGAACGCCCAGGTTGCGGATCTCCAGCGGGGTCTTGCCGCGCAGGTTCATCACCTCATCCTCTCGGAAAAGGACATTTTCGGCTGCGACCTGCGCCCTGATCTGTGCACGGCTCATGCCCTTCAGGCGCATGGGGGCACCGTTCCTGTCGTGGAAAGCGTCCCTGGCAGCCAGCTCCTTCACCTTTCGCATGGACTTGTGGAAGAAGGTAACGGGCTTGTCCTTTTTGGGATTGGTGAAGATGACCTGACCGCTGGCGATGGGCTGCAATCCCGCGATGGCTTCCAGCAGCTCGCGCTGTCCGCTGCCCGCGATGCCGGCGATGCCAAGGATTTCGCCGCTGTTCGCGGTGAAGGAGACGTCCCTGAGCACATGGATGCCTTCGCTGTTGATGCAGTTGAGCTCCCTGACCTCGAGGCGGGGCTGCACGTTTTGCGGCTCGCTGCGCTCGATGTCCAGCGTTACCTTCTTGCCCACCATCATCTCCGTCAGGCTGCTCTGGGTCGCGTCGCAGGTATCGACGGTGGCGATGTGCTCGCCCTTGCGCAGGATCGCCACACGGTCGGAAACAGCCAGCACCTCGTGCAGCTTGTGGGTGATGATGATGATGGATTTGCCGTCCGCCTTCATGCGGCGAAGCACGTCGAACAGGCGGTCAATCTCCTGCGGCGTGAGCACGGCGGTCGGCTCGTCCAGGATGAGGATGTCCGCGCCGCGATAGAGCACCTTGATGATTTCCACCGTCTGCTTTTCGGAGACGGACATGTCATAGACCTTTTTCTGGGGATCAATATGGAAACCGTATTTCTCAGCAATCTGGGAAACGCGGGAATTGACGGCTTTCAGGTTGTACCGGCCCTGCTCGTTCACGCCCAGTACAATGTTTTCGGCTGCGGTAAACAGATCCACCAGCTTGAAGTGTTGATGGATCATGCCGATTTTCAGGTCAAAGGCGTCCTTGGGGGAGCGGATGACGACCTCCTCCCCGTTTTTGTAGATCTTGCCCTCATCCGGGAAGTAAATGCCGGAGATCATGTTCATCAGGGTCGTCTTGCCGCAGCCATTCTCACCGAGAATGGACAGGATCTCCCCCTCGTATACATCCAGATCAACATTGTGATTGGCAACGACGCTGCCAAAGCGCTTGGTTATGCCGCGCATGCTGAGAGCAATTCGCTTTTCCACCGTATACCCTCCGTATACAAATAAGTGCAGAAACTGCTTGGACTGCCACACAGGAGCGCAGCAGTCCAAGCGTTCAGGATCGAAACACCTGAGTATGGAATTGGGGAATTCCCGGGAACCTCGAATGAGGTTCCTTAGGAAACTCTGAATCAATGAGGCGGTGCGATGACGAGCGGAATTTCTGTCAGATGCGATTGCAGAAATCGAAGGTTTACTGGATGTAAATCGAGATTGCTGCAAGAAGCAGATGGCGGAAATTCAGCCGCCAGCGTACCGCCGAATGATTCAGAGGTTCCTTAGAACATCATGTTCAGCAGCTCAATGCCGTCGATCTGCACATTGAAGTAGGGGGCGCTGCGGTACTCGGACTCGTGGAAGTAGCCATCAGCCACAGCCTCGGTGTCAGCGGTGAAGGCAGCGTCGGTGTCCACGTCCGCCAGATAGGAATCCAGCTTGGCGCCGCCCACGGTGATGTAGTTGTCAGCAGCGGTGTCGAACACCTTCACGGTGCCGGCCATCAGGGCAGCCATGACCTCTTCCAGCTTCTCAGCGGTACCGGCGGCGGCAGCCTGCGCGTTGACCTCGGTCAGCTTCACGGAGCCGGTCTCGATGGTGCCGGTCCAGTCGGTCGCGATCTTTTCACCGGCGGCCACCTGGGTCACGATGTACTGGAAGTAGGGAGCCCAGTCAATGCGGGAAGCCACGATGAAGGTGTTGGGGCAGGAGGTCACGGTGGAGCCGTTGTAGGAAACGTTGGGAACATTGGCGTCCTCGCAGGCAGAGGGAGCGCCCATGGAGTCGGCATGCTGGGAGATCAGGTCGCAGTTGGCGGCGATCAGGGCCGTCGCGGCGTTCTTCTCCTCGTTGTAGTCATACCAGGAGCCGGTGAACTGCACCTTCATCTCCACATCGGGGCAGACGGACTTGGCGCCCAGATAGAAGGCGGTGTAGCCGGAGATCACCTCGGCGTAGGTGAAGGCGCCGATGTAGCCCATCAGGGGCTTTTCGCCCTTGAGCTGGCCGTTGGCCTTCATCTCATTCAGCTTCAGGCCCGCGGCAACGCCGGCCAGATAACGGCCCTCATAGATGGCGGCGAAGGCATTGTGGAAGTTCTCCACGCCCTCGGTGTGTGCCATGGTGCCGGTAGCGTGGCAGAACTGCACGTCGGGATACTGACGGGCAGCCTCCAGCAGGTAGGACTCATGGCCGAAGCTGTTGGCGAAAACGATGGTGCAGCCCTCGTCAACCAGATCCAGCGCAGCCTCGGTGCATTCCTGGGATTCGGGAATGTTGCGCTTCATGATGACCTGATCCTCGGACAGGCCCAGAGCGGCCATGGCGTCGTACACGCCGTTGATGAAGTTGAGGTCGTAGGTGGAGTTCTCGTCGTGCAGCAGGATGATGCCCAGCTTCACATCGGACACCTCGGCAGAGGCGGTGAAGACAAAGGCAGACAGGCACAGAGTCAGTGCGAGCAGCAGGGCTACGAACTTTTTCATGGTGATTGTCCTCCTCGGTTCATTGGTGGATGGAAAACGCCGACATGTATCGTGCAATCTGAAAGCCGGAACAACAAAACCCGAACATTCAGCTGCAAACACGATGATATTGTACACAAAACAGCTGTCGAAATCAAGCCTTTTTTGATATTATTTTCAGAAAACAGGGGGGCAGATTGGTTCATACAGCAAAAAGCGAGCAGACGCCTGCTCCTGCCGGGCTCCTGCTCGCTTCTTATGTTCGGGATTGTACAGCAACCCCGTTTGTCAGTTGAACAGATCCTTCAGTTTATCGAAGAACCCCTTGCGATTCTCATAGTCCTTTTCGCTGCTCTGCTCGTCAAACTGGCGCAGCAGCTCACGCTGCTTGTCGGTCAATCGCTTGGGAATCTCCACGCGCACGCGGAAGATCAGGTCGCCCTTGTTGCTCGTGCCCAGCTGCGGGATGCCCTGACCGCGAATGCGGAACTCGGTATCCGTCTGCGTACCCTCGGGAATGGTGTACTTCACCGTCCCGTCGAGGGTCGGGATATCCATCTCCGCACCCAGCGCCGCCTGCGTGAAGGTGATCGGCACCTCCAGGCGGATGTTGTTGCCCTCGCGCCTGAACAGCTTGTGGGGCTTCACGGTGATGACAATCTGCAGATCGCCGTTCGGGCCGCCGTTCGCGCCGGGCTCGCCCTCGCCGCGCTTGGTCAGCACAATGCCGTTATCCACGCCCGCGGGAACCTTCAGGTTCAGCGTGCGCTTGACGCGGGTGCTGCCGCTGCCGCCGCAGCCGGGGCACTTGTCCTTGATCGTCTTGCCCGTGCCGCCGCAGCCGGGGCAGGTGCGAACCGTCGTCATCCAGCCGCCGGACTGGCGGATCTGGCCCGTGCCCTTGCACATCGTACAGGTGACGGGCTGCGTGCCGGGCTTCGCACCGGAGCCGCCGCAGGTGGTGCAGTTCTCCCTGCGGAAGAACTCCAGCGACTTGCTGCAGCCCTTGGCGGCCTCCTCAAAGGTCAATCGGATGTCAGCGCGCACGTCCGCGCCCTGCCGGGGGGCGTTGCGCCGGGCCTGGGCATTCATGCCGCCCATGCCGCCGTTGAACAGCTGGTCGAGGATATCGCCCATGCCGCCCATGCCGCCGAAATCCATGCCACCGAAGGGATTGCCGCCCATGCCGCCCATATCCGGGCCGTTGAAGCCGAACTGATCGTAGCGCGCGCGCTTATCCGGATCGGACAGCACCTCGTTGGCTTCGTTCAGCTCCTTGAAGCGTTCCTCCGCTTCCTTGTCATTGGGGTGCAGATCAGGATGGCAGTCCTTCGCCCTGCGGCGGTAGGCGCGCTTGATTTCCTCATCCGTGGCATTCTTGTCAATGCCAAGCACCTCATAGTAATCGCGTTTATTGGCCAAATCAGTCACCTCGTAGAAAATCTGCCGGAGGGAAGCTCAGCCAAAGGCTCCCTTCCCGTGTGGGATTCCTCCTCCGCTGCAGCGGGACTTCCCTTTCATACTAATTCTCACTAAAAATGTTGCACCGAGCCAGCGAATTTTTCGTTCTGGCAAAGCTGAGTGAAGCGAGGCGTACTGGAAGTACGGTGAGAGGAACGAAGCGCAGCCAGAGCGGAAAAGGCGCTGTGCGAATGTAACATTTTTATTGAGAATTAGTATCAACCTCGAAACACCGGGAGCGCCGTTTTCCGGCACTCCCGGTTCAGACTATCAACAAACCCATGGGTGGCGTCGGAGGGCCCGCAGGCCCTTCGACTTTAGATCGAAAATCGGCGACATGCGCGGCGATTTTCGCGCGATTTCGTCAGAAATCGCCTCCTTACACGAACGAACGGCCGGGAGAACGGCTTGCCGTTCGACCAGTGAGTGAGTGCGAAACCTCGACAAAGTGCCAAAGGCACTTTGTCGATGCCCTGCGCCGGGAGCGCCGTTTTTCGGCACTCCCGGTTGATGACACCGATCAGTGGATATCGCCGTCGGCTTCGTAGGTGCCGTCGGCATTGGGCTGCTGGTAGCTGCCTGCGTCAGGCTGCGCGCCCATGTCCGGAGCGCCCTGCTGCTGGTACAGCTTGCCGAAGATGGTGTAGACCTTCTGGGTCATGGCTTCCATGGCGGGCTTGATCTCATCGGCCTTGCCGCCCTCGCGAACCTTCTTGAACGCGTCGATCTCGCTCTGCACGGTGTTCTTGTCCTCGTCGGACAGCTTGTCGCCGTTCTCGCGCAGCTGCTTCTCCATCTCGTAGATCATGGAGTCGGCATGGTTGAGGGTCTCGACCTCCTCCTTGCGCTTCTTGTCCTGCTCGGCGTACATCTCGGCTTCCTTCACGCGCTGGTTGATCTCCTCCTCCGTCAGGTTGGAGGAAGCGGTGATGGTGATCTTCTGCTCGCGGCCGGTGGCCTTGTCCTTGGCGGACACGTTCACGATGCCGTTGGCGTCGATGGAGAAGGTGACCTCGATCTGCGGCACGCCGCGGGGCGCGGGCGCGATGCCGTCCAGCATGAAGCGGCCCAGGGACTTGTTGTCGTAAGCCATCTGGCGCTCTCCCTGCAGCACGTTGATCTCCACGGTGGTCTGACCGTCAGCAGCGGTGGAGAACACCTGGGACTTGCTGGTGGGGATGGTGGTGTTGCGATCGATCAGGCGGGTGAAGATGTGGCCCTCGGTCTCCAGGCCCAGGGACAGGGGCGTCACGTCCAGCAGCAGCACGTCCTTGACCTCGCCGCCCAGAACGCCGCCCTGGATGGCAGCGCCCACCGCCACGCACTCATCGGGGTTGATGCCCTTGAAGGGTTCCTTGCCGGTAACGCGCTTCACAGCGGCCTGCACGGCGGGGATACGGGTGGAGCCGCCCACGAGGATGACCTTGCTGATATCGTTGTAGGTCAGGCCGGCGTCCTTGAGTGCCTTCTCCATGGGGGTGATGGTCGCCTGCACCAGATCGGCGGTCAGCTCATCGAACTTGGCGCGGGTGATGGTCATGTCCAGATGCTTGGGGCCGGTCGCGTCGGCGGTGATGAAGGGCAGGTTGATGTTGACGGTGGTGGTGCCGCTCAGCTCGATCTTGGCCTTCTCGCACTCCTGCTTGAGGCGCTGGGCCGCGGTCAGGTCCTTGCGCAGGTCGATGCCGTTCTCGCGCTGGAACTGGTCGGCAACGTAGTTGATCAGGCGCTCGTCGAAATCGTCGCCGCCCAGACGGGTGTTGCCGTTGGTGGACAGCACCTCGAACACGCCGTCGCCGATGTCCAGGATGGACACGTCGAAGGTGCCGCCGCCCAGATCGTACACCAGAATCTTCTGGTTGCCGTCCTTCTCAAGGCCATAGGCCAGGGATGCGGCGGTCGGCTCGTTGATGATGCGCAGCACCTCCAGACCGGCGATGCGGCCCGCGTCCTTGGTGGCCTGACGCTGGGCGTCATTGAAGTAAGCGGGAACGGTGATGACGGCCTGGGTGACGGTTTCGCCCAGATACGCCTCAGCGGTCTCCTTCATCTTGGTCAGGATCATGGCGGAGATATCCTGGGGCGTGTACTTCTTGCCGTCGATCTCGACGGTGTGGGAGGTGCCCATCTCACGCTTGATGGAGATGACGGTACGGTTGGGGTTGGTCACAGCCTGACGCTTGGCGATCTGGCCCACCAGACGCTCGCCGTCCTTGGTGAAGCCCACGATGGAGGGGGTGGTGCGGTTGCCTTCCGCGTTGGGGATGACGACGGGCTGACCGCCCTCCATTACGGCAACGCAGCTGTTGGTGGTACCCAGGTCAATACCGATAATCTTGCTCATAGCTCATTTCTCCTTTATATTCAGTCGTCAGAAATCCTTGTCAGTCAGCCACGACTTTGACCATCGCGGCGCGCAGCAGCGTGTCGCCCATCCGGTAGCCCTTCTGGAACACGGCGCAGACCGTGCCGGGCTCGCCCTCCTCGGCGGTTCCCTGCATCACGGCGTCCTCCACGTTGGGATCGAACTTCTCTCCCACGCGGGCGATCGCCGTCACGCCCAGCTTTTCCAGCGCGGTGATCATCTGCTTGTGGGTCATTTCCAGACCCGTGCGGAGCGCGTCGCCCTCCGCCGCAGGAGCGGTCAGCGCGCGTTCCAGGTTATCCAGCACCGCCAGCATGGCCGTCACGACCATGCGCTGCCCCTCCGCATAGGCGTCCTTGCGGACGGACTCGTTGCGGCGGCGGAAGTTGTCGAAGTCCGCCTGGGTGCGCTGGGCCATGGCGAGGTACTCATCCGCCCTGGCTGCGGCAGCCTGCAGCTCGGCGACGTCAATCGCCTCGGTTTCCCCGGCGGGCACTTCGCTCTCCCCGGCAGCCTCCGGTTCCTGTGCTATGTCCAGCTCCTGCTGGTCCAACTCCTGCTGGTTCAGTTCCTGTTCGTTCATCCGGCTCTTTCTGCCTTTCTTCTTAAACATTGTCGCTTCCTTTGATCCAGCTATTCGAGCTTCAGCGGCTCATCCTCCGAGGTGCCGAAGATCTGCGAGAGCTGGCGGCCCATGGTATTCATGATGGAGATCACGCGGCTGTACTGCATGCGCGTCGGGCCGATGACACCGATGGTGCCCTGCTGACCGTTGCCCGTGGTGTAGGTCATGGTCACGATGGAGCAGTCCTTCATCTCCGGCACGCCCGTTTCCGGGCCGATGCGCACGGTGAAGGCCATTTCCCCGTTCTGGCTGATGATGTCCGCGAGGCGGTCCCGCGTCTCCATCAGGCTCAGGAAGGAGCGCGCCTTCTCCATGTCGGAATACTCCGGGTAGCTGAGCATGTTCGATGTGCCGCCGATGGCCATGTGGGAGCAGCTGTCGTCCTCATGCTCGTGCATCACATGCCCGATGCCCTCCAACAGCTCGGACTGCAGCTTCATCCGCTGCATCAGCTGCGGCATCTGCTCCACGGCTTCGCTCAGCGTACGCCCCGAAAGCTCCCGGGTCAGCGTGCGGCTGATGCTGTAGAGCGCGTCGGCATCCAGATCCTCGCTCACGCGGATCACCGAATCCCTGACCACGCCCGCGTCCGTCACGATCACCACCAGCGCGGCGCTGTCCGCCACGGAAACCAGCTGGATGTTCCGGATGCGCGGCTGCGTTCCGGACGGCGGAAGCACCACAGCCGTGTAGTTCGTCAGATTGGACAGCACCTGCGCAGCGTGGTCGATCACATCCTCCATCTGGCGTGTGCGCCCGAGGAAATGCTCCCGGATCATCTGCTCGTTATCGCCCCGGAGCTTCCCGGTCTTCAGCAGCTGATCGACGTACAGCCGGTACGCCTTCGCCGAGGGGACACGGCCCGCCGACACGTGCGGCTGATCGAGATACCCCAGCTCCTCCAGATCGCTCATCTCGTTGCGGATGGTCGCCGAAGAAAGCCCCATGTCGTACTTCTTTGAGATCGTCCGCGAACCTACCGGCACGGCAGTCAGGATATAGTCGTCTATGATGGCCTGCAGGATGCGGAATTTCCGCTCATCCATTGCCATGCCCGCTGTCACCTCTTGTTCCTTGCGGTTCATGCCCCGGGTGTATGCGCGCCGGCAAGAGTGGCGCTTCGCCCGGGGGTGTTGTTAGCACTCACTCAAAGCGAGTGCTAATCACAGTTGATAATATACCCCTGTCGCGCCGCTTTGTCAAGAGGGTGACAGGGGTTTTTCGATGAAATTTTGATGAGAAGCGGCGGATGGCTTCTTCCCCAGCGTCTCCAGCCGGATCAGCCGCCATGCGCGGCGGACTTATTTGTCATCGTAGGAAAAGTTCTCCAGCGGATCGACGCCATAGGAGATATCCAGGTTGCCGGAGCGGATAAAGCCGCGCACCCTCTGCCCGTTGACGGTCGTTTCCACATAGTCCCATGCGTACCGGTTATAGAAGCTGGTCAGATAGGTCACGCTGCTGCCGGCACGGAGGTTGACGATGGCGGTATTGCTCCGGGCCGGATCGTCCGTCAGAGAGCAGCCCGTCCGAACGGTTGCCGGATTGTAGTCGAAGGTCAGGCTCGTATTCACCGGCACGCCGCCGCGCACCTGATTGGCATTGATATAGCCCACACGGACGGAGCCGTTGTTGGTCTCGTACATCACCAGCAGCCAGTTTCCGTCCCAGCCGGCAGTGTATATCGCGCCGTTCGTGCTGACCGCTGCTTTGCCGTTGGCGCCGCGCCAGGAAGAGGTGGACGGCGCAGAGTAGACCGGCAGGCTCTGGTCGCCGCGCAGCCGTACATATTCAAAGCCCTGCAGGGTATCGAAGCCCGTTGAGAACGAATCCCAGATGGATAAGCCGTAATCATTGTACCTCTTCGCCGCGCGGACCTCCTTGATGAGCTCGTAATTGTACCATTCTATGTCGCTCAGCTGCGGATAGCAGGCGACCTCATTGCGAGGATCGGCGTTGGGCGTATACCAGGGCATCGTCCGGAAATAGTTGTCGTAATTCTTGCCGGGGATGAAGTTGTAGCCATGGCGGGCAAAAATCTCGTTGAAGGCATAGCCCAGGGATTCATAGTCCCACAAGTCCACCTCCTCCCAGGTCAGCTTTCGCCTGTCGCTGTCGGGCAGCACATACATGCGATCCGCCAGCGCACCCGCGGTCAGCAAAAGAGCCAGCAAAGCCGCCACAACACACAGAAACGTCCTTCTCATATTCATACCTCCCTTTCCTGATTGCCGTTCTTGGATGGAGTATACATCGAGCAACCAGATGCTGTCAATGATAAGAACGAATCTGAAAAGGCTTTTCATGCCGCCTGCATCAAATCAATACAGGTCTGCTGAAGGTATTCCGTAGCGGGACGCAGGTTGCCGGGCGTTTGACGGTGCTCAATCCATCGTCAGACGGTAGGCTGTGGCGTAGTCCTGATGGAGCCATACGGTGGCACTCGCGTCCTGCGCGTTGTAGATCACGCTGTACTGCGTCATGGAGGTCGCCTCCGTGCCCGGATCCTGCGCCGCGACGCTGAGAATGCGCATAGCCTGCGCTTCCGTCATCCGCGTCACATAATCCTCCCGGGTGAAATCAATGTAGCGCTCCAGCGCACAGACCATCCCGGCAAAGCGGTGATAGCCGTGGCCGTAGCCATAACGGTATTCCCGCACGGTGTTGCCCAGCGTGATCGCCTTCTCCGTGCAGACGCCGTCCTGATAGCGATCCTCGGCGTCGTCATAGCCCACATAGAAGTTCGTCACGGCGTTGGTATCGGTGACGGTCAGCTGCTGATACCGCCATTCCAGCACGACGGAAGCGCCCGTGGCATCCGTAACGAAGATATGGAAATCCATGCCGCCGGTATTCCTGACATTGTACGCCTGTGCCAGGGCAATCGCTTCCTCCACCGTGGCGCAGCTGTCAAGGATGTAGCGCGCCAGCACCGAATGCGCAACGCTGACCTTGCCGGGCGCCTGCTGATCCACGGCGGTCTCGCCGTCCCTGACATCCAGCTTCAGGATGGAAACGGTCACGCCCTTTTCGTTGATACCGTCCACGCAGAGATACGGGAGCAGCACAGCCAGCGAGGTGTCCGTCCTGCCGTCATCCAGCACGCCGGCATAGTAGGCGCCGCCCGCCAGGCTGAGCCAGCAGGCATCCGCAATGCCGACGGATTTGTATTTTCCCTCCGGGGCGCAGCGAACCGCCACATTCAGGCCGGTATATGCACCGTCGGGATCCCTGTGCCGGTAATCGTAGTTTCTGGCCGTCAGGAAGCTATCGCCCGTTTCGTTCCAGGTGGCAAACGCGGAGCAGCCCGCGTCGTATGCGCCGAATTTCTCCAGCAGCGTGGTGAATACGGGATTGCCGTAGTAGTCGTAATCACAGTGCATCTCATAGAGCATGCCCGCTTCATCGACGCGCGTCAGGGTATCCAGCGCTGCGGACATCTCTCCGTTCAGCCATGCAGCGGCATGCGGATTGACGGAACGGTTTTCCGCGCAGGCCGTGCTGAGGAGGCAGACCAGGGCAACGATGAGAACCACGAGGGCAGCTGCATTTTTCTTCACAGGAATCGTCCTTTCTTCAATCCTGACAGTCTTCCCCCGATCCTCCCTCCGGGCGAACCGAAGCGAGGATCGGGGCATGGAACGGGTTTACGCCACCGGCACCAGGCGAATCACCCGCACGGCGGACGGCGAATCGGTGAAGTCCAGCACGAAGGTGGCTTCCTCCTTGTGCACGTCGAAGGTCAGCTCCGTTTCCGTGCCGTCTGCGGCAAGCAGGCGGAGCGCATAGCCCTCCAGCCATTCGGCAGGCAGGCTGACCTTCACCTGACCGGTGGGCTTGGTCAGACAACCGGCGCTCTCGAACGCCACGCTCATCACCGCTTCGCCGCCGGACAGCACGCCCACGCGCACGACAACCTCCCCGCCGGGAAGCGTCCGGGTCAGGGCGGCTGCCCTTGCGCCCTCAGCCATCGTCAGGCGCGTGCCGTCGTTCACCTCGCCGCACACGGGGCAGAGGGTGAACTCCGCGACCGGATCGCCGTTCAGCTGATAGGTGAAGGGTGCGCAGGGCACGGTTCTGCGGTAGCCGCAGCCGTAGCGGCAGGTCGCCGAATGCGTGCCGTCGGCGTTGGGCGTCCATTCGCCGTACCAATGCACCAGCGTGCCCTTCTCAGCGAAGGTGGTGTAGGTGCAACCCTCGCGCCGGCAGGCTTCGTAGGCATCCCAGCCGGTCTTGTAACAGGTGGGAGCCTGCGCATCATGGGATTCGAGGTCGTGGGCATCCGGGTCGGGGTCGCCGTAATTGCTCTCGCAATCTCCGCAATAGGCCCCGCTGACGCAGGTCGCGGCGGTGGTTTCCGTGTGGGCTTCGGGCGTTCCCGTGACCGAATGCTTACAGATGCTGTAGGTTGTCGTTGGCGTATGCTGGGTTTCGGAGGTCTTTGCATAGGTGGTTGTGGGCGTGCCGACGTGGCCGTCCGGGTCGGGATCGCCGTAGCTGCTCTTGCACACAGCGCAATAGGCCGCATCAGTGCAGGTGGCGGCGGCGGTCTGCGTATGGTCTGTGGATTCCCCGTCGACCGTATGATCGCAGACAGTATAGGTGATCTTTGCCGTGTGCTGGGTTTCGGAGGTTTTTACATAAGTGGTCATGGTTTCGCCCACATGGTTGTTGGGGTCGGGGTCGCCGTAGTTACTCTTGCAAAGACTGCAATACGCCGGAGAGATGCAATCCGCCTGGTTTTCTTCGTGCTTTGTCGTAGCTTGATTGCCTGTCTTTTCCCCACAGGCGGTGCAGGTTTCGATCCTTTTGTGGAAGGACTCGTCATATTTTTCATACGTGTACGTGAAGGGGCCTGCGTGGTTTGTCGTGTCCCTGTAGGTTGCCTGGCATTTACTGCACTTCGCCGATGTGACGCAGTTCGCGTTGCCTTCATGCGGCTCGGATTCGGATGTGCCGCAATCTGCGTTCTGGCAGATGCGGTAATGCAGATTTGACGGGAGATTTGGCAGCCACGGGAGATTTGGCTGCCACGCACCCCAGTTGTGCTCCGCCGGAGCGCCATAGTTGCTCTTGCAAACATCGCAATAAGCTGCCGACTGGCAGGTCGCAGCTATGGATTCGGTGTGGCGTGAACCGATGACCTGTCCGGCATTTTTGCATACTGTACATTGTATGCGTTGTACGTGATAAGTCGAGTCAGAGTATTCATATGTATCGGACACGATGCCGGTACGTTCCGCATGGCATGTGAAGCAGAAAAAATCAAACTCTTTCTCCGCCAGCGTCACGCTGGGGATGAGCAGCAGCGCCAGCACCGCCAGCGTAATCCACCATTTCTTCATGTTCATGTCCTCCTGTTCGCTTTGATTGAATGGTTCTCTCCCCGGCGGCGGGGTCGCCTCATGCCGCCGGCACAAGGCGAATCACCCGCACGGCGGACGGCGAATCGGTGAAGTCCAGCACGAAGGAGGCTTCCTCCTTGTGCACGTCGAAGGTCAGCTCCGTTTCCGTGCCGTCTGCAGCAAGCAGGCGGAGCGCATAGCCCTCCAGCCATTCGGCAGGCAGGCTGACCTTCACCTGACCGGTGGGCTTGGTCAGACAACCGGCGCTCTCGAACGCCACGCTCATCACCGCTTCGCCGCCGGACAGCACGCCCACGCGCACGACAACCTCCCCGCCGGGAAGCGTCCGGGTCAGGGCGGCTGCCCTTGCGCCCTCAGCCATCGTCAGGCGCGTGCCGTCGTTCACCTCGCCGCACACGGGGCAGAGGGTGAACTCCGCGACCGGATCGCCGTTCAGCTGATAGGTGAAGGGTGCGCAGGGCACGGTTCTGCGGTAGCCGCAGCCGTAGCGGCAGGTCGCCGAATGCGTGCCGTCGGCGTTGGGCGTCCATTCGCCGTACCAATGCACCAGCGTGCCCTTCTCAGCGAAGGTGGTGTAGGTGCAACCCTCGCGCCGGCAGGCTTCGTAGGCATCCCAGCCGGTCTTGTAACAGGTGGGAGCCTGCGCAGCATGGGATTCGAGGTCGTGGGCGTCCGGGTCGGGGGCGCCGTAATTCTCACCGCAATACTCACAAACCGCCCCGGAGGTGCAGGTCGCCGGGGTTTTTTCACTGTGAGCCTCATCATATGTGTCGATTGATGTATGGCAGCTCTCACAGATGACCGTCACCTTGTGCTCGGTGTCAGAGACTTTTTCATACTCGCAGATAGTCCCGCCTTGGTGGTTGTCCGGATCCTTGTAGGGACGTTCGCAGTCCAGGCACGGCGCACTGTCGATACAGGTTGCATAGCCGCGGTGGTCGGCATATTGGATGTGTACCTCATTAAGGCCACAAATACGGTAATGCTGGTTTTCGTTCTCGTATATCCACTCGCCCCAATCGTGGTTGTCCGAGTTAATGCCGCCGAAGTTACTCTTGCACAGATCGCAGTAGGCCGGTGACGTGCAGGTCGCTTCATGGGTTTCGTGGTGAAATGACAGCCCCATTGCATTACGGGCTCCGCAGTACTGACATATAAAGTATTCCCTGTGAGCTTTATCGTTCACATATTTAAACCCGTCTGCGGCAGAAACAGTCTGCGTGAAGTTGCAGCTGGAACACCTTAGTCTGAGAGAAGCCATTGCTGTGGTAGGTAAGATCAGCGTCAGCACCAGCAGCATCATCAGACCAACAAACCATTTCTTCATGTTCATGTCCTCCTTCATTTTGTTCGTTTACAGCTCAAAGTGCATCGACAGGGATTCAAACAGCGCGTCCATCACGCGCCGGGCTTGCGCGCACATGTCCAGCGTCGCCACATGGGCGATGATCTGCACCCGTTCGTCCTCCGGCACATGGAACACGCTCAGGCTCATCTCCAGAAAGCGGCTGATCTTCCGCTCCAGCGGGAATTCCTCGCTGCACCGTCTAAGCATGTAGGCGCGCATCATGCCCGCCGTGCCCACCTCCATTTCGTAGAAATCCTCCGGCGTGGCATCCGGCAGATACGCGCCGAAGGCCACTTGCAGCTCCTGCGCGGTACGCCGGTGAATGAGCTCCAGCGTTTCCGGGCAGGTGTATGCCTCCACATAGATGTCGCGCAGGCTCTCGTTCAGCTCCGTCAGCGCCAGCTGGAGGGCCGTTTCCACCGCGTAGACATGCGCCGGTGTGGGCGCGGCGAAGGTCAGCGCCCGGGCCGCGTCAAACTGCCCGCTGAACATGATGTCCGCAAACACCGTCAGCACGCCGTCCTTGGTGTGGAAGATGTTCTGAAACGACGATGCGGAGATGTCCGCCTCCCGGAGAATATCGGCCATGTGGGTATTCGTATAGCCCTTCTCCAGAAAGAGCCGCGCACAGGCCGCCAGCACCCGCCGCCGGGCGTCCTGACTGCTGTAGCGTCGCATACGATTGTGATGCCTCCATTCAATTGGTATGTAATCCAATTTTACCACAGACATCGGAAAATAGCAAGAGGGACGGAACCGGGGTGGGCTCATTCAAGACGGAAAACCAACAAGGACGCGGCCAAAGGGGTGCAGGGGCAAACGAAAGCACCCGCCCGCCTTGCGCCCCCCCGGATGTCCATTACACGGCGAGAGAATGAACGGGGCAGCCTTCCGGGCGGTTTTCCCTGTGCTTGTGCGCCTTCAGGCGAAAACGGAATCAAACAAATCCACATAAAAAAGTATCATTCGCGCTGCGTTTTTTCGTGCTGGCAAAGCCGGGGGACGCGGAGCGTACCGGAAGTACACCCAGCGCAGCCAGTGCGGAAAAGACGCTGTGCGAATGATACATGATTGATGAATTCGTATTCTTCTGGCGATCGTTTCGTTCTTTGTGGTGCACTTCTGTGCGTAAATCCTTGAGTAGCATGAAAACGCCCGGCGTGTGCCTGGTCAGCCTTATGCCTGCTCCTGAGCGGCAAGCGCTGCTGCGTGATCGTTCCTGATCGTCTCCAGCAGCGCCGGATCCCGGATCAGCTCCAGTGCGGTCAGCGCCAGGGCCTTGGCTCCCAAGGCGATGGACCGCAGCCCCTTCTCTGCGCGGCACGCGGCTACCTTTTCGATGCTGTGGCCCGCGACCGGCGAGTCGCTGATCGCGATCATCGGCTGAATCACCGGAATCACCTGGGATACATTGCCAACATCGGAGGAGCCCAACGAGCGGTTGTCGTCCGGCGGAACGGTCTCCCCGAGCGATTCCAGAACACGCCGGTAAACGGCATCAAAGGAGGGCGTCGGGATGATATTCTCAACAAGATTCCGCTGTGTCTTTTCCAGCAGGCCTGTGCAGCCGGTCTGCAGCGCAGCGCCCTCCACGATGCGCTCCATCCTGCGATAGACGTCCATCATGCGTCCGACCGTCGCAGCCCGGATGTAGAACCTCGCTTCGGTATAGTCCGGGATGATGTTTGGCGCGTCTCCGCCCCTGGTGATGATGCCGTGAATCCTGACATCCTGCGGAAGCTGCTGCCGCAGCAGACCGATGGCATTGAAGGTGAGGATCATGGCATCCAGCGCATTGATGCCCTCCTGCGGATTGGCGGA
>JBJEUF010000057.1:0-17129 GCA_051883695.1 Aristaeellaceae bacterium
GATTTCAACCCACGCACCCCAAGCGGGGTGCGACTGCGAAAAACACCAACACTTCCACTCAGAAATGCAGCGTTTTCGACAAATTCTTATCCTGCGTATCCTCCGTACAGACGGCGGACAGCAGAAATTGAACGCTTTGCCCGGTGCGAAAGGTTGCGCATTTCATGAGCGCTTCCCTTTCGCACCATTTACAGCATCAGGACGCTTTCCGGGTCGTAGCCCGGCTTCGCGCCAATGTGCTCGACCTTTGTCTGATAATGATTGCCCAGCTCGTAGAAGCGCAGGCTGTCATGCTCCTGGTCGATCAGCGCGGTCAGCTCGGCTTTCAGCTGCTTGTATTGAGCGGCGTCCAGCAGACACTCAAAGACGGAGTTCTGTACACGGTGCCCATGGGCTGTGCACTTCTTTGCCACCTGCCGCAGTCGGCGCTTGCCGCTGCTGCCTGTGGTGTTGACATCGTAGGTGATCAGTATCAGCATCCTGTCACTTCCATAAAAAGGGCGGATATTGGTCCAAATCGCCGCGCAGGCACCGGGCCAGCAGCAGCGCCTGTACATAGGGAACAAGACCCCAGTACAGTTTCTCCTTCAGGAACGGATGGGTGATTTCTTCGCGCTTCCGGGCTTGCCATGCGGTCAGTACCTGCTTGCGGCCTTCATCGTTCAGCAGCACAGCGCCGTTTTCGTAACGCTTGAAATGCTCCCGGCGAATGGCGCGGGTGTTGATGAGCGTCAGGACAAACCGATCCGCGATGGCCGGGCGCAGCTCTTCCATCAGATCAAGAGCCAGCGATTCCCGCCCCGGCCGATCCCGGTGCAGAAAGCCCACATAGGCATCCAGCCCGACAGCCTCAAGCGCCGATGCGCAATCGTGGGATAGCAGCGTATAGACAAAGGAAAGCAGCGCGTTCACGCGGTCGACAGGCGGACGGCGGTTGCGATCCTCAAAGTGGAAGGATTCCTTCTGATTGAGGATCATTTCGTCAAATACGCCGAAGTAAGCGGCGGAGGTCATGCCTTCAAGTCCGCGCAGGCTGTCCGGCTCCACTTGCTGCAGGATTGCTTCCAGCGAATCGGACAGACGCTGGCTGACGTCCTTCAATCGTGGCGCATCTACACGCAGCGCATGGTCGCGCAAGGTACGCTCGATGACCCAGCGGCTGTTGTAGACCTTGCCGAAGATGCAGCAGCGGGCGATCCGGCAGCTGTCGGCGGCGCTGTCCGCCATGCGGTACTGCGTTCGGCGGAGCAGCACGTTACCGCGCTCCCAGCCGCAGATGCGGGCCAGAAAACGGCCGTTGGGCGTCAGGAAGCAGAGATTCACGCCACGGTCAGCGCAGGCGCCCATCAGCGCCGGACTGGCACCCTTGTAGGAGAAGCTGACAATGCTCTCCAGAATCAGCAGTGGATACTGTCCCTTTCGCTCCTCGCCGCAATGGATGACCACGTTCTCGTTTTCCAGCGACAGATAGGCATCCTCGGAGGTGACAAACAGCGTGTTCAGCAGCTTTCTCACAGCAAGTCCTCCTTCTCCCGGAGATGCGCGCGCAGGTATTCGCCCACGTTGGCGGTTCCCTGGGTACGCGGGAGGCAGAGCTCCCGCAGCGAGCAGGCTGAACAGCCGCGATGGGCGCGTACCTGCGGCGTATAGCCGCGGTCAAGCAGCGTGTGCATCTCCTCAAAGGAGGCTTCCACCAGCGCCCGGAGCTCCGGCGTGAAGGTCACGCGGGTGCGCCGTCTGGTTTCGCCGTAGTACAGGCTGCCCTCCGGGATTTCGCACAGCAGCATTTCCTCCAGACACATGGCCTGCGCGCAAAGCTGCGCTTCGTCCGCTTGATGCGATTTGGGCGCACCCTTCTTGTATTCCACCGGATAGACGCGCCAGAGGCCCTCGCGGCCTGACAGCGGAACCCCATGGGCATCCCTGTGAAACTCCACCACATCGCAGACGCCTGTCACATGCATCCGCCGGGACTGCACCCGCAGTCCGCGAACGGTCAGCACATCGCCGCGCAGCTCCGTCTGCTTTTCATCGTGGGTGCGCGTGTGAAAAATGGCGCCGTCCGCTGTGTGCTCGTTTTCAGCCCACTGCTGCTCCAGATGAATCAGCGCCCACTGGCGGCGGCAAAAGAGAAAGTGCTGCAAGCCTGAGAGCATAAGGGCTTCGCTGTCCATGTCAGATCATCCGGATGCAGGTAACACCCTGCGGCAGCGCGGCTTCATCCACGGTCACGGCATAGTCCGCATAGCACCGGGGCGCGTCAGGCTTCACGCGGCTGACCTTCACGGTGTCAAACAGCTTGTAGGCCGGCGCTTCACCCAGCTCGCTGTCATGCTTGAACACGATCAGCTCCCGAACAGCCATCTTGCCCCGTGCGGCGCTGCGATCCTCCTCAAACATATTGATGATGGCCTTCCACAGCAGCGCCAGATCTTCCTCGTCAAAGCCGGTGGTCTTGCGGGCAAGGTTGGCGGACACAAAGCCCTCCGCGCGGTACAGACCGTAGGGAACAATGTATTTCCGGCCCATTTCGGTGCCCTTGCGTTCTGCGTCGCTCTCGGTGGTGATGGCGATGCGGGTGATGGTCACCTCCTGCGGCACGATGGGATCAATCGAGCGGGCAAAACCCAGCTGCACAGGGCCGCGCACCTGGCCGCAGTTCAGCGCAGCCTTGACAAAGGTGGTCATCACGGCGCCGAAGGTACGCACGTCGTAGAAATTGCGGCACATGAAATCGCGAATCTTCCTGTCCAGATCGGGATCGTCCTTCTTGGCCTTCTTCGCGTCGGTCACGCCGTAGTAGCGGTAGGCGCGCTCGTCGCTGCGGTTCAGCGGCACGTTGTCCTTGATGTAAATCTGATAGCCCTTGCCGTCCTCCGGCGCGTCCTCACCGGGCTCCTCGTCCTTGACCATTTCCACATAGTTGCGGATCTTGCGCTTGAGGCACACGTCCGTCACAATGCCCAGACCGGTTTCGGGATCAATGCGCGGCATGTTGCCCGCATCGGGATCGCCGTTGGGGTTGCCGTTTTCAACATCGAACAGGATAACGAAATCATAGCGGTTCTTGATGGGCTCACTCATGGTCCTTGTCCTCCTTTGATGTGTAGATGTTCTGGATTTGATGATAGTAGCCAAGCTGGAAAATGCCCTGGTCGGTCAGGTCCAAGCGTGCGGGATAGGGCTGATCGATCATGCCCATTAGGCGCTGCATGATGCGGCTCAGAAAGTAGTAGAGCTTTTCATCCTTGTTCCGCAGTGTTTTCAGATGCGCCTGGCTGAGCCGGATGAGCGTGGGGAAAACCATCGCCGGTGTGCAGCAGGCCGAATTGAAATACCGGTCGCGGATGGTCACGGAAATCTCGGGAAGGGCTTTTTTTTGTACGTCCTCCAGCACCGCGAACAGACGGCCCAGAATGTAGGGTAGATAGGTTGTTTGATCGTTCAGCTTCACTTGTGCCACCTCCGATATGATTTCTTTCATGCCGCCCTGCGACAGGTTCTTGAGGAGATATGCCTTGATGATGGACGCCTTGCCCCAGGAGATGACATGCTCCGCCCGGATGCGCAGCTGGGTCTGCTGGTAGAGCGTTGCCGGGTAGGGCGTGTCCGTCATGATAGCCCGCAGCACATCACCGGTCATCTGGGGAGAAGCGTTCTTGTTGCTGGCATTGGGGTTCACGGTTTCCCGCAGCATCCCCTGGATGGACAGGGATTCGTATTTCACATAGGACGGGCGCTGAATCTCCAAGCGCTTCTGATGCGCAATCAGGTGCCTGGCTAAATCCCCGAAGCTGCTCTGCAGGAAGAAGCGCACCGACAGCCGGGCCGCATTGGGCGCAAGCCCCAGAATGAAGAAGCGGTTGTCCGGCTGCATGGGGAAGCGTTCCCAGGTGGCCTCCTGCCCCTCGCTCAGCCGTTCAAGGGCATACTGCAGCGCATCGTCGCGCACCTCGTTCGCGCCCATGAAGGCAGCGAAGGCGTCCGCATAGACGGTCTCCGCCGTTTCCGCCCAGAAAACCATGGTCGTATCGCCGAAGAACAGGGTATGGTCGCGGTCGGCCAGCAGGTGATTGAGCGCCGCGCCGTAGGCGAAGGCGGCCTGCTTGCTGACGGGTGCGTTGCGGCCCTGCTCCTCATCGTGGCCGTAGGACTCGAAAGCACGGGCGTTGAAGCTCACCAGCGACGCCCCCATGGCCTGTGCTTCCCGCACGCCCTTGATGGTGGGATGCAGCTGCGCAATCTCCGCCATCTCGCCACTTACCAGGCAGCGCTGGCGGGCGCTGTCCTCCGGAGCCGCATCGTAGTGGTTCTGCCATGCCTGCTGAATGACCGGCACCTCATGGGCATAGGTGTTGTCCAGCCGGAAGACAAGGTTTGCCGCTGCCAGCTCCTTGAGCATGGGTGCAATCAGCGGATGCTCCGCCGCCTTTTCCGGCTCCCAGTGCTCGAAGAACGCCAGGATGGCTTTGGCTGCAGGGGCTTCCGCATCATGCAGCAGCTTCTGATGCAGCGCGGCACAGGCCTGAAAGCACTGGATGGCGCGTTCCGGCTTGCCCTTGCTGTCGATGCCCAGCATGTAGGTGACGTTGTCGCACAGGAAGTTGGGCATGATGGCAACTGTACGCTTCGCTTGTTCAGGGAGCGTCATGCTCTTGGGTGTCAGAACCTTCTTATTCCCCCGTTCCGTCTCCTCCCGCACATCCATCACCGCCATCAGCTGACCCTCCTGATTCAGCCGGAGGGCATAGGAGACCTTGACATCCAGCCAGCCGGGGCGTTCCAGCTTTCCCTGTTTTGCCAGCTGATCGTAATAGCCGACCAAAGCCTGCAGAATCATCGGAACACCTCGCAATCCGTCAGGTCGATGACTCCGTTTGTCATCTGTGCCCGGAAGAACATGGGCGTGATGTTGTCCGGGTCGCTGTAATCCATGTCGTAAAGCATGAAGCCCAGATCACGGGTTTCAGGGATGGCCGGAATCTCGCCGCCCTCCCACAGGCGGAAGTGCGCGGTGCATTCCCTCGTGCCCAGATAGGGCATCGAGTAGCACGCGCCCTTCCGCAGCCTGCGCTTGACGATGTCCTGGAATTTTCCGGGATTATCCCCGGGGGCGGCCTGATCGGTCATGTCGAAATGGGCCTCGATGACGTAGTGCACATCCTTGAGCATCATGGCGGCCCGCTGCTGGATATCGTTGGATGTGGCGATATACAGCGGTGCGGTGCTTGTCCCCGTCATGGCCGAGCGTGCCGCGCTGGCAAGCAGCTTGCTCTTGACCTCGTTGCGCCGTACATTGGTGAACCGGATGGGGTTCAGAATGTAGATTCTATCAATGTGCCAGCGCAAGCCGGGGTGATAATATACGCTTTCAATGATCCCACGCGCCGCGCTGGGCGTGGGGCAGTCAAATGAGACCCTCTCGACCTTAAGCTCTGGCCGTGTAAACAGCGCATAGTCTCCCCAGACTTCCATCCGAATCAAGGTCTGATTCCTCCTTTCGTTATTGAATGCGTTGAGATGTATTGTGTTGAGCCGCAAAGCTGCGGCTGGATACCGGGAACGTGTGATCACAGAGACAATATAACACAGGTTCGCGGGTTTGTCAATACCTTCATGTTATTGGTTTGTATTAATAATACCATCGTACACTATGAGGATTCACCCTTGGCTTTACCGCCTGGGTATGGTATAATGGTCAGGTCGGACGAGGGTCCGTGGGTTGAAACATGTTGTTGGTCTGTATGCCAACCGGAGGACAGGAAGCGCGCAAGGCTTCCTGTCCTTTGTTGTCATCAGACCATAAACGCCAGCCCGGCATCGCTCCGCAGCAGCAGACCCCGCTGGGGATCATAGCAGGACGGATCAGACAGAATCGCATAACCATCCTGCGTCTTCTCCAGCCGGCCGGCATTGAACAGCATCGAAGCGTCCCCGCAACGCAGGGTAATGCTGTCCTGCTGGAGCTTCCGCAGCGTCCCCCGGGTGTACCATCCGCCGCGCAGAGCCTCCAGCTCCTCTGTGTTCTGCTCCGTGGGCAGGTACAGCGTAACGGTGTCCTGATCGTCAATGAGGCGGAACGCTTCCGCAGCCGTTCTGTATTGATAGCCCTCGCAGCGCTTCATGATCTCCTTCTTGTCGATGGCATCGCCCTTTGTTTTCAACAGCGCTTCAAAATAGAAATGAATCGTGTCCAGCGCATCCATGGCGCGTCCGCCCTCCGTTGCCAGCCGGAAGGCATCCACCTGCTGGCGGAAGCTCACCGCAGCATCCCCTTCCAGCCGGAACACATGCACGACGCTGTCCTCCATGGGGCGCTTTCCTTCGCGGTTACAGCGGCCTCCGGCCTGCAGGATGGCGTCCAGACCGGCCTCCTGACGCCAGACGGCGGGGAAATCCAGATCGACGCCGGCCTCGATCAGGCTGGTGGACACCACATGGCAGGGCAGCCCTTCCGCAAGGCGGCTGCGGATGCCGGCAATCACCCTGCGCCGGTCCGCCGGCGTCATCCAGGTGGACAGGTGAAAACGGCTCCGGCAGGGCAGCGCGTCATAGAGCTGCTGTGCCAGCTTGCGGGAATTGACGATGCACAGCCCCTGACTCCCGGAAAGCAAACCGGAAAGCAGCGCCTCCTGCGTCAGCGTTCCCTCCATGCGGTAGGTTGTGCGGCGGAAATAACGGTAGAGCGCCTCGCGGTCGCGCATGATCTCCCGAACGGGCATACCCGGCAGGTATTCGGCAATCAGGTGATTGAGCGCGGGCTGCGTGGCGGTGCAGAGGACGGCGGTCACGCGGTAATGCTTCACCAGCTCCGCAATGGCATACACGCAGGGGCGCAGGAAATCCAGCGGAAGCATCTGCGCCTCATCAAAGATGATGACGCTGTTTGCCATGCTGTGGAGCTTGCGGCACTTGCTGGTTCTGGCGGCGAACAGGGACTCGAAGAACTGCACGGCTGTGGTCACAACCACGGGCGCATCCCAGTTTTCGGTGGCCAGCCGCTTGCGCATGTTGACGGCGTTCAGCTCCTCATCCTTCTCGTCCTTCTCGTCCTTCTTGTTCTTCTCGTCCTCCTCATAGGCCGCACCGCTGTGATGCTCCAGCACGTTCTCGCTGCCCAGTATCTCCGCGAACTTCGCGGCGTTCTGCTCGATGATGCTGGTGTAGGGAATCACATAGATCACCCGGCTGCAGCCGTGCTCCACCGCATGTCTGAGCGCAAACATCAGGGAGGACACGGTCTTGCCGCCGCCTGTCGGAACGGTCAGGGTATACAGGCCCCGGTCACCTGTCCCCGCCTCGGCGCAGTCGTCCAGAATGGCGCAGCGCTGGACATTGATGGGCTTTGCCGGCGGATACCACCCCTGCACATACGCCTGCAGACGCGCCAGGAGTACAGGCATCGGCTCGCCGGTGGTTGCTCTGACCGGCTGCCGGTTCATAAAGGCCTCGGTGTCCAGAAAGTCCGCATCCACCAGACATGAATAGAGCATCCGCGCGTAGAAGCTGCCCGTCAGCGGATCACGATCCGCCCACTCCGGTGTGAGATTGCCTGCCTTCGGTGTGATTTCCTGCCGGAAAGCGGAGTAATCCTGCGGCTTGTGCTGGAGCTTTCCATCCAGCAGCTTTTCCCTGTCCATCAGTCCGCCATGGTGCGCGGCGATGGCGAACATGCCTGCAATATCCCGCAGCCGACAGGCTTCCAGCGCGCCGGCGGAGGTATGGTTGACCTTGCTGACATGCTCGGGATCCTGCATACGGCGCTGCACATCGGGCGCGTATTTGCCGATGTCGTGCAGCAATCCTGTGCGGTATGCGTGCTCCTGTGCGCCAAAGGCGCTGCCGAAGCCTGCGGCGAGCTTTGCCGTTCCTTCCAGATGCTCCTGTACGGACTGGGTTCTCCCGTCCTCCGCCTTGTGTGCGATGTATCGCATAGCTGTATTCCTTTCCAAAGAATAAGTACGTTGTGAAATGGCTGCTGCGTTCGCATTCTATCAGTTCGTGTATACTTCTGTCTGTATTATATCGATCTGTACAGCTCCTGTCAAGAAAGAAGGTGCGGACATGTTCGGGCCATGTGGTTGAGCGACCTCCGCACACCCGCTCATGCGCATACACCTGTCGGCTTCCGTCGCCACACAAACGTCGGAATCGGACCTTTGGTACACCTTCGGGCAACGCTTTTTCCTCCGCTCGTGCCGGAAGGAAGGCCGTTCATTCCGCCTCTGTTGCTCTTGTCCCTGCAAAGCGCTGTTTGTCCGTTTTCTATTGCCCGCCAACGGTTCCTCCCGTACAATCCTGGTAAAGACATGTCCGAAAACGGCCAGAAACCACAAAAGAGGGAGGGCAGAAGGCAGGCTGTGGGCTGTTTCGGACAGACTCTGTGAAACAAGGAAAGGAAGGTCATCCATGAATACCCATTCCGGAAAGCAACTCCGAAGGTCCTTCACGGCAGCGGTTCTGGCACTGATGATGTGCCTGAGCGTTGTCAGCCCCGCATCCGCCGCCGTTCTGGAGGCGGAGGGTAAATACTACTCCCGTTTTGACAGCTACGCCGAGCTGCTGGAGCACGTCGGCGAGGTGAATCTGCAGACAGCCGAGGAAGGCCAGGTGCTGCTCAAGAACGACGGCACGCTGCCCCTGAGCGGCACGGAGAAGGTCAGCGTGTTCGGTATCGCGTCCTCCACCACCGTGGCGGGCCCGACCAGCAACAGCGCCTACAAGCAGCATACGGACTTCTCCGTCAGCGACCGCGGCCCCATCTATGACGGCCTGACCGCTGCGGGCTTCGATGTGAACCCGACTATGGCAGACTTCTATGCCGCCAAGGGCTTCTCCAGCAGCGACTGCGGCAAGGAGACCCTCGCCTTCTCCGATGAGGCGGCAGCTTCCGTCGCGGCATACAGCGAGGTCGGCGTGATCGTGCTGGCCCGCTACGGCGGCGAGGGCGCGGATCTGGACATGGTTACCCCCGAAATCAACGACGGCATGTACGGCGAGCAGCCCTCCAGGTACGAGCATGACGCGCTGTACACCGGCGAAGTGGTGGCGACGGCCCAGTCCAGCGGACGCGGCGGCGGCCCCATGGGCTCCTCCGCTTCCTATCAGGTAGCCGGCACCAGCGCCAACTACGATGAGAACGGCACCGAGTACAAGCATTACCTGCAGCTGACCGACGCGGAGGAAGCGCTGATTGACTATGTGGCGGCGAACTGCGAGAAGGTCATCGTGGTGCTGAATACCTCCAACGCCATGGAGTGCTATGACCTGCGCGAGGATGCGCGCGTCAACGGCATCCTGCTGATGGGCCGCGGCGGCGAAAACGGTCACTTCGCGGTGGGCAGGATTTTGGCGGGTCTGGTGAATCCCTCCGGCCGTCTGGTGGATGAGTGGAACACCGATTTCACCGCTGATCCAACCTGGAACAACTACGCCTGGAACGCGCAGACCGGCAGCCAGAACATCTACTATGTCGGTGAATACGGCACGAGCGTGACCGCCTACAACGGCAACGGCAACTATGACGATTACCTCGAGCGCGGCGAAACCCCCATCACCTACGGCTCCCACAACCAGAACGGCTACTACGGCACCGACTACGAGGAGGATATCTACCTCGGCTACGCCTACTGGGAGACCCTGTACGCCACCCTGTACGAGGCACTGCTGGAGCATGAAACCGTTCAGTATCAGGGCAACGGCGTGATCCACACCGTATCCCGTGCGGATGCACCCGGCGAAACCGTGGCGGAGAAGGCCGCCAACGCCGCCAATGCATGGTGGAAGAAGAACGTGACCTTCGCCTTCGGTTCCGGCCTGAGCTACACCACCTTCAGCCTGAACATCGACGCGGACGCGATCACCGCTTACGGCGGCGCGCTGGAATCCGCCGATGATACCCTGGTCGAGGGCTTCCGCTTCGCCACCGATATGACGGCGGAGAACCTCTCCTCCGCCGACGGCAAGCCCGCCAGGGTCAAGACCCTGGTCATTCCCGTGACCGTCACCAACACCGGCGACAGAGCCGGCAAGGAAGTCGTGGAAATCTACGTCACCGCTCCCTATGACAGCGAGACCGCCAGGCTGCAGAAGTCCTTTGTGACGCTGGCAGGCTTTAGCAAGTCCGGCATCATCCAGCCCGGCGAGAGTGAGACCGTTCTGGTCAGCGTCAACGTGCAGGATATGGCTCCCTTCGATTACGCTGATGTGTATGCCGAGGGCGTGACCGGCTACACCATGGAAACCGGCGAGTGGATCATCCGCGCGATGAACACCTCCCACTACGACATGGCCACCGACCTGAGCGACACCACCGACGAATACGCCGAGGTACGCTTCACCCTGGCTCAGACCGGCGAGACCGGCTCCTATGGTGCGGCCCGTCTGGTGCTGGATGATTTCAGCGGCAAGAACAGCGAGGCCATCTTCTCCGAGTCCTATGAGGACAATGAGAACGTGAACGGCAATGTCTGGGCGACCGATACCGACGAGGATCACTACCAGATCTTCAACTCCCTGCGCACCGCGAATCAGATGGCGGATGGCACGAGCAAGGAGGTTCTCCTGACCCGTGACACCTTCCTGACCTACTTCCCCGAGACGCCGGCCGAGGGCGACCTGGTCTTCTCCGAGAGCTATGTGGCGCATCTGGACTACTGGAACCAGTTCTCCGCCGCGGACATCGAGGGCGACGAGACCTACCGCACCGCCGATGAAGCCATCGCGGAGGGCTGGGCGCAGGGCACCGGCGTGGTGGACGAAGAAACCGGCACCTACGCCATCGTGCTGGCGGACATGTCCGGCAAGGCGCTCTTTGACGAGGACGGCACCCTCACCGATGCGTGGAACGAATTCATGAACCAGCTCACCGTCGAGGAAATGACGACCCTCATCCGCAAGAACACCAACATGTGGCGCTCCACCGGATTGCCCAACATCGGCAAGGCAGCCAACCAGCAGAAGGACAGCTACAACGACAACGGCAACACCTTCCTGTGGGTGGACGCGCCCACCATCACCGCCACCTGGAACACGGCTCTGGCCTATGAGATCGGTCAGGTTCGCGGCAACCTGAGCCTGTACAACGGCTGGTCCGCCTGGGGCGGCCCCGAAATGGATACCCACCGCAGCCCCTTCTCCGGCCGCAACTACGAGTACATGTCCCAGGACGGTCTGGTGGGCGGCTACATGGCTGCCGGCCTGACCGGCGGCATGGAAGCCATGGGCGTTACCTGCTACATCAAGCACTTTGCCCTGAACGATCAGGAAACCTGCCGCGACGGCATGGAAAACATGGTCTGGGTGTCCGAGCAGGCGGCCCGTCAGATCTACTTCAAGGTTTTCCAGATGTGCATGCAGGAGGGCGGTTCCTCCTCCTCCATGACCGGCTTTGCCCGCTTCTGCGGCGTGCCCACCTCCTCCAACAACCGCATGATGGAGGGCATGGTGGTTGACCAGTGGGGCTGGGATGGCTTCTTCATCACAGACGGCTACTCCGGCTTCTCCCGCTGCACCACCATGGCCAGCATGATGCGCTCCTTCGTCGTGCCGCTGCCTCTGAACGGGCGCATCCCCGCCATCTCCGGCCGCTACGACGCGGAGAGTGGCAAGTTCTACGCCTACACCGGCGCGTGGGATACCGAGTATGACTTCTACGGCGACAACTTTGCCACCACCACCGTGATGTACAACGACCGCGGCTCCGTGGCGGACGAGAACGTCAAGGGCGGCTACCGCGGCGAGGAGATCGAGAGCTACAGCCAGTGGTACTATCTGCGTATGCTGGCGGCACGCATCCTCTACATCGAGTCCAATGCGCTGACCAACCTGAACGGTCACTCCCTGACCCGGCTGCCCGAGTTCACCGCTGAGGAGCGTACCTTCGTCAAGGGCGCTGAGGCGCAGCTGGTCTTTGACCTCTCCGGCGAGGCCAGGAGCACCTACACCGTGGATGAGAACGGCGTCAAGACGCCCCTGTACACCGCCGAGTACACCATCGAGGGCGACCTGCCAGCCGGCATGACCTTCGACGCGGCCACCGCGACCCTGTCCGGCGTGCCCACCGAGAACGGCGAGTACAAGATCACCGTGCATGTGCTGATCGACGGCTGGGTCTGCTCTGATCTGGTCAACGATGACAAGCAGCCCTTCAACCGCTATCTGACCTGGACCTACAAGCTGCTGGTGAACGAGGACGGCGTGCCCACCCCCGACATGAACGACGAGCTGGAGGAGAACAAGGAAATTGAAGTGTCCAGCAGCGGCGGCATGGGTGGCGGTATGCCCGGCGGCGGTATGGCCGGCTTCGAGGTTGTGCCCGAGGACGTGACCTTTGCCGAGGGCGCCGAGTCCTTCTCCTGGTCCATCGGCGAGCATCAGCTCTTCAAAACCACGGCCAG
This sequence comes from Aristaeellaceae bacterium, assembly GCA_051883695.1. Lineage (GTDB taxonomy): Bacteria > Bacillota > Clostridia > Christensenellales > Aristaeellaceae > UBA11524. The sequence continues at coordinate 12,399 of JBJEUF010000057.1, forward strand.
CAAGGCGGAAGCGCAGGAGGGCGACCAGTACACCTACTCCCTGGCCATGGGCGATCCCAACGCGCCCTTCAGCGTCGAAATGACCCTGCACCTGAAGGCTGACGGCGTGGCGAACCTGGTTGTCGGCGCGGGCGGCCCCATTGCGGGCGCAAACGAGAACGGCACCTGGACCGTCGCGGACGGACAGATCTCCGTTGCCTGGGGCAAGTAATCCATGACTCGTCACCCGGGTTCATACCGGGTGACACGGCCCCGCACCATGCACGGCATTGCCCCATGGTGCGGGGCTCCCCATCAACACGGAAAGGCGGATCACACATGAATATGAGGAAACCTCTGGCGCTGCTGTGCGCCCTGGGACTGAGCCTGGGCGGTGCGCTGGCGGAAGATGCCGTCGCAACCGAGGCCCCCGCTGAGGCGGCAAAGAACACCTACGTGCTGGAAGCGGAATGGACGAATCTGGACAACAAGTACGGCAGCGGCTACTCCGGCTCCACCACCGGCACGGGCATGATTACCGGCGACGACACGGACAGCAAGACGGCCTCCAACGGCTACTACGTCAGCTGGCTGTACTACAACGGTGCGTATGTGAGCTTCGAGTTCGAGGCGGAGGAGGACATTGACGATCTGACCATCGTGCTGCGCCTGTCCGCCCAGTACAACAGCATCGACGTCAAGGGCGATCAGCTGATCGTCGGCATCAACTACGATGAGGACGCCGAGGCCTATGAGCAGGCATTCGACTTCCCGCTATCCATCGAATCCTACAGCGAATTCAGCAGCCGTGTGAAGGACTTCCAGGACTATGTGGTGGTGGAGAACGTGTCCGTCAAGAAGGGCTTCAACACCGTGGAGCTGCTGGTCAACAACGATATCAAGGGCGTAGGCGGCACGATGAAGGCGGCGGCTCCCCTGGTGGATTGCCTGATCCTCTACACCTGTGGCACCATCACGCCCATCACCTACAATCCCGCATACACGAACTGATCCGGCACAGCGCCTGCAGCCGGATCAACCAGAGGAGGATGACCTGATGCATACGACCATCGGTCGGATCGGGAGAATGATCCGGCACAGGAGAAACATCACATTTGTTTTGATGCTGCTGGCGGCAGCCTTTGCCATCGCCATGCTGACCGCCTACAGGCTGACCGGGGTGAACACCTTCACCCCGACGCTGTCCACGAAGGTGATCGTGATGGAGAGCGTGTGCGGCGCGCTGTGTCTGCTGCTGGCGTTCTTTGAGATCAAGAATGCCAAATACGCCCTGTATCTCATCAGCCTTTGGGCCTGGCTGGAGTACCTGTTCTACAATGCTTCCTACATGTCCAACGTGATGGTGGGGATCGACGGCAACCAGTTCAGCCCGGGCTTCCTCCTGACGACGGCTTTCGGGCTGCTGTCCTGGGTTTGCACCCTCTCCTCGGCCATCCTGCAGAAGCAGGAGCTGGGATGGCACATCACCCCGGACGGAAAGGAGGCTTGAGCCATGAAAGGTCTGAAGAAAAGGACATGGCGCGCGCTGGCGGTCACCTTCCTGACGCTGGCGATTGTGGTCACCATGGTCGGTCAGGTGGCAGCGGCTTATGCCCCGGCGCTGAACTACGCGCTGAAAACCAGCTCCTACAGGGTGGTCAGAAGCGATGACCCCCAGGAGGACACCACCTACTTTGATGCGGAGCATCAGGGCACGGAGGCTGTGACAGCCTTCGGCAAGGCTGTCAGCGAGGAGGTGGAAGCCGAGGGCATGGTGCTGCTGAAGAACAGGGACCATGCGCTGCCCCTTGACAGCGGCGACAGCGTCAGCACCGTGCTGCAGACGGCGTACAGCTTCAGCTACGGCTCCTCCGGCTCCGGCGCGATTGACGCAAGCAAGTACATCGACCTGAAAACGGCGCTGACGAACGCCGGTCTGAGAGTCAACACGACCCTGTGGGATTTCTACGCGGCCAATCCCTCGCAGCAGGCCATCAGCTACAGCCGCAAGGGTGATCCGGTTTACAAGGTGAACGCGCTGCCCTGGGCGGATTACTCCGACGCAGCCAAGAGCTCCATCTGCGAGACCGGCGGCACGGCGGTGGTGGTCGTGGGCCGTCTGGGCGGCGAGGGCGCGGACGTGTCCACCGCCAAAAGCGACGGCTATGACGGCAGCTACCTGTCCCTGACGAACGAGGAAATCGAGATTCTTGCCGAGCTGACCCGAATGAAGAAGGCCGGGGAGCTGGACAGCATCGTGGTGCTCATCAACACGGCGCTGGTTTTTGAAACTGCCTTCCTGGAGGATGACTGGACGGTGGAGGTGAACGGCAGCGCCTGCACGGTGGACGTGGACGCCTGCCTGTGGGTCGGCAACACGGGCATGGGCGGCATCACCGCCGTTGCCAGGGCGCTGGTGGGCGAGGTCAATCCCTCCGGCAAGCTGCCCGACACCTATGTGAAGGACAACTTCTCCGCACCCGCAACGGCCTCCTGGGTGCTTCAAAACACGGCGGGTACCTTCTCCGCAAAGTACCGGAACAGTGAGCTGCTGACCTCCGATGCCCAGAGCCGCTACGGGGTGTATGTGGAGGGTATCTATGTGGGCTACCGTTACTATGAAACCCGCTATGAGGACGTGGTGCTGGGCCGTGCGGGCGCGGGCGGCTACGACTACAGCGCCACCGTATCCCGTCCCTTTGGCTACGGCCTGAGCTACACCGCCTTTGCCTTCAGCGGCTATGCGGTACAGGAAAACGAAGCCGGCTACGAGGTCACCGTGACCGTCACCAACACGGGCGATGCAGCCGGTAAGGAGGTCGTGCAGGTCTACCTGCAAAAGCCCTACACCGATTATGACATCGCCACGGGCGTTGAAAAGGCCTCTGTTGAGCTTTGCGGCTTTGCCAAGACCCGTTCCCTTGAGCCCGGCGAAAGCCAGACCCTGACGATTGTCGTGGACAGGGAGCAACTCAAGACCTATGACGCCAACGGCTATCAGACCTACATCCTGGAAGCCGGTGACTACTATCTGGCCATCGGAACCTCCGCCCATGACGCGCTGAACAACATCCTCGCGCGCAAGGGCAGGACCCCGGCGGACGGCATGGATGCCGAGGGCAACGCCGACTTTGCCGTGCAGATCGGGCAGGACATCACGCTGGATGTGACGACCTACGCCGTGTCTGCCGAAACGGGCAGTGCGATCACCAACCGTCTGGACTTTGCCGACATCAACAAATATGAGGGCCGCGGCGGCAATGCCGTGACCTATGTGAGCCGCAGCGACTGGGAGGGCACCTTCCCCAGGGCGGCGATCGAGCTGACCGTGACGGAGCAGATGGCTGCGGACCTCCAGTCCATGAAGGCGATCATCGAGGCGTCCGGCGCGGAGATGCCCACCTATGGCGCTGCCAACGGGCTGAGCCTCATCATGCTGCGCGGCGAGAGCTACGATGTGCAAACCTGGGAGGATCTGCTGGATCAGATGACCTGGGAGGAGCAGCGCAATCTGGTCATGCTGGCCGGCTACGGCAGCAAGGGCGTCACCTCCGTGTCTCTGCCCGAAATCAAGGCACAGGACGGCCCCACCGGCGTTGTGGACAGCGCGGAGGACGTCTCCTTCTGCAGCGAGGGAATCTGGGCAGCCTCCTTCAATCCGGCAATCATCGAAAAGGTTGGCTGCGCGCTGGGGGAGGATGCGCGCAACGCCGGCGTGACGGGCATGTACCTGCCCGGCGTAAACCTCCACCGCACGCCCTTTGGCGGCCGTGCCCATGAGTATTTCTCCGAGGATCCCTATCTGTCCGGCGTGGCTGTGGCCGCTGAAATCAAGGGCGTGCAGGAGCAGGGCGTGATCCCCTACGTGAAGCACTACGCCTTCAACGATCAGGAGGACAGCCGCATCGGCATCGGCATCTGGCTGAACGAGCAGAGCGCCCGCGAGCTTTATTTGCTGCCCTTTGAATACGCCGTTGCGCCCTCCAGGGGCAACGCTCATGGTGTGATGAGCTCCTTCAACCGGGCGGGCTGCGTCTGGACGAGTGCCAGCAGCGCGCTGATGGAGGACATCCTGCGCGGCGAAATGGGCTTTGACGGTGTGGTGCTGACCGACATGGCACTGGGTCAGAACGCCTACATGTCCTATGACGCCATTGCGCAGGGCACCGATCTGTTCCTGGATCCCACCGGAGCGCAGAGTCAGTTCGATGCCTACGCGGACAGCGTGACCTTCCGCAATGCCGTGCGCGAAGCCGTCCACCGCTATCTGTATGTGATTGCCAACGACAGCGCCGCCATGAACGGTCTTTCCGCCGCCAGCGAGATCGTCCCGGTCACGCCCTGGTGGCAGATGACCCTGAATGTGATGCAGATCGCCTTCTTTACGCTGGGCGCTGCATCCTGTGTGATGCTGTGCGTGGCGCTCAGAGCAGGGAAGAAGCAGCAAACCGTGGATGTTACAGTGCAATGAACGCACCCATGATGCCCATCAGGGCATAAAGGCTCCCCGGAGGCCGTCGCGCCTCCGGGGAGTCACAGGGCATCGACAAAGTGCCTTCGGCACTTTGTCGAGGTTTCGCACTCACTCACTGGTCGAACGGCAAGCCGTTCTCCCGGCCGTTCGTTCGTGTAAGGAGGCGATTTCTGACGAAATCGCGCGAAAATCGCCGCGCATGTCGCCGATTTTCGATCTAAAGTCGAAGGGCCTGCGGGCCCTCCGACGCCACCCATGGGTTTGTTGATGGTCTGAGG
>JBJEUF010000058.1:0-17000 GCA_051883695.1 Aristaeellaceae bacterium
GGGTGATCTTGAAGGCGGTGCGCTTGATGGTTTCCGCCACCACGTCGAAGGGCTGCCCCTTGACCTTCTCCAGCGCGGTCTTGACCACACCGGGGCCGGAAACGCCCACATTGATGGCGCATTCCGGTTCGCCGACGCCGCAGAACGCGCCCGCCATGAAGGGGTTGTCCTCCACGGCGTTGCAGAACACCACCAGCTTCGCGCAGCCCAGGCTGTCGTTGTCGGCGGTCAGCTCGGCGGTCTGCCTGATGATCTGCCCCATCTGCCGCACGGCGTTCATGTTGATGCCCGCGCGGGTGCTGCCCACGTTGACGGAGGCGCACAGCCGCTCGGTGGTCGAAAGCACCTCGGGGATGGAGGCCACCAGACGCTCGTCGGCCCGGGTCGCGCCCTTTTGCATCAGGGCGCTGTAGCCGCCCAGAAAGTTCACGCCCATCTCCTTCGCGGCCTTGTCCAGCGCCCGGGCAATCGGGCGCGGGTCGCCCTGACAGATGAGGCTGACGGGCGTGACGGAGATGCGCTTGTTGACGATCGGGATGCCCAGCTCGCGCTCGATGGCTTCGCCCGTCCTGACCAGATCCTTCGCGGTCATGCAGATCTTGTCATAGACCCGGGCGGCGCAGGCCTCGGCAACGGGATGGGAGCAGTCCAGCAGGTTGATGCCCAGCGTGATGGTGCGGATATCGAAGTTCTGCTCCTGAATCATCTGCATCGTCTGAAGGATTTCGCCTGTCTCGATCATGCTTATTCTCCTCCTTCACATCAGATGCGATGCATCGCGTCAAAGATATCCATGCGCTGCATGTGGATATGCAGGTTCCTGTCGCGCCGGATCGGATCGAAGGCCTCGTCGATGGCGGCGTACTCCATGCACGCGCCGTCCAGATCGACCACCATCATCATCGTGAAGCAGCCGGAAAGGATGGTCTGGGAGATTTCAAGGATATTGATGTTCAGGTCGGACAGCTTGGTGGCGACGGCTGCGATGATGCCGGTGGTGTCCTGACCGGTGACGGAAATGAGCGCCTTTGTCATGGGTGACTCCTCCTGTGTATCCATATTGACCTCGGCGGATGGGCCGCCGGGACGGGCATACGAAAGCAAGGCATGGACATACCATACCAGTTTCATACTATATAGGATAATCCAGCGTTTGTCAAGAGATAAGCCGCAGGTGCAGTTCTTTTCCCCGGAGGGAGCGTTTCGCTTCTGCGGAAGCGAGGAGGGGGCTTTCCGTTCGCCCCCTCCACCCCTTCGGCTGCATACTTGTTTGTTTGCCGCTTTGAGTGATGCGTCCTGCCGCAGGTGCAGTTCTTTTCCCGGAGGGGGCGTTTCGCTTCTGCGGAAGCGAGGAGGGGGCTTTCCGATCGCCCCCTCCACCCCTTCGGTGCATTCATGTTTGTGTTCATATATGATTGTGGATGCCCTGAGAAAAGCCGCAGGCGAGCGCGTTTTGCGTGCCTGCGGCAAAGGATCAGGCGCAAAATGCGCCCGCGTTGTCCCGGATGTAGGCGGCAACCAGCGCGCGCAACGGCTGCTTCTCCTGCAGCGCGGCATACTGATCGTCAAACTCCCCATAGGCGGCGTGATGCTTTTCCATCCGGCAGCCGTCGAGCGACTCAGGATCCATGTCCGTTTCGTCCCAGAAATGCGCCAGCAGCGCCTCGTATTCCACCGCGTCCACCGTCAGCAGCGCGGAGGGCACGATGGGCGCAAATTCGCCCGTTTCGCTCCCAAGGAACTGGCACAGGCCGCCGTTTTGCACCTCCTGATCAAACAGCCAGAGCGTGTACACGGCGATCTCCGCGCCCTGCAGCTCGTTTTCCCTGGCGAATTTTCTGTCCAGCGTGCCGCCAAGGGTCAGAAACAGGGTCGCATCGTCCAGGGACATCATTTCCTCATGGGTCATTGGGGTACCTCCTTGCGTGACTTCATTTGCCATATGGATATGCACCTGATTGCGGCTTCAATCCGCCCGGTCGAACTGCGCGTGGTACAGCTCATGGTACAGACCGCCCCTGTCCAGCAGCTCCCGATGGGTGCCGGATTCCACGATGCGGCCCTTGTCCATCACAAGGATGCAGTCCGCGCCGGTGATGGTGGAAAGCCTGTGGGCGATGATGAAGCAGGTGCGGCCGCGCATCAGCTGCAGCATGGCGTCCTGGATCTGCCGTTCCGTCCGGGTGTCCACGTTGCTGGTCGCCTCATCCAGGATGAGCATGGGGGAGTCGATCAGCATCGCCCGGGCGATGGTCAGCAGCTGCTTCTGCCCCTTGGAGATGCTGTTGCCGCTGCCGGTGACGACGGTGTCGTAGCCATCGGGCAGGGACTGGATCATGTCGTGGATGTGCGCGGCCTTCGCGACGCGCTCCACCTCCTCGCGGGTCACGCCGTCCCGACCGTAGGCGATGTTCTCAAACACCGTGCCGTCAAAGAGCCAGGTGTCCTGCAGCACCATGGTGAACTGGCGGCGCAATTCGTCCCGGCGGAGCCGGCGGATATCCACGCCGTCCAGCAGGATCGCGCCTTCCGTCACATCGTAGAAGCGCATGAGCAGGTTGATCATCGTCGTCTTGCCGCAGCCTGTTTCGCCCACGATGGCCATGACCCTGCCCGGCTGCACGGTGCAGGAGATGTCATGCAGCACGGTGTGCTCCGGCTCGTACCCGAAGGATACATTGCGGAACTCGATCTGTCCGCTGCAATGGTCGATGGGCCTTGCGTCGGGAGCGTCCGCGACCTCCGGGGAGAGCGCCAGCAGGCCCAGCACGCGCTCCGCCGCCGCCAATGAGGACTGAATCTCCGCAAGGATGTTCGCAAACTCGTTGATGGGCCCGGAGAACTTGCGGGAGTACAGCACGAAGCTCGACACATCGCCCAGCCCGATGTGTCCGGCCATGTACACCAGCGCGCCAAAGACGCTCACCGCTGCCAGGGACAGGTTGTTGATGAGGTTCACCGTCGGGCCGGTGACGGCGGCGGTGTGATCGGCGTGCCAGGTGGCGTGGACGGCGTTGTCATTGTGGGTGCGGAAGCGCGCGTTGAACTCCTCCTCCTGATGATAGGCGCGGATGGTTTTCAGCCCGGAGACCGTTTCCTCCACATAGCCGTTCATCGCGCCCAGCATCCGGCTGCGTTTGGAGAACAGCGGGCGGACGATCCGCGCGCGCCAGCGGGTGACGGCGATGGAGCAGGGGATGGTCACCGCAAACACCAGCAGCAGCTGCGGTGCGATGGAGACCATCATGACGAAGGAGCCGACCACGGTCACCAGCGAGGAGATGATCTGCGTCAGGTCGGTGGAGAGCGTCGCGCCCACGGTGTCCACGTCATAGGAGAGGATGGAGATCACATCGCCGGTTTGATGGGTGTCGAAGAAGGAGATGGGCAGCGTCGTCAGGTGATCGAAGAGATCCTTGCGCATTTTGCTCACCACATTGCGGGAGAGACGGATCATGATCGCCGACAGTGCCCATGAGATGGCGGAGGACACCGCCGCCAGCACGATCATCAGGATCACATAGCGGATGACCACGGGGAAATCCACGCCGGTTTTCAGCGCGACGGCGTTGATGGCTGCGCCGGAAAGCCGGGGCGAAACCAGTCCCAGCGCGTTGCCGAGGACGGAGAGCGCAGCGGCAAAGACGATGATGAAGCGGTACTTTGCCAGATACCTCCACATCTTCAGCAGTACGACGCTGGTTTTCTCCTTGGGCTTTGCAAAGGCAGGGCCGCGCCCTGCGCCGCGTCCGCCGTTCATGCCGCGTCACCTCCCAGCTGAAGCCGGCACAGCTCCCGATACATCGGGCAGCTCCGGATGAGCTCGTCATGGGTGCCCTTGCCGATGATGCGTCCCCGGTCCATCACGAGGATCAGATCCGCCGCCATCACCGCCGAGACGCGCTGCGCCACGATGACCGTCGTGGCTTGTCCGTGGCGCTCGCGCAGCGCCCGGTGCAGATCGCGATCCGTGCGGAAATCCAGCGCCGAGGAGCAGTCGTCCAGCAGCAGGATGCGCGGATCGCCCGCCAGCGCGCGACTGATGAGCACGCGCTGCTGCTGACCGCCGGACAGGTTGCGTCCGCGGACGTTCAGCCCGTGCTCCAGGCCGCCGTCCTTTTGCAGGATGAACCCGGCCTGGGCGCTTTGGATGGCGTCGCAAATGGCTTCGTCGCTGATGTCGCGCCCGAAGCGGATGTTCTCGCGGATGGTATCGGCCATCAGGAAATCATACTGGAACACCACGCCCAGACGGCTGTGCAGCTCCTCCGGCGCAAGGGAGGCGATGGGCCGTCCGCCGATGCGGATCTCGCCCCTGTCCGCGTCATACTGGCGCATCAGCAGGGCAAGCAGCGTCGATTTGCCGCTGCCCGTCGGGCCGATCACGCCCAGCGTCTGCCCGTGCGCCACGCGGAAGTCCAGATCGGTCACATTGTCGAAATGCTTGTTGTAGGAAAAGCTCACGTGGTCAAAGGCGATGTGCGCTTCCTCCTCCGTGGGCTCCGCGTCCTTCTGCACGAGGTCGGCGGGCAGGCGCAGCACCTCCTCCAGACGCCGGGCGCTGGCGGAGCCCTTCGAGTACATGACGAAGATGCGCGTCACCATCAGCAGCGCGTTGAGAATGATCGTCACATAAGAAAGGAAGGAGATGATGACGCCCGGGCCGGTGACCCCCAGGGACACGCGCCATGCGCCCACCAGCACCACCAGTGCCAGCGCGGCATTGAGGATGAAGGAGGTCACCGGGCTGACCACCGCCATGGTCAGGTCGGCCCTGCGCTGCCGGGCAGCCAGATCGGCATTGACCTCGCCAAAGGCGTCCTGCTCCCATTTCGTGCGGGACAGCGCGCGGATGACCCTTGCGCCGGACATGTTTTCCTGCACCTTGCGCACCAGACGGTCCTGTCCCTCCTGCACGCGGGTGAACAGCGGCACGCCCTTCCTGGACGACCACCATACCGTCACCCCCAGCAGCGGCAGCATCGCCACCAGCACCAGCGTCAGCACCGGCTCGGTCACGGCGGAAACGATGATGCCGCCGATCAGCAGCATCGGCGCGCGAACGCCCAGGCGCTGCATCCGGTCGATCATGTTGTGGACGTTGTAGGTGTCGGAGGTCAGGCGGGACACGAGGGACGCGTCCGTCAGGCGATCCTGCTGGGCGGCGGACAGCGCCGTGATGCGCCGGAACAGGTCGGTGCGCAGCGAGCGCGTGATCTCCCGGGAAACGTTGGTGGCCATGCGGTTGGCGATGCAGTTGCCCAGCCAGGCCAGCAACGCGCAGACGACCATCGCCGCGCCCATGAGCCATACGCCGGAGGCATCCTGTTTTTTCGCGTAGGTGTCGATGATGACCGAGAGCATCGCGGGCAGGAACAGCTCCATCACCGTGGCGCTGATCTTGATGATCATCTGCCCGCAGATACGCCAGACATAGGGAATCAGATAGCGTCCGACGGTGCGCAAGGGCTGTCGCCTCCCTTCACATAGGCGGTAGCCTTCTCGGCGATGCGCCCCATCAGGGCCGACAGCGACGCCTTCTCTTCCTCGGTGAAGTCCTGCGTCAGGTATTCGTTCCACGCGCCGTAGCAGGCGAAGATGCGGCTCATCACCGCCTGCGTCCGTTCCGTGGGATACACAAGCAGGCTGCGCCTGTCGCAGGGGTCAGCCTCCCGGCGTACATAGCCCTTTTCCTCCAGCACACACAGCTGCCGCGTCACGGAGGACTTGTTCACGTTCAGCTCCTGCGCCAGCTCCTCCTGCGTCATGCCGGGATGGCGGCACAGCGCCGTCAGGTACGGCGTCTGACAGCCTGCCAGCCCCGTGTCCGCCAGCTCCTTTTCACGGAAGCGCATCGCGCAGCGGTAGGTGATGGAAATCTGCTGCATGAATGGATGCATTCTGCTACTTCCTTTCTCAGATGGAAGAATGTTGTTGCACACGCAACTATTGTAGCGCAAAAGGGCGGCTCCTGTCAACAGGAGACAGAATCGCAGCGTGTCGAAAAAGTGCTTTTGGCACTTTTTCGAGGGATTGCGCTCCGCCACTGTCAGGGCTGCAAGCAGCCCTGACGGCCGTTCCTCCGTGTAAGGGCAGAGCCGGAAACGCCCCGCCCCGCCGGCAAAGCCGTCAGATACGATCACAGTCAGAGGGCCTGCGGGCCCTCCGACACCTCCCAAGGCTATTTTGACAGTCTGGGCTCCTGTCAACAGGCGACAGGATCGGATTGTATTCAAAAGGCTTCCAGAAAGCTGGTCTGCTGCGGCATCCGGGCGAACATCTCCCGGTTGATGTCCGAAAAGCGCCAGTGCAGCCGCAGCCGCTCGCACTCGCTGCGGAAAGCCTCATAAAGCCGCTCCGCATCGGGCACGGCAAGCTCATAGGCATTCCCGTACCGCTGCAGATACCTGCTCCGCACGCCCGGAAAGTCCCGCTCCAGCGCGTCGAAGTAGTATTCACGGTTGCCGGTGCGCAGCGTCATGCCGAAGAAGCACACGACAAACCGGCCGCCGCTGTCCGCCGTTCTGCGGACGATTTCACGGATATTCCCCTCGCTGTCCGTCAGGAACGGCAGCACCGGGTTCAGCCATGCGCCGGTGAACACCCCGTGCTCCGCCAGCGTGCGCATGGCCGCGAAGCGCTCGGAGGTTACGGAAACCCGCGGCTCGATCCTGCGGCAGAGCGCATCCTCCGCGCAGGTGACGGTCAGGCGGGCGCATACGGGCGCGTGACGGCTGATTTCGGACAGCAGCGCGGCGTCCCGTGCACAGAGCGCGGATTTGGTCGTGAAGGCCGCGCCGAAGCGGTGCCGGCGGATCAGCTCCAGCGCCTGCCGCGTCAGGCACAGCTCCCGCTCCAGGGGGTTGTACGGGTCACTCATGCTGCCCATGGTGATCACGCCGGCGGAGCGTCTGGCGCGCAGCTCGTCTTCCAGCAGGGAAATGGCGTTTGCCTTCGGTCGAACGGTGTCAAAGCGGTCAATCCGGTAGCACGCCGAACGGGAATCGCAGTAGATGCAGCCGTGGGAGCACCCGCGATAGAGGTTCATGTTCCAGTCCGCATAGAAAAAGCCGTCCATGCTTCCCCTGACAGGGGTCAGCAGATGCTTTGCCGCGAGCATTTCCATGGGCTTCACCGTCCTTTTGCATCCATTGTAGGGCAGAGAAGCGGAAATGTCAATGCGAATACGAAAAAACGTTCGCTTGATGTTTCCGGCATGATGAGCGTATAATAGGACAGGTTCATCAAGCTGACAACAGGAGCGTATTCGCATGAAGAGTCCACATATCCGCGATTATGCGGGAAAGCGCATCCACATGATCGGCATTGGCGGTTCCAGCATGTCCGGGCTGGCGCAGATGCTGATCTCCAAGGGGTATCAGGTGTCCGGCTCTGACCGGACGGAGGGCTATCTGATCGGCGATGTCCGTGCAGCCGGCGCGACGGTTTATATCGGCCATGCGGCGGAGCAGGTGCACGGGGCTGACCTGGTCGTGTACACCGGCGCGGCGTCCGCGGAAAACCCGGAGCGCGTCGAGGCGGAGCGCCTGGGCATTCCCACCATGGAGCGCAGCGTGCTGCTGGGCCAGCTGATGGAGGGCTATCCGCAGGCGGTGGGCGTCTGCGGCGCCCACGGAAAAACCAGCACCACCTCCATGCTCTCCCAGATGCTGGTGGAATGCGGGCTCGATCCGTCCGTGCACATCGGCGGCAAGCTGGACGCTATCGGCGGCTCCACCCGCATCGGCACGGGCAGTGCCTTCCTGGCTGAGGCGTGCGAATTCCGCCGCTCCTTCCTGCAGATGCGCCCGACCATCGCCGTGGTGCTCAACATCGACGCGGATCATCTGGACTGCTACAGGGACATCGACGAGATCGAGGCGACCTTCGGGCAGTTCATGCACCTGCTGCCCGAGGATGGCGTGTGCATCGGCAAGGGCACGGACGAGCGCGTCCTGCGGCAGATGGCGACGCTCTCCTGCCGGACGCTGACCTTCGGCATGACGGCGGCGTGTGACTTCCGCCCGGAGAACCTGACGGAGGACGAGCGCGGCTATGCGTCCTACGACCTGATCGGCTGCGGCAAGCGTCTGGCGCATGTGAAGATGGCGGTTCCGGGCGATTTCAACGTGGAGAACGGTCTGGCGGCCCTGTGCGCGGCGTATGTGCTGGGGGCGGATATGACGCGGGCTGCGGAGAGCCTTGGGCGCTTCACCGGTGCGCACCGCCGCTTTGAAAAGACGGACGAGATCAACGGCGGCGCGGAGATCTTCCACGACTACGGCCACAATCCCGCCGAGATGCGCAACGCCGTTTCCATCGCCCGCAAGCGGTGCAAGGGCAAGCTCTACGCCGTGATGCAGCCCCATACCTTCAGCCGCGTGCGAACGCTCTTCGACCAGTATCTCACCTGCACCCGGGAGGCGGACGTGACGGTGGTCATGGACATCTGCGCCGCCCGCGAGAAGGATCCGGGGAATCTGAACAGCGGTATGCTGGTGGAGGGCATGAGGGCCCACGGCATCAACGCGGTGTGGACGCCGTCCTTTGACGATACGGAGCGGTATCTGCGGGAGCATCTGCAGCCCGGGGATCTGGCGATCACAATGGGCTGCGGGGATGTAAACATGCTCAATGAGCAGATTCACCGGCACGAGCTGGGCGGCGACAGATAACCAGGCAGCGCTCAGGGAACGGCTTACCCGGTTTTCGTTCTGCCCGACACGGGACGCATCGCTACGGTGCGTCCTTTTTCATATCGTCATTTTCGACGAAATCCCCGCATACCCTCCTTCGGGGTGATGATTGTGGGAACGCTGCCGTGGGAGCTTCTGGGCGCGGTGGTCGGGGCGGGGATGGCTTCCGGGCGCGAAATCGCGTCGTTTTTCGGGCGCTATGGCGCATGGGGCTGCGTCGGCGCGGCACTCGCTTCGGCCATGATGTACCTGCTGGGCGGCGCGACCATGCCGCAGAGCTGGCGCGGACGCTGGCCGGAGCGGCTCTGGCGCGTCCTGCTGACGCTGCTGCTCATCGCCACAGCCGGTGCGATGCTGGCCGCTTCGGCGGAGGTCGCGGCACTGGTGCTGCCCGTGCACGGCGCATATTGGCTGGGCATGGCGGGGACGTTCCTGCTGGCGTGGGTGCTGGCCCGGCGAACGGTCAACGGGCTGGCATGGGTCAGCCGGGCCATGATGCTGGTCCTGGCGGTACTCGTCCTGCTGGGACTGACGATCGACCCCATGCGTGCCATGGTGCTCACGGATGTATCGGTGCCGATGGCCCTCCTGCGGGGCGTGACCTATGGCGGCTTCAACGCCGCGCTGATGTACCCGGTCATGGCGGCCTCGGGACAGCCGCCCGCAAGGAAGCGGCAGGGGCGGCTCCTGGGCTGCATTGGCATCGCGCTGCTGCTGATGCTCGGTAATGCGGTGCTCCTGCGTCATCCGGCTCTGATCGGGGAGCCGCTGCCCTATATCCGATTGATGGCGCAGCTGGGACAGCTTGGCTATGCGCTGGGGGCGCTGGCCCTGTATCTGGCAATCCTGTCTACGCTGACGGTCTGTCTGAGGGCCCTTGGCGAAATGCGGCTGTGCGTCTGCGGCGCGCTCCTGACGGCCCTTTATGGCTTTTCGGGCGTGGTGGACATGGGATATCCGCTGCTGGGCGGCGCTTGCGCGCTTATGCTGCTGGCGATGCGCATCGCGGCCCGACTAAAAGGACGGAAATGAAGGAAGCGAAATTTGCGCATTTCTTCCCGAAACGCTTTTCAATCGGCCTGCGCTGTGCTATAATACTGCTTACGACTGGCAAACCCCAGCCGCTGTTATCGTAAGAAAAAAAGAGGGTGATCCTGCATGCAGATGCAGTATCCTGAGCGCACGATTGATCTTGCGGCGATCCGGCACAACGTATCGCTGCTGAAGGCGGCAACGCCGTCAGGCACGCTCCTGATGGCGGTCGTGAAGGCGGACGCCTATGGTCACGGGATTGTCCAGACCGCGAAGAACGCGCTCCATGCCGGTGCGGACTATCTGGCAGTCGCCCGCACCTATGAGGGCAAGCTGCTGCGCAGCGCCGGTGTGGAGGCGCCTGTGCTGGTGCTGGGCGCAGGCAGCGGCGATGAGCTGTCCGAGGGCGTGGCATATGGCCTGACGATGGCGGTCTGTGCGCCGGATATGGTGCGCTGCGTGCAGCGTGCGGCGGTGAAGCAGGGAAAGCCGGGGCTTGTCCACCTGAAGGTCGATACAGGCATGGGGCGCATCGGTGTGCGCACGGAGGACGAGGTGCGTCAGATGCTCGCGGTGCTCGCGGAATGCCCGCAGGTGCGTTTGACCGGTGCCTTCACGCACTTTGCCGATGCGGACGGCGAAACGGAGGACTACACCCGGCTGCAGCTCAGGCGCTTCCGGGCGCTGACAGCGCTGCTGCCCGAAAATATCCTCCGCCACTGCGCCAATTCCGCTTCCATCCACCGCTACCCCGAGGCGGCGATGGACATGGTGCGCGCCGGCATTTCCATGTACGGCTATCCGCCCGTGCCGACGGAGCTGCCCCTGCGCCCTGCGATGGACTGGCGCACCGCCGTCACCTTCGTCAAGGATGTACAGGTTGGCGACCGGTTCAGCTATGGCTGCACCTTCACGGCGGACAGGCCCATGACCATCGCGACCGTGGCCTGCGGCTATGGCGACGGCTATCATCGCGCGGGGAGCGGCAGGGCGCAGGTGCTCATTCACGGCAGGCGCTGCCCGGTGGTGGGGCGCATCTGCATGGATCAGATGATGGCGGATGTGACGGGCATCGAGGGCGTGGAGCCGGGCGATGAGGTCGTGCTGATGGGCCGGCAGGGCGGCGAATGCATCTCTGCCGAGGAGCTGGCTGCCTGGGCCGGCACCATCAGCTATGAGGTGCTGCTGGCCGCGACGGAGCGCGTGCAGTGCCGCTGGGTGAACGGCTGTGATTGACAAGGCGGTGCTGCGCCGGCATATCCGCAGCCTGTACGCGGGCCCCGGGGAGCGGGAGGCCCAGAGCGCCGCGATCTGCCGGCATATTCTGGGAAGCCCATGGTATCGGCAGGCCCGGGTGATCGGCGGATATGTGCCGCTGATGCGGGAGGCGGACATCCTGCCGGTGCTGCGGGACGCGCTGGCCAGCGGACGCACGCTGGCGCTGCCCCTGTGCGCCCGTGCGCCGTATATGACGCTGCGCCGCGTGACATCGCTGGAAGCGCTGGTCCCGGGGGCATACGGCATCCCCGAGCCGGAGGAGGGAACGGAGATCATCCCGGTGGACGCGCTGGATCTGCTGCTTGTGCCGCTGGAGGGCGTTGACCCGTACGGCATGCGGCTGGGAAAGGGCGGCGGCTATTATGACTGCCTGCTGGCGGATAAGGACGTGCGCACGATGGGCTGTGCGCTGTCCTGGCAGCGGGTGTCACGCGTTCCGGTTCAGCAGTGGGACAGGCCGCTGACGGCTCTGGCGGACAGGGACGGCGTGCATTATTTCTGAAAAACGGAGGAAAACCCCATGCAGAACAGCAGAAAGAAAAAGCAGAAGGTACCGATGGTGAAGAAGCCCTTTATCCGAGGCCGGATGATCGACCGGACAACGCCCGGCGCGGCGCTGAAGTTCTTCGCGTTCACGGTGATGATGATCTTCGTCTATTTCATGAGCATGATCGTGGCAACGCTGGAGATCAGCATCCTGAATCTCGCCATCAACCTCGCCATACTCGGCGTGACGTGGACGATCTTCTGGCAGTCGGGCATTGCGTCGGGTGCCGACGCGGTCAATCAGGGAGAGATCATGTACCAGCGGCGGGAGAAGGGCCGTCCCGTGGCGGATTGGGAAGCGGAAATGTGCTACCATCCGATCAAGGGCCTGACGGCTGCGCTGATCGGTTCGCTGCCGCTGCTGCTTGCGTCCGTGGTCTTTGCCTGCGTCGCGCAGCGCCAGATGACCACCCTGGGCGTGCTGCCCTCCTGGTTGAGCGGCTTTGAGAGCCGCCCGGAGATCGGCGGCGCGCTGACGTATTATCATCAGGAAGCCACCATGGATCTGGAGGCGGTGCTGCGCGTGGTGATCCACGTGGCCACCATGCCCTGGCTGAGCATCGTCGGGGTGGACAACAAGGACGCGGTGCTGGTGCTGGAGCGTCTCAGTCCCGTGCTGAACCTGCTGCCTGCGCTGTCCTATGGCGTGGGGTACATGATGGGCACGAGGGAGCGCGCCGCCGTCCACGGCAATGTGGAGCTGGGCAAGCAGAAGCTCCGCCAGAAGCAGCGCAGGGAGCAGCGCGTGCGCCAGAAGCAGCGCCAGGCCGCTGCCAGCCGCCGCGGTCCCGAGCAGCTGAACTGACAGGAGAAGGCCGAATGCGGATCATTGCAGGCATGGCCCGCGGGCGCACCTTTGACGCGCCCCAGGGGCTGGATACCCGCCCGACCCTCGACCGGGTGCGGGAAAACGTGTTCAACATCCTCCAAATGAAGGTGCGCGGCGCGCAGGTGCTGGATCTGTTTTCCGGCAGCGGCGCGATGGCCTTTGAGGCGCTCAGCCGCGGGGCGGAAGGCGCGGTGCTGGTGGATATCGACCGCGCCGCCCATGACGTGGAGGTTCGCAACGCCGAGAGGCTGCGCATGGCGGAGAGCTGCCGCATCCTCCACTGCCCCTGGCAGGAGGCCCTTCGCCGGTTGCAGGCCGAGGACGTACGGTTCGGGGTGGTCTTTCTTGATCCCCCCTACAAAATGCATGATATGTCGCCTGTGCTGGCGGCCTTGAAGCCCCTGCTGACGGCGGACGCGGTGATCGTGCTGGAGCATGAGGCGAAGACCTTCCCGGTGACCTGCGACGGCTACGAGCTCTATGACAGCCGGAAGTACGGCATTGCGGGCGTGAGCTTCTTCCGGCGATTCCCGCAGGAGGTGGAATGATGGCGCGCATCTGCGTATACCCCGGCAGCTTTGATCCGGTGACGGTCGGGCATCTGGACGTGATCCGGCGGGCGGCGGCGCTCTTTGACGAGGTGATCGTCACCGTCATGCACAACGTCAACAAGCGCGGCTGCTTTCCCGTGGACGAGCGCATGGCGCTGATCGCCCGGGCTGTGCGGGAGATCCCCAATGTCCGTGTGGACAAATGGGACGGCTTGCTGGTGGACTATGTGAGGATGAACGGCGCCTGCGCGGTGGTGCGCGGGCTTCGCGCGGTGAGCGACTTCGACACCGAAATGACCATGGCGCAGGTGAACAGCCAGCTGCTGCCGGGGATGGAAACGCTATTCCTGATGGCCCGTCCGGAGCATGCCTGCATCTCCTCCTCGGTGGTGCGGGAAGCGGCGGCTTTTGGCGCGGACATCAGCGCCTTCGTTCCCGCGCAGGTCGCGGAGGAAATTCGGGCGCATTTCAGGCATTGACAGACAGGCACGGCATAGGCCGGCAGAATGGAGGAAGGTACGATGATCAGGCAGGAATCAACAGGCAGCGTGGATCAGGTGATGACGGCTCTGCGGGAGCTGGAGGAGACGCTGACGGGTGCGCAGCGTCTTTTGGGGGATCGCTGCATGGTGAACAGGCAGTTCCTGCTGCAGCGGCTGGAAATCATCGGGCGATGCCTTCCGGATGCGCTGAAGCAGGCTGCGGCGCTTGTCCAGCAGGAAAAGGACATCCGGGAAGCCGCCCAGCGGGAAGCTGCCGAGCAGACGAGGAAGTCCCGCGAGGAAGGACAGAAGATCATCGACGACGCGAAGAAGAAGGCGGAGGAACTGCAGGCGGATTCCCGCAAGAACAACCTGGAGGCCCAGAAGAGCGCCGACGCGGCCAAGCAGCAGGCCAATGCCCTGAAGGGACAGGCGGAGAACGACGCCCGTGCCATCCGCCAGCAGGCCCAGCAGGAGGCGCAGGCCTACCTGGCCAAGGCGCAGCAGGACGCCCAGGCCATCCGCCAGCAGGCCCAGGCCGAGGCGCAGCGGATGCTGGCACAGGCGGACGCCTCCGCCCGTGCGGCTGTTTCCCAGGACAATGTGCACCGCATGGCGGTCGTGGAGGCGGACGAGCTCCGGGATACGACCAATCAGGAAATGCTTATGCTGCGGCAGCAGTGCGTGGATTATCTCGATTCCATTCTGGAGGATGCGGACCGTTATCTCGTGTCGCTGACCACGGACATCCGCAAGCAGCGGCAGGCGCTGGACAGCCGGCGGTGAGCGGCGATGCGTCCGATGCGGGATGGGGAGCAGCGGAAAATATGAAATATGAACAAAAATTCACCTTCGCTTCATCCTGATTTCACAAAACGACGCTATGATGTACATACAGTCAGGGCGGGACGCCACCACCCGACCCTGTGCTGTGACCTCCCTGGCATTCTGAAAGGAATGCCAACCTCCCTATCCTCCATACAAGCAAAGGCCGCGGGCGTGTCAAAGCGCCGGCGGCCTTTGTGATGCGGTATAGCCCTTGTTTCCTTCGGGCATCATGGCAGGGGATGCAGGTTGCGGAAGGAGGCAGGGAACATGCGCAGAGGCCGGCTGCTGATGCTGATTGTGGGGATCACGGCGGTAGCGGTGCTGATGATGGCGATGAGCGACGGATTGGAAAAACCGGTGCAGGCGCAGATGGTGCAGGTCACGCGCGGGGATGTGACACAGATCGCCGCGCTGTCAGGCCGCGTGGCATACACGGATGAAACGCTGGTATATGCCGCCGCGCCGGGCATCGTGTCCGAGGTGCTCGTTAAGGAAGGGGAACGGGTGGCTCAGGGGCAGGCCCTTGTGCGGCTGGATACGGCGGGGTATGACCGGGCGGTCAGCGCCTGGCTGCAGGCAGGGGAAACCCTTGGCATGTCCGGCGCGGAGGATGCGTCGCTCCTATTGGAGGGCACCGTTATCCGGGCGCCGGAAAACTCCACGGTGCGTCAGATCATGACCTACCGCAGTGCGGCGGTCACAGCGGGGGTGCCTGTAGCGCTCCTGTCCTCCACGCAGCGGGTGATCCTTTGCAGCGCCGTGGAAGCGGATGTGCGCGATATCCGTGTGGGCATGGCGGCCCGCCTCTACGTGGAGGGCGCTGAAAAGGGCAGCGCCGTGGTGCAGCGGATCGGCGAGCTCACGGCGGAGCCGCTGACAGGGCGGCTGACGGCACAGGTCGCGCTGCTGCCGGATGCGCCGCTGGAGCTTCCGGCGGGCACTGCGGTGGATGCGGATATCCTCCTTGCGCAAAGCACAAATGTGCCCGTGCTGCCTGTGGAGGTAATCACGGAGCGCGGTACGGTCTGGTGGGTCTGTGATGGAAGATGCACAGAAATCCCGGTAGAAGTCGTGCAGCATGACGAAATGAGCGCATGGGTCAAGCTGCCGGAAGGACTCTGCGTGGCCGTCGGTGAATATACGGAAGGGCAGCGGGTGGAGGTGTCGCCGTGACGCTGCGGGATGCGGCGGCGCTGGCGGTTTCCAGCCTGCGTGGCAGCCTGATGCGCACCCTGCTGACGATTCTCGGACTGGGTGTGGGCGTGGGGGCCGTGCTGACGGTGATGACCCTGGGGGCCGCCGGAGAGGTGCGCGTCGAGGAGGAAATCGCCCGGCTGGGCGTGGACAAGGTCTGGATTACCGCAGCGGACGAAGGCCATGCCCTGACGGCGGACTGCGCCCCGTGCCTCACGCGGGCAACGGGGGCACCCGCCTGCGCCGGAGCGTACACGGCAACCTTCGTGACGCTGAACGGACAGAGCGCCGCGGCGCAGATTGCGGGCTACGACGAGGGAATGCAGGCTGTACACGGCGCCCATGCCGCGCAGGGCAGGCTCTTTACCACCCGGGACTGGGCGCAGGGCAGCGCGGTCTGCATCGTGGATGAGGCGCTGGCGGAAAGCCTTGGCGGAGATGTGCTGCACCGCCGCGTCAGCGTGGGCGGACGGCGGTTCCTCGTGGTGGGTGTCGTCGGCGGAATGCCCATGCAGGCGATGGCGGTGGGCAGCGGGCTGCTGGTGCTGCCGCTGCGCGCCTATGGCGACACCTTCGGAGAGGACGTGCGGGAAGTGACGCTCGCGGTGCCCTCCGGGATGAACGCGGAGCAGCTGGCGGAGGACGCGCTGCTGGCGCTGGGGGATACGGACGGCTATCGCGCGGACACCCTCGAGGAGGAGATTGACGCGGCGCGGCAGGTGATCCGCATCTTCGTGATGGTGCTGGCCTGCGTGGCAGCGGTGTGCATGCTCACCGGCGCCATCGGCGTGATGAACGTGCTGCTGGTGTCCGTGCGGGAGCGGCGGCGGGAGATCGGGCTGATGAAGGCTGTGGGCGGAACCAGGCGGCAGGTCGGCCTCGTCTTCCTGCTGGAAGCCATGGCTTACGCGCTGCTGGGCGGCGCGCTGGGACTCGTGCTGGGCGAAGGCATGATCCGCCTGTTCGGCGCATGGATTGGTCTGTCGGCGCATCTGACCCTTTGGACGGCGCTTCCGGTGCTGGCATCGGCGCTGCTGCTGGGCGCAGGCTTCGGCGTGGTGCCGGCGCTCCGGGCGGCGGCGATGGAGCCGGTCGATGCGCTCCGGTGCGAGTGAGTTTGGCAAAAGTGCATAGCAATTCTGGTGAGCCTTCGTCCGGACGATACATTCTGCACAAGGAATCGTGAAAAGAATTGTCAAACCGGGCAATTCACAAGGCGGGGGATTTCGGGTATAATATCGACAGTTGGATTGTGTAACATCAATCGACTATGTCATACGATTTCAGAGGAGGAAACGGATTATGGCAAGCGTATCTCTGCAGCACATTTACAAGGTGTATGCCGGCGGCGTCACCGCTGTCAGCGACTTCAACCTGGACATCAAGGACAAGGAATTTATCGTTCTGGTCGGTCCTTCCGGCTGTGGTAAGTCCACCACCCTGCGTATGGTCGCCGGTCTGGAGGAAATTTCCGACGGCGAGCTGTACATCGGCGACAAGCTGGTCAATGACGTCGCTCCCAAGGATCGCGACATCGCCATGGTGTTCCAGAACTACGCTCTGT
>JBJEUF010000059.1:0-4053 GCA_051883695.1 Aristaeellaceae bacterium
CCACCAACCGCACGGTGTTTGAGGGCAGCTATGTGGGCGCGTCCTCCTTTGCGTCATGGGAGGACAGTTCGGGAAACAACCGCCGCATGCTGGAAGTGCGTACCAAGGCCTGTCAGAGCGACCTCAACTGGGCTGCACTGCTCCGTACCTGCGACAACGGCACATGGACATCCTACCGCCTGTTTCACAGCGGGATGGAAAGTCCCGTCCCCATCGCCAACGGTGGAACAGGTGCAAACAGCGCCGCGAATGCCCGCGCAAACATCGGCGCAAACAATGCGTCCAATCTGACAGCGGGCACGGTTCCTGCCGCGCGACTGCCCTTCAAGGTGGCCTATGGCTCCACGTCCATCAGCGGCAGCAGCTCCGTGACGATTGATTATTCAGCGGCAGGGTTCACAACGGTACCCAAGGTGCTGGTGACCTATTCTACCACCAGCTCCAACTGGAGCGGCGACAACGGCGCGATCAAGGTACACAGCAAAACGACCACGCAGGCCAGCATCGTGGTCGGCGGCAGCTTTTCCACCAGCCGCAACGTGGACTGGCTGGCCATCGGCACATGACGGAGGTGATTTCATGAAGGAAATGTTCGAGCGGGTCATTGCGCTGAAAAACTATGACCTGAAAACCCTGCTGGCGAACATCGATCAGTACCACATCGAGGGCAGGCTGACCGACGAGGAACGGCTCGACCTGACCATGCAGGCCCGAAAGGGCGCGGAGCCCGAGTACGACTATGCCGGGGAGATCAACGCCCTGTGGGCAGCCGTCCGGGAGCTGCAGCAGATGGTCAAACCGCCCGCGGAGGAGGACGAAGTGTGGCCGGAGTTCGTCCAGCCCACGCATGCGGGTACGGCATATCAGGTGGGCGACAAGGTGACATTCCAGGGCGAGCGGTACATCTGCGTGCTGGCCCACTGTGTATGGAGTCCGGCGGACTATCCCGCCGGGTGGGAGAAACAGGCATGAGGAAGGAGGATGCAGATGCGATACAGTGCGGACAAGCTGTCCGGCATTGATCTGGGCAGGCAGGGCGAGAACCTGGCGCGAACCATAGAGATCGATGTGTCATCCCTGTTGGCACAATGGCCGGAGGCGGCAATCTCCCTGCTGGTCAAGCGCAAGCATGATGCTGACCCTTACGTGGCAAATACCGAGGTGAGGGACGGCGTGCTGTACTGGCCGATCACGGCGGCCGACACAGTTTCCGCAGGGGACGGAAAGGTGGAGCTTCGGGCTGTGTGCGGCGAGGTGCTGGCCAAGTCTGCCACCGGCTCGACTCGTGTGACCGCCAGCCTGACCGGGAATGAAACCGAGCCGCCGGAAGCGGCGCAGGGATGGGTCGATCAGGTGCTGGAAGCCGAAGCGAGTGTGAAGGACAGCACCCGACAGGCCGAGGATGCGGCGGAACGCGCAGAGCAGGCAGCGGACATGCTGGGCGGCATCCGGGCAAGGGCTGTCACGACTGCGCCCGGTACCGAGGCATCCGTGGCAGTGGAGGACGGCGTCATCATCTACGGCATCCCCCGGGGCGATACGGGCCCGCAGGGTGCGCAGGGTGAACAGGGTATTCCGGGTGCGCAGGGTGCACCGGGGCCTCAGGGCATTCCGGGCAAGGATGGAAAGGACGGACAGGACGCAGTAGTGGACGCAACGCTGACTCAGAGCGGACAGGCGGCGGACGCGAAGGCCACCGGGGATGCACTGGCCCGTAAGCTGACTGAGCCTTCCGAGGGGGTGGCGGTGGGCAGGTACTTCCGTATCGCGAGTATGGACGATACTGGCCATGCTGTGTTGGAAGCGGTAGATGCTGCACAGGTCGGCGTGCAGGATGTGCAGGTGTCGGGAGCATCCATCGTTGCTGATGGCGTGGCAAGCGTGCCGATAGCGTCAGCTACTGATGCGGGAGTGGTAAAAATCAATTCGGCTTACGGCATAAAGATAGCAAATAACTATTTGTCAACAGTGAACGCATCAAATGCCGATATAAGTAATCGTGCTACATCAAACAGAGTGATTACGACATATAACCATGACTACGCTGTCAAAACTGCCTTGTGCGATGGCAAGGGAGCGGCATGGACAGCTAATGAGCAGGCTGCCGCTCGTGAGCGCATGGGGCAGGAAACCATCAACCGCGAACGGGAGCGAAGGCTTATCAATCTGGAATATGCCGCCCGGGGCTATCTGTACCGGGAGGAAACAGATGCCGAACTTGCCTATGAAAAGGCTGTGCCCAGCGATGTTACGCCTTGGATTACCCTGGATCAGATTGGCGGTAGGACGCTGGTATGGGACCAGATGGTGAACGCCTCGCTGTTTCCGGACACCATCAGCACAAGCGGCGCGGAATCCGTTCAGGTCAACAGGACCGATGGACGTGTGGTCATTCCGGCAGGCTCTTTCGATAGTGTGAAATACTACACCTATACAGCGATTTACCCCGGCTTTACGGTTGGGCATAAGGTGCTGATTTGCGGCTGCCCGGCAGGCGGCGGAACAGATACCTATCAGCTGTATCTGCAGGAGAATCACAAACTCCGTGATGAGGGGGAGGGCGTGATTACGACGGTTGAAACAGATACCTTTCAGCCGATGATCAGAATCGCGGAGGGCGATCACACGGAATTGATCTTTACCCCGCAGATGTTCGACCTGACCGTCATGTTCGGCGCGGGGAATGAGCCGTCCACAGTCGCAGAATTCCGGGCTATGTTCCCTGAGGCATATTACCCTTATGCAGAGCCGAACCTGACCACATTTACCAGCAATGAGGTGCGTATTCAGGGACGGAACCTGTATAGCGGAAAAGAATCCTTTGGCTGGGTGGAAGGACGGGTTTACGCCTACGCCCGCCTGCCCACGGATGACACTTACAGCCTACAGGTGAAGCTCAAGGACGGCGCAGCAATTCCTGCCGGGGCGTTCTTCGGCTTTGGCACGGGCGATTATAACACAGGTGCGGTGACATGGCTGGTGAAGGACGGGCTAATCGACAAGGATAATGCGGTATCCCTGACGTCCCAGCACTATCTGGTCTGCCATCCCAAAACCGTCTACGCTTCTATGGAGGACTATCTGGAAATCAGTCTGGTCAAAGGCAGCACGCCGGAGCTGCTTCCGTATCGGATGGAGCGCATGGATATGTCCGCCCTGACTGCAAAGTATTTCCCGGACGGAATGCGTTCTACCGCTCTGGTTCATGATGCGCTCGATCTGGAGAGAGGCGTGGCAATCCAGCGTGTAGACCGCTATGTCTTTGACGGCAGCGAAAAATGGACGCTGGCGGCTGAACACGATACCTGCAATCGGTTCTATACCTCCGCCCTCCAGAACGGCACAGGCAATGATGCTGCCGCCAATGTGATCTGCAACAAGCTGGAAACCAATGCGGATGCCTTGGTGGACAAGGTAGGCTGCTGTTTGACAGGAAATGCGCCGTCGCGGCTGTTCAGCATCTTTCTGCCCAAGGCGGAGTATCCCGATGCAGACAGCGTTCAGCAGTACATCAAGGGCATGGCAGATGCCGGCGATCCGCTGATTGCGTATTATGGCCTATATACCCCCGTGGAAACACCCATCACCGAGGAGCTGACCACGGATATGGAGGTGGAGCCGGGCGGAACGCTGACCTTTGTCAATGACCATGGGGATGCGTATCGCGTCCCCGTGCCCAATCAGGAGACCTGGCTGGTGAAGGTAGGAGGTGCAGGATAATGGATAAGCTGGCGCGGCTCATGGAGCGCAACGGGATCGACAGTCTCCGGCAGACCACCATGCAGGAGCAGGAAAGCCGGATCGCTGAACTGGAACGAACCATTGAGATTCTGCTGAAGGGAGAGATGCCGGATGACGCTGTCGGAACAGGCACTGATGTATAACCAACGACTGCGGGATGTGCTCCAGCTGATCGTCAATGAACTGAACCAGGGTCAGCAGAAGAAGCTCGTCAGAAATGCCGAGATCAAGGCGCTGCTGGATCGCTATGGCGTTCAGTATGCGGAGTAATCAGGACAAGTAACCCATATCGGGCATCCGGCCGTTCAGACG
>JBJEUF010000060.1:0-140370 GCA_051883695.1 Aristaeellaceae bacterium
TTCATCTGCGCGAGTCAGCTTGTACATATTATCATCCATGCGCGGAAAAGTCAACGCCTTTTCCGAACTTTTTTCGACTTTTTCCGCATCTTTTTGAATTCCCGAACCTTCGTCCGTGCTATCCGCCCTGCAATACGGCCTATATTCCGAACATTACTAATGTGCATAACGTTCGCCGTTCAGAAAGGGGCGCAGTCCGTATCAATGCGGACTGCGCCCCCACCCGACCGATCCGTCAATCAGGCAGACGCCGCAGGATCAGCTCAAGCTCCATCTCACGGATGAACTGCTCCGTACCGATCTTTCCCTCCAGCCACCTGTAGGCCCGATCCAGGGAAACATCCCCTCTGTTTTCGTCCGCATCGAGCCGGATGTGCAGCGCCGGGGCAAGCACATTCACGTAGTTCTCGATCGCGGAGGGCGCGATGCTGTACCTCGCCCTCTGTATCTCCGCGTTGATGCCGTCCGCCTCCGCCTGAAGCCGTACTCGTTTTTCCGCATCGGTTTCTTCCGCGAGCTCCGCCTCCAGATTTGCGAGGACGTTCAGATGCTCAGCCATTTCCCTGGCGTAATACGGGTTCTCCACCGGCTCAGTGCGGGTGGTCAGGAGCACATGCGCGTATTTATCGCTCACCCCAGCGATCTCCTCCCGCAGGACGCCCAGCGCCGTTTCCGGGCTGTCGGTATAGCGGTTGATGACCCACATATTGACATTGTCCACCCATGCGATGAAGGGCGTGTCCGCCGTCAGCGTCATGGGCACGAAGATGCGGTCGCTGTATGCCTCCATATAGGGCGCCCAGTTGCCCACCAGCTGGCAGTTGAGCCAGAACAGGCCGGTCTTGTAATCGGACTCCTCGGGGTTGGTCACCTGCATGGACGCATCCGTCCTGTCCGCCCGAACCTGCTCCAGTGCGGCTAACAGCTCGCGGAAGACGGGATCATCCAAATGCAGCTCCTGACCGGTGGCCTGGCAATACACCATCCATTGCTCGACAATCATCTCCAGCAGGAAAGCGCGCGCGTTCTCCGTGTATTCAAAGAGCGCGTAATTCGGGTACTTCTCCGCGAATTCGTCATTCCAGCGGGTGGCAAAGGCGCACAGCTCCACCAGGTTGGCCGGCATCTCCTCCTGTGTCAGGCCCAGCTCCGTCATCGCCCTGCGGTTGATGAAGAAGCCGCTGTAGGAGCTTGTCGACACCGGAATCGCCCATATTTCGCCGTTTTCGCCCGTCACATACTCCCTGAAGGCCGGGTAGAGGCCGCTGACATAGGCAGCAATCTCCGCATCCTGTGAGAGATCAAGGAGCATCCCCTTTTCCACCAGCTCCTGATACGAATCGTTCTGATGGGACGATGCCAGTTTCAGCACATCCGCCACGTCCTCGCCCTCCACAGGCAAAAACGCATCCGCGTAGCTGCTTCCCTGCAGCGCCAGCTTCTCCAGCACGATATCCGGATGCTTCTCCACAAAGCTGCGATGCGCCGCCGTAAAACCGCTGTTCATGATCTGCAGCGTGTCCGTCACAGGATGATCCTCGCTCAGCGTGCGCGCGATGACCGTCGACACGTTGATCACCAGCGTATCCCCCACGACATCCATGCCACGGCAGCCGGTCGTATACACATTTGCGTAGAGCGCCGGTTCGCCCGTCGCCCCGATTCCCATGATGCACATATCCTTCTGATAGAGCACAACATCCAGCTCCGGCGCGTAGGCGATGGCTGTCGGGATGGTCGTGCCGTCCAGGACGCGCAGGACCGATACGGTTCCTGTCTCCGGGTCATAGACGCTCAGCCGGGACTCCAGCTTCCCGTTCTCCTGATCCGTGCCTCTCGGCCGGCTCAGAATCAGCAGATCATCCTCCTTGTAGGCGCAGATGGCGCGGACATTCTCCATCTCAATATCATGGAAGCTGCCGTCCGTCAGGCTGAAGCAGGTGATGCGTTCCCGGTGCTCGCCCGGCACCTCCGTCGAGCCGCTGGACGCCCAGTACATGCAGTCCTTCACGGCTGCGATGCCCTGCGCCCTCCAGAACCAGGGCTTCGTGTCGTAGTCCCGATAGAACATGTAGTTTGCCTGCAGCGTCACCACATCGCGGCAGACGGGCGTCCCGTCCTCCACGGCGATTTCAAAGATCAGGCCGTTCAGGTGATTGAGCGCCAGCAGGCGTTCGCCGTCGGAGAAGATTTCAACGAAGGCATACTTTGCCTTCTCCGCGCCCACGGCCTGCTCCGCAGCCTCGATGGTGACGTAGTCGCTGCCCCGCACAAAGCCGGTCGCCAGCATCTCCGCCTGCGCCATGTCCTCCCGCCAGTACCAGATCTCCTCGCACGTTCCTTGATAGGTATGAAAGTAGATCGTGTCCCCGACAACCGCCATATCGGACATCGTCGTGAAAACCGCGTCCGAATCCGCCGGGCCGGACAGGATCGTCCCATTCACCGCCAGCGCCGTGCTCCCCGCAAGGCACAGGATCAGGATCATCCACAGCAGACAGCATTTCTTCATCATATTCTTCGCTCCTTTCGCTCCCTGGCAGGGGATGCCGCGCTGCGCCACATCGCTCCGCAGCATCATACAAAACGCGCTCCCCGCCAGATCCGGCATCGGGAGCGCGTCCTTCCGCCGTCACATAACAGACGGAAAAGAACTGGAAAATATTCTGCTTCTCTGTATTGTTTACAAATGTTACGGCCGCATCATTCCAGCCCGGCCAGCAGTGTACTCAGGTTCGTCAGCGCCGTGTCCAGCTTGTCCCAGTCGGCCACGATTTCCTGGCCCAGCTTGAGGTTGCTGTAATAGCTGTTGATGATGGTGTACAGCTCCGTAAACGTGGCGGTGGGCACCAGATAGCCGTTGCCGCCCGCGACGGTGTTGCTGACCTCGTTGATCGCCTCCATGGCGCGGATGTTGGAGCGCACCTTGCCGAGATTGGCCGCGTCGTCCGCGCTGCCGCCCCGGCTGCGGCTCAGGCTGGGCAGAACGTTGATGGCTTCCTTGCATTCCGTCTGCATCCGGTGAACGAAGGTCGGCTCACACCGGCTCTGATAGACAATCGCCCGACCGCCGACAACGCCCAGCACCACCACAGCCGCCACCAGCAGCACCAGCAGCACGCTGCGCAGCTTTCCGCCCAGCACGCGGGCAGGCGTATTCGCCACGCCGCCGGGCCCATAAGAATACTTGTTCGTCCATCGATTCATCGTCACATTCCTCCAGCAATGCCAGCATTGAAATACCGCGCTGCCCGGCATCTGCATCCGGCCTTGCGGCAGGCGCAGCTTCATCTTATCACAAATCCCTGTTTGCGTAAAGGCGAACACGCGCTTTCGGGCGATAATTGACAGAACTGTATAAACCTTTCGGCCTTCGGACATGCTTTTTTCATACAAAGTGACCCGAAAGTCAAGGAGGGAACACCATGCTGAAGCTCATCGCGGGCCTGCTTGCCGCCCTGCAGCTGTGCACCTCGCCCGCAGCGTCGCTCCCCATGCGCCTGCGCTCAGGCGAATGGCTGCGCTTTCACGTCATCACGCAGGACGACACCGCCGAAATGCAGCGCATCAAGCTCTGCGTCCGGGATGCGGTACAGGAATGCTACCTGCGCCAACGCAGCAGCGGCGATATGCTGCGGCAGGCCGAAGCGCTCCTGCCCGAGCTGCGCGCCGCCGCCGAAGCTACCGCGCTTGCCGAGGGCTTCACGGACAGGGTGGACGTTTCGCTGGGAAGATACGCCTTCGACGAGCGCGAGCTGCTGGGCATGACCGTTCCGGCCGGAGAGTATCCGGCGCTCATGATCCGCCTGGGCGATGCGAAGGGACACAACTGGTGGGGCCTGCTCGACCCGGAGCTGGCGCTGCAGTTCGCGCAGGTTCGGGAGGAGGAGCCGTCGGAAGGCCCGGTCATCTGGGACTGGTCCTGGCAGGCGCTTCTGTCCGCGCTGTTCGGGCTGCCCATGCCGGCGGAAGGAGCGTGAGGACATGCGGCGATTGCGGCGCTTTTCCGCACTGCTCCTGCTCTGCCTGGCGGTTCTCATCACCGTCAATGGCGAATGCGCCTCCGTGGTATCTCTGGGCAGCCGCAGCGAAAAGGTGGTGCTGATTCAGCAGCGGCTCAAGGAATGGGGCTACTATACCGGCGATGTGGACGGCATCTTCGGGCGCGGCACCTATAACGCGGTCGTTGCCTTTCAGCGGCGGAACGGTCTGACGGTGGACGGCCGGGTCGGCAGCGCGACCGCTGCGGCGATGGGCATCAGCCTGTCAGGCAGCGTCACCCAGCCGCTGTACCGGGAAACCGAGCTGTCCTTGTTGGCACGGCTGGTGAACGGCGAGGCCCGGGGCGAACCCTACATCGGGCAGGTGGCCGTCGCCGCCGTGGTGCTCAACCGGGTGCGGAGCGATGAATTCCCCGATACGGTCAGCGGGGTGATCTTCCAGCGCGGCGCCTTCGACGCGGTGTGGGACGGGCAGTTCGACATGGAGCCGAGCGCCAGCTGCATCCGCGCCGCCCGGGACGCCCTCAACGGCTGGGACCCCACCGGCGGCTGTCTCTACTATTATAATCCCTCCACCGCCACCAGCGAGTGGATCTGGACAAGACAGGTACAGCTGAGCATCGGCCGTCACGCCTTTGCCATCTGATTGAGGCG
Source organism: Aristaeellaceae bacterium (assembly GCA_051883695.1). GTDB lineage: Bacteria > Bacillota > Clostridia > Christensenellales > Aristaeellaceae > UBA11524. The sequence continues at coordinate 4,656 of JBJEUF010000060.1, forward strand.
CAGGAGAATCGTATGAGGTGAACGCTGTGGACACAAAACGAAAATGGTTCTGGGGCGTTGCGGCCGCGGTGGTGGTGCTGGCGCTGGCGGTGGCGATCGTCACGCAGGTGCACCGGGCGCAGGCTGCCGAGCACACGCTGGCGGAAACGACGCTCGCCGCCCTGTCCGATGCCGCAGAGGAAACACAGGCCCTCGCCCTGGCCATGGACAAGCTGGGCATCGCCGCCTCCACCGCCCAGAGCGCATCGCTCCTGCACGAGGCCGTCCTCAGCGCCGACCGGGCACGGCACAGCCTTGCTTCCCTGCCCGCGGAGCCCGCCGTCCTTGCGCCGGTGCTGTCTTACCTTTCCCGGCTGTCGGACACCGCCGGTGCAATGCTGACCCGCATGGGCAGCGGTCTGCCCGTCACCGTCGGGGAAATCGCCGATCTGTCCGCCGAAATGGCGAACCTGCGTCTGCTGCACGCGGAGCTTGACCTGGCCCGCGCTTCGCTCCTGGAGGGCGAAAGCATTGCCTCGGCCCTGCCCTCCACCGCCGTGACGGCTGCCCCCGACGCTGCGGAGCTGGCCACCTACCGCGCGCTGCCATCGGAGGAGATCGGCTCTGGCATGGCGCTGCAGCGTGCCAAGGCGTTTGTGGGGCTGGAGCGCGTTGTCTCCGTCGCGCCTGCGCCGGACGTTTCCGGGGCGCTCCCCACCTTTGGCGTGACCATCCAGACTGCGGACGTGCAGCTGAATCTGGAAATCACCCGGCGCGGCGGCAAGGTGCTGCTCATGTCCCCGGAGACCGCCGGCTTCGCCATGACGAAAAGCGTTGAAGAATGCCAGCAGGCCGCGTCGGAATTCCTCGCCTCCCGGGGCTTCGCCAGCATGACGCCCACCTATTACCAGATTTACGACGGGCTGTGCGTCATGACCTTCGTGCACATGCAGCAGTCTGCCCTCGTCTGGAGTGACCGCGTGGTCGCGCAGGTGCGCATGGACACCGCTGAGGTGGTCGGCATCGAGGCGCGCAGCTACTGGAAGAACCACATTCCCCGGCAGATCGGCACGCCGCTGCTGACGCAGAGCGAAGCCCGCGCCGGGCTCTCCGCCCAGGTGGAGGTGCTTTCCGCCCGTCTGGCCGTGCTGCCGGTCGGCGCTCAGGAGCGGCTGTGCTGGCAGTTCACCGTCACGCACAACGACGATACCTACATCAGCTTCATCGACGCCATCACCGGGCGCGAGGTGCTGCTGGAAAAGGTGATGCAGCTCGAGTACGGCTCCATGCCCGCATAAAGGAGGGACACGCATGATTTATATTCAGCTGGAAAACCGCGCCAAGGTGCGCATGGGACAAACGCTCCATCTGGGCGATGCGGCGAAGCTCATCGCTCCAAGGGGCGCGGAGAATCTGCCCCTGCACTGTCCTGACAGGGAGGGCGTATGGAAGCTGCAGGCCATCGACGTGACGAAGGTTGTCAGCGCCTCCTACCCGCAGGAGGACATCACGCTCATGGGCGCGGACATCTGCTATGTCCACCGCGTGAAGGAGAAGCGGCGCGACCTCACCAAGCCCCTGCGCATCGCCGCGGTGTTCCTGATTCTCTGTCTGGGTGCCGCGCTGGGGCTGGCATGGTTCCATTCCGATGTGGACATGCCCCATGCACAGGCGGCGGTCTACGAGGCGCTCACGGGCGAAGAACCCCGGGATATGCGGCTGATCACCATTCCCTATGCCATCGGCGTGGCGGTGGGCGTGGCGGTGTTCTACGCGCTGCCCTCCGGATCCGCCACCACGCCGCTGGAGGTGAAGCTCACCGCCTATCAGGAGGACATGGAGAAAACGGAGGGTAAGGACATTGAATGAATGGCTGGCCGTTCTGATCGGCCTGATGACCGGCTCCGCCATGTCCGTGGCGGTCAGCTGCGCATGGGTCGTGCTGCAGGTTCCGGCCCGTGTGCAGGATCGCCTGCAGCTTGCCTCCTCCCGCAGCCTGACCTGGGCGATGTACATCGGGCTGCTGTTCACCGCGCTGAACAACGCGCTGGGCTTCGAGCTGCCGCTTCCCCGCTGGTGCGGCTCGCTGGGGATGCTCCTGGGCGGCATGTTCGTGGGGATGCTGGCCTCGGCGCTGGTTGAGATTCTGGAGGTCGCACCCGTGCTGATGCGGCGCTTCCGCGTGGGAAACGTGTCCACCGGCGTCCGCTTCACCATGATGGTCGGCAAGGCGCTGGGCGCAATTCTCGCCGCCCTCGTCTTTACACTGTAAAAATGAAAACGGAGGGGTTCCCCATGCAGCGATATGGTACGACGCAGTTTATCCTCATCCGACAGCCGCGGCCCGGCGACCGGGAGAGCCGCTATGCTCCGGCGCAGGATCGGAGCTTCCGCAGACCCAGAAGGGAGGCGCAGTCCCATGTTTGACAAGAAGGCCAAACCCTCGCCGCGCCGTCAGGCCCAGCTGGACCGCTACAGCCATCTGGTGGACCGGCTCTCGCCCAAATCGAAGATGGCGCAGGGGCTCCTGCGCGCCTTCTGGGTCGGCGGCGCCATCTGTGCCCTCGGGCAATGCTTCATTGAGATCGGTCAGGCGTGGCTGGACATGTCCGTCTCCGAATCCTCCACCTTCGCCAGCGTCATGATCGTGTTCCTGACGGCGATCCTGACCGGCATCGGCGTGTTCGACCGGATCGGTCAGTACGCGGGTGCAGGCGCCTTCGTGCCCATCAGTGGCTTTGCCAACGCCATGGTTTCCCCGGCGATGGAGTTCACCCGGGAGGGCCTCGTGCTGGGTCTGGGCGCCCGGCTGTTCACCATCGCCGGGCCTGTGCTGGTCTGGGGCACGAGCGCGTCGGTCATTGTGGGAATGCTCTACGCATTCTTCCCGTGGTAAGGAGGGAGCATCATGACGCTCAACCGCATCGGGCAGTCCACCATCATGCTGCCCAACCGTCCGCGCATCGTCTCCGGAGCCGCCATCGCCGGAAAGAAGGAGGGCGAGGGCCCGCTGCGCAGGGATTTCGACACCGTCATCGAGGACGACCTGTTCGGCGAGGAATCCTGGGAGAAGGCCGAGAGCCGTTTCCAGTACACCGCCGCCGAGCTGGCGCTGAAGAAGGCCGGGCTAACCCCATCGCAGGTGGACATGGCGCTGGGCGGCGATCTGCTGAACCAGATCATGGCCGCCTCCATGGCGGTGCGCGAGCTGCACCTGCCCTTCCTGGGGCTGTACGGCGCCTGCTCCACCATGGCGGAAAGCCTGTGCGTCGGCGCGATGCTGGTGGACGGCGGCTACGCCCGGAACGTGCTGTGCACCGCCAGCAGCCACTTCTGCTCCGCCGAAAGGCAATACCGCTTCCCGCTGGAGTACGGCTGTCAGCGGCCTCCGACGGCGCAGTGGACGGTGACCGGCGCAGGCTCCACGGTGCTGTCCTCCGATGATTCTCTCCCCGCCATCTGCCGCGCGGCCCATGTGACCATCGGGCGGCTGGTGGACATGTGCATCAAGGATGCCAACAACATGGGCGCCGCCATGGCGCCGGCGGCTGCCGACACCATCACCCGCCACCTGCGGGACATGAACCGCACCGCCGCTGACTATGATCTCGTCATCACCGGCGACCTGGGCCGCGTCGGACACGACGTGCTGCTGGAGCTGATGCAGGAGCGCGGCATTCCCCTTGACCCGACCCGGTATATCGACTGCGGTCTGGAGGTATTCTCCGAGGATCAGGACACCCATTGCGGCGGAAGCGGCTGCGGATGCTCCGCGGTCGTGCTGAACGGGCACATCTACCGCCGCTTCCGGGAGGGCGAATTGCGCCGCGTGCTCTTCATGGCCACCGGCGCGCTGCTCTCTCCCACGACCAGCCAGCAGGGCGAATCCATCCCCGGCATCGCCCATGCCATCGTTCTGGAGGCGGACACATGAACATCCTGTTGAACCTGCTCAAGGCCTTCGCCGTGGGCGGCGCGATCTGCACCATCGGCGAGCTGCTGGAGCTCAAAACCAAGCTCACGCCGGCGCGCATCCTCGTGGGCTACATCGTGGCGGGCGTGATTCTCAGCGCGATCGGCGTCTACGGGCCCCTTGCCGATTTCGCCGGCGCCGGCGCATCCATCCCCCTGACGGGCTTCGGTCATGCGCTGACCACGGGCGTGAAGCGCGCCGTACAGGAGATCGGCTTCATGGGCGCCTTCACCGGCGGGCTGACCCACACCGCCGCCGGCATCGCCGCCGCCGTCTTTTTCGGCACCATGGTGGCTCTCGTGTTCAAGCCCCGGCCGAAGAGCTGACACGGCAGCGTGTCAAAAAAGTGGCTGCGGCCACTTTTTTGAAGAGGAGGCACGCCGTCTGCGGACGGCGCAAATCCGCCTGGTCGCTACGCTCCCGGTCGGCGGATTTGCAAGGAAATTTCTCGCCAAAGGCGAGAAAGCCCCGCCCCGCCGGCAGAGCCGGCGGATACGATCACAGTCAGAGGGCCTGCGGGCCCTCCGACACCTCCCAAAGGTTTTTGACAGTCTGAGGGCCGATGCGGTTGCTCTATCCCCTGCTGCTTCGGGATAAGCAGATTTCGCGTCTGCAAACGCGACCCACGGGCTTTTCTCTCATGCAATTCTAATTTGAACGGTGAAGCTTTTCGGGTTGCATTTTTGATGCTTTCAGTATAAAATAGGCATGGTATCCTCTGTTCATACAGAATTCATTTTTCATTCGCATTCATCAGGAGGTACACCATGCAGGACTACGTTCTCATGACCGACAGCGACAGCGATCTGCCCTTTGCCCTCAAGCAGCAGCTCGACATTCCTGTGGTCTACATGCCCTACACCCTGGAGGGCCAGGAATACTTCGACGATCTCGGCCAGAGTCTGGATCACAAGTCCTTCTACGACAAGATGCGCGCAGGCGCTCAGCCCACCACCTCGGCGCTGAACGAAACCATCTACGAGGAATACTTCGACCCGATTCTCTCCTCCGGGAAGGATCTGCTGTTCCTCGCCTTCTCCAGCCAGCTTTCCGGCACCATCAACGCCATGCGCGCCGCCCGGGAAACGCTGCTGGAAAAGTATCCGGAGCGCACCTTCATCATCGTGGACACCCTGTCGATCTCCGCGCCCCAGACGCTGCTGGTGCTCAGGGCGCACGAGATGTACAAAGCCGGTGCGGACATCCATGCCGTCGCCCAGTGGGTGGAGGACAACAAGCTCCGCGCCCAGGCATGGTTCACGGTGGATGACCTGAAGTACCTGCAGCGCGGCGGCCGCGTGTCCATGGCGGCGGCGGTGCTGGGCACCATGCTCGACCTCAAGCCCATCCTCGTGGAAACCCGCGAGGGCAAGCTCGCCGCCGCCTCGAAGGTTCGCGGCCGCAAGAAGGCCATGAGCTTCATTGTGGAAAAGGCCGTCGAGAATGTGGTCGACCAGAAGGAATCCATCGGCATCGTGCTCCACGCCGATTGCCGCGACGAGGCGGATAAGCTGCTGGAGATGCTTCAGGCGAAGCTGCCGGAGATGGAGATCCGCGTGGAAAACGTCGGCCCGGTCATCGGCACCCACGCAGGCCCCGGCGTGCTGGCCTTCTGCTTCCTGGGCAAGGAACGCCCGATGTAAACCGCATTCCGCGCAGGCGCAAAACTTTTTGCGGAAATCTCGAAAAAAGGGCTTGACAAAGCCCGGTTCACTGTAGTATGCTGAAGTCGCAAACCGATGAAGCAGGAAAAAGTCGGAGTCAGCCTTGGTAAAGCGACAGGTGGATGGTGAGAGCACCTGGCAGGTTTCCGAGTAATATGGTCTGCTGAGGGCGGTCATGAATAGGCCGACGTTTGATGGACGTTACCCATCACGGATATGATGGTATCCGGCTGAGGGGCAAAGGCCCGAATCAAGGTGGCACAGCGAAAGTGTATTTTTCGCCCTTGAACAACATGCTTTTATGTTGTTCAGGGGCGTTTTTTGATGCCTGGAGGGATGACGGATGGCAACGGAAAAGATCGTGATTCTGGGTGCGGGCCATGTGGGCAGCCATTGCGCATATGCGCTGGCCTCCTGCGGGATTGGCCGCGAAATCGTGCTGGTGGACATCCTGCCGGAGAAGGCGGAGGCACAGGCGCTGGACATCGCCGATACGCTCAGCTTCGCCAATCACGCGGCGGAGGTTCGCGCGGGCAGCCATGCGGACTGTGCGGATGCCTCACTGGTGGTGGTCGCCATCGGGGAACCGCGGCAGCCCGGACAGACGCGCCTCGACCTGCTGGACCGTTCCGTGGTGCTGCTGGATGTGCTGGCAGAGCAGCTGCGTCCCTGTGCGATCGCCTGCCCGGTGGTGACCATCACCAACCCGGCGGACATTGTGGCGGACTATCTGCGCAAGGCGCTGGGGCTGGAGCGGCGGCAGTGCTTCTCCACCGGAACGCTGCTGGACACCGCGCGAATGATCCGCATCCTCAGCGAGATGACCGGTGTGGATCGCCGGAGCGTGAACGCCTTCGCCCTGGGCGAGCATGGCGATTCCGCCACCGCCGCGTTCTCCGCCATCACCATCGGCGGATTGCCCTTCGACCGCTTCGGCCTTGACCGGGAGGACATCCTGCAAAGGGTGCATGAAAGCGGCATGGAAATCGTGTGCGGCAAGGGCTCCACGGAGTTCGGCATCGGACACGCCCTGTGCGCGCTGGCCCAGTGCATCCTCCGGGACGAAAAACGGATTCTGCCCGTGTCCGCACTGCTCTGCGGCGAGTATGGTCAAAACGGCGTCCACTGCGGCGTGCCCTGCCTGATCGGCAGGAACGGCGTGGAGAAGATCATCGAGCTTTCCCTGAACCCCTGGGAGCAGGAACAGCTGAACCGCTCCTGCGACATCATCAAGGCCCATATTGCGCGAGCCGAACAGGTTCACGCCGGGAATACACAACATTGATTGAAGGAGGAACCCCCATGAAGAAGCTGCTTGCAATCGTCCTGTCCCTCGTCTTGATTCTGACCTCCGCCTCGGCGCTGGCAGAAACCTTCCGCATCGCCATTGTACAGCCCATGAGCCACACTTCCCTCAACCAGATCCGCGATACCATCATCGCCGCGTTTGAAGCCTCCGGGCGCGACATCGAGATTGTGACCGGCAACGCCAACGGCGACAGCACCGCGCTGTCCGTCATCCTGAACAATCTCCGCGCAGACGGCGTTGACCTGGTGATCCCGATTGCGACCTCCACGGCGCAGCAGGCCAAGATCGTCTTTGAGGACGACGGGATTCCGCTGGTCTTTGCCGCCGTCTCCGATCCTGTCAGCGCGGGTCTGACCGGCGAGGACTGCGAATACATCACCGGCGTGTCCAACAACATCCCCGCCGCCGAGATCGTGAAGCTGATCTTCAACTTCCAGCCGGATTGCCGGAAGATCGGCCTCCTCTACACCTCCAGCGAGGTCAACTCCGTCTCCACCATCAACGCCGCCAAGGCCTATTGCGACGCGCAGGGCATCCCCTATGCGGAGGCCTCCATCGCCAACCTGTCCGAGCTGCCCACGGCTGTGGAAACCCTGATTGCAAAGGGCGTGGACGCGCTGTATACCGGCAATGACAATACCATCGCTTCCGCCATGGCAACCTACACCGATGTGGCGTACATGAATGGCGTTCCCGTCTACTGCGGTGCGGATTCCATGGTGGCGGACGGCGGCTTTGCCACCATCGGCGTGAACTATGTGCAGCTGGGCGAGCAGGTGGCGGCGCTGGCGATGAAGATCATGGACGGCGCAAAGCCCTCCGAGCTGCCCTACGAGGTGCTGGCGGAGTACGCCCGCTTTGTGAACCTGCAGGCGGTCGAACGCTTTGAGGGTCAGTTTGCCGAGGAGGCCTTCGCAGGCTTTACCGTGCTGGTGGAGGCCGACGGCACCAGCCACTTTGGCGAGTAATTCAACGAGCAGGCGGCGGAGCACCGGTACCTTCGCCGCCTGCTCATAATGTGAGAAAAGGAGCTGCATCTCCATGACCGTATTGATGAGCCTGCTCATGTCCGCCCTGAGTCAGGGCATCCTGTATGCCCCCATGGCGCTGGGCGTGTTCGTGACCTTCCGCGTCCTGAAAACGCCCGACCTGACGGTGGACGGCAGCTTCGTGCTGGGCATGACCGTCTGTGCGGCCGTGACCATTGCAGGGTATCCGATTGCCGCGCTGTTTTGCGGCGCGCTGGCCGGTGCGCTGGCCGGACTGTGCACGGCGCTGCTGCAAACCAGGGCGAAGGTCGAGCCCATCCTTTCCGGCATTCTTGTATCTACCGGCCTCTATACCATCAACTTCGCGGTGCTTGGCCGCCAAAGCAACCTCTACCTGCAGCGGATGGTCACCAATGCCAACGGCGCGACGGTACCGGAATCCTGCCAGACGATTTACCGCATGTTCAGCAAGGCGCTCAAAGCAATGGGGAGCGCCCTGAAGGATTCAAACACGCAGGTATTGCTGCTCACACTGGTGATCGTAGCCGTGCTGGTGGTGATCCTGTCCATCTTCTTTTTCACGCGGCCCGGCATGGCCATCCGCGCCACGGGCGATAACGAGGAAATGGTGCGTTCCTCCTCCATCAATGCCGATCTCATGCGCACCCTTGGCGTGGTGCTGGCCAATGCGCTGGTGGCGCTGTCCGGCGCGCTGCTGTGCCATCAGCAGCGGTATGCCGACCTGAACTGCGGCAACGGTATGCTGGTCATGGGCCTTGCGTCGGTCATCATCGGTCAGGTGCTGTTCGGCAAGCGCGGCGTGGTCGTGGGGCTGATCAGCGCCGTTGGCGGATCGCTGCTCTACCGCATCGTGCTGCAGCTGGCCTACCGCATGGACATGCCCAGCGATTATGTCAAGCTCCTGTCCACCCTGATCGTCATCCTTGCGCTGACGCTCCCCCGGCTGCGCAAGGAGATTGCCAGAAAGATGAAGAAGGGAGGTGCCCGGGCATGAGCAGCAGTCCGCTTTCCGTCAGGGCGCTGACGCACCGCTTTGAAGCCGGAACCGTCAATGAGAAGGTAGCGCTGGATCACCTGTCGCTGGAGGTGCCGGCGGGGCAGTTTGTGACCGTGCTCGGCTCCAACGGCTCGGGCAAGACCACCCTGTTCAACGCCATCCTCGGCAAGCTGATCCCGGACGAAGGGCAAATTCTGCTGGATGGCGAGGACATCACCCGCCAGAAGGACTTCAGGCGCGCGCTGAACATCGGCTGCCTGTACCAGAATCCCCTGCGGGGCACCGCGCCGGATATGACCATTGAGGAGAATCTGGCGCTGGCTTACACCCGAAAGGCCTCGAAATCCTTCTTTGCCGTCAACCGCAAGGACACGCGCTATTTCCGCGAGCTGCTATCCACACTGGACATGGGGCTTGAAAACCGCATGAAAACAAAGATGGGCCTGCTCTCCGGCGGGCAGCGCCAGGCGGCATCGCTGCTGATGGCGACCATCGCCCAGCCCAAGCTGCTGCTTCTGGATGAGCACACGGCCGCGCTGGACCCCGGCGCGGCGGAAAAGGTGATGCGGCTGACGGAGGACATCGTGACCCGCAATCACATCACCACGCTGATGGTGACCCACGATATGGACTATGCGCTGCGCGTCGGCAGCCGCACCATCATGCTGGACAGCGGACAGATCGTGCTGGACCTGTCCGGTGACGCGCGGGCGCAGATGACCTCCGGCGCGCTGGCGGAGCTGTTCTATGCCAGGGGCAAGCAGCAGAAGGCTGAGTCCCTGCGTTCCTGAATGCATTCTATTCAAGTTATATCACCACACAGGAAAAGCGCAGTATGGCCCGCACGGGATCACACTGCGCTGCTTTTTTATTTCATTACAGCCTGTTCAGGGTAAAGACGAGCTCGCCGCCCTCGGCGGGGGCAACGGTGATGGTCTCGGTGTCGCCCTCATAACCGGCGGGAACCTTCAGGGTGTGCAGCTCCCACGCGTAGGGCGCGAGGGTGAATGCGCACACGCCGTTCTCATCGGAGGTGTAGACCTGGCAGGTCTGGTCATCGCAGACCTGAAGCATCACGCCCGCGACGGGATTGCCGTCCTGATCGACATACCTGACGGTGTAGTCCGCGGCGGTGACGACCTCCACGGCTTCCGCAGGGGTCTGGGAAGAAGCGGGCAGCGTGCCGTCGGCATACATCCAGGTGCCCAGCTCATTGCCGAACACGAAGGAGTTGGCATTCTCCTCATCGCGGAAGCAGATCGCCACGATCGAATTCTCTCCGTAGGAATCGAGCAGCAGCATCAGACAGGAGTAGTCATACCCGGTGGTCTCCAGCGTATCAATGCCGCTGGTGACCGTGTAGCCCGCATCGGTGATCAGGGCGTTCAGGGGCGTGGTCTGACCGTTGTAGTCGCTGTAGAAGGAAGCCTCCTCAGGATCCACATCGGCGGACAGCGCCACGCTGACGGTGGCGACATCCTCATTGACAATATAGTACACGGCAGAGCCGAATGCGCTCATCAGAAGACCGCTCTCATCGGAGATGACAATTTCTTTGGCGCCCTCATTGACGATGGTCAGAGCGGTTTCCTCAGCCACAGGATAGACGGGGTTGGCGCTCAGGGCGGCGGCAGCCTCCTCGCCGGAGACGGCGGCCACGCTGTCAATCCAGACGGTGTCCTCACCGCCATCCTCCATCTGATCCTTCGCGTAGGACAGGGCAACGAGATACTCGCCGTCCTCATCGACCGGGATGGCGTAGGTCATCCAGTCGTGCTCGCCGCCAAAGGACTTGACCACCTCGCCCTTGAAGGAGATCTTCAGCAGGTCAAAGGCTGCCTCGGTGGAGGTCTTGAAGGTCACGACAATCGCGTCACCGGCCTTGGCGGACACGACGGCGGTCACCTCGGCGCAGGTGGCGGAACAGGCGGCATTGGTGGAAGCCACAACGGTGCGGCCGTCCTTTTCGGTCACGACCATGGGCCACACATATTCCTCCGTGGGGTTCAGCACGGATGCGGCCTCCAGCGCGGCAGCCACATCGGCTTCCGGGGAAGCAGCCACATTGGGCTTCATGGGCGGCACCTCGGTCAGCAGCACGGACTCGGTGTACCCATCGCCCAGGAACGCGTCAAACAGGCGGGTGAAGGAACCGGCGTCCGGCATGGAGCCGGCCTCCAGGAAGCAGATCGTGCCGAACCGGTCAATCATGATGCTGGTGGGGATGGCTTCCACCCAGAACTTGCCGGACAGATCGACGGTGTCGCGGGCGATGTTAAAGGTCAGGCCCAGCGAAGCCGCAAACTCGGCCAGCACATCGTCCGTGTCCGTCTCCTCGCAGGACAGGGCGATGATCTCCACCCTGTCGGCGTACTGCTCGTAGGCTTCCTCCATAAAGGGGAACTCGTTGCGGCACGGGCCGCACCAGGTGGCCCAGATGTTAATCAGGACAGCTTCCTTCTCCTTGAGCACCTCGGAGAGGGTGACGGTCCTGCCGTCGTAGGTGGTGACGGTGAAATCCTCGATCCTGCCGCCCAGCTCGTACGCGTAGGGCGCTTCCTCGGCGACAGCCAGCGTTCCCATGCACAGAACCAGTGCCAGCAGCATCGCCACGACAGACATGATATTCTTCATTACGATACCTCCTTGCCTGAATCAGGATACATCAATTATAGAAACCTCATGTACCTTTGTCAAGCGGAATCCTGTCGTGCAGCCGTTTTTCTGCGCCATCCGGAATGTGTGTTGCCGCAAGGGAAACGCTGTGCTATAATAGAACCACTTCCGGATGGAAGGAAAACGGAGGATGGAAGGAATCGGAAGATGAGCAGGCTTCTGCGCTGTCTGACGGCGCTCGCGACGCTTGGGCTGGCAGCGTTCTTGTGCTGGCAATGCATGGACATCTATTTCACGGGAAACCGCCCCGGGAATCTGGACGAATCCGGCGTGCACATTGCGCAGGTGTATACCGCGCAGGAGGTGGGCGCCCGCCTTGCGCCGCTGGCGCTGCCGGTGATCGGATATGCGGCGCTGATCTGCGTGACGGCGGCGGCGGACGCCCGGGCCCCGAAGAAGCCGGAGCCCCCGGCCATGACGCAGGCGAACCGTCTGCGCCTGCTGAAAAGGCGTGCCGGAACACTGCCGGAGGGCGCGGTGCGCGAGGAAGGGCTGCGCCGGCATACACAGATTGCAGCGCTGGCGGTGCTGCTGCTCTGCGCAGGGGCCTGTCTTGCGTACCTGCTGGACGGGAGCAACTTCACCTCGTGGGAGCTGGAGTCGGTCATGGGACAGATGCTCCTGCACGTCCTGCCGTGGGTTGCCCTGGGCTTCGCGGCGGCGTATGCGGCAGCCTGGCGCTGTGACCGGAGCATGGCACGGGAGTGTGCGCTGCTCCAGGGGCTGAAGGGCGGCGCGGACATGCCCGCACCGGAACGCTCCCTTCCGGCAAACGCGCTGCGGATCGGGCTGTATGGGGTCGCCATTGTGTTCATCGTGCTGGGTGTGATGAACGGCGGCCTCTACGATGTGCTGGTGAAGGCCATCCATATCTGTACGGAGTGCATCGGCCTTGGCTAAGATCGTTTCGTGGCTGAAGGCTCACCTGCCCACCCAGCGCAGGCTCATTCAGCTCTATACCGCACTGCTCTACAATGCCCATGTGAAGGGCTTCCTCACCGGCAGCATCTATACCGGAAAGAGCAAGATGCTCTGCCTGCCGGGCTTCAACTGCTATTCCTGCCCCGGCGCGGTGGGTGCCTGTCCGCTGGGCGCACTGCAGAACGCGCTGGCTGCCTCCGGAAGCCGTGCTCCCACCTATGTGCTGGGCATCCTGCTGCTCTTCGGCCTGACGCTGGGGCGCACCATCTGTGGCTTCCTCTGTCCGGTGGGGCTGATGCAGGAGCTGCTGTACAAAATTCCCACGCCCAAGGTGAAGAAGGGACGGCTCACCCGGGTGCTCAGCTGGCTCAAGTACGTCATCCTGGCGGTTTTCGTTGTCATCATCCCGCTGTGGTATGCCCTGCAGAAATACCCGGTTCCGGCCTTCTGCAAGTACATCTGCCCCGCCGGAACCGCTGAGGGCGCCGTCGGGCTGCTGTCCCACCCGGTCAATGCCGACAAGTTCTCCATGCTCGGCGTGCTCTTTACCCGCAAGTTTGTGATACTCGTCCTGATTGTCGTGGCCTGCGTGTTCATCTACCGCGCCTTCTGCCGCTTCCTGTGCCCGCTGGGCGCGATTTACGGTCTGTTTGCGAAGATTGCCCTGATCAGCGTGCAGGTCGAAAAGCCTAGCTGCACCGACTGCGGCCGCTGCGTGAGCCATTGCCGAATGGATATCCGCCATGTGGGCGACCATGAGTGCATCCATTGCGGCGAATGCATCGACGTGTGCCCGACGAAGGCCATCTCCTTCAAGGCCGGGAGGATCGTCCTGCATGGGCCGCAGATTGAAAGCGCGCCTGCACCGGTGCGGAAGAAGGCGCGGCGGAACCGGGCGATTGCCTGGGCGCTGGCGCTGCTTGTGCTGGCAGGGGCGCTGGCATACTACAACCTGCCCGGGGAGGATGCCAACTCCGCGCCCGTCGCGGAAACGGAGGAAAGGGTGGATGACGGACGCCCCGTCGGCTGGGAGGTCGGTATGCGCGCGCCGGACTTCACCGTCCCCCTGTACGGGGAGGACGGCAGCTTCACGCTCAGCGAACACCTGGGCAAGGTGGTCATTGTCAATTTCTGGGCGACCTGGTGCACGCCCTGCTGTCAGGAGCTGCCGCACTTCGACGCGCTGCTCCGGGCATATCCGACGGAGGTGGCGATCGTCGCCATCCACTCCGAGCTGGTGACGGACGACGTCGAAGGCTATCTGGCCGGGTTTGACTATCGGCTGCCCTTTGCGCTGGATGAGACGGGCGAAGTGATCACGTCCTTCGGCGGCTCGACCATGCTGCCCCAGACCATCGTCATTGACAGGGAGGGCGTCATCACCTACAACGCCGTGGGGTCCGTGACCTACGCCAGGCTGGAATCGCTGCTGCGCGCGGCACAGACCGGTGAAGCGGCGGCACCGCTGCCAACGGACATCCCTGCACCGGCTGCCACCACGCCCGTGCAGACCAAAGCGCCGGCTCGGCAGAGTGCACCCGGCCTGAATACTAATTCTCGATAAAAATGTTGCACCGAGCGCAGTGAATTTTTCGTTCTGGCAAAGCTGAGTGAAGCGAGGCGTACTGGAAGTACGTTGAGCGGAACGAAGCAAAGCCAGAGCGGAAAAGGCACTGTGCGAATGTAACATTTTTATGGAGAATTAGTATTAACAATAAACAACAGGCGGCTCCTGATGCACACGTCCGATTTCGTGTGTCAGGAGCCGCCAGATGATTTTCCCGAACTTTTTTCGTGTCCGTATCAGACCGTCAGTCCCATCGTCAGCGGGACGGAAACGGCGATCACCGCATAGCAGAGCAGATCGAGCAGAACGCCGTACTTGAAATAATCCCTGAACTCATAGCCCGCGGACATGGAGATGCCCCAGGTGGAGCCGGAAAGCGGGCAGCTTGCGCCCATGCTGGCGCTGAGCGTGATGCCCATGGCAAACGCAGGCACGTTCAGGTGCATCTGCGGCGCAATGGAAATGACCACAAGCACCGCGACCGATATGGCGGTTGAGTTCGACACGAACAGGCTCAGCACCATCGCCAGGAACGTCAGCAGCACAAACAGCAGCGTCGGGCTCATCCAGGCCCCCGCAATCCGCATGAAGCCGTCGGCAATCAGGTCGATGCCGCCGGCATGGCTCAGCGCCTTCGCCAGTCCCAGACACGCCGCCAGACGGCCGACGATGTTCCAGTTGACGCTCGCGATGGCCTTTTTCTGCGAGATGCAGCCTGTGATGATGCAGGCCAGCGCCGCCAGAATCGCCGTCAGGTACGGCGGTACGCTGACGGAGGTGAAGGGAATCCTCCGGGTGATATACAGCAGCACCATCACCACGAAGATGATGCTGATCGCAATCCCCTTTGGGAGGCTCATGTCCTTCCTTTCGACCGCGGCGCTGTCATAATCGGACGTGCGCGCCCGATTCCCCCAGATGCGCTTGCCCAGCGGATAGCCGATCAGCAGGATATACCCAAGGGCCGCAGCGCCGATCAGCACGCCGTAGAGCGTGAAGTCAAACACCCCGAAGGTCGCATAGCCGTACTCCTCCAGCATGCCTTGGGCGGTCATCTGCTGCGACGACCCCACCAGCGTTGTGATGCCGCCCACATTCACCGCCACCGTCAGCGGGATGACGATATTCAGCGGGTTGATCCGCGCCTCCGTCCTCGCCAGCGAGAAGATGATGGGGATGAAGATCGCCAGCACCGTCACATTGGTGAGGAAGGTGGACAGGAGCGCCGCCAGCACAAAGGAGATAATCAGCAGCGTCCGCTCGCTGTTTCGGGAAAAGCGGGTGATGCCCCACCCGATTTGCGCCGCCATGCCCGTTTCCGCCACGGCGCTGCCCACGATGGAAACGCCGATCAGCATCAGCACCGTCGAATTCGAGAACTCGCCAAAGGCCGTCTTGAAATCGCATACGCCCAGGAGCACCATCGCCGCGCAGCCCAGAATGGCTGACGTGGCCATCGGCAGCCTGTCCCATATGAACAGCGCAATGCAGCCGCCAAAGATCAGCAGGCTCAATACATCCGTACCCATCATGCATTCCTCAATCCTCGTTCATCCATCCGTTGATGGTTGTGAATCTCTTCTGTTCCTCCATGTCCGAAACCCATCGGATCAGCCGCGATTGCTGCTCCGGCGAGAGCATCCCCTGCGCGCATCCGGCCAGCTTGCCGCGCATGTCCGCCCACGTGAACGGATTGGCGGCATCCCCCCTGGGAATCAGCACCTGCTTTTCGGCGCTGCGGCCGTCCCGCAGTTTCACGACCACCCGCGCGCCGCGAATCCCCGCCCGGGTGTTCTCCATGGCGGCATCCTCCATCAGCACGATCCGCCCGATCAGCTTGGAAACCTCCTCCGTCAGGTTCTCCAGCGGGAGGTCCTCCAGACGGAAGCGCCCCTTCTGCAGGGCGATCGCGAGGGAATAATGAATGGAGAACTTGGCGTCATCGGGCGTTTCCGGCCTGCGAATCTGCCCCGCAATCCGGATGGCATTGGGATAGATGTATACCTCCGCCCGCTCGATGTCACGGATGTCCCACGCGCCCTGCTGCGCCATGAGCTGCCTGCGGATGTCGATCCCCGCCTCGATGCCGCAATGGGTATGGCGGCAGGAGGGATAGGGCTTCAGGTAGCTTTCCTCCATGGTGAAGGTTTCGCCCAGACCCTGGGTGACGGTTGTGAAATCCGCTTCATCCGACATGGCATGGCACCAGCCCTTTTCGCTCTCCAGCGGGTAGCGGGAGCTCTCGACACCGGAGGCTGCCAGCGTGGCGGAAAGGATGCCGGTTCTGGCCGCATTGGCCGGGTTGATCGGCTTGCAGGCCTGTCCGCTTTCGGCGATGATGAGGAGGCCGCTTGCCTGAATAGCCGCCAGCGACATGGCATTGTAGATGCCCTTTGCGTCCAGCCGCATCAGCTTCGCGCAGGCAGCCGCACAGGCAATCGCGCCGGCCGTACCGGTGGAATGGAAGCCGCGATGCACCAGGCCGGGCTGCACCGCAGCGGCCACCCGGTTGTACACCTCATACCCCGCCTGAATCGCCACCATCACGTCCCGTCCGCTCACCTCCAGCGTCTGCGCCAGTGCGAACACCGCGGACATCACGTGGGCCGCGACATGCCCCATGGCCTTGCGGTTCCCATCATCCATGTCGGCGCCATGGGCATACACCGCGTTCAGAAAGGCCGCATGCATGGCAGGAAGCCGCTTCCGGCTGCAGAGGACATCCGCGTCCTCCCTTCCGCCCATGTCGAAAAGCAGCTTCTCCACCGCATGATTGAATGCCGGATTCACCTTCATGCCCGCAAAGCAGGCGGCGTAATAATCCACGATATACAGCTTCGTCGTTTCCACAACGTGCTCCGGCAGGGCTTCCCACCTCAGGCCGGAAACGAACTCGCTCAGCAGCCGGGTGACATGCGTCGCTTCTGCGGCGCCGTGCTTGCCGTCATGACCCATCATCGGCTTCCTCCTTATGTGATTCTCTTCCGGAAGCTGCGGTTTTCTGCTCCGGTCGGGCCGCGCGACGCGCAGCCTTCCGGCAATCCGGTTCACTGATTGGGCAGCAGCGTCAGTATCTCCCTGATCGACATGCACAGCGAATCCGCTTCCCTGCTGCGGCCGTTTGCCAGAATGCTGCGGGCGGTCGCCTGCATCGCCGGGAAGGCGCTGCGGATCAGATGGTTGGCGTGGATGACGATGTTCGCGCCGTGGGCAGCCAGCTCCTGCTCCGTAGCCGTGTTGTAGGTCGTCGGCACAACCACGATGGGCGTTTTGGCGTCCTCCCTGCGGAAGGCCTCGCAGAAGGCATAGACCTCGTCGGGCGTTTTGGCCTTGGAGTGAATCATCACGCCGTCCGCGCCAGATTGCACATAGGCGTGGCAGCGCCTGAGCGCGTCCTCCATTCCCTTTTCCAGAATCAGGCTCTCGCAGCGGGCGATCACCATGAAATCGCGCGTTTTCTGCGCCGCCTTGCCCGCGGCGATCTTCTGGCAGAAATCCTCGACAGTATCCTGCGTCTGCCCCGCGTCCGTGCCGAACAGGCTGTTCTTCTTCAGGCCCTTCTTGTCCTCGATGATGATGGCGGAGATGCCCATGCGCTCCAGCGTCTGCACATTGTAGACAAAGTGCTCCACCATGCCGCCCGTGTCGCCGTCCAGGATGATGGGCTTGGTGGTGACCTCCATGATTTCCTCGATGGTTTTGAGCCGGCTGGTCATGTCCACCAGCTCGATATCCGGCTTGCCCTTGGCGGTGGAATCACACAGGCTGGACACCCACATCGCGTCAAACTGCCGGATGCCCGCCGCCGTCTCCACCATGGTCTTTTCAACGATCAGACCGGTGAGGCCGTTATGCGCCTCGCAGACGCTCAGGCAGGGCTTGCAGCTGAGCAACCGGCGCAGACGGCTGCGGCGCATCTCCGGCAGGGACAGCATTGCATCCAGGGCGGATAGCGTTTCCTCCGTGGGCGTGTGGGTATAGGGGAACTCCACCAGCTCGCCGCCCCATGCCTTCAGCGTCTCAATGACCTTCTGGCGGATGTTGGCCTGATAGCCCACCAGCCAGTCGTCGCCATGGACGACGATATCCGGGCGCAGGCGCTCGAGCACCTCCGTGTAGTCCAGCGATGCCTGCACGACGACATGGGAGACGTATTTCAGGCTCCGGAACATCGCCACGCGCTCCTCCAGCGGCAGGAGCGGATAATGCTTGTAGCCGGCGACAGCCTCATCCGTCAGGATGCCCGCCGTCACCTCGCCCAGCTCCGCCGCGCGCTTGAGGATGGCCAGATGCCCATTGTGGATGATATCCGTCGAAAAACAAATGTACACCTGCTTCATCAGCGGCCCACCTCCCTGGCAAACCTCGCGCTGACCGTGGCGCGATCCTCCTGATTGTCGATCTCCGCGCAGAGCAGGCCCCGCACGTCCAGCGGGCGGATGTCGATGTCCTCCCACGCGGCGTTGAAGGCGTTCTCCGCATAGACCCGGTCATTGCCGGACGCGACGAAGGACGCGATCTCCTCCAGCCAGCGGTCGGCCTGCTTCGCCCGGAGCATGTAGGCAGGCTGCAGCGCCAGACAGTCCGCACCGAATACGTTCACGCCGACCTCCGTCAGCCGCCCGTTCCGGACGCGGCCCTTGAAGTCCTTCTCCGGCAGCGGCAACGCGGTATCCACCGTCACGGCGGAGCCGGGCGCCGCGCTCAGCCTTTCCAGCACCGCCGGGTGCATCACCAGGTCGCCGTGAAGGCTCAGCACGTCCTGACCCCGCAGCAGCTCCCGGGCCAGATAAACGGAATAGATGTAGTTCGTCTCCCGGTAGCGCGGGTTGTGCACAAACCGGAAGCGGAGGGACACGGGCAGGGAATGCAGGTACGCTTCCAGCATGTCGCTCAGATGCCCCGTGGTCACGACGGCCTCCGTCACGCCGACGCGCTCCAGGCATTTCAGCTGCCAGGAGATGATGGTTTCGCCCGGCGCAATCTCCGTCATGCATTTGGGATGCTCACGGGTTTCCGCGCCCATGCGGGAGCCCAGGCCGGAATTCAGCAGGAGTGCAATCATAGGATACCTCGTCAATTTCAATGCTTCAGAAAGGCCATCAGCGCGTCGCGGTTCTCCCGGGGCGTGGTGGTCGGGCGACCAAGGTCAGCCCTGGCGCCCACCGCGCAGCGCACCTCGATGAAGGACAGGCAGTTCGCGGTCATCGCGTTTTCCACGGCGCGCAGCAGCGTCTCCACCGAATCCGCACTGCACACGCAGCGGTATCCCGCCGCCATGGCCATGGCGCACAGGTTCAGCCCGCCCTCGCAGACCGGCATCCCGCCGACCGTCTCATGGGCGCCGTTGTTGATGACCACGTGCACCATGTTGCGCGGCTGGCGACGGCCGATGACCGCCATGGCGCCCAGATGCATCAGCGCCGCGCCATCGCCGTCCAGGCACCAGACGCGCCGCGTGGGCTGCGCCATCGCCACGCCAAGGGCAATCGAGGATGCGTGGCCCATGCTGCCCACGGTCAGGAAATCCCGCTCATGGCCCGCTTTCTCCGCCTCGCGCAGCTCGAACAGCTCCCGGCTGAGCTTGCCGGTGGTCGAAACGAACACATCCTTCTGTCCCGCCAGACGGGCGATCACCCCGACGGCCTCCTCCCGGGTCATGGTGCTGTCGTTGCGGTATTCCGGCTTCAGGGAACAGCTCAGCGCGCCCTTGCGCACGACGATCGCCACCGTCCGCCCGGCGGAGAGATGGCGCTGCATTTCCGCAAAGGCCGCGTCAAAATCCGCGTCCGTCATGGTCCTGTCCAGCACCATGTACGGCACATCCAGCAGCTCCAGCTGGGACAGCGTGACCTGCCCCTGCTTGACATGCTGCGGCTCGTCCTTCACGCCGGGCTCGCCGCGCCAGCCAACGACAAGCAGGCAGGGGATGGCGTAGACCTGCGCGTCCATGAGCGAGGACAGCGGATTGACCGCGTTGCCAAGGCCGGAATTCTGCATGTAGCACAGCGCCGGGTTGCCCGTCGCCAGATAATGCCCCGCGCACAGGGCGATGGCATTGCCCTCGTTGGCGGCGACGATGTGCCGCCCGGAGACGCCGAAGGTGGCGTAGAGCGTATCGCACAGCCCCCTGAGCTGCGAATCCGGCACGCCGGTATAGAAATCAATGCCCGCGTCCTGACAGGCGGATAGCAGACGCTGTGCGTCCATGGCGGTCCCTCCCCGGTATTGCTTCGCCGCCATGCAGTCGCACGGCGGCGATGTTGTGCCTGCTTATTCGTCCCACTCCAGCGGATACTCCGTGACCACATAGGCCAGGTTCCTGCCGTTGTTTTTCAGCGTCAGAAGCACCGCATCAATAGAGGACTCGCTGGTGTACGGCGTGGGAATGAAATCGTTGCGGTCCGTGCGGGAGGAAATGCGGATGGGAATGATGCGGAAGCCCTCGTTCGTGATTTCCTGCCCGTTCTCCCCCTCCCGGATGCGGAACCGGGTCTGGAACAGCATGGAGGACATGTCATCCGGCTTGCTGTGCCCCGCGAAGCAGAAGTTGCCAAGGCTGTAGCAGATGTACACGCCCTTGTACAGCTCAATGGGCTGAATGCGGTGGCTGTGATGCCCCAGCACCAGGTCGGCCCCGGCGTCCACCGCCAGACGGCCCATACGGACCTGATTGCTCGTTGGCGAATATTCCTTCTCATTGCCCCAGTGGAAATTGACGATCACGATGGGGTACAGCGCCTTCGCCGCGGCAATATCCGCGGGCACCGTGTCCCACAGCTGGGCGTAGCGGTCAATGCAAAGGTAGCTGAGCATGGCAATCTGAACGCCCTTGACCTCGATGACGCCGATCTCGCCGTCGCCGGACCAGACGATGCCCGCCTCCGTCAGGTGCTCCTTCGTCTCGTCCCACGCGTCCTGACCATGGTCGAGCACATGGTTGTTCTCCAGCGCCGCGGCCTCCACACCGTTTTCCGTCAGCATGGAGACATAGCTGGGCGGCGCGCTGAACAGGAACTGATTCTCCCGCTTGCTGGCGGGAATATAGGTGCTCTCGGTCAGCGTGCCCTCAAAATTCACAATGGTCAGGTCATCCGCCAGCAGGATGTCGCGGATGTTCTTCATCGCGAAATTCGGATCCCCGCCCTGCCTGTTCAGCTCCGTATACCAGATGTTGGAGGACTTGCGCGTATCGCCGCCAACAGTGAAATCCCCGGTGCCGGTGATGGTGATCAGGATGGAGCCGTCCTCCTCATAAACGCGCTCCGCCTGCGCCCCGGCGCCGCCGTTCTTCTCCGCCACAGGAGCTGACGCCTGGATGAAGGCATCAGCCAGCACATCCGGATCAACGTTGGACAAAACGTCCAGCAGGGACAGGTCCTCGTCCTCCTCCGCCAGCGCGGCAGGAAGAAGCAGCAGCACACACAGCAGCAGCGCAACAAGTTTCCGCATGAGTACCTCCGTGAAATCGGTCGATTTATTGGATATCCCGGACAAAGGCAGCCATCTGCTCCAGCGCGATGTTCAGCTTGTCGATACCGGTGGCATAGGAGCAGCGGATGTGGCCCTCGCCGCAGGCTCCGAAGGCCGTGCCCGGCACGCAGGCCACCCTGCGCTCCCGGATCAGACGATTGCAGAATTCCTCGCTCGTCAGTCCCGTGGGGCGGATGCTGGGGAACACATAGAACGCGCCCCGGGGCTCGAAGCACTCCAGTCCCATCGCACGGAAGCCCTCCACCATCAGGCGGCGGCGGCGGTCATAGCTCTCGCGCATCCGGTTTACGTCCTCGTAGTCGGTCAGACGGCCGCAGCGGAGCGCTTCCAGCGCCGCCACCTGGCTCATGCGCGGCGCGCACATGATGCCGTACTGATGGATTTTGAGCATCACGGCCAGCATCTCCCTCGGGCCGCAGACATAGCCAATCCGCCATCCGGTCATGGCGAAGGCCTTCGAGAAGCCGTTGATGGTGATCGTCCTTTCCCACATTCCGGGCAGGGACGCGAAGGAAACGTGCTGCTCGCCGCCATAGGTCAGCTCCGAATAGATTTCATCGGAAATGACCAGCAGGTCGTGCTTCTCCGCAACGGCCGCGATCCGCATCAGATCCTCCCGGCCCATGATGCCGCCGGTCGGGTTGTTGGGATAGGGCAGAATCAGGAGCCTGGTGCGCGGCGTGATCGCCGCCTCCACGGCCTCGGGCGTCAGGCGGAATTCCGTCTCCGCCGTGGTCACCACGCCCACGGGCCTGCCGGTGGCAAAGATGACCGACGGGCTGTAGCTGACATAGGAGGGCTCGGGCACCAGCACCTCATCCCCGGGAGAAACGAGCGCCCGCAGCGCCACGTCGATGGCCTCGGACGCGCCGACGGTCACGATGATCTCCGCCTTGGGGTCATACTTCGTCCGATACCGGTTTTCCAGATAATAGCTGATTTCCTCCAGCAGCTCCGGCATACCGCGGTTGGCGGTGTACTGCGTTTCGCCATCCAGGAGCGAATTGATCGCCGCGTCCCGGATATGGTAGGGCGTCACGAAATCCGGCTCGCCCACGCCCAGGGAGATGGCGTCCTTCATCGTCGCGGCGATGTCGAAAAAGCGCCGGATGCCGCTGGGCGGAACCGCCGCAATCTCCGGGTTGATAAAGCGGTCGTACGTCACGGGGAGATCACCAGCCTGTTATCAGCCTTGCTCTCCTCAAAGACCACGCCCTCCTCCTTGTAGCGCTTGAGGATGAAGGAGGTCGCCGTGCCGGTGACCATCTCCAGCGGAGACAGCTTGGAGGACACGAACAGCGCGCACTCCTTGAGCGTCCGGGCCTCCACCAGCACCAGCAGGTCATAGCTGCCGCTCATCAGGTACACGCTCTTGACCTCCTCAAAGCGGTAGATGCGCTTGGCGACCTCGTCGAAGCCCTTGTCCCGCTGCGGCGTGACGTTGACCTGAATCATGGCCTCCACGCGCTCACGGTCGGTCTTGTCCCAGTTGATGGTGGGCGCATAGCGCAGGATGACGCGCTCCTCCTCCAGACGGTCGATGGTCTCCGCAACCTCCTCCGCCGTTGTGCCAAGCATCACGGCCAGCTTCTCCAGCGGCAAACGGCAATCCTCCCGGAGCAGCTCCAGCAGCTCCGTTTCAAGCTTCGTCATAGGAAATCAACCTTTCTTCAGTGGCATTAACTATACTATTCTATATCATTCACCGGTGAAGTGCAAGCCGTTCCTGCGCGTCCGGCTCATTCGATGAACATCGCATCCCCGAAGCTGAAGAAGCGGTACCGCTCCTCCACCGCCTCACGGTAGACGTCCAGCGCGGTTTCCCGGCCCATGAAGGCGCTCACCAGCATCAGCAGCGTGCTCTGCGGCAGATGGAAATTGGTAATCAGCGCGTCCACCGCCTTGATCCGCTTGCCGGGGTAGATGAAGATGGCGGTGTCCCCCGCGCCTGCATGGATGACGCCGTCCTCCGTCGCAACCGTCTCCAGCGTGCGCACGCTCGTCGTGCCCACACAGATGATCCGCCCGCCCGCCGCGCGGACGGCGTTCAGCGTGTCCGCCGCCGCCTGCGTCACCTGATAGGCCTCCGAATGCATCACGTGGGTATCCACGTCCTCCACCGTCACCGGGCGGAAGGTGCCCAGCCCCACATGGAGCGTCACCGGCACGATGGTCACGCCCTTGGCCTTCACCCTTTCCAGCAGCTCGGGCGTGAAGTGCAGCCCGGCGGTCGGCGCGGCGGCGCTGCCCTCGTTTTTCGCATAGACGGTCTGGTAGCGCGTGCGGTCCTGCAGCTTCTCGTGGATGTAGGGCGGCAAGGGCATCTCGCCCAGCCGGTCCAGGATTTCCTCGAACACGCCCTCATGCATGAACCGGACGATGCGTCCGCCGGTTTCCGGCACGCTCGAGAGGATTTCGCACCGGAGCAGGCCATCGCCAAAGGAGCACACCGCGCCCGGTTTGAGCCTTCTGCCCGGCTTGACGAGGGCTTCCCAGTCCGTGGCGTTCTCCCGGCGCAGCAGCAGAAGCTCCACCGGCACGCCCGTGTCCTCCTTCACGCCCAGCAACCGGGCCGGAATCACCTTCGTCTCGTTGATGACCAGCGCGTCGCCGGGATGCAGGTACTCAACGATATCGTAGAAATGCCTGTGCTCCCGGGTGCCGTCCCTGCGGTGGATGACCATCAATCGGGAGTGATCGCGGGGCTCCACGGGCGTCTGGGCAATGAGCTCCTCGGGCAGGTTGTAGTCAAAATCAGCGGTTTTCATCGGTGATCCTCGCAGCTATTTGTTATGAAGTCACAGCTTTTTCTGCATCAGGAACAGGGCGCACATCGTACCGTCCTGCTGGCGGATGGCATCGGGATGGATGCCGGTGATGCAAAAGCCCATCTTCTCGTACAGGGCGCGGGCCCGGGCGTTGCCCTCCAGGAACTCCAGCTCCATCTGCAGCACGCCCCCGTGCGCTCTGGCAAGTGCTTCCATCTCCACAAACATCGCCGTGCCGATGCCCTTGCCCCAGTAGGCCTTGCGCAGCGCGATGCCCACCGAGCAGATGTGGCGGGTCTTGATGCGCCCGTTGAAGCTCAGGTGACAGTTGCCCGCGATGCAGCCGTCCACCTCGCACAGGATCATGCAGTCGTTGGGGGATTCCACCACGCCGCGCAGGAAGCTCTCCTCCCGCTCCACGGTCATGCTGATTTCCTCCGGGCAGCGCAGCACATAGGGCGTATCCGCCGCGGTGTCGTACAGGTACTGCACCAGCTCCGCTGCGTCCTTTACCGGATCGGGGCTGCGGAGGATGGCACAGCGTCCATCCTTAAGGGGGATCGTTTTGGGAGAAAAGTCCATGTACGCATCCTCCTTATCAATCATTTTCGGGGTATGTTTCGGGAATCATCTGTCCACATAGGGCATCAGGGTCAGAAGGTCCTTCCGGAACTGCTTCCAGGACGGCGTGTTGCGCCAGTAACGGGTCAGCTCCGTGCCGTCGCGGAAGGGCTGACGGTAGGTCGCCTTGCTGCGGATGAACAGCAGCGCCACGTCTGCGCCGTCCAGATCGCGGCTGATGCTCAGCGTTTCGCCAAAGGCAAAGCCGTTTTCCGTGGATTCAATGCTGTCCGCCGTGATCTGCGAAAGGCTGGTGAACCAGCGACCGTACTCGCTTTTCAGCTCGATGCCGCTGCGCTTCATCACCTCGCAGCTCACGGTCACCTCATCCCCCCAGACGTCCACATAGCACTCGCCGATGAAGCGGGCGTTGGAGATCGTGAGGAAATAGGTCTGACGGCCATCATGGGTCAGATCGACCGGAACGACGTTGTACCACTTGTCCGGCAGGGACGCATCCGCCTCCTGCAGGCTCAGGCCGGCCAGCGCGATGGTGTTGTTGGGATACCAGACGACCTCGGGCGTGGGCGAGGGCTCCGCAACGATGAGGAGCGGGCTGACCTTCGCCGGGTTCAGGTTCAGCTCCACCCGGACGTTTCCGGCAGGCGCCTCGATGAACCAGCCTTCCCCGGGTTCCCAGGTGCAGGCATAGCTTCCGTCCTCATAGGTCGCCCAGCAGACGTTGCCCGCCAGATCGAACCACACGCGCATCCCCTGCGTTTCATAAGAATACAGCGCGGCGTTTCCCGCCGTGTCAAAGCGCGTCCACACGCCGGACGCGGCATCGCGGAACTCCGTGAACGCCCCGGCGGCGTCATACAGGAACTCGTTGTCATCGCCGTCGAACCGGGACAAACGCGTCAGTCCGCCGCCGGTATTGTACTGCGCCGCGGCATTCACGCCGCCCGCCACCCAGGCCAGCTCCATCCGCAGCCACTGGCCGCCCTCCGGCAGAGGCTGGGCGGTATACAGGCCGTCCGCCAGGGTGTAGTGTACAGAAACGGTGCGGTACCCGCTGTCCAGCGCAAGGAAGGACAGCAGGCTCTCGCGGGGCAGCGCGCGGTCAAAGGCGACTGTCAGCGTGCCGCCGCTTTGCACGGAGCGGATGACCTGCGGCGGGGAAGGCGCGTCAGGAATCGCGGGTATCTCCCCCGTGGACAGGGGAACAGCCGTCTCGGCCCGGGCCGGAACAGCCGTCAGCAGAACGAGCAGAGCCATCATCATGAGAAAAATGCGCTTCATGAAGAAACACCTCCTATCCGATACCCATAGAACGGAAACGACGGGCTTTTTCTTCCATGGATCACAGATGATCTTATGCCTTCAGCGCTTCCCTGCCCTGCCGGATCGCCTGCTGCACCATATCCGGCGCAGGCGCACCGGGGATGCGGCGCTTCTCCACGCAGGAGAGCATCGACAAGTCGTCGAACACATCCTGCTCAAACGCCGGATGGAACGTCTTCAGCTCCTCCAGCGACAGATCCAGCAGCGCCTTCCCCTCGTTCAGGCAATGCGCCACCAGACGGCCAACCACCTCATGCGCATCGCGGAAGGGCACGCCGTGCTTCACCAGATAGTCCGCGGCGTCCGTCGCGTTCGTGAAGCCGCCGGAGGCGCCGCGTTCCATCACGTCCTTGCGGAAGGTGCAGGTTTTGAGCATCGCGGTGAACACCGTCAGGCCCTTCACCAGCGTGTCGCGCGCGTCGAAGAAGGCTTCCTTGTCCTCCTGCATGTCCTTGTTGTAGGCCAGCGGGATGCCCTTCATCACCGTCAGCAGGGCCATCAGGTCGCCGTACACACGGCCGGTCTTGCCGCGGATCAGCTCCGCCACGTCCGGGTTTTTCTTCTGGGGCATGATGGAGGAGCCGGTCGCGTAGGCGTCGTCCATCTCCACGAAGCGGAACTCGTTCGTATTCCAGAGAATCAGCTCCTCGCAGAAGCGGCTCAGGTGCATCATGCAGACGGACGCGGCGCTGAGGAAATCCAGCAGGAAGTCGCGGTCGGACACGCCGTCCAGGCTGTTGCGGGTGATGGCGCCAAAGCCCAGCAGCTCGGCCACCCGCTCGCGGTTGAGCGGATAGGTGGTGCCCGCCAGCGCGCCGGAGCCCAGGGGCATCACGTCCGCCGCGTCATAAGCCGCGCGGAAGCGGCGGCGATCCCGCAGGAACATCTCGAAATACGCCATCATGTGATGCCCCAGCGTGATGGGCTGCGCCTTTTGCAGATGGGTATAGCCGGGCATGATGGTATGCAGGTTGTCCTGCGCGATGTCCAGGAGGACCTCCATCAGCTCATTGAGCATCTCCTCCATCTCCCGGCAGGCGAGCTTGGCGTACATGCGCACGTCCAGCGCGACCTGATCGTTGCGGCTTCTGCCGGTGTGCAATCGCTTGCCCGCCTCGCCGATGCGCTGCGTCAGGATGGTTTCCACGTTCATGTGGATGTCCTCCGCATCCACCATCCATTCGATCTTCCCGGCCTGCACGTCCGCCAGGATGCCTCTGAGGCCCTCGACGATCCTGTCCGCGTCGGATTGCGGGATGATGCCCTGCTCGCCCAGCATGGTCGCATGGGCGATGGAGCCGGTGATGTCCTGCTCTGCCATGCGCTGGTCGAAGGAAATCGAGGAATGGAAATCGTCCATCAGGTGATCGGTGGATTTTGAGAAGCGCCCGCCCCAGAGTTTCATCTGTAAACTCCTCCTTGATGAGATGCTGCAAACTTGTCCATTTTCATTATAGCAGATGTGCGGCCTTTATTCAATGCGGACGGGCAAAAAAGCGGTCACTCCGGGCTCATTCCCGGCACAGATGCGCAAAGGCCGCCCGCGTACACTGCATCAGCGCCTCCACGCCGAGGATCACCTGACAGCCGCGCACGCCTGCGGATACGCTGATGCGCTCCAGCTGCTTTGCGTCCTCCTCCACAAAGGTCGGGAAGGCCTTCTTCATGCCGATGGGGCTGCAGCCGCCGCGCAGATAGCCGGTCAGGGGCAGCAGCTCCTTCTGGGGCAGCATGGCAACGGACTTGTTGCCCGTGGCCCGGGCGACGGCCTTCAGGTCGAGCTCCCGCTCCACCGGAATGACACACACCAGGTACTTGAGATGATCGCCCGTCAGCACCAGCGTCTTGTAGATCATCCCGCCCGGCAGACCGACCTTGGCGGCAACGAGCTTGCCGTCGTAGTTCTCATCGGATACGTCGTATTCGCGGGTTTCGTAGGGGATTTTCGCCGCGTCGAGGTGACGCAGGACATTCGTCTTGATGGCCTTGGCCATGAATGATCGCCTCCTTGGTAAGCATCAGCAAGATCATAGCACTTTGGCGGCCTGAACGCAAGTGCCGGGGCAAGCGCGTTCGCATTGCCGGATTCTTCCATATACCATCGCGTTGGATGACGAAATCCCTTGCGGCGGGAGCGAGGGGGCCTTCCGATCGCCCCCGCCACCCCTTCGGCCGCATTTGTGTTTGTTTTTCGTTTTGAATGAGGTCGCCCTGCGCTGTTGCAGATACCGTTTGACATCCGCCGCATAAGGGAGTAAAATAAACGGGATGATATCACCAAGGAGGAAGCGTCCATGGCATCTGAAAACAAGAACCTTGCATCCCAGCGCCGCGAGGAAAACGGCGTGGTTTATTTTGACCGCGGCACCCGCGAGGGCCGCAACGGCAGAAGGTATGACCGCTATGCCATCCAGACCCATTTCGTGGAGGTTGGGGAGGACGCCTCCGAGCTGATCCGGCGCTATGTGCTGCCCATCTCCCAGCCCGGCGACTGCCTGGCCGTCACCGCGAAGGTCATGGCGATGTGCACCGGCAACGTGAAGCGGATGGAGGATGTGAAGCTGGGCTTCTTTGCCAAGCTGATGGCGAAGCACGCCGGCATCAACTCCACCGGGGTGGGCATGCATGAGCCCTACAAGCTGCAGCTGGTCATCGACATGGTGGGTCTGCCCCGCGTGCTGCTGGCGGCCTTTGTGTCGGCGGTGACGCGGCCCTTCGGCATCAAGGGCCTGTTCTACAAGATCTGCGGTCACGGCGTGGCGGGCATCGACGGCTTCTATTTCCGCTCCTCCTTTGAGCGCTACAAGACCCTTGCCCTCATCAACCCGGAGCATCCCGTCGAGCTGTCCAATGAGATGACGAAGAACACCGGCATCCCGGTGGTCATCATGGACGCGAACGACTTCGACCAGAATCAGCTGGGCAAGTGCGACACCTTCCCGCTGACGGACGATGAGATTCAGGACGCGCTGAAGGACAACCCCTGCGGCCAGGGTGATGAGCTGACGCCCCTGATCCTCATCCGGCCGCTTGCCTGAGGTGGACGATGCGGAAAACAGCAAGCCTGCTCTGCCTGCTGCTCTGCCTGCTGCTGGGCGCCGCCACGGCGGAAACGGCAGACGCGCCGGTGCTTGAGGTGCACCAGATCATGCTGGGGTGCGCTGACGGTTACCTGATCCGTCTGGAAGACTTCACCCTCCTGTTGGACGGCGGCAACGCCAACCCGAAGCTGCCCACGGACGAGACGGTCGATTATCTCCGCGCGGCAGGGGTCTACACGCTGGACGCCTGCATCATCACCCACTGGCATCTGGATCACTGCATGAGCCTGAACAAGGTGCTGGCGGAGTTCGGCACGGCGGAGACGGTGGTGTATTCGCCCGCGGACAGGGTGCCGGAGAGCATCTTCAACGGGACGGTCACCGTTCAAATCGGCCCGCTGGTCACCGGCGTTCACCGGCAGATGAAAATGGGGGACAGGATGGAAGCGGGCGGCATGACGATCACCTGCGTCGGCCCGGAGCAGCTGCGCATGAACGGCGGCTGCAATGCGGATTCGCTGAATCTGCTGCTGACCTACGGGGAGCGGAGGATTCTCTTTACCGGCGACTTTGCCCAGAGCAGCTGCATCAGCGGCGCATACAGGGAGCTGTGCGCCCAGGCGGACGTGCTGAAGTTCCCGCACCACGGCATCCAGCCCTATGAGATCGGCACCACGGCGCTGCGCACGGTCAGTCCGGCGTATGTGCTGGTGCCGGGCGTGGCGAACAAGTATAAAATCTGGGATTTCGCGGATGACGTGAACGTGAAGTTCCCGAAGGAGCATGTGTACACCAACGCGGACGGGCATGTGGTGATCCTGACCGACGGCGGCGCGTACTTCGAGGTGCGGACGCAGCAGAACCCGGTGGATTACGCACCCAAAGCAGAATAACCGAAGGGATGCGGCCTGATGACGAGGCTCGCATCCCTTTTCATGCAATTTCAGGTGTGCCGCTTTTTGAGCACTTCCCATACGTCGCGCAGGCTCACGCCCTGCCGGTAGAGCAGCACGATCAGGTGGTAGAGCAGATCGGCGGCCTCTCCGGCCAGCGCGTCCCCGTCGCCCTTCATCGCGGCAATCACGGTCTCCGTTGCTTCCTCGCCGACCTTCTTGCAGATCTTCTCCGCGCCTTTATCCAGCAGGTAGTTGGTATAGCTGCCCGGCCTGGGGTTGACGGCACGGTCCGCGACGGTCTTTTCAATCGCGTCCAGAATGGCGGCGGTGGCGGGCATATCGCCGGAGATGACCGGATTGAAGAAGCAGCTCCGCTTGCCCGTGTGGCAGGCCGGGCCGGTCTGATCGACCTGCAGGAGGACGGCATCCGCGTCGCAGTCGTAGCTCAGGCGGATGACCCGCTGCAGATGGCCGCTGGTGGCACCCTTGCGCCACAGCTCCTTACGGCTGCGGCTGTAATAGGTCGCGTAGCCGCTGTCCAGGGTAGCCTGCAGGGATTCGGCGTTCATGTACGCCTGCATCAGCACCTCTCCGGTGTAGGCGTCCTGCGCGATGGCAGGCACCAGTCCCCGGGCGTCATAGCGGAGGGCGGACAGATCGGCTGCGCGCACCTCTGCGGTGGAGGCGGCAACCAGCTTTGCATACTGCTCCGGGGTCACGACAGCCTGCAGGGCAGCCATGGCCGCCCCGTACCGGTTTTCATACGCGCCGAAGGTGTCGTTCCGCTGGAGACGGAAGCCCTGCCCGGCGAAGAGCAGCACAGCCTTCCAGTTCTCCGGCAGGGCATGGAGCCAGACGGGGGCAGCGTTGTCCTCCCGGCGCATCTGCTTCAGCACGGCCTTGCACAGCGCCCTGCCAAGGCCCTTGCCCTGATGCGCCCGGGCGACAGCCAGTCCGCGCAGGCTGCGCACGCCATCCTCCGTGAATGCCGTTACGGTGCCCGCAACGCTGCCATCCGGCGCAAGGGCAATCAGTGTCCGCTCCGGCGCGGCAAGGCTGCCCACATCGGTGCACAGCGCGGCGACGGCCCTACCGTCACCCGGCTGATACGCGCGGATGGCATAGCCCTCGGGGAGCTTCACCTCCATGGGCAGGATACGGTCGCAGCGCATGATGATGTCATCCATGTTCAGTCCTCCCGATTGCAGCTGAGCGCTTCCTCCAGCGTGAACGCGCCCTCATACATCGCGCGTCCCAGAATCGCGCCCGCACAGCCCGCGTCCTTCAGGGCCTTCAGGTCGTTCAGGCAGCTCACGCCGCCGGAGCCGATGACGTTCATGCCCGTCTGCGCAATCAGCCTGCGCGTGGCCTCGACATTGGGGCCCTGCATCATGCCGTCGCGGCTCACGTCGGTGTAGATGATGTCCCGCACGCCCATCTCGCGCATCCGCAGCGCCAGCCCGGCGGCGGTCAGGGCGGAGGTTTCCACCCAGCCCCGGGTGGCGACAAGGCCGTTCTTCGCGTCGATGCCCACGGCGATGCGCCCCGGGAACGCCTGGCAGGCTTCGCGCACCAGCGTGGGGTTTTCCGCTGCCGCCGTGCCGATGATGCAGCGCTTCACACCGGCCTCAACGCGCAGCTCGATATCCTGCATCGTGCGCAATCCGCCGCCCAGTTCAACCTGTCCGTCGAAGGCGGCGACCACCTCGCGGATCAGCGGCAGGTGCGCGGTCGCCCCCTCAAAGGCGGCGGTCAGGTCAACCAGATGCAGCCACCGGGCGCCCTTGGCACGCCATCTGGCAGCCATTTCCACAGGATCGCCGTAGACGGTCACATCATCGCGTTTGCCCTGACGCAGGCGCACAGCCTTGCCGTCCAGCATGTCGATGGCAGGATACAGGATCATAGCGGCACCTCCGAATCGTTCAGCAGGTCAGTCCAGTACGCCCTTGGTGGACAGCACGCCCTGAATGCCTGCGTCCACGCGCACCGCGTCCCGCAGCGCCAGCCCGAAGGCCTTGAAGAGCGCTTCCATTTTGTGATGGTCGTTGCGCCCGGCGATGACGCGCATGTGGACGGTCAGCGCGGCGTTGACGGCGACGGCACGGAAGAACTCCTCCGCCAGCTGCGTGTCCATCGTGCCGCACATGGGCGCGGCGAACTCCGCCTGCCAGGCGAGATAGGGCCGTCCGCTGATGTCGATGGCGGCGAAGGCCAGCGACTCGTCCATGGGCATGCAGGCGCTGCCCACCCGGCGGATGCCCGCCCGGTCGCCCAGGGCTTCACGCAGGGCCTTGCCCAGGCAGATGCCCACATCCTCCACGGTGTGATGGGCATCCACGCGGAGGTCGCCGGTGCAGACGAGCTGCAGGTCGAACTGGGCAAAGCGGCACAGGGCGTCCAGCATATGGTCGAAGAAGCCCACGCCGGTGGCAAGCTCCGTCTGACCGGAGCCCTCGATAACCAGCCCGAGCCGGATGTCGGTTTCCCGGGTTCTGCGTTCAATGACAGCCTTTCTCATCATCTGATCTCCTTGCCGAAGCGGATGGCGACGGAATTGGCATGGGCATCCAGCCCCTCCTGCTGCGCCAGCAGAATCACCTGATCGGCCACCCGCTCCAGCTCCGCGCGGGAGCAGCAGATCAGGCTGGACTTCTTCACAAAATCGTCCACGCTCAGGGGCGAGAAGAAGCGCGCCGTACCGGAGGTGGGCAGGACGTGGTTGGGGCCCGCGAAGTAATCGCCCAGCGGTTCGGGGGAATAGTGCCCCAGGAAGATGGCGCCGGCGTTTTCAATCAGCGGCAGCAGCGCGTAAGGGTCCGCCACGGACAGCTCCAGGTGCTCCGGAGCAATCTGATTGGCGATGTCCGCGCAGTCCGCAAGGGTCGGGGCGACCACAATGGTGCCATAGGCGGACAGGCTCCTTTCGACGACCTCCCTGCGGGGCAGGAGCGCCGTCTGCCGGGCCAGCTCCGCGTCCACCGCGCCCGCCAGCGCCGCGCTGTCGGTGACAAGAATCGCCGCAGCCAGCGGATCGTGCTCCGCCTGGGAGAGCAGATCAGCCGCCACATAGCGGGGATCGGCGGAAGCATCCGCGATGACCAGCACCTCGCTGGGGCCCGCCACCATGTCGATGCCCACATGACCGAACACCTCGCGCTTGGCATTGGCCACATAGATGTTACCGGGGCCGGTAATCTTGTCCACGCGCGGAATGGACTGGGTGCCGAAGGCCAGCGCCGCCACCGCCTGCGCGCCGCCGACCCTGAACACGCGATCCACCCCCGCGATGTCCGCCGCGACCAGCGCCAGCGGATAGCTCACGCCCCCGTCCCTGCCGGGCGGCGTCACCATCACGATGTCCCGCACGCCCGCGACCTTCGCCGGCAGCACGTTCATCAGCACCGAGGAGGGATACGCCGCCGTCCCGCCGGGCACATACACGCCCACGCGCCGGAGCGGCGTGATCTTCTGGCCCAGCGAAATAGCCGGGTCGAAGTTCATCCAGGTGTTGGTCTTCTGCTTCTCGTGGAAGGCGGTGATGCGCCGCGCCGCCTCCCGCATGGCCTCCAGCCATTCCGGAGAAGCCGCTTCATAGGCCCTGTCGATCTCCTCGCGGGTGACCTGCACGGTTTCCGCCGTCAGCGTTACCCGGTCAAACCGGGCGGTATAGTCGAACAGGGCCGCGTCGCCTTCCTCGCGGACACGCGCCACAATCTCCTTCACCCGGGCGGAGATCTCGTCGTTCTGCAGCTGGCTGCGGTTCATCACGCGCGCCTTGAGCGCCTGCGCGTCCGCCATGTTCAGAATCGGAATCATCATGATCCTCCAATCGTTTCAAAGCCCCACGCCCATCCCGCCGCAGAGGGTGCGCAGCGGAACCCGGGGGTATCGTCCTCCGGCGGGACTGTGTTACGCGTTGATTTTCGCGACCTCCGCCGCCAGTCCGTCAATGATCTGCCGGATGCGGTCGCGCTTGGTTTTCATCGACACGCGGTTGACGACGAGCCGTGCGGAGCAGTCGCAGACCTCCTCCAGCACTGTCAGGCCGTTGGCGCGCAGGGTGCTGCCGCTTTCCACGATGTCCAGGATGACGTCGCTCAGCCCGATCACCGGGCCCAGCTCAATGGAGCCGTGCAGCTCGATGATCTCGATGGTCTCGCCCTTCAGGTCATAATAGCTGCGGGCGATGTTGGGATACTTGGTCGCCACGCGGAAGGTGGCCCGGGTGGCCTGCTGGTGCGTCTGATCCGCGTAGCCTGCCACGCACAGCCGGCATTTGCCAAAGGTCAGGTCGAGCACCTCGTACAGCGGCCGGCCCGCCTCCAGCAGCGTGTCCTTGCCCACCACGCCGAAGTCCGCCACGCCGTGATCCACATAGGTCGGCACGTCGCTGGGCTTGACGAGGATGAAGCGGATGTTGCTTGCCCTGTCCCACAGGACGAGCTGCCGGCCGGGATTGCGGGGCTCGGAGCAGTCAATGCCAAGATTCTCCAGGAGCGTGAAGGCTTGCTCCGCCAGCCGCCCCTTGGCCAGCGCGAAGGTGATGACCGGCTGCATCAGAACACCGCCTTTCCGTATTGCTGCAGTCCGCCCTCGGTGATGTACACGGCGGCCCTGGCCTGATTCGCATCCACCCGGTGTCGCAGCGCCTCCGCGTTCATGCCGTACATGATGGCCACGGATACGCCCCGCTTGCGCTGCTGCTTGGCATAGGCGATGGCAGCCGGGCGGCACCTCCCGTCAAAGCCCAGCACGATATCCGGCACCGGGGGCTCAAAGGATGCGCCCTGCCGCTCCAGCGCGATCATCAGCAGCTTCAGGTTCAGCGCGAAGCCCGTTGCGGGCAGCTCCCGCCCGAAGCGCGCAGGCAGATGATCGTACCGTCCGCCGCTGAGCAGCGGCTGGCCCAGCTCCGCGACAAGCCCGCGGAAGATCGTCCCGGAATAGTAATTCGCCTGATGCGCCATGCCCAGGTCGATGCTGATGCAGTCCTCGCAGCCGTACTCGGCCAGCACGGACATGATCTGCCGCAGCTCCCCGATCGCCGCGCGGCACAGCTGATGCTGCGTCAGCCGCTCGGCCTCATCCAGGATGGAGGCGTCCCCGTACAGCCGGGGCAGCTGCATCAGCCGGCCTGTCACCTCATCGCTCAGGCCGAGCCCGGTCAGATACAGCGCCATGTCCTGCAGGCTTTTCTGCTCCGTCAGAGCCGCAACGGCAGCGCGCTGCTCCTCGTTCAGCCCCGCCTCTGTCAGGAAGCCGGCGACGAACTGCGCCTGCCCCAGTTCAATC
This sequence comes from Aristaeellaceae bacterium, assembly GCA_051883695.1. Classification (GTDB taxonomy): domain Bacteria; phylum Bacillota; class Clostridia; order Christensenellales; family Aristaeellaceae; genus UBA11524. The sequence continues at coordinate 40,151 of JBJEUF010000060.1, forward strand.
TGGAAATCGCGCAAGCCGCTCTGCTTGAGCGCGTGGATCGATAGCGCGATCACCTCCGCGTCCGCCTGGGGGCTCGCTTCGCCCATCAGCTCCACGCCGGCCTGGGTTTCTTCGCACAGCAGGGAGGACGTTTCGGAGAGCATCTTCGTGGCGGATTGCACATAGCACAGCCGCAGCGGCAGCGGCGCGTCCGCCAGCTTGCCCGCAGCCATCCGGGCGGCGGGAATCGTCGAATCCGGCCGGACACCCAGAATGCGCGCCCGGGCGTCGAATGTCTTCCACAGGTGCTCCGGACGGAAGCCGTAGGTGCGGTCGTCCAGCGCGTCATAGAATTCAAGGATCGGCGTTTCAATCTCTTGATAGCCCTCCAGTGTGAACAGCTCGCGGAAACGCTGCTCCAGACGGCGCTTGCGGGCGCATTCGCCGGGCAGGGTGTCCTGCATGCCGCCGGGGATTTGGAGCTTCCGATTTGCCATGATGACCTCCGAAGCACAGATAGTTTAGCGTGATAAAGCGCTAATGCGGTAAATTATATCAGCCTTTTGCAGGATTGTCAAGGGGATCACGCGAAAGACGCTTCATTTGATTATACCATTTGTCTGCCCGCGGGGCAACGGGAAGAACAAAGGAAGCACAACACATCCTGGCAAAGCCGCCAGCACGCAAAAGCCGGGCGTGCACCTCAGTACACACCCGGCAGGAATACGTTACTCCGCGTCGGCGGGGATCATGGACATCAGCTGCTCGCGGTAGGCGACCCACACGGGGGCATTGCGCCAGTAGCGGGGCAGCAGGTTGCCGTAGCGGTCAACGGGAGAGCGGAAGGTGACCTTGTTGTTGATGGACAGGTAGGCCACGGACGCGCCGCCCAAATCCTTCTCGATGCTCACGGGATCCGCACCGGTCAGGCCGCCCTCAATGGAAGCCAGCTCCTCTGCGGTGATCTGGTCAAGGCTGGTGAACCACTTCACGCACTGGCTGTGCTCGTAGACCTCGCCCTTGACATACTCGAACTGCATGGTCACAACGCCGTTGTTCACGCAGACGTAGACGTCGCCGATCTCGTGCGCGTCCGCACCGACGAGGGTGAAGCGCTGCCAACCGGTGGTGGTCAGGTCAACGGGAACGATGTTGTGCCAGTCGTCGGCAATGCCCAGATCCTTCAGGCTCAGGCCGGCCACGCCAACGGTGTTCCGGGGATAGTAGACATACTCGGGAACAGGCTCCGTCGGGGGCACAACGTTCTGCTGGGAGGACAGGAAGAAGTCCACCTCAAGGGTGCGGCCGCCAGAGGGAATGTCAGCGCCGTTCATCGCGCTGGGCTTGGTATCGCTGCCGTCCCAGGTCTCATGCCCCCACGGCACGCTGTTGTTGTCCACCATCCACTGGTCGAACAGGATGGAATAGGTGTCATCCGCCGTGGCATAACCGGCATCATAGCCGACGGAGCCATAGCCGACCGCGCCGCAGGCAATGGACACGCCGTCCACGCGCACATCGGTGACGTTCAGATACATGTCCGGGAAGAGGGTGTTGCCGTCCTCGACGACGATCTGCAGCTTCTGCGCACCGTTTGTGGAGGTCCAGGAGTGCTGATAGGTCAGGGACACCGTGTAGTGGCCATCGCCGGTGATAGTGGCATTGCTGGTCGCAACGTTGTCATTGCCGGCGGCGGAATCATTGGCAGGCCACCAGGTTGCAGGCACATAGTACAGCCACGCGGTGGTCTGCTTTTCGGGGGCTTCCTCCGCGGGCGCGGGCTCGACGTTGGGCACCACATAGGGCATGTCGCCCACTTCCTCGGGGGCAGCACCGGCTTCCCTGGCGAAGATGAAGTCGACCTCGATGGTGTCGCCGGCGACGATATCGTCGGGGTTGATGATCAGGTAGGAAGCGTCCTCCACGGTGCCGTCAAAGGCGCGATGGCCGGAGGGGCCGGTGGCGCCGGGCGTGAAGGCGGGATCCCAGTAGGAGTTGTAGATGGAGACCATGCCGGAATCGGGGTCGTCATGGTACACGCCGTACATGTTCTCCTTCTTCTCGATGGAAACGCCGTTGACGCGGATATCGGTGATATCCACATAGTAGCCGGGGAAGAGCTTCTCGGCATCGTCCAGGATCAGGTTGAACTGGATGGCGCCCTCGGCCTTCTGCCAGTTGAACTTCAGGCCGACGGTGTACTTGCCGGGGCCGGTAACCTCCGCGTTGGTGGCTTCCACGCCGGTCTCGGACGCGGGCTGGTCAACGCGCTGGTGCTGGGGCCACCAGGGGAAGTTGGCGGAGTCCTTCTCGTGGTTGGACGCGAAGTACAGCAGCCACGCGGTGGAAGTGGCCTTCTCCGTTTCCTCGGCGGACGCGGTGGTGACCACGCCCAGCGCCATCGTGGCGAGCATCGCGATCGCCAGCAGCATGGACAGGAGCTTCTTCATGGGGGATACCTCCTTGAACGTATCGAATCGGGCGCAGGACGCCTGATCCGAACATGAATCTACCCTATTATAGGATAGAATTGGCAATCCGTCAAGGCGGCAAATGTAAAAAAAACAGAAATTCCGGCTGGGCAGCTCCTCAGGCTGTGCGGGCGCGCCGCCTCACCGGCTGACGAGCCGCTCCGCAAGATCGCAGATGTCCGACGCAGCGCCAGGGTTGATCCATCGGGCCTGCGCCCTTTGCATGGCGGCAAGGTTCTCCGGCTCCTCCAGCGCACGGATCGCCGGGATCAGCTCCTTCCGGGGCGACTGGACAAACCGGCTCATGCCGCGCTCGCTGAAATACGCCGCATTGCAGGTTTCGCAGCCGGGAATGGGCGTGATGTGAATCAGCGGAATCCCCGCGACGGCGGCCTCCGTGGTGGACAGCCCGCCGGGCTTTGTCAGATACAGGTCACAGGCATGCAGATAATCCGCCATCTGACTGGTATGCATCAGGATCAGCGCCCGATCGCCGTACTGCGCCCGGAGCTTGTCATAGACGCGCTGATTCCGCCCGCAGATCACGACATACCGCATCTGCGGATCCTCATGGTACGCCTCGTCCAGGATGCGCAGCACCTCGGTCATCTTGCCCGCGCCCATGCTGCCGCCGGCAATCAGCAGATACCGCTTGTCGCCGTCCAGGCCGAGTCTGGCCCGGGCCGCCTGCCTGTCGCAGGGCGCGGAGAAGCCGGCGGAAACCGGGATGCCGCAGGGATGGAGCCTGTCGGACGGGATCCCGTGCCGGGCAAAGTCGGGCGCCAGATCGGCGGCGGGAATCACATAGGCGTCCGCCTCCACCTCCTCAATCAGCGGCACGCAGGTGTAGTCCGTCGCCACCATGACGGTCTTGGGCACCGGAATCCCCTGATGGCGCATGTGGGTCAGGATGTCGCCCGGGAAGAGGTGGGTCATCAGCGCAACGTCTGCAGGATGCTCGGTCAGGTATCTCCGCAGCTGCGGCACCATTTTGCCGTTGAGCGCATACACCGGCGAATGGATCGGCAGATTGCGGTACATATCCCCCAGCCTGTACACAACGCCGAAGGCCTTTGGCGAGCGCTGGACGAGCCTGATATAGGACTGGTCGATGACACGCGCGCGCCGCTCGCTCTTCAGCACGAAGGGATTGATCCGGCGCACCGTATGACCGCGCCGGAGCAGCTCCTCCTCCAGCGCCTTCGCGGCGGCGTCATGCCCGCCGCCCGTTCCGCAGGACAGTATCAACGCATCCACAGCAGTCTTACCTCCACCTTCTCATTGGCGTCCCGGCTGCACCACAGCTTGAGACACACGACGGACGAAATCAGCAGGAATCCCCAGAGGACGGGCGCAGCCGCCCGGCACAACAGCAGGCCCACGGTCGTGCAAAGGTAGGTCAGCACCGTCCGGTGCAGATGCGGATTCACCCGGATGCACAGGGTAAACAGCAGGAAGAAGAAAATCAGCAGCAGCAGCGGCTGCCCCATGGGCAGCAGGCCGATCAGGCATCCGAAGGTCGTGGCAATGCCCTTGCCGCCGCGAAGGTGCGTGTAGATCGGGCACACATGCCCCAGCACCGGCGCCGCCATCACCAGGGCCAGACCGATCGGCGGCTCCGTGCCGCCCGTATGCATCAGAAAGAGATGCACCGGGAGGATGCCCTTGAGCAGATCGCCCAGCAGCGTCAGAACGCCGCACCAGAAGCCGCAATGGACGAACGCATTGGCCGTCCCCGGATTGCCGTCCCTGCTTTGGTCGATGGCCTCCTCACAATGAAACAGCGAGCTGAAAACCCGGGCGAACAGAATCCCGCCCAGCAGATAGCCTCCCGCCGTATAGCAGAGGATTCTCATTGCGCATCACGCTCCCTTCTGCCAAAGCAAAGCCATCCGGCCAGGCACGCAAGGGGCAGCGCCGCCACGATGTCAAGGACGGAATGCTGCTTGAGGAACACCGTGGACAGGCAGATCAGCACCGTCAGGAGCCCCCAGAGCAGCTTCCGGACCGGATGGCGGAAGCATTCCAGCCGCAGCGCGGCAAACAGCGTGCCCATCGCGCCCAGCACATGGATGGACGGGCAGACATTCGTATTGGTATCGCAGGTATAGAGGAAGCCCAGGATCCGGGTCAGCACATTGTCCCGCGCAAAGGTCTCCACGCGCAGGTTCTGACAGGTGGGATAGATCATGTAGATGCACATGGCAGTGGTGTAGGTCAGAATCGTATACCCCATGTACCGGCAAAAGACGTCGCGGTCCTTCAGCAGCGGATACAGCGTCATAAAGACCAGCTCCGCAAACCAGAGCAGGTACGGAATCAGGAACAGCTCCTGAAACGGGAGCAGACCGTCCAGCGCGCAATAAACCGGATGATAGGTCTCCACCGGGAAAGCCCGCTCCACGAACAGATACATCAGCAGGTACAGCGGCCAGTACAGCAGCAGCAGGCTCCGCCTGTCGCCGGCAGCTTCCTTCAGCCGGACAGACAGCGCGTCCCCGGCTTTGCATTGGTTCATCCCTTGTCCCCCCTGGGTCGGCACTTCACGTATTGATGATGGGTTCAGATGGATTATACCATACTTCGCCCCGGCGCACAAGCCTCAAAGCCATAAGACAAGCGCCCTCCGGCCCCGTCCGGGTCGCCGAAGGACGCTTCTGGTATGCCGTATCAATCAGGCTCCGGCAGCCATCGCCACCAGCTTCTGGCTCCGCCTGAGGAACTCGGTGATCTCCTCCGCCTCCAGCGGCTTGGCGGACATCCGGGCAAGATCGTAGAGCTGACGGCACAGCAGCACCGTCGTTTCGTCCTCCGCATCCCGCTCCGCCAGCGCCTGCACCGTGCTGTTCTTCCGGTTCAGCACCAGCGTGTAGCGGTCAGGCATCGCGAAGTCCTGCCCGTACATCCGGTACATCTCCTTCATGCGGCGGGACTGCTCGTCCTCGGTCACGATGGCGGGCAGCTCCGCGTCCGCCAGCGCCGCCAGCTCCACGGGCATCTCCGCCTGACCCACGGCCTTGCGGAACATCTCCGCCAGCTTCGCCTGATCCAGGCTTGCGCCCTCGTCGCTCTCCTCCGTCAGGCCGGACACGTCCGCGTCCACCCGGGCGAAGGTCACGCCGTCCTCCCCTGCCGAATACTCCATGAAGGACAGGAAGTTGCCGTCAATCAGGTGATCCAGCACCGCCACGTCGATGCCGCGGCCCGTGTACATCGCCACGCTCGCCGCCTGCCGCTTCGCGTCGTTGGTGTAGTACACCTTCTTTTCGGCCTTCTCCCGGTTGGCCTCCTGATACTCGCTCAGGGTCACATAGCGGCCGTCGGTCAGCCTGAACAGCAGCGCCTTCTTGACCTGATCGTAGAACTTCGCGTCCTTCATGCAGCCGAACTTGACGAAGGGGCTGATGTCGTCCCAGTACTTTTCGTAGGTCTCGCGCTCGGTGTTGAACAGGCTGACCAGCTTGTCGGCCACCTTCTTGGTGATGTGCGCGGAGAGTTTCCGGACCGTGCCGTCGTTCTGCAGGAAGGAACGGCTGACGTTCAGCGGCAGATCGGGGCAGTCGATCACGCCCTTGAGCAGCATCAGGAACTCCGGGATGACCTCCTTGACGTTGTCCGCCACGAACACCTGCCCGGAGAACAGCTTCACCTGCCCCTCGTGGGTGCCGAAGTCGTTCCTGATCTTGGGGAAGTACAGGATGCCCTTGAGGTTGAAGGGGTAATCCACGTTCAGGTGCACCCAGAACAGCGGCTCCTCCCAGCCAAAGAGCTTGTGGTACAGGTCGATGTATTCCTTCTCCTCGCACTCGCTGGGCTTCTTGAGCCACAGGGGCGCCGTTTCGTTGATCAGGGAGGGCTTGGGCTCCTCGGTCACCTTGCGCTTGAGCGGCTTGCCCTCCGCGTCCGTTTCGCCCTCGACCTCTTCCTCCCGCTCGACGGGCTTGGCGTTGGCGTCAAAGAGGTACACGGGATAGGCCATGTAGCCGCAGTAACGGGTCAGCACCTCGCGCACGCGGTACATCTCCAGGAATTCCTTCGCTTCCTCGCTGATGTGCAGGATGATATCCGTGCCGTGGCAGGTGCGGCTGCCCTCGCCCAGCTCGAAGGACATGCCGTCCTCGCTGACCCAGTGCACCGGCTCCGCGCCCTCCGCAGCGGACAGCGTCTCGATTTCGACCTTGCTGCTGACCATGAAGACGCTGTAGAAGCCCAGGCCGAAGTGGCCGATGATGTCGCCCTTCTTCTCGTCGCCCTCGAACTGCTTCATGAACTCCGTCGCGCCGGAGAAGGCCACCTGATTGATGTAGCGGCGCACCTCATCGGCCGTCATGCCGATGCCGGTATCGCTGACGGTGATGGTACCGGCCTCCTTGTCGACGGTCACCAGCACCCGCATGTCCTCCCCGGTACCGGCCTTCATGCGGTACTTGGTGATGGCGTCGCAGGCGTTGGACACGACCTCACGCAGGAAGATATCCTGATCGGAATACAGCCAGCGCTTGATGACGGGCATGATGTTCTGCGCGTCGATGGATACGGAACCCTTTTCCATTTCGATTGCCATAAATAAGCCTCCTGAAATACAAATCTTTCCTTTTTTTCGTGGCCCCATGACCACAGTGAGTATTGTAGCACGACTCCTTCCGAAAATCAATAGAAAATTAGCACTCATCGACCGAGAGTGCTAACAATTTTTCATTTTTCTGCGAAATGAAAGCAGGCGTCCCCGAAGGGAGCCTGCCGGTTTCATCTGCAAACCGCTATGCGCGGGATAAAGATCGCCCGGTGCAGCACGGCTTTTCCGCCCTCCTGCAGGCGGATGATCCGCCGTCCGTCGGAGTAAATCAGCGCGCCGCCATCAAAGTCATAATCCGCCACGCCCCGGGCCACCTCAGTCAGCGCGCCATCCGGCGCCCGGCGCAGCAGCACCCAGCTGTCCGGCACGCAGCCCCTGTCCTCGTGCCCGGTGTCCGCGTCCGTGACGCGGCTGAGCTCCACCATCGCGCCCTCCAGCATCCGCTTCTGCGCGGCCTCCCCGCTTTGTCCGGCTACGTGCGGCCTGCGTTTGGCTTTGCCCTCCGGATCGCCGATGAACTGGAACATCCGCCCGACGCCCCTGAAGAACGCGCCGGCATTCTTCACGCGATCCACGACCGTCAGCCGCTTGCCCCGGGGCTGCTCATAGGGACGGCGGATGAAGTACAGCGCCCCGTCCGGCCCGACCTTCGGGCGCAGATAATCCTGCTCCCCGTCCTCATACACCTCGTCCAGCGCGCCGCTTTCCACATCCAGCCGCAGGAGCGCGCTGGGACCCCTGGCCAGGATGAGCCCCTCCTCATTGCGCGCATACCCGGCGGAGGCATAATACAGCGTCCGGCCATCCCGGCACAGGAACGGTGCCGTGTCCTGCGTGTCGCCCTGGGTGAGGATCCGGTATCCGGACTGTCCGGCCTTCATCAGCGCAATATGGCTCTCGCCCTGCGGCGTATCCAGCGCACAGACCACCTGCTCGCCCTGCACCTGCAGATCCCGGGGCCGGAAGGTTCTCTCGCTGAGCCAGCTGCTTTCCGCCGCCGTGTCCCGCTCCGCATCCTTGAGGTACAGCCCGCCCATATCCGGCGTCACCAGCCCGTACAGCAGCTGCCCCTGATACGCGGTCACCGCCGTCACCCGGCAGCCGCCCTCCGCCATCCGGCGCTGCACCTCGTAGGGATTCACCCGCTGCTGGAACTGTGCGCTCGCGCCTTCATATTTCCATGCGTTGCGGTTCTCCAGCTCACGGGCCGTGTCCAGATACTTCTGCATACGGCCGCTGTGCAGCGTCCGAGCCCCTTCCTCCGTCCATACGGCCATCTCGCCATCCGACAGGAAAAATACCTTTGTACTCACTGCGCTCACCCTCCTGCACGACCATCATAGCAAAGCCATGGCCCCCTGTCAACGCCGGGCAGAAGAATTTACATTTTCATGCGATCATTATTGGAAGAGCGGGAACAAAAACGCCGCTTCCAACGTCATACATACAGAGACCACTCCACCCTTTGCGAAAGCGAGGTTCAGCATATGATGGACGAATTGATACTGCGCCGGGCGCAGAAGGGCGATGCCCATGCCTTCGAGCAGCTCGTCACGCCCCACGAGCAGACCGTATGGCGCGCCTGCTGGCATTACACGCACCATCCCGAGGATGCGAAGGACTGTATGCAGGAGGCGATGCTCAAGGCCTGGCGCGCCATCGGGCAGTACCGGGGCGACTGCGCGCTGGAAACCTGGCTGTACCGCATCGCATCGACGGTCTGCCTGGATTTCCTGCGCCGCCGGAAGCGGCTGCCCCTGACCGAATCGGCAGACGAGATGGCCGAAACCGGCGTACAGCCCGTGGACGGCGCCCCCACACCCGACGAGGCCCTCCTGAACGCCGAATCCACCGCGCAGCTCCGCGCCGCCATCGACAGCCTGCCCGGCGACATGCGAACCGTTCTGATTCTCTACGCGCTGGAGGGGCAGACCTACGAAGCCATCGCGGACATGACAAGGGCTTCCATCGGCACGGTCAAGAGCCGCCTGAGCCGGGCGCGGCAGAAGATCGCAAAATATCTGTCCGATGGGAACAATTCCGGCCGCACATCGTCTGACAGGGTGAAAGGAGGACGAATCCATGCGTAACCCCAACCTTGATGAAAACGAAGTCCTCCGGGACGCGCTGTCCGGGCTGAACGAGGAGGTTCCTGCCATGCCGGAGGAGCTTCACGCCGCCTGGATGCAGAAAGTGGAGGACGATATGGAGGACAACCGCATCGAGAAGAACCGCAACCGCAGGAGCTTCATCCGTTTCCTCGGCGTCGCGGCGGCGATGGTGTTCATCGTCGGCGGCACGCTGCTGACCCGGGACAGCCTGGAGAACGGCGCCCGGAACGCGGGGCAGACCGCCTATATGGCGGAGAGCTTCGACGATGGCACCCTGGCTATGGGCAGCAGCAAATACGCCGACGATTTCTGTGCCCCCGGCGCCGCCATGTATGACACCGCGGCGGAGGAGGACAGCATCACGCCCATGGTCGCCCGGACCATGAACGCAACGGAGGACAGCGTGGAGGAGCTTGCCGACGCTGCCGAGAGCCGCAAGAAGATCATCCGCACCGCCAACCTGACCATCCTGACCCAGACCTACGACGCGAGCCTGCGCAGCCTCAAGGGCCAGTGCGAGGCAAACGGCGGATGGATTGAATCCAGCAGCGAAACGCTCAACAGCGCCACGGGGCTGCGCCGCGCAAGCCTGACGTTGCGCATTCCGCAGGACGCGCTGGACGGCTATCTCACCGGCACGGAGCAGCTTGGACGCATCACCAGCCGCTCCGAAAGCGCCCGGGACGTGACGGCCTCCTATCAGGATACGCAAACCCGGCTGGAGACCCAGCTGGCGCTGATGGCCCGTCTGCAGGCGCTGATTACCGAATCCGCCGACCTCTCCGACCTGCTTGCGCTGGAAAGCCAGATTGCCGACACGCAGTACGCCATCGACACCCTGCAGTCCTCGCTGAACAGCACCGACCGGCAGGTGACCTATTCCACCGTGTACGTCAGCCTGCGCGAGGAAACCGCGCCTGCGCTGACCGACACGACCGTATCCCTGGGCAAACGCATCGCCGCCGCGCTGCGCACGGGCTGCGAAGCCGTCGTCAGTTTCGCACAGGATGCGCTGGTGTTCCTTGTGGCTGCGCTGCCCTTCATCGGGATTGCCGCCGTCATTGGGCTCATCGTGTTCATCAACCGTAAAATCAGAAGGAGGAAGCATTCATGAAGAAGCTCATCGCCCTGACCCTCGCCCTGCTGATGCTCTCTGTTCCTGCTCTGGCGGAAACCGCCGCCGAGGGCGCAACCCTGACCGTCACCGGCAGCGCCTCCGTCGCCCTGAAGGCGGACTACGCGCAGGTCTCCGTCGGCGTATCCACCAGGGCCGCGACCGTCAACGAGGCCACCGAGCAGAACGGCGAGACCATCCGCAGCGTCATCGCCGCCCTGACCCAGGCCGGTATCCCCGAAGCCGACATTGCCACCAGCAACTACTCCGTCTACGCGGAGTATGAGTACGGCACCGGCAGCGCGGTGCTCTCCGGCTACTGCGTCAGCAACCAGCTGACCGTCATCATCCGGGACATGACCGCCATCGGCGCGACGCTGGACCAGGCGACCCTCGCCGGTGCGAACAATATCTACAACGTCCAGTTCTGTTCGACCGAGTCCGCTGCCGCGCAGGACGAGGCCGCGGTGCATGCCGTTGCCGAGGCGATCCGCAAGGCGAAGCTCCTCGCGTCGGCCGCCGGGATGGAAGTCGGCAGCATCCTTGCCATCACGGAGAGTACCGGCGGATACTACACCGTCGCCACCACCTACAAGGCGGAGGCTGCCCGGGATGCCAGCAGCAACGTCATCCTGCCCGATGACCTGACCGTCAGCGCCAGCGTATCCATCGTATTCGAGCTGGTCGATGCCATCGCCGGTCAATAACGGTTTCTCCCCCTGGGAACAGAGCCCTGATACGGGGACACGCTGAACAGAACAGTAGCGGCGGCTCGACGGCGGGCCGGATGCCTGTCCGATGCGATTGCAGAAATCGGATTTCCTGCCGGATGCAGGAGACTTCTGCAGGACACGGACGGATGGCATTCGGCCGCCGGCGAGCCGCCGCTTTTTTCGGCTTCTTCTCCTGCGCCCCCGCCTGATCGGGAATGCGGAGAAAACAGTTTGATAAAATCGCGATGATATGGTATAATGAGCGCTATCCTGTTCCTGTTGGCGGATGCGATCGGAAAGGCTGGTGGTACGGATGATGCAGCATGTGATTCGTGGGCGCGGCGGACTGAACCGGGCGCAGCTTGTCCCCCTGATGGAAGCGCTCTCCATGCGCCGCCCCATGCTGGTGTGCGGCACAAGGATGAAGGCGGAATTTACCCGGCGCTGCGGCATGGAGCTGCCGTCCTTCAGCGGGTACCATCCCAATCCCGATCTGGCGGACTGCACAGCGGGCGCCGAAGCGTTCCGGGCGCAGGGCTGCGATGGTCTGATTTCCCTGGGCGGCGGCTCCGCCATGGATACCGCCAAGGGCATCAAGGCGCTGCTGCTCACCGGCAGCATGGAAGCCGTCCGGCGCAGCGAGCTGCCGTCGGAGGCTTCCCTGCCCCATATCGCCATCCCCGGCACGGCAGGAACGGGCGCGGAGGCCACCCCCATCGCGGTTGTCTATGAGCACAATGAGAAGCTGTCGCTCGATCATCCGGCCCTGCTGCCGGAGGCTGTGCTGCTGGACGGCTCGCTGCTGGACACGCTGCCGGAGTATCACCGGAAGGCCTGCGCGATGGACGCGCTGGCGCAGGGCATCGAATCCTTCTGGGCAAGGAAAGCGACGCCGGAAAGCCGCGTCCACGCCGAACGTGCCATCCGCGGCGTCATCCGCCATATGAGCGCTTACCTCGCCGGGGACGCGCAGGCGCAGGACGCGATGCTGGAGGCCGCCTATGCATCGGGCTGCGCCATCCGCATCAGCCGTACCACGGCGGCCCATGCCATGAGCTATCAGATCACCAAGCGCCTCGGCCATGCCCACGGGCACGCCTGTATGCTGACGCTGCCCCATCTGTGGGCGCATCTGTACGGGGGCGGCGCAGCACGGGCAGTCCTCACGGAGCTCGCGCAGGTGATCGGCCTGCCGGAGGCAGGCTGCGGATCGCCATTCCTGCTGGGTCTGCTATTGGCGACAGGCATGGAGGTCTGCGAAATGCCCGACGGCGCGACGCTGGACGCCCTGGCTGCGTCGGTCAATCCGCAGCGGCTGGGGAATCACCCCGAAGCGCTGACCACGCAGGCTCTGCGGGCCATCTATGTACAGGCCTTTACGCCCGTGGAGAAGGAGACACGCGAGACGGCCCTCGCCCTGTGGAGGCAGTATGGAGCATAGGCTGACAGCCGGCGCGGAGCGCTATATCCGCGCGGTAACGGACTTCATCTTCGTGGAGGACAAGCCGGAAAAGGCGGATGTGATCCTGATTCCCGGGTCGCGCAAGACGGAGCACGCCGTCCGCGCGGCGGAGCTCTACCGGGAGGGCTATGCGCCATGGGTGCTGCCCTCGGGCAGGTATGCCACGACCGCCGGCTGCTTCAGGGGCGTTCCGGAGCGCTACCGCGACGAATACCCGGACGCCTACGAAACGGAATGGGCCTTTCTCCGGGCCGTGCTGATGAAGCATGGCGTGCCGGAGAGCGCTATTCTCCGGGAGGATCAGGCGACCTATACGTGGGAAAACGCCACCCTGTCCCGGGATGTGCTATCGGCTAACGGCATCGAGGCCGGGACAGCCATCCTCAGCTGCCAGGCCTTCCACGCCCGGCGGGCGCTGCTGTACTATCAGGCGGCAATGCCTGCCACGCGCTTCCTCGTCTGCCCGACGGCCACGCCCGGCTACGCCCGCGACGACTGGTTCCTGAGCGAGAAGGGCCGCAGCCGGGTTCTGGGCGAGGTGCAGCGGCTGGGCAGTCAGGTGAATGAGGTTTTTGCCATGATGCTGGGAAACTCTGAATAGATGAGGTGGTACGATGGCGAGTGGAATTTTTGTCAGATGCGATTGCAGAAATCGAAGGTTTACTGGATGTAAATCGAGATTTCAGCAAGAAGCAGATGGCAGAAATTCAACCGCCAGCGTGCCGCCGAATGATTCAGAGGTTCCCTGGAACAAAAGGGCGCTGAGAATCGTATATAGTACAGAAGCCTGCGGGCTTCTGACAGAAAGCAGGAATCACATGACCATGCACGAAGGACACCGCAGCCGGATGCGGGATCGTTTCCGCAAGGAGGGGCTGGAAGGCTTTGCGCCCCACGAGGTGCTTGAGCTGCTGCTCTTCTACGCCAGGGCGCGCGGCAACGTAAATCCGCTGGCGCACGATTTGCTGGATGCCTTTGGCTCCATCAAGGGCGTGCTGGAAGCAAGGCCGGAGCAGCTGATGTCCGTCAGGGGCGTCGGCGAGGAAACCGCCACGCTCCTGTCGCTGATTGTGCCGCTGTTCCGCAAGTACCAGGAATGCGTTTGCGCCGAGAAAAAGGTGCTGCGCAACCGGCGCGCAGCCGAGGAGTACTGTTCGGCGCTGCTGTCCGGGCTGAGGACGGAGCGGTTTTGCGTCATTCCCCTTTCCTCGATGATGACGGTGCTTGGCCAGCGGATTGTCGGTGAAGGCAGTCTGAACGAGGTGCCCGCCTATCCGCGGCTGGTTGTGGAAACTGCGCTGAATTACAACGCCTTTGGCGTCATCCTGTGCCACAATCATCCCGGCGGAATCGCCGAGCCCTCGCAGGAGGATGTGGCGGTCACACAGAACATCGAGGCAGTGCTGCGGCATCTTGGCATCCGCCTGATTGACCACATCATCACGGTGGGCGGCACAGCGTACAGCATGTCCCTGCATGGGCTGCTGAGCTGTACCGGCGTCCGCGCGGGAGCGGAGGATCGCCGCTGCCACGAGCATGCACAGGAATACGTCTGGCTGGACGAAGGGAAAATGGACTGATGAAGAAGCCCCGTGGAGGATTCAGACGTATGGGATGCATCCTGCTGAGCCTCATCCTGCTTGCGGTCACCTGCTATCTCGGCGTGTTCGCCATGGTTTGCTATCGGGAGAAGCATCTGCCGCCCGTGGAAAAGTACGATGCCATCATCGTGCTGGGCGCGCAGGTGAAGCCGGACGGCGAGCTGTCCCTGCAGCTTCAATGGCGGCTGGATGCCGCCGTCAGGGCCTATCGGGCATCGCCCTGCTGGATTGTCACCTGCGGCGCGCGCGGCACCAACGAGCCGGTGGAGGAAGCCTATGCCATGCGGGAGTACCTGATTGCGCAGGGCGTCCCGGCGGAACGGATTCTCGCCGAAGCGGATTCCTTCAACACCCGGCAGAATCTCAGCCATGCCGCGGAGCTGCTGGCGGGCAGGAACGTCGAAAGCGTGGTCGTGGTCACCAGCGACTACCATGTGCCCCGGGCGCTGGCGCTGGCAGGGGACATCGGGCTGGACGCAACGGGCATCGGCGCGCCCACGAAGCTGGGAATGCGGTTCTGGCTCAAGAATCATGGCCGCGAGGCGCTGGCCTGGATCAAGTACTGGGGGCAGAAGTATCTGCACCTGCCATTGGAGTGATACAGACGATGACGGAACAGGAGCTTTCTGCCCGGCTGACGGCCTGCGGCATCCCCCACGACGAAACGCTGCCCCGGAAGCTGCTGCGCTATCACGCGATGCTGCTGGACTGGAACACGCGCATGGATCTGACCGCCGTAACAGAGGAAGCGGAGATGATCGACAAGCATTATGTGGACAGCCTGATTGCGCTGTCCGTGCCGGGGCTGATTCCCGGGGAGGGCACGCTGATCGACGTGGGCACCGGAGCAGGCTTCCCGGGTTTGCCGCTGGCGCTGGCCTGCCCGGCGCTGCGCGTGACGCTCATGGACGCGCAGAAGAAGCGTCTCCATTTCCTGCAGGCCGTGATCGACGAGTTGCAGGTTCGCAACGTGACGCTTGTCCATGCCCGCGCCGAGGATGGCGCGCAGTTCCCGCAGCACCGGGAGAAATACGACGTCGCCGTCGCCCGGGCGGTCGCGTCCCTGTCCGTGCTGTCGGAGTATCTGCTGCCCTTCGTCCGCGTGGGCGGAAAGGCCGTCTGCTGGAAAGGGCCCGCGCTGAGCGAGGAATTGCAGCAGGGCCGCCGCGCCGCCTTCCTGCTGGGCGGACGCGTTGCCGAGCCGCTCAGCGTGGTCATTCCGGGCCGGGACTGGCAGCATATGCTCCTGCCCGTCGCGAAGGTGGCCAAAACCGCTCGACAGTATCCCCGTAAAGCCGGCACGCCCAGCAAGTCCCCGCTGGGCTGAATCAGCAGCAGCTGACAGGGTTGTCCCCGGGAAAACAAAAAGCCCCCCTGAAACGCGCATTTCGTGTCGAACGAATCTGCTTGCAGTTCAGGGGGGCTTCCTGTATATTGGTAACAGCACGTGCAGGCCCATCATTCATTGCCCTGCGAAGGAGAAGCTGCCATGAGGTACGTCCAGCATCAGCCAGCGCCCGTTCCGGAGCAGGGGGAGATTCTGCCTGTGGACAGAATCACGCCGCGCCCCAGCCTGCATTTCGTGCACGAACCGGGTTCGCTGCAGTCGCTGGCTGCGTCCATCCGGGCCGTGGGGCTGCGCAGGCCCATTGCGGTGCGCCGGACAGGGAACGGACGGTACATCATCGTTTCCGGCAACAGGCGGTTCATGGCCTGCCGGATGCTGGGCATGAGCCATGTCCGCGTCCGCATCCTCGCCGGAGAGATGCGCCTGCAGCCGGTGAATGTGCTGATGGACGCGCTGATCACCCGCAATCTGCACTACCTGGAGGCCGCCGAAGCCATGCAGACGCTGCATGAACGGCACGGGATGTCCCTGGGCGATCTGGCGAACCTGCTCCATCTCCATCCGCAGGCAATCGCCGATCAGATGCAGCTCACGACCTTCGGCGAGGAGCTTTGCGCCCTGCTGATGGATGAGGACGTCCCGCTGAGCATCGCGCTGCTGCTGCTGCGCCTGCCGGACACCCCGGTTCGCATGAACGCGGCTGTCCGCATTGCCCGGGAACGGCTGTGCATCCGGGATGCGGCGCTGCTCATTGCGGCAGTCGGACAAAAGCAGCAGCTTTCCGGTAAAGGGGTACCCTTTCGGGATAAGCCTGCACACGATTCCTCCCAAAACCATAACCGGATCGTGGTTGGCATTGTTCGGGACCAAAGGCTGTACCTGAATGCGATCCGCGAAATCGTCGGGCAGATGCAATGTGCCGGGGTGGATGCGACACTCCGCGAGGAGCAATCCGGTACAAGACTGGAAATGGCGCTGAGCGTCTCCACCCGAAAGCGCCGGGCGGCACGGTATCAGTCCATGTAGCAGCGCAGCGTCCTTTCGATCCAGTACAGGTAGCGCGGCCCGGGCGTTTCGAGGGCCTTCATGCGGCGGTACAGGGGCAGTCCGTCCGACACATCATGCCATAGATCGGTGAAAACGGTGTCATAGCCTTCGCCCGGCATGATCTGCTCCGCGTATGCAAAGGCATCCGCCTCGACAATGCGCAAGGCCTCCTGCCGGGGGAAGAAGGGCAGGAGCAGGCGGCGAAACACGTCGATCACCTGTGGGTTCTTCTCCACGACGGTCACGCCGGTCACGTCCTTTTTCAGGAGTGCATGAAAGGCGTAGTACCCCAGCCCCAGCCCGTAGGTCAGCACCTTGCCGCGGCTTTGGCGGACGGCAGGCTGAATGGTGTTGATCTCATTGGGCGTGACGGTCATCCACACGCGTCCCTCCTCGCGAATGGCCGGGAAGGAGAATTCTCCCGAAAACCACCCCATTTGCGGAAACAGCCGCCCCTGTCCGTCCACGCGGAAATCATCCGCCACGAACAGCTCCATGGGCCGCAGGGTTTCATACACCAGGTCGATGCTGCCCGCCTGTCCGCCGGTGGGCTTCACGGTCTGCAGGTAAGCGTCAGCATGGTAGGTTTCGGGAAAAAGCTGCCGGATCAT
This sequence comes from Aristaeellaceae bacterium, assembly GCA_051883695.1. Classification (GTDB taxonomy): domain Bacteria; phylum Bacillota; class Clostridia; order Christensenellales; family Aristaeellaceae; genus UBA11524. Next base: position 57,184 of record JBJEUF010000060.1, read on the forward strand.
CTGCGGAAAGTACGCCCGGTACAGCCGCGCGTCCTCCGGCCTGGCGGTATCCAGCCCGCAATGCGCCGCAAGCAGCGCCATGTAGGCATCGTTCAGGGAAATGCCGCATTCCCGGGCAAGCGCAGAGACATCCCGGGCGGCAATCGCCGTGGGCGTGAAGCACAGATACTCGCTCATGAGCGTCAGGATGCGCTCGTTGTCCTCGTGGATCATGTCCGTCACCTCAGGAGCATTGTATCACCCCGAGGCGGGAATTTCAACGGGTGCGCCCAGGGGAAAAGAAAGAGAGCAGGCGGGGAATGCCTGCTCGTATACTATTTCTGTTCAGCCTGATCGCGCCAGTATTGCAGCTTCGGCAGCTGCTCGCGGTAGAAGGCCCAGGCGGCTTCGTCGCTCATGCCGGGAATGAAATGCCCGTTCACGAGGAACTCGACCATGTCGTCCAGCGTGCGGTAGGTGATTTCGCCGTCCACCCGGCAGTAGCGGCAGTAGTCCTCATTGACCGAGTGGTCGGGGTCGCGGGCCATCTCCGCATCGGTCAGCGGCATACCGCAGCACTGGCAGACGGGCTCCCGGGGCGAGCCCAGCAGGGTGTTGATGGACACGTCAAAGAGTGCGGAAAGCTGGCGCAGCGTGTCCACATTCGGGGTTGTGTCGCCGTTCTCCCAGCGGGATACGGCCTGACGGGTCAGGAACAGCTTACCGGCGAGCTCGTCCTGAGAGTAGCCGCGCTCCTGGCGCAGGCGGGCGATGACATCCTTGAACTCCATGGAAATCCTCCTTTTGGCGTTGATTTGGTGGATGTACCCATCATAGCACAGGTGCGCTGCGCTGTAAAGCAACAGCGTGTTGCGGGGAGGGCGCCCGATCCGCGAAGCCTTTCCTCAGCGTTTCGGACGACATGGAACGCATCCTAAAAGAGTGTCCGTCCTTCAAGACGGGCACTCTGTCCTTGCTGGTGCGGACAGCGGGACTCGAACCCGCACGCCCGAAGGCATTTGATTTTAAGTCAAAGGTGTCTGCCGGTTCCACCATATCCGCATCATGCAAATTATAGCATGTTGGTTTCCGGTTGTCAACTCCGGTGGAATTGGGTCGGCGACCTCATGCAAAGCAGCTTTTGCCGCAGGAGTGTTTCGCTTCTGCGGAAGCGAGGAGGGGGCTTTCCGATCGCCCCCTCCACCACTTCGGCTGCATCCATGTTTGTTTTTGTTTTGATTGAGGTGCCCTGAATGAGGCCGGGGCGACCTCATGCATAACACCTTTTGCCGCAGGAGTGTTTCGCTTCTGCGGAAGCGAGGAGGGGGCTTTCCGATCGCCCCCTCCACCACTTCGGCTGCATCCATGTTTGTTTTTGTTTTGATTGAGGTGCCCTGAATGAGGCCGGGGCGACCTCATGCATAACACCTTTTGCCGCAGGAGTGTTTCGCTTCTGCGGAAGCGAGGAGGGGGCTTTCCGATCGCCCCCTCCACCCCTTCGGCCACATCCATGTTTGTTCTCTGTTTTGTATAAGGTGCTTGAAATGAGACTTATACCTCAAAGCACGCGCCGGTGGACAGGGCCTGCAGCCGCTCGCCCATCCGCTCCTTCAGGAAGGCAAACTGCGCTCCCCCGGTACAGTGACCGGTGTAGTAGACCGTTTCCTTTTCCAGCAGCATCGAGGCGGTGGCGATCAGCTTGATTCGGTCGCTGACGGGGTCGAGCTTCATCAGGTGGAAGCCGCCGACGAACACGTCCGGGGCGAACCAGGTCTTGATGTTGAGGATGCCGCGATGGCTGCAGCCGCTGACAAGGATGCGCCTCTCGCCCTCGCGGATGAGCAGATATTGCTCATGCCGGAAATCGTCGGGCAAGCGCCGGCCGCCGCGCAGTGCCGTCAGGCCATAGGCGTTGCAACCGTTGGGCTGGGGGAAGCCCGGACAGCTGTGGATGCTGATGTGCTCGTTGACGGTGCGGTTGTCGCCGGTAAACAGGACGCGCTCCGCGTTCAGCAGCCCGCTGTCCAGCCCGATATACTTCTCCTCCGCATTGTAATAGTCACCGAAGGCGTAGCGGTTCACATAGACCGGTGCGTGGTCGTTGATTTCCAGGAAACGCATCAATCCGCCGCCGTGATCGTAATGCCCGTGGCTGAGGACACACAGGTCGACGCGGCGCAGGTCAATGCCCATTCTCTCCGCGTTTGCGGCGAATGCGTCCGTTTGTCCCGCGTCAAAGAGGATGCGCATTCCGCCCGCCTCGATATACAGGCTCAGGCCATGCTCCGCCACAAGGTCATCCCGGGCGGAGGTGTTTTCGATCAGAGTCCAGAATTTCATGGTGCTGCTCCTTTTGCGTCCGCTGCCCTCCGCCGGGCGCGGACATGCTCATTCGTCCTCGGGGGCTTCAGGCAATGCGCCGTCCGGCCCTGTGGATTCCACCGCGCCCAGATGACGCTGGATGGTGCGGGTCCTGACAAAGGCGGAGTCGATGGACTCGCTGGCCTGACGCAGCCGGAGCTGTGTCCTTTCCAGCACCTCCGCAAACGCGCCGAAGTCCTTCTTCACCGTGCCCAGCAGCTTCCACACCTCGCCCGAGCGCTTTTCAATCGCCAGCGTCCGGAAGCCCATCTGCAGCGCGTTCAGCAGCGCCGAAAAGGTGCCCGGCCCGGCGATGACCACCCGCTGCTCCCGCTGGATGCTGTCCACCAGATCGACCTGCTGCACCACCTCCGCGTACAGGCCCTCCACCGGGAGGAACATGATGGCGAAATCGGTGGTATGGGGCGGCGCGATGTACTTGCCGGAGATGCGTCTGGCTTCCGTGCGGATCTGCTGCATCATCGCCTTGCGGGCAGCCTCCGCAGCGGCAGCATCGGCAGCCTGGACGGCTTCCTGCAGTCGGGCGTAATCCTCCATGGGGAACTTGCTGTCAATGGGCAGCCACACCGTCCCGGCTTCCCTGCCCGGCAGACGCACGGCAAACTCCACCCGCTCCGCGCTGCCCGGCACGACGGCGACGTTTTCCGCATACTGCTCCGGGGTCAGCACCGCGGACATGAGGGACGCCAGCTGCATTTCCCCCCAGATGCCGCGGGTTTTGACGTTGGTCAGCACGCGCTTGAGGTCGCCCACGTTGGCTGCCAGGCTCTGCATCTCGCCCAGACTCCGGTAGACCTGCTCCAGCCGCTGGCTGACCAGCGCGAAGGAATCGTTCAGCCGCTTGTCCAGCGACTGGCTGAGCCGCTCGTCCATGGCGCGCCGCATATCGCTTAATTGCCGCGCGTTCTCCTGCCGCAGGGACTCCAAGCCCGCGCCCGTTGCCTGACGCACCTGCTCCATGCGGCCGTCCAGCCGGGTCAGGGTTTCGGACATGGCGGCGTTCAGGTGCGCGATGCGTTCCTCCTGATTCCGCGTGGACAGCAGCAGCTGGCGCTGCATACTCTCCAGCAGGGCCGTCTGGCTCTGGCTGAGCTGGCTCTGCGCAGCGGACTGGCGGTCACTCATGCGCTGCAGCTCCTCCATCGTGGCGTTCCACTCCGCGCTCAGCTCATCGAACACATCGTTCGCAAAGCGCTGCAGATCGGCGCTTTGCCGGCGGTTCTGCTTTTCCTGCGCATCGCTGACCTCCCGCTGGCGCACCATCAGGACGATCTGCATCACCAGCACCGCCGCCAGCAGCGCGATGATCGCAATCAGCATATACTCCATATCGTTCTCCTGTATAGCAAAGCAGCACACCCCGGACAAGGTGTGCTGTGAAATCTTACATCTCCCTGCGGCCCTCCATGGCCTTGGATAGCGTAACCTCATCGGCATACTCGAGGTCGCTGCCGACGGGAACGCCGTGGGCGATGCGGGTGCACCGGACGCCCATGGGCTTGAGCAGCCGCGCGATGTAGGTCGCCGTGGCTTCGCCCTCGATGTCCGGGTTGGTGGCCAGGATCACCTCGTCCACCGTTTCGCTGCCCAGCCGGGCGATCAGCTCCTTGATGCGGATATCCTCCGGCCCGATGCCGTCCATGGGCGAAAGCGTGCCGTGCAGCACGTGGTACAGGCCGTGATAATCGTGCATCCGCTCCATCGCAGCCACGTCGCGCGGGTCGCGGACAACGCAAATCTGCCCGTTGGCGCGCTCCGCGTCCGCGCAGACGCTGCACAGCTCCGCAGAGGAGAAATTGCCGCAGCGCTCGCAGTAGCGGATGGCCTTGCGTCCCTGCCACAGCGCCGCCGCCAGCGCATGGACATCCTCCAGCGGCAGGCCGACGATATGGTACGCCAGCCGCTGGGCCGTTTTCTGGCCGATGCCGGGCAGGCGCGCCAGCTCCGATACCATCCGCTGAATCGGCTCGATCTGTCCGGCCATCAGAACAGGCCGCCCATGCCGCCCATGCCGGGCGCCATCTTGTTCATGGTCGCCTCGCGGGTCTCCTCGCCCTTGCGCAGCGCCTCGTTCACCGCAGCCATGATCAGATCCTGCAGCATTTCCACATCGTCGGGATCCACCACCTTGGGATCAATGGTGATGCTCATCAGCTCACGCTTGCCGCTGACCTTGACGGACACCACGCCGCCGCCGGAGGTGGCCTCGTACTCCGCCGCGTCCAGCTTCTCCTGCGCATCGGTCATCATCTGCTGCATCTTCTGGGCCTGACGCATGAGCTGCTGCATGTTCGCGCCGCCGCCGAAACCACCGAAATTCTGTCGAGCCATGGGAAGAATCCTCCTTCAATTATGTCTGTATACGGAAAGATCACGGCATCATTTCCGTCCGGGTGATATCCAGCCCGCCGGAAACGGTTGTGACGTGCACCCTCGCCGTGCCTTCGACGATGGAGATACCGCTGGTGCGGATACGCCCGGCCACGCTGCGCAGCGTGGCGTCGCACTCGTCCACGGGCGCCTCGATGCTCACATCGCCGGATACGCTGTTTGCTGTGATCTCCTCAAAGGGACTGAGCAGCGAAAGGGACATATTGCCCGTGATGCTGGTGACGCTGCACCTGAGCAGGCTGGTCGCCGCCGCCAGCACATCCCCGGAGGTGGAAGCCAGCGTACACTTCTCGCAGCGCGCATTGTGCAGCTTCACATCGCCCGTCACGGAGCGCAGGCTGAGGGTGATGAAATCAAGGCTCGCCGCGGTAATCAGGCCGGACACCGATTCCAGCATGAGATCCGCACCGGTGAGGCTGCGCGCGTTGATCCAGCCGGAAACCGTGCGCCCGTCAATGCAGCCCTTCCACGTCTGCGGCAGGCGCAGCGTGATCTGCATCCAGCTGACCCCCATGGGGTTCCTGGCAAGTGCAGTGGCAGGCTGCTCAACGAGGAGCTGATCCTCCTGGACTGCAATGTGCAGCGCATTGACCTCCCGGTCCGCGCCGGAAACCATGACGTGAATGTCGTCGATATCATCCGTGCAGATTTCCAGCGCCGCGCCGATCAGCTTCAGGCGAATCCGCGTGATGGGCAGCGCCTTCAGAAATTCATTGCGATTCATCCGCTCACCTCCACTGGGAATATGATAGCATGTTTTCCCCGCCGGTGCAAGGGGCTGTACTGAATTACTCCGCGCTGTCCACGGCGATCACGCCAGTCACGACGTCCTCAAGAACCGCCATGACGATGGGGTTGCCGCGATCCTGCTTGCCCTGCAGGAGAATGGCGTCCTTTGCGATGCGGCTGTTCGGGCTCCTCAGCTGGGAAACGATCAGGTCGCAGCCGCTCTTGTCCACCTTGACCACACCCGCCAGATACCTGCCGTTGGAGCCGTTTTTGTTGAAATAGAAGGACTTCACGCCCTTTCCGTTGCGGTTCTGGCGCTCAAAGTCCAGGGCCATGAGGCGCTTGGCGTATCCGCGCTCGGAGAACAGCACCATCTGCTCATTATCCCCGATCTGCCCGACCCACAGCACCTCGTCCGATTCATCCACCTGCATGCACTTCACACCCGCAGAGACGCGCCCCTGCGTGGGCACCGTATCCAACGCGAAGCGGATGCACATGCCGCTGCGGCTGAGCATCAGGATGTCGTCCCGGGTTGCGGCAGGCAGGACAGCCATCAGCGCATCGCCCTTTTTGAGGGTGACAGCTGCAAACCTCTTGCTCCGCACATCATAATCCACCGCAGCCGTCCGCTTGATCATGCCCTGCCGGGTGATGAACAGATAGTCCGGCATATGGCCGATGTCCACCATGCGCAGGCAGGAGATCCACAGCGCCCGCTCGCCGTCCTCCAGACCGGCCAGCACGCCGGAAAGGAGCTGACCGCGATCCCTCGGCTTGCACTCGTTGAGGCTGCTGACCGGATAGGGGTAGCAGTTGCCGTGATCGGTGAAGATGAGCAGCGTCTCGTCCGTGCGGGACATGAACAGGAACTCCGCGCTCTCCGCCTCGTTTTCCTCGCGGGCAGGCAGGGGCGTCTTGCGGTACAGCTCGGGCTTCATCCGCTTGAGGAAGCCGGCGCGGGTATAGGCCACAATGACCTCCTCCGGGGCCAGCACCTCGGTATAGACCTCCGCGGGCACCTCCTGCGCGGCCTCGATGGTCGTGCGGCGCGCATCGGCATATTCGTCCGCGATTTCCTGCAATTCCTTCCTGATGACGTTCAGCAGCTTCCTTTCGCTGCCGAGGATGCCCTCCAGCCGGTCGATGAGCTTCAGAACCTCCTCGTATTCCTTGCGAAGCGCGACGATTTCCAGATTCGTCAGGCGCTGCAGGCGCATGTCAAGGATCGCCTGTGCCTGGGCGTCCGTCAGTTCGAAGCGGAGCATCAGCTTCTCCTTGGCTTCCTTGGGGTTCCTGGAGGCGCGGATCAGTGCGATGACCTCGTCCAGGTTGTCCACCGCGATCATCAGGCCCTGCAGAATATGGGCGCGGGCCCGGGCGTGCTTCAAGTCATACTCGGTGCGCCGGGTTACCACGTCCTTCTGATGGCGGATGAAGTGGCCGATCATGGTTTTCAGGCCCATCTGCACGGGCTTGCCCTCGGCGATGGCCACCATGTTCACGCCGAAGGTCACCTGCAGATCGGAATACCTGTACAGCAGGTTCAGCACCTTCTGCGCGTCCGCGTCCTTCTTCAGCTCGATGACCGCGCGCATCCCGTTGCGGTCGCTCTCATCGCGGATGTCGTAGATGCATCCCAGCTGCGCCTTTTTCTCCTCGCTGAGCTTGAGGATCTTCTCCAGCATCGCGGCCTTGTTGACCGTGTAGGGAATCTCGTGGATCACAATCAGCCTGCGGCCCGCCGCGCCCTCCTCGATCTCCACCCGGGCGCGGACGGACAGCTTGCTGCGCCCGGTCTCGTAGCCCTTGCGAATCTCCTCATTCTGAACCAGCACACCGCCCGTGGGAAAGTCCGGGCCGGGAAGAATCCGCATCAGCTCATCCAGGGTGATATCGGGCTTTTCAATCTGCGCGATGACAGCGCGGATGGCTTCCCCCAAATTATGGGGCGGGATGTTGGTCGCCAGGCCCACCGCAATGCCCGTCGCGCCATTGACCAGCAGGTTCGGGAAGCGCGCGGGGAGCATGTCCGGCTCCTTGAGGGTATCGTCGAAATTCAGGCGGAAGGGGACGGTATCCTTCTCGATGTCCCGCAGCATCTGCATCGCCAGCGGCGCCATGCGGGCTTCGGTGTATCGCATGGCAGCGGCGCTGTCGCCGTCGATGGAGCCGAAGTTGCCGTGTCCGTCCACCATCGGGCCCCGCATGGAGAAATCCTGCGCCATGCGCACCAGCGCGTCATACACGGAGGAATCGCCATGGGGATGGTATTTGCCCAGGCAGTCGCCGACGATGCGGGCGCACTTGCGGTGCGGCTTGTCCGGCGTGGTGCCCAGCTCCATCATCGTGTAGAGGATGCGGCGCTGCACAGGCTTGAGGCCGTCCTCCACCCGGGGCAGGGCGCGTTCCAGAATCACGTGCTCGGCATAGGGGATCATGGACTGGTGCATCACGTCCTCGACGGAGGTTTGCAGGATGCGCGAGGGATCGTCCTTGGGAATCGGGCGGTTGTCGCTCGTCTTTTTCCGTGCCATCGCTTACACGCCTCCTTCCTGCTGCGCGGGCGGCATCTCGAAATGATCGGGCTTGTTGAAGTCCGCATGCTCGGTGATGTAGTCGCGGCGCGGCTCCACCTTGTCGCCCATGAGGATGGTGATGCGGCGGTCGGCGAGGGCCGCGTCCTCAATGGTGACCTGCATCAGCTTGCGCTGCTCCGGGTCCATGGTGGTCTCCCAGAGCTGCTCGGGGTTCATTTCTCCCAGGCCCTTGTAGCGCTGCAGCGTATAGCCTTTGCCTGCGGCCCTGATGCACTTCTGCAGCTCCTTGTCATCATAGGCATACATGATTTTGCTGCCCTTCTGCACCTTGTACAGCGGCGGCATCCCGATGTAGACGTGACCGCCCATGACCAGCTCCTTCATATAGCGGAAGAAGAAGGTCAGCAATATGGCGCGGATGTGGGCGCCGTCCTGATCGGCATCGGAAAGGATGATGACCTTGTTGTATTTGAGGTTGCTCAGGTTGAAGCTCTCGTCGATGGAGGTGCCCAGCGCGGTGATCAGGCTGCGGAACTCCTCGTTGGCAAGCACCTGATCCAGGCGCTTCTTCTCCGCGTTCAGCGGCTTGCCGCGCAGGGGCAGAATCGCCTGATAGCGGCTGTCGCGGCCCTGCTTGGCGCTGCCGCCTGCGGAATCGCCCTCCACGATGAACAGCTCGTTGTCCTCGGCATTCCTGCCCCGGCAGGCGCTCAGCTTGCCCACCAGCGGCGCCGCGTCCAGCTGATTGGCCTTGCGAGCGTTGTCGCGGGTCTTGCGGGCCGCCTCGCGCACCTGCGCGGCCTTGATCGCCTTGGCGACAATGGCCTGGGCAACGTCCTGATTCTTGAGGTTCTCCAGATAGTCCGTCAGCTGCTGGGTGATGATGCCCTCCACCGCCGGACGTACCTCGCTGTTGCCCAGGCGTCCCTTGGTCTGCCCCTCGAACTGCGGGTTCTTGACCATGGTGATCAGCACGCAGGAAAGCCCCTCGCGGAAGTCCTCGCCGGAGAGATTCGCGTCCTTTTCCTTCAGCGCCCCGATGCGGCGGGCGTAATCGTTGAGCATCTTGGTGAAGGCCGCCTTGAAGCCGGTTTCATGGCTGCCGCCCTCGCCGGTGGGAATGTTGTTGACATAGGAGAACATCGACTCGGTGTAGCCGTCGGTGTACTGAATGGCGGCGCGGCAGATGATGCCGTCCTTCTGTCCCTCCAGATAGATGGGCTCCTCATGCATGGCGGTCTTGCCGTCGTTGAGGTACTTCACATAGTCGATGATGCCGCCCTCATAGCAGAACACCTTCTCCCGGTTCTCCTCGTCCTTCACCCGCTCGTCCACAAAGACGATTTTCAGCCCCTTGTTCAGATAGGCCAGCTCCTGCAGGCGGCGGGAGACGGTTTCGCCATGAAAGCGCACATCCTCAAAGATGGTATCATCGGGCAGGAAGCGGATGAGGGAACCCTTTTTGCGGGTGTTGCCGACCTTCTCCAGCGGCGCGTCCGGGATGCCGGCATGGCACTTGCCCTTCGCGTCCGTGGTGGAGGTGAAGCGGATGTGATAATGGGCAAAGTCACGGTAGACATCAACGGTCAGCCACTTCGACAGCGCGTTGACAACCGATGCGCCCACGCCGTGCAGCCCGCCGGAGTAGGCATAATTGTCGTTGTTGAACTTGCCGCCCGCGTGCAGCTTGGTAAAGATGACCTCCACGCCGGACATGTGCATCGTCGGGTGCTCGTCCACGGGCATCCCGCGCCCGTTGTCGTACACGGAGGCCGAGCCGTCCGTATGCAGCGTCACGCGGATCTCATTGGCATAGCCGTTGCTGGCTTCGTCAATGGCATTGTCAACGATTTCCCACAGCAGGTGGTGCAGACCGCGTGTGGATGTGGTGCCGATGTACATACCGGGCCGCATCCGAACGGCCTCCAGGCCTTCCAGCACCGTCAGCTGACCTGCGTCATATTGTTTCGCCATGTAGATGAACTCCTTTTCAGGAAAGATCCGTCTGCCGCACGGCAGAGAAGGAGGAGAATATAGCACAACAACTGATTATACCATGCTTTCCGGATTTCATCAAGGGGAACATGGAATAAACGTTCGTATTGGAGGCTGCGGCGCGGGGCTTTCCGCGACCTTTTCTCCGGGAATGATCGAAACGCGCTCCTTCCATACTGTACAAAATCCGTCTTTGTGATATAATCAGTACGCACAATCACAAATGTCGAGGTGACGGATATGACAGGCGAAATCATCCGAGAGCTGGCTGTTCCATTCATTGGCACAGCCCTGGGCGCAGCCAGCGTGTTCTTTTTCAAAAAAGCGCTTCCCCGGACGCTTCAGCGGGCACTGACCGGCTTTGCCGCCGGGGTCATGGTGGCCGCTGCCATCTGGGGCTTGCTGATTCCCAGCATGGAGCAGGCCTCCGGCATGGGCAAAATGGCTTTTCTGCCCGCGCTCATCGGCCTGTGGCTGGGCTTTGGCTTCCTGATGCTGCTGGATAAGCTCGTGCCGCATCTGCATATGAACGCCCAGGACGCGGAGGGGGTACACAGCCGTTTGAAGCGTTCCTCCATGATGGTGCTGGCTGTGGCGCTGCACAACCTGCCCGAGGGCATGACCGTCGGCGCGGTGCTGGCAGGGATGCTGAACGGCGATGTGGGCATCAGCGCCGGAGCCGCCCTGACGCTCTCCCTGGGCATCGCCATCCAGAACTTCCCCGAGGGCGCGATCATCTCCATTCCTCTCCGGGATGAGGGGATGAGCCGGGGCAAGGCCTTCGCGATGGGCGCGCTGTCCGGTCTGGTGGAGCCGCTGGGCGCGCTGCTGACGATGCTTGCCGCCAGTCTGTTGATTCCCGCACTCCCCTATCTGCTGGCCTTTGCCGCGGGTGCCATGCTCTATGTGGTCGTGGAGGAGCTGATTCCCGAAACGTTCGAGGGGACGCATTCCCACATAGGCACGGTGCTCTTCGCCATGGGCTTTTCGCTCATGATGGTGCTTGACATCGTGCTGGGTTGATAATCATAAGAGCCCGGAGCCATGCCGGTTCCGGGCTTCATTCTGTCTGTAGAGGACTTCAGTCGTTCTCCGGCTTTGCGTTGGTGACCTCCAGCAGCGCCAGCACATCGCCGAAATACGTCTCCATCTCCTCGTCCGTCAGCTTCATGGCCTTCTGGAGCAGCTCCGGGATCTTGCGGGGCCGGACGCGCGCGTAGTACTTCGTCGCGCTGATGTTGGTATACCAGTTCTTGAGCTTCATGTTGTCCCAGCGCTCGATGTGCCGCGGCAGAATCGGCTCCAGCTGCGCGATCACCTCATCGAATTTTGCCTCCACATAGGGCCACCGGAACCTCGTCTCCAGCAGCTCCGCAACGCGCATCAGGAACTTCGCCCTGTATTCCGGGACGTTCAGCAGCGCATTCAGCGGCTCGTGCCGGAAGCCCTGGATCTTGCCGGAAACGGGCTTGATGTAGTATTCCAGCGGCGTCTTGTCCAGATTGCGCCAGCAGGCCTCCACGTCGAAGAGCAGATACTTCCACTTGCCGCCGGGAACGCGGTACACGCGCACGTTCGTGAAGTCCACATTCCCCAGGATGATCTCATACGCCGCGTGGGTGAACATGCTGTCGATATCCAGCCTTTCCTCCACCCAGGCCAGGTTCTCGGGGATGTTCAGATCGCTTTTCTTGCAGAAGTCCGCCAGCGCCAGCCAGTCCTCATTGTCGCCGTTTTGGGTGAAGCGATCCGTCCCCGTGCGCGCCAGGATATCAATCCGATCAATCGCATCCTCATCCGTCACGCCCTCATAGGCCGCGATGAAGTATTTGTTGATCTTCTCGCGCAGGTTGTAATGCCCCCAGTAGCGCCCGTTGATGTACACCTGAATGACCACATGATCCTGATACAGCAGCCCCTCGCCCTCCGCAAGGGAGGACGCGACGATGTCCCGCAAGCGGGTGGCATAGGCGTCCGAATTGGCGGCGCGGAGCAGCAGCGATTTGTACTCCGTGTAGTCCCGGGTCGGGAACGGGTTGAACCGGAAGGTGCCCTCCCCGTAGGCCTTCCGGGCATACAGGGCAATGGACTTCTGCGCATTGACGCGGGCCGAATGCCCGGAGCAGGTGAAGGTGCCCATCTGATTGATCTCGCACAGGCCGTCCATGTTGTAATACTCGATGTTGACCGGGTATTCCAGCTCCTTCGCGTAGTTGGGCGTATCGCCGCTCCCCTTGACCAGCGCGCCCGTTTTCCTGTTGAACAGGTACTGGTCGTCCGTCACAAGGGAGACAACGGGCGTGAGCTGCTCATCGTTGATGAAGTAGGTAGCGCTGACCGTCACGGAGGGCACCTCGTTCTCGCAAAAAGCCCTGATCCGCAGCGGCGTGGTCTGGCTGATGGTCAGCCCGTCCGCCGGGAACGCGGCCGACGCGGCTGTGGGCGTTTCGCCATCCGTGGTGTAGCGGAGCGTCGCCCCCGCAGGACATTGCGCCTGCACCGTCACGGCATCGGCATAGAATCCGCCCGGTGTCAGGATCGCCGGAGCCACCGTCCGCGCGGGATACGCAATCGCATCGTTCTTCCTGCCCCGGGTCGCCGTGCCAAAGTAGCCGTAAGCCCCGCCGCCGGAGGGCAGCCCATAGCTCACATTGCCGTACTGCTGCGGGAATTCCAGCTTCTGTACCAGCTGAACATCCGCATCGGAAAGATAGAGCGTTTCACCCTCCGCGGACAGGCTGAAGGAAGCGTAGAAGGTGCTTCCCTTGCCCGGCTCCACATCGTCCTCCCCGGTGCAATACACCGTCAGGAACGCGCCCGCCCTGAGCTTCGTCCCCTCGGGGAAGCAGAACTTCTGCAGGTTCTTCCTGCCGTCGGAAAGATACCATCCGCTCAGGTCGACCGTTGCCTTCCCATCGTTATAGAGCTCCACCCAATCGTAGGATTTCCCGTTTTCATACACCCCGTTGGAAGCCATGATCTCATTGATGACCACATCCGCCAGCGCCGCCCCAGGCAGCCAGAGCAGCAGCAGCGCCAGTCCGCAGAGCTTCTTCAGCATCTTCTCACTCCTTCGCGCGAGCTTGCCTGTTTCGCGCATACGGTGAATGATTCGACACGCCCCCGTCCAATTCCTTCTCCGGATGAAAAGCGGCTTCCCCCTCTTCCGCATCCGCAGCGGAAGCCGTGAGAAGCCGCTTTTACGATATTCTCAATTACCCAGATACGCCTTGCGCACCGCGTCGTTGTGCAGCAGCTCATCCGCCGCGCCGGACATGGTGACATGGCCCGTTTCCAGCACATAGGCGCGATCCGCGATGGACAGCGCCGCCTGCGCGTTCTGCTCGATCAGCAGGATCGTCGCGCCCGCCGCGTGCAGCTCCTTGATGATATCGAAGATTTGCTCCACCAGAATGGGCGCCAGACCCATCGACGGCTCGTCCAGCATCAGCAGGCGCGGCCGGGACATCATCGCGCGGGCAATCGCCAGCATCTGCTGCTCGCCGCCGGAGAGGGTTCCGGCGATCTGCCTTTCGCGCTCCTTCAGGCGCGGGAAGCGCTCGAACATCTCCGCCATCGAGCCGGAAATCTCCGCCTTCGGGCGGGTGAAGCCGCCCATTTCGAGGTTTTCGCGCACGGTCATCTGCTGGAAGATGCGCCGTCCCTCGGGGCACAGCGCCATGCCCAGGGAGACCGTCTGATGGGCCGGAATCTGCGCGAGGTTTTTGCCGTCGAAGGTGATGGAGCCGCTGCGGGGCCGCAGAAGGCCCGCGATGGTGTTCAGCGTGGTGGATTTGCCGGCGCCGTTCGCGCCGATCAGGGTGACGATCTCGCCCTCGTTGACCTCGAAGGAGATGCCCTTGATCGCGTGGATCGCGCCGTAATAAACGTGGATATCATCGACCTTCAGCAGACTCATCAGGCATTCTCCTCCTTTTTCGCGGAGCCGAGGTAGGCCTCGATCACCACCGGATTGCGCTGGATCTCCTCCGCCGTGCCCTTGGCGATGATGCGCCCGTAATTCAGCACGCAGATGCCCTCGCAGATGCCCATGACGAGGTTCATGTCGTGCTCGATGAGCATCACGGCAATCTGGAACTGATCGCGGATCTTGATGATGTTCTGCATCAGCTCCTCGGTTTCATGGGGATTCATGCCCGCCGCAGGCTCGTCCAGCAGCAGCAGGGACGGATGGGTCGCCAGCGCGCGGACGATCTCCAACCGGCGCTGCGCACCGTAGGGCAGGCTGCCGGCCTTCACCTCCGCCATGTCCTGCATGTCGAAGATGCTCAGCAGCTCCAGCGCCTTCTCATGCTGCTTCTTCTCCTGCTTCCAGAAGGCAGGCAGACGCAGGATGCCGGAGAACATGTCGTACCGGATCTGGTTGTGCAATCCGATGCGGACGTTGTCCTCCACGGTCATGTTGGAGAACAGGCGGATGTTCTGAAAGGTGCGGGCAATGCCCATGCGGTTGGCCTGCACGGTGGTCATGCCGGAGGTATCCTTGCCGTTGATGAGCACCGTGCCGGTCGTGGGCTGATACACCTTGGTCAGCAGGTTGAACACCGTGGTCTTGCCTGCGCCGTTCGGGCCGATCAGGCCGCAGATCTCCGTCGGGCCCACGGCGATATTGAAGTCCTCCACCGCCTTCAGGCCGCCGAACTCGATGCCCAGATGACGGGTTTCCAGCACGGGGCGCTTGTCCACATCGCGTTCCGGGACGATGGAGGTGGAAGGCACGGGCACCATTTTGGTGTCCACCAGCCGCTTCTTCGTCTGCGTCATTGTGCTTCGCCTGCCTTTCCGGTTTTCATCTTTCCGCACTTCTGCAGCAGCTCCGCCACCGGCTTGAGCGCCAGGAAGCGCTGCCACAGGTTCCTGACCGCCGGGCTGTTGCGAATCAGCATGACAAGAATCAGCACGATGGCATACACGAGCATCCGGTAATCGCTGAAGGAACGCAGCATCTCAGGCAGGAGCGTCAGGGCCGCTGCCGCAATCACGGAGCCCCGGATGTTGCCGATGCCGCCCAGCACCACAAAGACCAGCACCAGGATGGAGGTATCGAACTTGAACTTCGCCGCCGTCACGGTGGAGATGCTCAGGCCATAGAGCGCACCGGCCATGCCCGCCAGCACGGCGGAGATGACAAAGGCCATCATCTTGTACTTCGTCACGTTCAGGCCCACGGACTCCGCAGCGATGCGGCTGTCGCGAATCGCCATGATCGCGCGTCCGGAGCGGCTGTTGATCAGGTTCAGCACCACAAAGAGCGTCACCATGACCAGCACGAAGCCCATCGTGAAGGTCGCGATGGTATCCACGCCGACCGCGCCCTTTGCGCCCTCATAGACCATCTTGCCGGGCAGTGCGGGGGAATTGAAGGAAACGTGCAGCGCCTTGCCCTCCACGGAGAAGTACAGGCAGTTGAGCACGTTGCGGATGATCTCGCCAAAGGCCAGCGTCACGATGGCCAGATAGTCGCCGCGCAGGCGCAGCACCGGGATGCCGATCAGCACGCCCGCAACGCCCGCCATCACGCCGCCGGTGATCAGGCCGAGGATCAGGCGAACCAGCTCATTCTCCAGCTGGAACGCGCTGACCAGCCAGCTGGACATGATGATGCCCGAGAACGCGCCGACGCTCATGAAGCCGGCATGGCCCAGGCTCAGCTCGCCGGAGATACCGACCGTCAGGTTCAGCGAGACAGCCATCACGATATACACGCACAGGGGAATCAGCTGGCCGGACAGGGAATAGGACATCGTAAAGCCGGGAATCCAGCCGGATTGCGCCAGCTGACAGGCCAGGAACGCCACGACCACAATGCCGTAGGTGATGAGGTTGCTGCGGAGCTTCCTGTTCATTTTCACGCTTCTCACCTCACACTTTCTCATGGATCTTCTTGCCCAGCAGACCCGTGGGCTTCACCAGCAGAACAACGATCAGCACCGCGAACACGATGGCGTCGCCAAGGTCGGTGGAGATGTACTGCTTGCCCAGCTGCTCAATGATGCCCAGCGTGATGCCGCCCAGCATCGCGCCCGGGATGGAGCCGATGCCGCCGAACACCGCAGCCGTGAAGGCCTTGATACCGGGCATGGAGCCGGTGGTGGGCGTAATCATCTGGTAGTTGGTGCACAGCAGCACGCCCGCAATCGCCGCCAGCGCAGAGCCGATGGCGAAGGTCAGGGAAATGGTCGCGTTCACGTCAATGCCCATCAGCTCCGCCGCGCCTCGATCCTCGGAGACCACGCGCATCGCCTTGCCCATCTTCGTCCGGGAGGTAAACAGGGTCAGCGCGACCATGATGAGGACGCACGTCAGGACGTTAACGATGGTTTCGCCGCTCAGGGACAGCAGAATCGCTCCGTCCGCACCCTTCAGCAGCGGAATCGGCGCCATGTCGATCAGGTCCGGGAACTGCTTGCCCTGGGAACCCCAGATCAGCTGCGCGCCGTTCTGCAGCAGATAGCTCATGCCGATGGCGGTAATCAGCACCGCCAGCGAGGTGGCCTGCCGCAGCGGCTTATAGGCGAATTTCTCGATCATGATGCCCAGCACCGTGCACAGCGCCATGGCCTCCACCATCGCCAGCAGCGGGGGCATGCCCAGATCCATCATGACATAGAAGGCAATGTAAGCGCCCACCATGATCACATCGCCATGGGCGAAATTCAGCATCTTGGCGATGCCGTAAACCATCGTATAGCCAAGGGCGATGATGGCGTACAGGCTGCCCAGGCTCAGTCCGTTCAGCAGTCTCTCAAGAAGCGCTACCATTCCTTCTCGACCTCTCTTCGCTTATGAAATGCGTCCTCCGGCAAACCGCATGGATGAATCTGCCAGAATGACAACTGCCCGACTCCCGCAAAAGAGCAGGAGCCGGGCGCGAGGTGCTACCTCTGCCGCTTACTCAACGGGAGCGTAGACGCCGTCCTTGATGACGTACACGGTGGGAACCTTGTTCACCGCGCCGGAGGCCTCCCAGGCCAGCTGACCGGTCAGGCCGTCCACATGCAGGTTCGGGAACTCGGCAACCAGCTTCTCGCAGGCTTCCTGATAAGTGGTCTCAGGGGTGATGCCGGCGTTCATGCAGGCGGTGTACAGCGCCCAGATGCCGTCGTAGGCGTCCGCCGCGAACTGGTTGGGCTCCTCGCCGTAGGCGATCAGGTACTCCAGCACGAAGTTCTGGGTCTTCTCATCCGTGGAGGAAGCAGCGAAGGGGGTCAGCAGCATGACGCCCTCAGCCAGCGTGGTATCGAAGCCTTCCAGGGTCAGGATGCCGTCCATGCCGTCCACGCCGAAGAAGACGGGCGCATAATCAGCGTTCTTGGCCTGTGCCAGGATCAGGGAAGCGGGCGTGTAGTAGATGGGCAGGAACACCAGGTCAGCGCCGGCGTTCTTGCAGGCCGCGATCTGAACGGAGAAGTCCAGCGTATCGTCGGAAGCGAAGGTGGTGGCGGCGACAACCTCCAGGCCGATCGCGGCAGCCTGCTCGACGAAGGCCTGATAAATACCGGTGGAATACACGTCAGAGTTGTTGTAGATGATGCCGATCTTGGTGCCCAGCGCCTTGGCGGCGATCATGTCCGCAGCGGACTTGCCCTGGCCGGGGTCGGTGAAGCACACCTGGAAGGTCTGATCCTTGTTGGCGGTCACATCCGCGGCGGAGGCGGAGGGCGTCAGCATGAACATGCGATCCTCGTTGGCCTTGACGGAAACAGCCAGGCAGGGAGCGGTGGTCACGGTGCCCAGGATCATCTGGACGCCGCTGTCCTTCATCACGTTGTAGGCATTGATGCCCTTCTCGGGATCATGCTCGTCGTCCTGCACATTCAGCTCCAGCTGCAGGCCGCCCAGCGCGTTGATCTCGTCCACGGCGATCTGCGCACCGTTGGCAACGGCATTGCCATACACGGCGGCGCCGCCGGTCATGGGGCCGATCACACCGATCTTGACAGCGCCCTCGGCGGAAGCGGCGGGGATCATGCACGCCATGAGGCACAGCGCCAGCACAGCGGCGAAAAGCTTGCGGATCTTCATCATGATTACCTCCTTACGAATATCCCTGCCGCCCCAATCCGGCGGCAATGAGGATGCTCCTATTATAGCGATGCGCAGGCGGCAATTCAAGTCATTTCCTGTACAATTCGTGTTTTTTTGATAGGATCATTCGCCCTGCAATCCGGCGATTTCGGCATGCAAAAGCAGCCAATCCCGCGCACGGACCTTTCACCCGCTGCAGTGAAAGGGCCGTGTTCGGGATTGGCTGCACTCATACTAATTCTCGTTAAAAATGTTGCACCGAGCGCAGCGAATTTTTCGTTCTGGCAAAGCTGAGTGAAGCGAGGCGTTACTTCCAGTACGCCCAGCGGAACGAAGCAAAGCCAGAGCGGAAAAGGCGCAGCGCGAATGTAACATTTTTAGGGAGAATGAGTATCTCGCATGTGTCATGCGCTCCGCTGCTCCAATGCCAGCTTGTCGGCAATCATGGCGATGAACTCGCCGTTGGTGGGCTTGTCCTCCTTGGTGGCGACGCGGCAGCCGAAGGCCTTGTTGAGCGTGTCGATCCTGCCGCGGCTCCAGGCGACCTCAATGGCATGGCGGATCGCCCGCTCCACCTTGCTGGCGCTGGTGTTGAAGCGCTTGCCGATGCCCGGATACAGCTCCTTGGTGATGCGGTTGATCACATCCGGGTTCTCGATGACCATCTTCACCGCCTCGCGCAGGAAGGAATACCCCTTGATGTGCGCCGGAATGCCGATGGTCAGGAACAGGCTGGCCAGCTTCTCATCAATGGACGGCGCGCGGCCCGGCAGGCTCACGCGGCCGGCGCCCGGCGTATGCTCCGTTTGCCCGCTGACCTCGCGAATCCGTCCGGTCAGCACGTTCATGTCAAAGGGCTTGATCATGTAGAACCGTGCGCCCGCTTCGATCGCCCGCATGATGAAATCATCCCGGCCCAGCGCGCTCACCACGATCACCTGCGGTACATGCTCCAGCTGCTGCCGGTTCATTTCCTCCAGGAAGCTGTAGCCATCCATCTGCGGCATGATAATATCCAGGATGATCACATCCACCGCCGTCTTGCCCAGCGTCTCCAGCGCCTCCAGGCCCGTGCCGCATTCCGCCACAACCCGCAGTCCCTCCTGCCTGGACAGGTGCTCGCGCACGCTCCGGCGCAGCTCCGCATTGTCATCCACCAGCATGATTCGCACATCGTTCATCGTTCACAATCTCCCTTCGTGGCCGTCCTCCGGACCGCCCGTATACAGGAGCGTCCGCCGCGGCTGCATGATCCGTCATCCGTCGGCTGATCTCGGCGCTCCAACCTTCATTCGTGGGCATTATAGCACTTTATCGGGCATTTGGGGGGATTGCGATGAAACTATCCACTTATCGACATCCTTTCCATGGCGCTCCTCAATCCTTCGACAGATACGCACAGGCTTTTCCCGCCCGTACCAGAATCCGCCGTATGCGCTGTCGAACAGACCGCACCGGAACAGTCGCGAAGGCGCCCGCAATCGCCAAAAAGCGCACAGGCTGCGTCGCCCATGCGCTTTGATTGATTATTACCGCTCGTACAGCCAGTGGATCGCCGTGCACTTGCCGGACGCATCCAGCACGTAATCCAGCTGCCAGATATGCGCGTCCTCCATCGCAGCGCGGTAGCGGACGATCTTTCCGCCTTCCTCCTGGACATAGATCTTGCCCTTGTCGTTGCCGTCCTCGTACAGGCCGCGGTTGCCCGAGGGGCTCTCCACCTGATTGAAATCCTTGTATTTGGAGACAATCTCCTCCTCCGTGGAGCCGATGCCCGTTCCGCGCGGCGCTTTGAGCTCATTGCTCGTCAAATAGATTTCCGCCAGCTGCCAGCCGGTTTTCAGCTTCACGAACGTCGCATAGCCCCAGGGATAGGTATACCGCTCGCACTCCCCGTCAAAGCCGGACAGCCAGACCGTCTCCATGCCCTCCCCCGCGCCGAACTGGCTCAGGAAGGCTTCGCGGGTGGTGGAGGCGAGCTTCAGCGTTCCGATGGTGTCCTCCATGCAGTACACCTTCTGCGCCTTGGTTTTGAGGCTCAGCTTGATCTGAACGGTCTTGATATTGCCCTGCTTGCCATACCCGTTGACGGAAACCGCCCGCAGATAATTGTAGCCATTGGTGTTCATCACGATGGGCTCGCCGGTATAGATCGGACTGTCCGCATCGGGCATGGAGCCGTCGATGGTGTAGTAGATCGTGATCGTCTGCGCGACCTCATCCTTCAGCGTCGCCGCATAGCCTGGGTTTTTGGCCAGCTCCTCATCCGTGAGCGTTCCCGGCCAGAGTTTGACGTTCTTGCGGGCTGACTGGTACTCGCCCGGCGCGATGTTGCAGCCCGGCGCAAGCGGCGTGGGCATGTAGATCTGGTAGTTCACCTCCAGCTCATCGCTGACAAGATCGCCATTGACCGCCACGGCGCGCAGCTCATGCTCCCCCTCGCCCAGCTCGACAGGCTCCGTATAGGCGATGCCGTTCTCCGGCAGCACCGCGAAGGGATCAAGGGTATAAACGATGTCATACTCCTCTGCCTGCAGGATGGACACGCTCTTTTTGGACGTGTAGTAACCCCCGGCCACGCTGACCGTGGGGATGGAGGGCAGGATCTCCGCGCGTTCGCTGCGGAAGGACGCAACGCCCGTCATCTCATAAGCCTTTTGCAGCAGCTCCGCCGCTTCCGCGTCCCTGCCCTGCTCCAGCAGCACGTCCACATGGTCGCTGTAGGCTTCCGCCGCAGTGGGAACAACCTCGGTGTACACATAGGTATACACCTCCTCCGCTGCTGCGAAATCGCCCTTGGCCACATATACCGCGCCCAGCTGCAGCAGGCCCGCAGGATTGGGCTCCTTCGCTTCCTCGTTCATCGCCCGGGCCGCCAGATAGCACTCGATGGCCAGATCCAGCTCGCCCTTTTCAAAGTACTCATCGCCCACGCGCCACAGCGCCGTCGGACTCACATCCCGATAGCCCCTGCGAGCCATGATGGCCTGCCCGTTTTCCGTCCGGGTCATATACAGGAACGTACCGACCACCGCGGCAAGCAGCAGCACCAGCACCGCAATGATCACATAGGCCCAGTTCACCATGCGCTTGTAGCTCAGATGGCGCTTCACGCGGGAACGGCGGCTGTACTCCTGCATCGTGGCGGGCGGCATATACCGGCGCGGGTTGTCGTCCTCCTCCTCCGCGTTCTCCAGCCCGTAATACCTGCCGGTGCTGCTGAGAACCTCCCGCTGCGTATAGGCCGCGCCGGTGCTTTCCGGCGTGACCGGCGGCTGCGGGTCCTCGAAGGAGCGGCTTCCTCCGGTTCTGGGATGCGGCGTCTCCTCCTGCGGGGGCTGGGGTTGCCGAAGATGCCGCCCCTGGCGGCGCTGCATCAGCTCCTCCTCCTCGACATCCTGCATCTTCCGTTCCAGCAGCTTTCCGCACGTACCGCAGACGATCGCATCGTCATCGGCATAGCTGCCGCACACAGGGCACAGCATACCCTTCACCTCCTGTGTTTCATAGCTGGATCGCCTCAGCCGGATGGGGGCGGTTGTTGATCGACTGCCCGTTGATCACCAGATCGAAGCTGCAGCGCAGGAAGGCGGCTGCCTTCTCGCACATGACGATCCGGCTCATATAGATTTGCAGATACTCCATCACCGAGGAGGAATCATCCATCGTCAGCTCATGGCGGATCACGCGGTTCTGGCGGTCCACGCTGACATGGTTCTCCTGAATGGAGAAATTCACGCGGTCGTGGATATCCGTCGTATCCGGCCTGCCGTTGCGGACGCGGCTCTTGTGCGCGTCGGACTTGTCCCCCAGCGCCAGCGCCGCGGATACCGCGCTGGAAATGAAGCCGCTCTGCTCCTCATGGTTGCCCACTGCGGTGATGATCTCCATGATATCCGCCATCTCCATCCCCGCTTCCTGCAGGATGGGCAGCAGCAGCACCGCGCCCAGCGGGCCATGGTCATGGCGATTGACGGAATTGCCCACGTCGTGCACCCAGCCTGCGATAGCCGCCAGCTCCACCTCCCGCGGGGAGTAGCCCAGCGAGCGCAGGATGCCGCTGGCGGTTTTGCTCACATAGCTGACATGACGGGGGCCGTGCTCCGTATAGCCCATGGCTTCCAGATACCGGTTTCCCGCGCGGATCAGCACACGGATGGCTTCATTCTGCTTGATTTCCTGTAGTGTGACCATATTGGCTCCTTCCATAGGAGACAGATGCCCTGCAAGGGTCCTCGCCCCCCGGTCCCCTTCATCCGCTCAGTCGTCGTCCTCCAGGGCACGCAGCGCTTCGTATTCCGCATCCTCAAAGAATTCCCGCTTCGGCGCTTCGCCGCCCAGGCTCTCAATCGCACTGCGCAGCTCAATGAAATCCATATACCGGCACTTGTCATCCATCGCCGCTTCCATCAGCACCGGCAGCGCCCGATCATCCCCCAGCTTGCTCAGATAGCTCGCAAACAGCGCCCGCCGGTTGGGATTCTCCTGAAATAAACGAACCGCAAGGTCAAAAACCTGCTGCCTGCCCGGATAATTCACCAGTACGTCCAGGAACGCCTCCTGGCCTGCCGCATTCGCCCTGGGCAGCTCCTGCAGCATCGGCTGCACCACGCTCTCGCCCATCTCCCGCAGGCTGTCCAGCGCGTTGTCCGCCAGATCGTCCTGCACCTCGCGGTTCAGCTGCCAGCTGATGTAGAGCATCCTGGGCAGGGTGGATTCCATGTCCCGCAGCAGCCCGATGGCCGTCATGCGCGCTTCCTCGGTGATGTCCCCGCTCTCGTCCTTGAGCAGCGCCAGCAGCCGCTTCTCGCAGGGCTTGCCGACATTCTGGATCTGCTCCAGCAGCAGGTCCGGCACGGGAATCTCCTTCCGGCAGTACTCGACCATCCAGTCCACCAGATCCTTCGCGTCCTCAAACTGGGTGAAGTACGCCCCGGGGGTCACGCCCTCCAGCCAGCGGGCGGGCGTATTCAGGAACATCATGTAGATGCGGGGCATATCAGCCTCCATCGCATCGAAATTGCGGTATTCCTTCGCGTGCTCCCTGGTCCAGTCCGACATAAAATCAGCAAACTTCTCATCGAAATTGATGCACTTCATATCCTGTATCTCCTTCCCCGGACTCGCCGGGTTTTTTCATCGACACCGCGCCAGACGGCGCAGCAGGCGGCTGACGCGCCGTGCCGAAACGGGCATCCGCCGCACCACCCGCACAGCCTCGTCCTCACGGCCGGTATGACGCAGCCACAGCACCTCAAAGGCTCTGCACCACAGATACCCGCCGTCGCCCGCCGCATCCTGCTGCTGCGCGCGATTCATACGGGGCCAGAGCGCCGCCGCGAAATGCGTGATTTCCATGCTTTGACCATAACGCCGCGTTTCCCTGAGCAGCATCGGCAAAAAGATCCGCCACGGGCGCTGCGTCGGCTTTTCATCGGCCGGCTGGCACTGCACCTGTGTATAGCGATCGCCCATAAGCACAGTCAGCGGCTCAAAGCATCGCAGGTTCGCCAGCCTGATCAGCGCCGCATGCCGCACAGGCTCCTGTGTATCCGGCCGGGTCAGCAGCTCCCGGAGGAAACGGATCTCCTGCGCCCGATCAGGCTGTTTCTCCACGGCGTGCAGCACTCTTTTCTGTTCAAGTGGATCTGTGGATGCGGCAAACCAGTCCAGCAGCCGTCTATCCTCACTGCCGTAGCGGAACAGGAGGGCGTCCCGCTCGCTGTCGCTGAGCGGACGACAAGGCTTTGCATACGACAAAATCACAGGGAGCCGGCTCAGGGACGGCAGCGGACGCCTGGGAAAACGCCTCGTCCAGGCAAGCAGCGAGGCCGCACGCCGATCCCCGGAATCGATGCTGAGAATCTGCCGCCAGAGCTGCTGCGCTGCCGCGACATCACCGCGTTCATGGCACATAACAGCCTTCGCGTTCAGCAGCGTCGTCCTGTGCGGAAGATGCCTGAGCCTCTCATCCAGATACGCCGACATTTCCTTCCAGGCGCTCTGTCCCCTGCAGGTCACAAGGAACTGCCCCTCCAGCTGAATCTCCATGCACATGGGCATAGCGCTGCGCAGGAAGCCACGGGCCATCCGCTTCTTGCCCAGTTCCTGCAGCACATCCGCCATTATACAGAGGAGGTGCGGGTTCTCCGGCGCAGTTCGCAGCGCGCGGCCCATCCACAGCAGCGCGGGTCTGGCTTCCCCCTGCTTCATGTACAACAGAGCTATGGCAGTCATCAGGCAATCCTTCTGTGCAGAAAGCCTGACCGCCCGTTTCAGCCGCCGGATGCCCAGGGCCGTGTCGCCGCTTCGCCAGGCCTTGATGCCGCGCTGGATCATCCGCTGCACGCGCTTGGGTTCCCTGCCCTCCTGCATCTCCTCCGTCTGCGCCAGCATCGCCCGGGCTGCGTCGCCCTCGGACGACCACGGATCCTCATGCAGCAGATGATACAGGCAGTCCGTCGCCAGCGCGTTCGCGCCCAGCGCCGCCTGACACCGGGCCATATCCAGCCACACCGACGGCGCACGGTCCTCCCGGGACAGCGCCCGGCCCAGCAGGACCGCCGCCGTCTCCCAGCAGCCCAGCTGACTCAGCTCCGCTGCCAGCGCCTGCCACCCGGATGCGGTATCCTCCTGCTCTGCGGCCCGGCGCACCAGCGACAGCGCGTCCAGCACCTGCCCTCGGCGGCGGTATTCCTGTGCGCTGCGCCGCATCCGCGCGCCCGACATCCCGAACGGGATGACAACCGACTGATTCTTCTCTTCCATTCCCGCTCCTTGTCGTCAGGTTCTCCTGCGGATGCCGTGAAATCGGCCTTTAATCCCGGGTCGCGCGTGCCAGCAGCTCCCTGAGCTCATCCGTTGTGAAGGCATACTGGCTGTGGCAGAAGTGGCAGCCCAGCTCCGCGCCGGTATCCTCGTCGATGATCGTCTGCAGCTCATGGCGGCCCAGGGAAATCAGCGCCTTCTCCATGCGGTACCGGCTGCAGCCGCAGTGATAGCGCAGGGGCGTGCGCTCCAGCACCTCGGGCTCCATGCCGCGGAACCAGTCCTCCAGCAGCTCCTCCTTGGGCGCATAGGTCATTTCGCGGCTGATGTCCGCAAACATGGGGCTGCGCAGCTCCAGCTGGTCGATGACCGCATCCTCGCACCCGGGCATCGGCTGGATCAGCAGCCCGCCGGCCTTGAGCACCACGTCGCCGGAAACCAGCACGCCCAGCGCCACCAGCGACGGCGACTGCTCGGACACGGTGTAGTAATTGGCAAAGTCAATGCCCAGCTCGCCCGACACCAGCTCGATCTGCCCCACATACGGCTCGCGCAATCCCAGATCCTTGACAACGGTCATGTAGCCGTCCTTGCCGATGGCGCCGCCCACATCCAGCTTCCCGTCCGCGCGCAGCGGCAGCTCCACCTGCGGATTGTCCGCACAGACCTTCAGATCGCCGTGATTGGCCACCGCCACCAGCGTGCCCATGGGGCCGCCGCCCTTGATGTTGACGGTGACGGATTCCTCCTCGCCCTTCATCATCACGCCCAGCATGCTGGTCGCGGTCATCAGCCGGCCCATGGCGGCGGTGCACACCGGGGTTGCATGGTGGATATCCGCAGCCCGCTGCACCATCTGCGTCGTTTCACACATCATCACGCGCACCTGACCGTTCATCAGGGTCATGCGGATCATTTCGTCGCCTTCGCGGCGTTCGATCAGTTCCTTGCGTTCAGCATCCATTTTTATGCTCTCCTCGTTCTCCTCATTCGGCGCTCGCGGGCTTCATGGCCGCAAAATGCCAGCGCTGCTCCTGCGGGCGCGGCGTTTCCATGCGGCTGTTGCCAAATACGCGCACATTGGTAAACCCCGTACCGTGCAGCAGCGCTGTCAGGCTCTCGACGGTGTGCCCGCGCTGGCGCTGCTCCTCGTCGATGCGGCGGTAGCTTCCGTCCTTTTGCCGGATGAAGATGCACAGGTGCATGTCCAGCAGCGCCCGGCCCGCATCATAGCGGTTCTGCCACATGTAGGTGATCTCCGGGCGATCCTCGCACAGGAGCTGCCCGCCGAGCATGTTCTCCAGCTTCCACGGGGTCGAAAGGTCAAAGACCAGCGCGCCGCCGGGCTTCAGGGCGTTGTACGCCGCGGTGAAGAAAGCCGCCGCGTCCTCGTCCGTCAGCAGGTAGTTCACGCCGTCGCAGGTCGAGAGCACCGCGTCCATCTGCCGGTGCAGGTGGAGATTGCGCATGTCCTGCTGCACAAAGGGAATGCCCATTCCCTGCTTGCGCGCCTTCTGGGCGGCGATCCACAGCATCTCCTGCGAGAGATCGACGCCTGTCATCTGATAGCCCCGCTTCTGCAGTGGGATGGTCAGTCCGCCCGTGCCGCAGGCGCATTCACAGACCTTGCCGCCCGTCACCCCATAGGCCGTGAGGATCTCCCGGTACAGCTCCGCCCAGCGCTCATAGTTCACATCGTCCATGAGCTGATCGTATACTTCTGCAAAGCTCGTGTACATGCCTGTCTGAATCCGCTCCTATTATCTGATCAATCCGGTTTGCGCCTGCGGAGTCCGCCGCCGATGCGCCCCGCCTCCTTGGCAGTAAGTCCCGGCCAGCCGTTCTCCAGCAGCCGGGACGTGAGCCCGAAGCGTTCTGCCGCTTCGTATTTGCGTTTTTCCTTCTCTGTCAGCCGCCACTGCGTCATCGCTTTGCCTCCCATCCCAGGATGATGGATAGGATGCGTCCCGCAGCGGCATTTCATACCCGCTCAGCGATCGGCGTAGCCGTTCTCCCAGGGCTTCAGCTCCCGCTCGCCCTCGTCGTCATCGTCCCCGTCGTCGTCCTCATCCTCCTCGGCGAGTCCCTGATTGACCTTCGCGCCCTCGATGCGGCTGTTGATGAAGCGGTCAAACTGCGCATTGGTGTAGCTGGCCGTGATAAAGCGGCTGAAGGTGAAGCCGAAGAAGACGTAATACATCAGCAGGATCAGCGGCACCCAGATGTTGTTGATGAGCATCGTCAGCATCAGACCCAGCACGACAGGCACACAGTGCAGCAGGCGGATCCCCACGCTCATGGGCAGACGGCCCACCGCCATAATCAGGCTGTTGCGCAGCACCGTCGTGATCTTCATCTCGTAGGTGACGAGCATCGGGTACGCATAGGTCACCGCCAGATACCAGATGACGCCCACCATCACCGGGATCATCTGTCCCAGCTGCAGCAGAATGCCCATCAACGCGCTGTCCGCCGCGATATCGCCATAGAAAACCCAGCACAGATACACCAAAATCGGGATCACCGCCGTGATGCCGGAGAGCACCAGAGCGCCCTTCCAGTTCTCCTTCATCGCATCCCGGCAATCGGACCAGAGGAACGCATGCTCATCGCGCGCCCAGTTGCGGGTGACATAGCTCACGCCCGCCGTCCAGGGGCCGGTGATGAAGATGCAGGGAATCAGCAGCAGCAGCGTGGAAAGCAGCTCGCTGCGGAAGCGGTCGCTCTGGTTGTAGATGCCCAGCGCCGTATCCGCCGCGTCCTGCTCCTGCAGCGCGGCGATCTCCTCCGCCGTGTAGGTGCGCACACCCTCCGCCGTGTTCACCGCCACGGAGCCGTCCTCCAGCACGGTGCCGGAATAAACCGCCAGCAGCTGCTCATCCACCGTATAGGCAGCGTTCAGCATGTGAAGGTTTTCGATATCCTGCTTGCTGTAGGTGACTTCCTCCGCCCCGTCCTCCGTCGCGGGAATCACAACGGAGCCGTCCGCCATCACCGTACCGGTGTTGATCTGCCTGAGCGCCTCATCCACCATCATGGGCTCATTCAGGATGGACATGGTATGGGTAAAGAACATCACCAGCACGATGATCGTGGGCAGCCATGGCAACACGTAGATCAGGTTCAGGCGGCACAGCGCGCTCACGCGGGTCCGCAGCATCTCCAGGAAAAGCTGCCAGCGGGTGCGCGGCAGATCCTCGGGATTGTAATCGCTCTTGCCGGATTTGCCGTAGTAGTAGTTGTTCATAAACCTGCCAAACATCGGGTTCCCTCCTCGGCGGCTCCTGACCGCCCGTATATTCGCCACCGTTCCCTGCCATTGGCAGAGCTCATCATCTTATTATAGCATATACTGTCGGATTTGCAAAGCAAAAAGCGCCCCGATGAACACATTTCTGCATCCATCGGGGCGCCATCAGGCAAAGCCTGCGCCCGTTTACCGGAGCAGCGCCTCCGCCGCGGCGCGGAGCTCCGCGTTGAGCTTCTCCGCCGTGGCCTTGTCAGCCGCATTGGTGTTGATGTACAGCTTGATCTTCGGCTCGGTGCCGGAGGGGCGCACGCAGACCCAGTTGCCGTTCTCCAGCTCGAAGTAGAGCACGTCGGAGGTGGGCAGTCCGGTCGGCTCCGCCACGCCGTTCGCGGTGCGGGTACCCTTCTTGTAGTCGCGCACGGCGGTGACCTTCATGCCGCACAGCTCCGTCGGGGGATTCTCCCGCAGCCCCGCCATGATCTCCTTCATCCGGCCCAGGCCCTCCTTGCCGGGCAGGGTCACGGACACGACCTTCTCCACATAGTAGCCGTACTCCGCGAAGATGGACTGCACATAGTCGTAGAGCGTGATGCCCTGGGCGGCGCAGGCGCAGGCCACCTCGGCAATGAGCATGGAGGCGTTCACGCCGTCCTTGTCGCGCACGAAGGTGGAGGACAGGAAGCCGTAGCTCTCCTCAAAGCCGAAGAGGAAGGTGTGGCTGCCGGTATCCTGGAACTGCTGGATCTTTTCGCCGATGAACTTGAAGCCGGTCAGGGTCTCGAACATCTCCACGCCGAAGGAGGCGGCGATCCTGTTGGCCAGGCTGGTGGACACGATGGACTTCACCGCCGCGCCGTTGGCGGGCAGCTTGCCCTGCTTCTTCTTGGCGGAGAGAATGTAATGCAGCAGCACGCAGCCGATCTGGTTGCCGGTGAGCAGCTGCCAGTCGCCCGCGCCGGTCTTGACGGCCACGCCCAGGCGGTCACAGTCGGGGTCGGTGGCGAAGATGACCTTCGCGCCCTTTTCATCCGCAAGCCTGATGGCCAGGCGGAAGGTGTCGGGCTCCTCGGGGTTGGGCACCTTGACGGTGGAGAAGGCGGGATCGGGCAGCTCCTGCTCCTTGACCACGGATACGTTGGAGATGCCGATTTCCTTCAGGATGCGGCGCACCGGCACATTGCCGGAGCCGTGCACGGGGGTATACACGATGGACAGCTCGCCGCCCATCTTCTCCAGCATTTCGGGCTGGACGCACAGGGTTTTGACCTCGGCGATGTAGTCGTCATCGACTTCCTTGTCGCCGATGTACCGGAGCAGCCCCCTGGCGAGGGCTTCCTGCTCGTCCATCAGGGTGCAGTCGGTGTACTTCGTGGCGCGGATGATCTTCGTGATGCCCTCCGCCGCCTCGGGGCCGACCTGAGCGCCGTCCTCCCCGTAGACCTTGTAGCCGTTGTACTGGGGCGGATTGTGGGAGGCGGTGATGACGATACCGGCGATGGCGTTCAGGTGGCGCACCGCGTAGGACAGCACGGGCACGGGACGCAGCGCGTCAAACAGGAAGGCGGGCACGCCCTCCTGGGCCAGCACCAGGGCGGTATCCCTGGCGAACTCCGCAGAGAAACGGCGGGAGTCATAGGCGATCACGACGCCGCGCTGCGCCTGCTCGGGGTTTTGCAGCAGATACTGCGCAAGGCCCTTGGTGGCGCGGCGGACGTTGTAGCGGTTCATGCGGTTCATGCCGGCGCCCAGCACGCCGCGCATCCCGGCGGTGCCGAAGGACAGCTCGGTGTAGAAGCGGTCCTCGATTTCCCTGGGGTCATCGGCAATCGCCCTGAGGTCGGCGACGGTGTCGGCATCGGCGGCGAAGTCCTTCAGCCACTGCTCGTAAGCGGTCATCACATCCATGGTCATGTCCTCCTGTTTTGTATTTTTTTGTGACATCTGCAATTACATGAAAGGGGACTCCTTTGTGTTCATTATAGTTGCTTTTGGGTGATTTGGCAAGCGGATTCTTCAAAACGGACGCGCGGCCCCGTCACAGGTGTAAAAGCCTGCGGCACCCTTGCATTCCGACAGGGATGATGATAGAATAGAAGTGATTCTGAGCCTATGTGAAGGAGTAACCGGAACGCTATGAAGAAGAATCTCCTGCGTATCATGAAGCTGTGCTGGCCTCTGGTGCTGGCGCTGCTGCTAGCGGGCCTGACGGCGCTGGCAGACGTGACGCTGCCCAATGACCTGACCGTCATTGAAGCCGAAGCCTTCCTGAACGATTTCAGCCTCACCGGAACCCTCGTCATTCCCGAGGGTGTGACCGCCATCGGCGACCGGGCCTTTGAGGGCTGCACCGGTCTGACCGGTCAGCTGGTCATTCCCGGCAGCGTCACGCGCATCGGCAGCCGCGCCTTCGCCAACTGTACGGGGCTGACCGGCACGGTGACGATTTCCGCATCCGTCACCGAGCTGGCGGAGGACGCCTTCGTGGGCACGAGCCTCACCGTGATCAGCGGCACGCACCCCGACGAAGATGATTCCATCATCACCATGACCGACCTGCCCGAGGGGATCGCCTTTGAAATGACGGACGAGGGCGCGGTCATCACCGGCTACACCGGCGAAACGGAAGCCCGGCTGACGCTGCCCGCGACCATCAACGGCGTCCCCGTGGTCGCCATCGGGGACGGCGCCTTCCAGGACTGCTTCGGTCTGACCGGAAGCATCGTCATTCCCTCCACCGTCCGGCGCATCGGCGCGTCCGCCTTCTACGGCTGCTCCGGGCTCGACGGCACCCTCACCCTCCCCGCATCCGTCACCTCCATCGGTGACTACGCGTTCTATGAGTGCCTGAGCCTGACCGGCAGCCTGACGCTTCCCGATTCCGTGGAATCCGTGGGAGAGAGCGCCTTTGCCTTCTGCGAGAGCATGACCGGTTCGCTGTCGCTGCCTTCGGAGATCGCACTGGGGGCACGCTGCTTCCAGGGCTCCGGCTTCACCGGTTCCATCACGATCCCCGCGACGATGACCCTTGGCGCGAACGTCTTTGCCGGCACACAGCTGAACGTGACGTGGGCTGCCCCTGCCTTCACCTATGAGGCGTCCGGCTCCGCCATCACCCTCACCGGCTGGAACGGGCCGGTGGACAGCGGCCTGACCATCCCGGCCCAGCTGAACGGTGTTCCTGTAACCGCGATCGCCGACGCCGCCTTCGCCGACATCGGCCTGACAGGCGATGTCATCCTGCCCGGCAGCGTGACCGTCATCGGCGACAGCGCCTTCCGCAGCAATCCCGGCATCACCTCCGTGACCTTCGCATCCGGTCTGACCACCGTCTCAGCCTATGCCTTCGCGGACTGCTCCGGTCTCAGCGGCACCGTTACGCTTCCCTCCACCGTCGTCGCCCTGGACGATACAGCCTTCGACGGCTGCAGCGTTCAGGTTGTAATCGCCCCGGCGCCGTAATCCCCGCTTCCACAGGCAGCAAGGAGGCTTCCCATGTATCCGGAACTGCAAAAGATGATGGATGAATCCCGCCGCATCGTGTTCTTTGGCGGCGCCGGCGTGAGCACGGAGTCCGGCATCCCCGATTTCCGCAGCGTGGACGGGCTGTACCATCAGCACTACGACTTTCCGCCGGAGGAGATTCTGTCCGCATCCTTCTTCCGTCATCGGACGGAGGAATTCTATCGCTTCTACCGGGACAGGATGCTCCCGCTGGACGCGCAGCCCAACACCGCGCACCGCTTTCTGGCTGAGCTTGAGCGGGCAGGCCGCCTGACCGCCGTCATCACCCAGAACATCGACGGGCTGCATCAGAAGGCCGGCAGCCGCTGTGTGCTGGAGCTGCACGGCTCCGTTCACCGCAACCGCTGCCTGAAATGCGCGCGCTTCTTCCCGCCGGAGTTCATCCGGGACAGCGTGGGCGTCCCCCATTGTCCCTGCGGCGGCGTCGTCAAGCCGGAGGTTGTCCTGTATGAGGAGGGGCTGGAGGACGACGTGCTGTCCGCCGCCGTCCATCACATCCGGCAAGCCGACATGATGCTCATCGCCGGAACGAGCCTGACCGTGTATCCAGCCGCCGGGCTGGTGCGCTATTTCAGGGGGAAGCATCTGGTGCTGATCAACCGGGATGCAACGCCCATGGACAGCGCTGCCGAGCTGGTCATACACGCCAGCGTGGGCGAGGTGCTTTCCACCCTGACCGCCACGCCGCTCCCGGAGGCGGAATCAGCCCGATGAAGATCCCCCTGAACGTTCTCCGGGCTCCGACTGAGCGATTCGTCGGAGCCCTTCCATATTCGTTTGCAGGAGGATATGCGTAGAATCCACAGGCGGGAGATCAAGCGGATTATACGAAGGAAACTCTGAATTAATGAGGTGGTGCGATGGTGAGCGGAATTTCTGCAAGAAGCAGATGGCTGAAATTCAGCCGCCAGCGTGCCGTCGAGTTATTCAGAGGTTCCTTAGTATCACCTCGCGTAGAGCGCCCCCACGATCTTTCCCCGCCAGGAGGAGGGCAGCACGCGGCACAGATAGCTGAGCAGCTTGTACGCTGTCCCGACCGCACAGACAGGCGGGCAGTGCTTCCTTGCTGCAATCCGGACGATAGCCGCGCCGATGGCATCCGGGTTCATGCCGTTTTGCTCGTCCTTCTCCATGCGGCTGACGCTGCGGGAAATTCTGCCGCCGTATTCCGCATCGCCCAGAACAATCTTCTGCCGTGCCTGGGTGAAGCCCGTGCGAATATCCCCCAGTTCAACCGCTGTCACCCGGATGCCATAGGGGCGTACCTCGTTGTCCAGCGCGCAGGAATAGGAGGACACCGCTGCCTTGCTGGCCGAATAGAAGGCCTGGAACGGAATATGTGCCGACGCAGCCACCGAGCTGATGTTCACAATCCGCCCGCCGCCCTGCTTTCGCATGACCGGCAGGACCGCGCGGCAGACAATGACCGTCCCGAAGAAATTGACATCCAGCTGCGCTCTGGCCTGCGAAAGCGGTGTGAACTCCACCGCGCCGGAGATGCCGGACCCGGCGCAGTTCACCACCACGTCCACACGGCCCGTTTCCGCCAGCATCTGCGCCACCGCCGCCTGGACAGCCGTTTCGCTGGTGACATCCGCGCCGATGTGCGTCACGCCCTCCAGCGGGATATTCCGGCGGCTGAACTCATACACCACATACCCTGCATCCCGCAGGGCTGCGGCGGTGCTGCGCCCGATCCCGGAGCTGCCGCCGGTGACAAGCGCTGTCTTTTTCTGTGCCATGGGATTGCCTCCTGAGCGTACTGTATCGGGTGAACCGCTTTTCCGCAGACGGTTCCTCACCGTTCTGCGCTGCGTACATGATAGCACATCGTGTCCGAAAATGCTACCCGGTTCAGTTCTCTGTTCCATCCGCCGCGCCGGATTGACACGCCTTGTCCCGGCGTGCTATACTATTCAACAATTCCGGTACGGGAGGATGGACGATGGACATTTCCCTGCGAAGCGACGAGGGCGCTTTCAATTACCGCGTGGCGGCAATTATTCTACATGCAGGACGCATCCTTGTCCTGCGGGACGAGGGAATCGCCCACGATTATCTCCCCGGCGGACGGGTTCATGTGGGGGAATCCACTGAGGCAGCGCTGGCCCGGGAGCTTCGCGAGGAGCTGGACACTGCGCTGACGCCGCACCATCTGGCCTTCGTCGCGGAATCGTTCTTCACCGTGGACGGCATGCGGTATCACGAGCTTTGCCTGTACCATGTGATGGACGCTTCCCCGGAGCTGCTCGCCCGCGGCGACGTATTCACCCGTGCGGAAGGAAACGAAACCCACCATTTCCGCTGGGTGAAATTCGAGGAGCTGGCAAAGCTGAGCTTCTTCCCGATTTTCCTCAAGGAGCGAATCTTCTCCCTGCCGGATGCACCCGAATTTGTAACGATGGAAAGCGACTGATTCGCTGTCTGTACCCCTGATACTTTTTTGAAAGGATGCTGCATAATGTCCTCCATTGATACCCGCTGCGTACAGGCCGGCTATACGCCCGGCAACGGCGAGCCCCGCCAGATTCCGATCATTCAGTCCACGACCTTCAAGTATGCCACCTCCGAGGACATGGGCAAGCTCTTCGATTTGGAAGCCAGCGGCTACTTCTACACCCGCCTTCAGAATCCCACCAACGATTACGTTGCCGCGAAGATCGCCGCCTTGGAAGGCGGCACCGCCGCCATGCTGACCTCCTCCGGTCAGGCTGCGAACTTCTTCGCCATCTTCAACATCTGCAACGCGGGCGACCACATCGTTGCGTCCTCCTCCATCTACGGCGGTACCTTCAACCTCATCAGCGTGACACTGGCGAAGATGGGCATCACCTCCACCTTCGTCTCCCCCGACGCGACGGATGAGGTGCTGGACGCGGCCTTCCGGCCCAACACCCGCGCCATGTTCGGCGAAACCATCGCCAATCCCGCGCTGACCGTGCTGGACATCGAGCGCTTTGCCGCCGCCGCGCATCGCCATGGCGTGCCGCTCATCATCGACAACACCTTCCCGACCCCGGTGAACTGCCGTCCCATCGAGTGGGGAGCGGACATCGTGACCCATTCCACCACCAAGTACATGGACGGGCACGGCGCGGCGGTCGGCGGCGCGATTGTGGATTCCGGCCGCTTTGACTGGATGGCGCACGCGGACAAGTATCCCGGCCTTTGCACGCCCGATGAATCCTACCACGGTGTCACCTATGCGGAAAAGTTCGGCAAGGAGGGCGCGTTCATCACCAAGTGCACCAGCCAGCTGATGCGCGATCTGGGCTGCATCCAGTCCCCCCAGCACGCCTTCTACCTGAACCTCGGTCTGGAAAGCCTGCACGTCCGCATGCCCCGCCACTGCGAAAACGGTCTGGCGGTGGCTTCCTTCCTGAAGGCGCATCCCGCCGTCAAGTCCGTCAGCTATCCCCATCTGCCGGGCGACCGGTACTATGACCGCGCCATGAAGTATATGCCAAACGGCGGCTGCGGCGTGGTGTCCTTTGAGCTCAAGGGGGGACGTGCAGCCGCGGAGGCTTTCATGAAGCACCTCAAAATGGCCGCCATCGAAACCCATGTGGCCGATGCGCGCACCTGCTGCCTGAATCCCGCCACCTCCACCCACCGCCAGATGACCGAGGAGCAGCTTGCCGCCGCCGGCGTACCGGCCGGGCTGGTGCGCATCAGCTGCGGCCTTGAGGGTACGGTGGACCTCATTGCCGACATCGCGCAGGCGCTGGCGCACGTCGAATGATTGGCAATCTGACCCGTTTCGCGCTGATCTGCCTGATCGCGCTGCCCCTGTGGGTGCTGCTTCGCCGCCCCTGGAAGCGCCGACTTTCCCGGGATATCGCGTTAAGCCTGTTCGCGGCATACCTGACGGCACTGCTGGTCATGGCGCTTCGCCGGGAGCATGTCCGGCGCGGGGGTGTGGTGGATTTGCCGCCGGCTGATTCCTGCCACGGACACACTTTCTGAATAAACGCAGACCGCCCGGAACCAAGCTGCTTGGCTCCGGGCGGTCTGTCTTTGTGTTTCCTGCATCAGAAATTGCGGGACATATCGTACTTCTCGTAGAACTCCCTTCGGAAGTCGAGGAAGCAGTCGTTGGCAATCGCCTCGCGAATCTGCTCCATCAGATGCAGCAGGAAGCGCAGGTTATGGATGGATACCAGGCGGCCGCCAGTGATCTCACCCGAGCGCAGCAGGTGCCGGATATAGGCGCGGGAGAAATTGCGGCAGGCATAGCAGTCGCACTCATCGTCCAGCGGAATGAATTCCCGGGCGTACTTCGCATTCTTGATGACCACGCGGCCCTTGCTGGTCATGGCGGTGCCGTTGCGGGCCACACGGGTAGCCAGCACGCAGTCAAACATGTCGATGCCGCGCAGCACGCCCTCCACCAGGCAGTCCGCGCTGCCCACGCCCATCAGGTAGCGCGGCTTGTGCACCGGCATGTAGGGCGCGATTTCCTCCAGCATCTCGTACATCACCGGCTTGGGCTCGCCCACGGAAAGGCCGCCGATGCCGTAGCCGACAAAATCCATGTCCGCAAGCGTTTTGGCGCTCTCAATCCGCAGATCCTTGTAGAACGCGCCCTGCACGATGCCAAAGAGCGCCTGATCCTCCCGGGTGTGGTGCTTTTTGCAGCGCTCCGCCCAGCGGTGAGTGCGCTCCATGTTCTCCTTGGCGGTATCGTAATCGCAGGGATAGGGGCTGCATACATCGAAGGCCATGGCGATGTCCGCGCCCAGCGCCTCCTGGATGTCCATGGATTCCTCCGGGCCGATGAACAGGCGGCTGCCGTCCAGATGGCTCTGGAAGGTTACGCCCTCCTCCCTGATTTTCCGGATGCCCGCCAGCGAAAAAACCTGGAATCCGCCGGAGTCGGTCAGGATCGGCTTGTCCCAGCTCATGAAGCGGTGCAGTCCTCCGGCCTCCCGGATCAGCTGCTCGCCCGGGCGCAGGTGCAGATGGTAGGTGTTGGACAGCATGATCTGCGTGCCGATTTCCTCCATCTCCCGGGGCGTCATGGCCTTGACGCAGGCTGCGGTGCCTACCGGCATGTAGATGGGCGTCTCAATATCGCCATGGGGCGTATGCAGCACGCCCAGCCGCGCGCCGGACTGCTTGCACACATGCCTGAGCTCATAGGAAAAGGGGCTGCTCACTGGTTGTTACCTCCGTTGGGCTGTTGCTGTTCGGTGAAGGTCTCGTTCTGCCGTTCCTGCAGGATGGCAGGCGCAGAGTTGGCAAAGCGGATCGCCATGTCGGTCAGCTCCGCTGCGTAGGCATTCCAGATCGACCCGCAGGGCAGATCCTGAAAGGTCATGACATTGTGGGTCGTGGGATGCTCGATGGTCAGCTTGTAGCCCCACAGGGCAATCTGCTGCCCGTACATGCCGTGCCCATAGCGATGGTCGCCCCACAGCGGCGCGCCCATCTCGCGCATCTGCACACGAATTTGATGCTTCCGGCCCGTTTCCAGCCGCAGCGCGCACAGGGTCGTGCCCTGACGGCTCGCAATCCTCCGCCCGTGCAGGATCGCCTCCTGCGCGCCGCGCTCATCCGCGTCGCAGACGACCACGCGGTTCATGCGCTCATTGTCCATCAGGTAGTTGATGAGGGTGAACTTCTCGCGCACCTCCTCTCCATCCACCACGCACAGGTACTCCCGGCCCATGGCGTGCTCCCGCATCTGCGCGGACAGACGCGCCGCAGCCTTCGACGTGCGCGCAAAGACCATCAACCCGCCGACAGGCCGATCCAGCCGGTGCACAAGGCCCAGATAGACGTTGCCCGGCTTGCGGTACTTGATGCGGATATACTCCTTCAATTCGGTCAGGATATCCGCATCGCCGGTCTTGTCGCCCTGGGAGAGCATGTTGGGCGGCTTCACCGCCACGATGATATGATTGTCCTCATAAACGATCTTAACCATGGTACCACCTTCCGCTGGCGCCGGCAGGCAGCACGCCGCCGGTGGTCACGGGCAGACACAGCTCCTGCGAGTCAATTTCCCCGCCAAAGCGGCTGACAACGCACTTCTCCAGCATGTTGGACAGCACGCTGGCCTGAAAGCCCGTGGTGTAGCTGTTGATGAGGTAAAACAGCGCGTTGTCGGAGAGCACCTGCGCGCAGGTATCCACCAGGCCGTACAGCTCGTTTTCCAGCTTCCACACCTCGCCGGAGGGGCCGCGTCCGTAGCTGGGCGGATCCATCAGGATACCGTCATACCGGTTGCCCCGGCGAATCTCCCGCTGCACAAAGCGCAGTGCGTCCTCCACAATGAACCGGAAGCGGTTTTCCGGCAGACCGCTCAGCTCGCGGTTCTCCTTGGCCCACTGCACGATGCCCTTGGACGCGTCCACATGGGTCACATGCGCGCCCGCCGCCGCGCAGGCGATCGTCGCCGCGCCGGTGTAGCCAAAAAGGTTGAGCACCTTCACATCCGTTCGGCCGGAGGCGCGGATCCTTTCCTGCATCCAGACCCAGTTGGCGGCCTGCTCCGGGAACAGGCCCGTGTGCTTGAAGCTGGTGGGGCGGACATAGAAGAACATGTCCTGATGGCGGATCGTCCAGCGCTCGGGCAGGCGCGTCAGGAACTCCCACTCGCCGCCGCCCTTATCGGAGCGGTGATAATGGGCCTGCGCCTGCTTCCACAGCTGCGGATTCGCCCTGGGCCAGATGGTCTGCGGGTCGGGGCGGCGCAGGATCACACTCCCCCAGCGCTCCAGCTTCTCGCCGTCGCCGGTGTCCAGGACTTCGTAATCTTCCCAGGTGTTGGCTAAGAACATGTCGTGGGTCTCCTTCTCCGGTCATTCTTCCTCATCCGTCAGTCTGCCCAGCACATCCGCGTGCATCTCGATCATCCGGTCGACCACGTCCTGCACGTACAGGCGATCCAGCCCGGCCAGCGCGGGGTCGATCTCGATGCACTCCCGCAGCGCGACGCGATCCCCCTCAGCCGCCTGCGCAGCCAGATGGTTCGTCTCGTCGATCTCGCCGCAGATCTCCGCCAGCGGCGCCGGGAGCATCGTCCCATGGGGCACGATCTGTCCATGCCGCAGCGAGAGCTTCGCCTCTATCATAGCAGATTTTGCGAGCTGTGGCAACTCCCCGTTGTTCACGCGGGTGACGGCGGGAATGTCGCAATCCTCCCCGCGCAGCAGCGCCAGCGCCAGCTGCATCGGACGGATCGGCACCGCCCTGGACAGAAGCAGCAGCTGCGCCATCTGCCCTTCCTTGTCGTTCGCGCCCTTTTCCCCCACGGTGTTCATCCACAGGATGCGTTCCTTGCGGCGCTCGACGGATTCGCCGAACACCGGCTCCTCCTCCGGGATGAAATCATCCTGCGCGGGCAGCCATTCGGCGTGATCGGTTACGTCGCCGATGGCGATGGCGCCGTACCAGTCCAGCCAGCGGCGCGTCAGCTGACCCAGACTGTCCTCCTCTGCCAGATCGTAGAGCAGGGGCAGCAGATCCTCCTGCGTTTCCGCATCCTCCAGCCCCACGAGGAAGGCGAAGCCCGGCAGGCCCGCAATGGTCGGCCGCACATCGTCCATCTTGCAGCTGAGCTTCTTCGTCAGGCTGTCCAGACCGTTCGCGCCGCGCAGGGGCGTGCGGCCCAGACCGAAGCAGCGGAAGCCGGCGCGCTCAAACAGGATGGACGTGCGGCCCACGGGCTGCCCAAGGTTCACGACGATCGCGCCGGGGCAGGCTTCGCGCATCGCCTCGCACAGGTCGAGCACCGCTTCGCCCTGGCGCAGCGTATGCAGCAATCCGCCGATGCCGCCGTTGACGCGCGCTTGCTCAAGCAAACCGGGATCGTCCTCCTGCACGCCGGAAAGGGCTTCCCTGTCCATTTTGAACCGGCTGGCAGCCATGCAGTCTCCGGCGTAGATCACGCAGTCCGCGCCGGAGAGCACCTCGCGGCGGCTGCCGGACACCAGCAGCCCGGCCTTCAGACCCGCGTAACGCTTCTGCGCATCGCGGATGACGGCGTTGCCGTAGCGCTGCAGCACCTCCTGCATCGCAGCGTTCTTCTCCTCGAGGGTGAGCGTGGCAGACTGCCTGCCGGCAAACAGCAGATCGGTGAGCAACGTGGGCAGCAGGGTCGGGATATCCTGACCAATGAGGGCGATTTTCATGCAGATTCCTCCGTTGGGATAACGCAAACCGGGAGGAGGCCCCTGTACAAGCCTCCCCCGGCATTCATAGGTTTAACGAACCACGCGGATGGCGATCACGGCCTTCTGGTCGTTGATCTTCCACGCCTGCGCAGTGTAGGCTTCGTCGGCTTCGCCCATTTCCACGGAAACAGCCAGCGTGCCGTTCTTGATCATGTCAATGCCGGAAGCAATGGCAGCCGCCAGCTTTTCCCCGCAGGTGTAACGGACGTCGATGCGATCCGTGACCTCAAAGCCGGTATCCTTGCGCATGGTCTGGATCTTGCTGATGACCTCGCGGACATAGCCCTCGTTGACGAGCGCCTCGGTCAGGTTGGTGTCCAGCACCACCATCACGCCGCGATCCTCCTGCGCCACAAAGCCGGGCTTCTGCATGGGCGCGGTCAGCACGTCGTCCTTGCCCAGGGTCACAGGGGTACCATCGATCTCGAAGGTCACGGTCTCACCGCGATCAAAGGCCTCCACCACGTCGTTGCCGTCCAGGGTGTTCAGATGCTGACCGATCCTGCCCAGGAGCTTGCCGTATCTCGGGCCCAGAGTGCGCATCTGCGGCTTGAGCTGATAGGTGGTGTAGTCGCGGGTGCTGTCGGTAAAGACAACCTCCTTCACGTTCAGCTCGTCCTCGCACAGGGCCTGATAATCCGCGCCGAAGGACGCGCCCTTGACGTAGAGCCTTGCGGCGGGCTGGCGGGTCTTCATGTTCGCCAGGGCACGGCAGGCGCGGCCCAGCTGCACAGCCTCCACCAGCGCGTCCATCTGCGCTTCCATCTCCTTGTCGATGCGGGAGACGTCCGCCACGGGGAAATCGCACAGGTGCACGGAATCCACCGCGCCGGGCACGTTCGCCACGACGAGGTTCTGATAGATATCCTCCGCCATGAAGGGAATGAAGGGCGCGCAGACCTTCGCCAGGGTGACCAGCACATGGTAGAGGGTGGCGAAGGCGGCTTCCTTGTCGCCGGCCATGCCCTTGCCCCAGAAGCGCTCGCGCCCGCGCCGGACATACCAGTTGGACAGCTCGTCCACGAACTCCTGAATGGCATTCGCCGGCTCGACGATACGGTAATTGTTCAGATCATCGTCCACCTGCTGGATCAGGCTGTTCAGCTTGGAGAGAATCCACCTGTCCATCAGGGACAGCTCGACGTTCTCCAGCCTGTGGGCGTTGGGGTCAAAGCCGTCGATCTGGGCGTACATGGAGAAGAAGGAGTGCACGTTCTGCAGCGTCGCCAGGAACTTGCGCTGCACCTCCTGCACGGCCTCCTTGGAGAAGCGCTTGGGCAGCCACGGGGCCGCGGTGGTGTAGAAGTACCAGCGCAGCGCGTCCGCGCCGTACTGATCCAGCGCCTCGAAGGGGTTGACCACATTGCCCAGATGCTTGGACATCTTGCGGCCCTCGGCGTCCTGCACATGGCCCATGACGATGCAGTTCCGGAAGGGCGCGC
The DNA here is from genome assembly GCA_051883695.1 of Aristaeellaceae bacterium. Classification (GTDB taxonomy): domain Bacteria; phylum Bacillota; class Clostridia; order Christensenellales; family Aristaeellaceae; genus UBA11524. Next base: position 98,411 of record JBJEUF010000060.1, read on the forward strand.
GGTCAAAGAGCAGCGTGCTGATGGCCTCCAGCGTATAGAACCAGCCGCGGGTCTGGTCGACAGCCTCGGAAATGAAGTTGGCGGGGAAGTTCTTCTCGAACATCTCCTTGTTCTCAAAGGGATAATGCCACTGGGCGAAGGGCATGGAGCCGGAATCGTACCAGCAGTCGATGACCTCCTTGACGCGCTGCATTTCACCGCCGCACTTTTCGCAGCGGAGCTTCACCGCGTCGATGAAGGGACGGTGCAGCTCGATGGCTTCGCCCGGGTCGGTGACCGCCATCTCGCGCAGCTCCGCCCGGGAGCCGACCACATGCATGTGACCGCAGGCGCACTGCCACACCGGCAGGGGCGTGCCCCAGTAGCGCTCGCGGGAGAGGCCCCAGTCATGGACGTTCTCCAGCCAGGTGCCCATGCGGCCTTCCTTGATGTTCTCCGGCATCCAGTTGATGGTACGGTTGTTGCGCACCAGCTGATCGCGCACCTTGGTCATCTCGATGAACCAGGTGGGGCGGGCGTAGTACAGCAGGGGTGTATCGCAGCGCCAGCAGAAGGGATAGTCATGCTCGAAGGGCTGGGGCTTGAAGAGCAGATCACGCACCTTCAGATCGTCCAGCACCATCGGGTCAGCCTTCTTGACAAACACACCGGGCCAGCTGGTTTCCTCGGTCAGGCAGCCCTGATTGTCCACAAAGTTCACAAAGGGCAGGCCGTTCTCGCGGCAGACGCGGTTATCGTCCTCACCGAAGGCGGGAGCGATATGCACGATGCCGGTACCGTCGGTCATGGTGACATAATTGTCCGCCACGACATACCAGGCGTCCTTGTCGACCTTGCCCCGGGCGAAGTCAAACAGGGGCTCGTAGTGCATCCCGCACAGGGCACTGCCGGGCATCTCCTCGAGCACCTGCACCTCCTGACCGGGGAAGCAGGCATCCATCAGCGCCTTCGCCATGATGTAGGTCTTGCCGTCCTCCGCGCCAAACCTTGCGTACATGTCCGTGGGATTCACGCACAGCGCCAGGTTGGAGGGCAGCGTCCAGGGCGTGGTCGTCCAGGCCAGCAGGTAGGTGTTCTCCTCGCCCGCCACCTTGAAGCGGACGTAGGCGGAAACCTCCTTCACGGTCTTGTAGCCCTGCGCCACCTCATGGGAGGACAGCGCGGTGCCGCAGCGGGGGCAGTAGGGCACGATCTTGTGGCCCTGATACAGCAGCCCCTTCTCGTGGATGGTCTTGAGGCTCCACCACTCGGACTCGATGTAATCATCCTGATAGGTGATATAGGGATGCTCCATGTCCACCCAGTAGCCGACCTGCTCGGACATGTTCTCCCAGTCGTGCAGGTATTTCCAGACGGACTTCTTGCACTCGCCGATGAAGGGCTCGATGCCGTACTTCTCAATTTGGGGCTTGCCGTCCAGGCCCAGCAGCTTCTCGACCTCCAGCTCCACGGGCAGGCCATGGGTATCCCAGCCGGCCTTGCGCAGCACATTCTTGCCCTTCATGGTCTGGAAGCGCGGGAAAAGGTCCTTGATGACGCGGGTCTCGATGTGACCGATGTGGGGACGGCCGTTGGCGGTCGGCGGACCGTCGTAAAAGGTAAAGGTCTCCCCGTCCTTGCGGTGCCCGAAGGAGCGGCGGATCACATCGTTCTGCTTCCACAGCGCGGCGATTTCCTTCTCGCGCGCCGGGAAGTTCATGTCGGTTGCAACTTTCCTGTACATGCGTATTCCCTCCTGTTACCTACGGGGCAGAAACAGAAAAATCCGCCCCAGCAAACCTCACTGGGACGGACATGAAGCCATATCCGCGGTACCACCCATGCTTGACGGCACAGCCGTCCACTCTGCGCATGCAAGCTGCCTCACATGCCTGCCCTGTATCGGGAGCGCCCGGACCTCCCTACGATTGCCCATCAGGAAGCCTCACTCCGGGGTGATGTGCTTCGGCCGCTTTCCTGTCAGGCTTTCACCGTATCCCGACTCGCTGAAGGCGCACTGCCTCGCCGTCCCCATCTGCGTGAACGTTACGCTCTATTATATGCGAGTTCGGCAGATTTTGCAAGGGGTTTTGGCTGGATACAATCGCAATTCCGTTAGGGAACCTCTGAATAAATGAGGTGGTGCGATGGTGAGCGGAATTTCTGCCAGATGCGATTGCAGAAATCGAAGGTTTGACTTCCTGTAAATCGAGATTTCTGCAAGAAGCAGATGGCTGAAATTCAGCCGCCAGCGTGCCGCCGAGTTATTCAGAGGTTCCTTAGAACGCATAATCAATGCACGCGCGCTCCTCGCGGATGGTGCGCACAAACTGCCCGAAGGCCACATGCTCCGGCGATACGCGGTAGGCATCCAGCCCTTCCACATCGTCAAAGTCGATGATCAGGGACACATTGTAGTTGTTCTCCGGCGTGTGCGGCGCGTTGCAGACCACCGCAAAGCTGCGCACGGAGGGAATCGCCTTCAGCGATTCCGCGCGGCGGCAGAACTCCGCCGCATTGGCGGCCTTGTCCTCCTTCAGGGTAAACATGCAGATATGACGAATCACGGTATTTTCTCCCTTCCTCTTAACCTTCACGGTCGATGGTACAGCCGCCGATGAATTCCCGCAGCAGGCTCAGCGGCGGCACCTCGTCCAGCACATCCTCCCGCACCTCGGTGAAGTAGTTGAGCATCTTCACCAGACGACGGGCCGTCAGGTAATGGGGGCTCTCCGGCGGAATCGCCCGGAGCATCCCGTAGGCATAGTGCTTGAGCACCGGCAGCTCATAGTGCAGCGCCGTGTTGAACATGCTGTCCGCCCGCTCCTGATAGGGGAAAATCCACTTTTCCTCCCCCCTGCGGACACTCGGCCACATGGCAAGGGTTTCCTCCGGCGGCGTATCGCGGAACTGATTGTCCCGCACGATGCGCCGCAGCAAGCGCACATCGGTGGTGCGGATGCGGTTATGGTCATCCAGGTTGATGCAGGTCAGGGCGCTGACGAACACGCGGTAGACGGTTTCCTCCGGCACGCCCTCGCACAGCAGCGGGTTCAGGCCGTGGATGCCCTCGATCAGCACCGGCTGCCCGGGCGCGAGCGCCGTCGGCACGCCCTGCTCCTTCCTCCTGCCCGTGGCGAAGGAATAGCGCGGGATCTCGACCGTCTCGCCCGACAGCAGGCGCAGCATATGCTCCCGGAAAAGCGGCACGTCGATGGTGTGGATGCCCTCCAGATCAATCGTCCCGTCCGGCTCCACGGGCAGCTCCCCACGGTTGCGGTAGTAATCGTCCAGCGAGATCAGCACCGGCTGATACCCCAGCACCCGCAGCGCAACCGCCAGCCGTCCTGTCGTGGTCGTCTTGCCGGAGGAGGAAGGCCCGGCGATCATGATGATGCGCTTGCCGCGCCGGGCAATCGTCTCTGCGATTTCATCAATGGCCTTGGCATGGAGCGCTTCGTTCACGCGGATGAAGGCACGCAGCTTCCTTTCTTCAATCAGCCGGTCAAGGTCGGGGGCATTCTTCACGCCGAGGATGGCGCACCACGCCGCGGACTGATCGAACACGCGCAGGTGCTTGGGACGGTCAATATAGGCAGCAGGGACATCCGGGGCTTCCGGCTGCGGCAGCAGCAGCGCAAGGCCGCGGCCCGGCAGGTGCTTCACCGCGAACACGCTCACAAAGCCCGTGCTGGGCGGCATCACGCCATAGAAGTACTCCCACATGCCGCCGCACTCGTACATGTTGAAGAAGGGCACCGGGCGGCGCCGGAGCAGCTCCACCTTGTCCGGCTGGCCCTCCTGCTCGAAATAGGCCATCGCGTCATCCAGCGACCATTCCCGCTTGTCAAAGGGCATATCCGCCTCGGTGACAGCCGCCATTTCCTCTTCAATCGCCCGGCAGTCCGCTTCCGTCAGCTCATACCCGGGCGTATGCAGGAATACGCCGCCGCCCACGCTGTACTCGATGCGGACACGCCGCTCGGGCATCAGATGCCGGATGGCCAGCAGCAGCACAAAGCGCAGACCGCGCTCATAGATGCGGCGGCCTTCCTCCTCCTGCAGCGTCAGCAGGCGCAGCTCGCCATCCCGCTGAACGGAATCGCACAGCTCCAGCACGCGTCCGCCCATCTGCACCGCCAGCGCGCCCTCCGCAGGCTCGCCGGACGCAAGAAGGCATTGCATGACCGTCGCGCCGGCTTCCATCTCAAAGGTCTTTCCGGCATAGGTGATCTTCATCCGCTCCTCCTTCCGGGGGCATTTCCCCCATGGGCGCTCGCTGCGCGGTTGGACTGTCCCGGTCGGATCAGTCGTCAAAGGGCATACTGCTGCGCTCAACCAGCGCCAGCTCCGCCTCAGGGTCGCGCGGATGCCCGTGCGCAGCCTCGTACTCCGCGTCGCGCTGCTGCTGCTGCATCCGCTTGGTGCGCACATAGGCCCGGTTGCTGGGCGCCGCCTTGGCAAGGTTCATGCTCATCAGCCGCTCGCCGGAATGCGTCAGGCTCAGCTTCACGCGCACCAGCAACATCCCGTGCTGCGGGCACTTCGCCAGCCCGATGTACTTATCCGCCGTCTGCCGGACATAGCCCTCCTCCTCCAGCTTCGCCTTCTTCGCGCAGATCGGGCAGCGCGGCTCGCGGGCAAATTCACTTTCAAAGGCTTCCCGGATGGACGCAAAGGCATGCCCCCTGCGCCGCTCCTGCTTATCCGTATGGATGAGCGAGCGGGGCTGCTGGGGATATTTGAGCACATCCGCCGGATTCGGCAGCCTGGCGAAGACGAGCGCGGTGTAATAGGCGTCGTGCAGGGCGTTGTGGAAATAACGCGACTCGTCCGGCTGGATATCCAGCATCTCCATCGCCGCCTTCAGGCCCTTGCGCTCGCGGCACTTGTACACATCGGAAAAGAGCCGCTGGATATCGCACAGGGGCGGCAGCTGCACCTGACAGCCGAAGAAATCCATGTTCTGCTTCAGCACGCTCACGTCGTCGCAGCCCCAGGTCAGCAGGGTATAGTCCTCCCCGCACCAGGCGGCAAACTGCTCCATCGCCTCCAGAAACTGCGGCGCGTCCGCCAGCTCCTCCGCACCCAGCTGGGTCATCTTGCGGATGCGCGGATGGATTTTCACATAATGCGTCGGCCTGATCGGGATGGAGATGGAATCCACCACCTCCAGATTCTCCCCGACCTTCACCGCGCCAATCTGAATCATCTCAAAGATCAGCCTGTCGCCGACCTCGCGATACACATGCGTATCGAAGGACAGCGGCTGATTCCATTCCAGATCCACCACAATGTAATGCAAAGCAACAATCTCCTCACAGGGGTTTCTGACCCGATTTTCCTATCATAATCAGTACAGCGGCTCCCCGGCTGCGCACAATCCGGCCAGCGCGCCGGTGGCCCATGCGATCTGCAGGTTGTAGCCGCCGGTATGCGCATCCACATCGATCACCTCACCCGCGAAGTACAGCCCGGACACCCGTTTGCTCTCCATCGTCGACGGGTCGATCTCCTTCACCGACACGCCGCCTCTTGTGACGATGGCCTCCTCAATGGGCGCGAGCTTCTCCAGCGGGATGGGCAGCGCCTGCATCCTCCGGGCAAGCGTCTCCCGCTCCTCCCGGGTGATCTGGGCGCAGACCTTGTCGCCGTCCACGCCGCACAGGCGCGGGAACATTTCTGCCAGCCGCGCAGGCAGCAGACCCGGCAGAACGCTGCGCAGCCTTCTGCGGCTGTTCTCGTCGAAATCCCGCTGCAGCCGGGCATCCAGCTGCTGCGCGTCCAGCCCGGGCTTCAGGTTCAGCGTCACGTCCGCCTCCCGCAGATTCTCCGGCAGATGGCAGCTCATCGTCAGCACCAGCGGGCCGGAGATGCCGAAATGGGTGAAGAGCATCTCGCCCAGCTCCGAATAGAGGGTTTTCCTGTCCTTCTTCAGGGTGAGCGTCACGTTGCGCAGGCTCAGCCCCTGCAGCTCCCCCGGCCATTCCGCTGCCGTCTCGATGGCGGACAGCACCGCGCTCCGAGGCATGACCGTATGTCCCAGCGCCTCCGCCATCCGGTAGCCGTCGCCCGTGGAGCCCGTCAGCGGACAGGAGAGTCCGCCGGTCGCCACGATCACGCGGTCCGCCTCCAGCGTACGGCCGTCCGTCAGCGTCACGCCGGTGACAGCGCCATTGGGCGCAAGGACGTCCCGAACCCGCGCGTCGTAGACAATGCGCACGTTTCCCTCGCGCATCAGCTTTTCCAGCGCCCGGGTCACATCGGAGGCCTTCTCCGTGGCAGGGAAAACACGCCGTCCCCGCTGCACGACCACGGGGCAGCCCGCGTCCTCCAGCAGCGCCATCATCTGCTGCGGGCCGAAGGTGCTCAGCGCCGAATAGAGGAAGCGCGGATTGCGCGGAACCTCCTTCATGAACTCCTCCAGCGTGCAGTCATTGGTGACGTTGCAGCGCCCCTTGCCGGTGATGTAGACCTTCTTGCCCAGCTTCCGGTTGCGCTCCAGCACCGTTACCTGCGCGCCGGACCGGGACGCGTGGATCGCGGCCATCATGCCCGCCGCGCCGCCGCCGATGATGATGATCCTATGCACGGGGTCTCCCTTCCTCCTCCAGATAGACCTCATATGTCTCCCAGATGGACTCCAGCTTGCGGAAATGCTGCGTCAGCGCCTCCTTGCGGTGCAAGCCCAGCGCCACCAGCAGCGCGTTGATGACCGAGAGCGGCGCGGCCAGCGAATCCACGAAGGAGGCCATGTCCGTCCGGGCGGTCAAGGCCAGATCGGCAATGTCCGACAGGGGCGACATGGGGCCGTCGGTGATGGCGACCACCTGCGCGCCGCAGCGCTTGGCAAAGCGCATCGCCTCCAGCGTGCGGGTGGAGTAGCGCGGGAAGGAAATGCCCACCAGCACGTCATCCTCCCGGAGCTTGGAGATTTCCTCGAACACGTCCGTCGCGCCGGAGGAAACCAGATGCACCTCGTCAAAGATATAGTTCAGATAGTAGCCCATGAACTGCGCCAGCGGCGCCGCCGAACGCAGCCCCATCACATAGATGGCCCTTGCCGACAAAAGGCGATTCACCACCTCGTCAAAGACGGCGTTGTCCATCTGCTCCAGCGTGTTGCGCAGGTTCAGCATGTCGCTCTTGAGCACGATGCCCAGCGCTGCGCTGGGGTCAATCTCCGTGGACTTCTCGAAGCGCTGGTTGGCCGTCAGGCGATGGCTGACCAGCTCCTGCAGCGAGCGCTGCAGCTGCGGATAGCCCTCATAGCCCATGGCCGAGGCGAAGCGCACCACCGTTGATTCGCTCACGCCCACGCTTTCACCCAGACGGCTCGCGGTCATGAACACCGCCTTGTCATAGTGATCGACGATGTACTGCGCGATCCTTCTGTGACCCTTGGAAAGCCTTTTCCCCGACTGATTCAGCCGGTCAATCATATCCTGCATATCCTGCATGGCGATTCCTCTCACTTCCCGCAGGGGAACGTATCCTGTATCCTGCCTCCCTGCCCTTGATGCCTCAACAGGCCTATCCATTATACGCGAGGGCCGGACCATTTGCAAGTCAAATCATCAAAAATGCAGAATTTGAACCAAAAATGCAAGTTCAGATCTTCCCCAGCAGCCATGCCAGCCCCAGCAGCGCCGCAAGGAAAAGCACGTTCAAGGCTGTGAAAACCGCCATGTACTGCCCGCGCCTCGCTCCCTCCGCCGCCGCGAAGAGCCGGAAGGAGATCAGGCTGGCCAGGGACGCAACGAGCGTACCGAGCCCGCCGAGGTTCACCCCCAGCATCAGCGCAGGCACATCCTGCGTGAAGGGCGAGAGCAGCAGACAGGCCGGAACATTGCTGATGACCTGCGAAGCCAGCAGGCTCGTCAGCAGCGGACGGCCCGCCATCAGGCCCTCCAGAAGCGCGGAAACAGGCGCATAGGCCCTGACCGACGCGACGAACACGAAGAAGCACACAAAGGTTGCCAGGAGCGTGTAATCCACCTGCCGGAGCACCCGCCGGTCGAGCGCCAGCGTCAGCACCAGCACCGCTGCCGCCAGCAGCCACGCGGGCAGCAGCTTCATCAGCGTGAGCACCGCCAGCAGCGTCTGCAGCCCGTATAGCGCCAGCCTTCCCGGCGGCAGCTGCTCTGCGGCGGCACGGGCGGGCGTCGCCGCAGCCGCAGGGATCAGGCCGCACAGCCCCATCAGCATCGCAAAGGCCAGCAGGGCATAGGGCCATGTCAGCGCCGGAAAGGCCAGCGCCTCCAGCTTTTCTGCGGAATACAGGTACAGGTTCTGCGGGTTGCCGATGGGCGTGACCATGCTGCCCAGATTGGCGGCAATGGTCTCCAGCACGATGGTCAGCGTCAGGTGCTTCATCTCCGCGCCCTCCATCAGCAGGATGGTGAAGGGAACAAGGGTGATGAGCGCCACGTCGTTGGTCGCGATCATCGCCAGCAGGAAGCAGCCCGTCACCAGCGTCCTTGCCAGTGCCCGCCGCGTATGGATGCGCGAAGTGACCGCACCGGCCAGATTGTCAAACGCGCCCATGTGCCGGAAGCCCGCGACGATCGTCATCAGGGAAAAGAGCATCAGCAGCGTCGTGGTGTCGATGCCCGCAAGGGTGTGCGCTCCCGGCGGCACCAGCAGGAAGGACGCCAGCGCGGCAAGGAGCGCGATGGTCAGCACGGCCTCATGCCGCAAATAACGCAGGATCCGTTTCATGGCATTCACCTCAGCAGCTCCTCCGGCACCTCCGCCGCCATGCGCTCATAGCCCCTTTTGCTCGGGTGCAGATGATCGCCGGAGTCGTATTCCGGCAGAAACCAGTCCGATCTGCCGGGGTCACGCAGCGCCGCGTCGAAGTCGATGCAGCCGTCGATCAGCTCCGTCCGGCGGATGAAATCATTGAAGGCATGGCGCAGCTCCTGGCGGAAGGGCGCGTCCGTGCGCCAGCCGCCCATGGGGAGCAGCGTGCCCACATAGACGCGCAGCCCCATCTGCCGCGCCTGGGCAATGTAGGTTTTCAGGCCCTCGATCAGCTCCTCCGCTGTGGGCAGATCGCTCATGGGCCGGAACACGTTCACAGCCTCCCCGACCGGGTGAATGATATCGTTGATGCCCTGCTGGATGATGACCGCATCCGCGCCGTCCGTGGGCACCTCGTGCGCAAAGCGGCGGCTGCCCATCAGGCCGTAGCTCTCATAGGTCAGGCAGGCATATTCCCGCAGGATGCGCGTCCCGCTGGCAGCGCGGCGGATGATCGCCGTACGGTCAAAGCCCTCGCGCACGCAGCGCAGCTGCAGATCGTCCGGCCAGTCCTGCGCGGTGATGGAGTCACCGTAGCAGACAATCGTGCGCGGAGAGCGCCCCGCCTGATCCCGCCACGCTGTCCAGACGGACACGTTGGACAGGAAATAGTGCAGCTTTGTCGCCCGGGAGGTGTTGATGCCGATGTCCGCCGTTTCCGTTTCGTCCCCGTTGGCGTACAGTCCGCCGGAGAGCTTGCCGCAGGTGAACACGACGGAACGCATGAGGGTGAAGTCCGCCAGATAGAAGCTGATTTGCACCGTCTGTCCGGCCATGAGCGGCAGCGCCACCGGATCGCAGACGGCATGTGCTCCCGCGCCGATGGTGACCGCTCGTTCGCCGCCGAAGGTTACGGGCAGGAACGTCCCCTGCGCCATCAGGGTGGTTTTGCTGATGGTGACAGGCTCGGTGCCGCAGTAGTTGTCAAAGGTCAATCGCAGCGCCGTTCCCTCAAAGGGGATGCGGATGGGATAGCGGATGGTGATGTTGCGGGCATAGCGCTCGGGGCGGTTCTCCGCAATGGAAACCGCATTGCCCCAGACGCTGACCCAGCGGCCGGATTCCGGCTGACCGTACTGCATAGGCGACCTCCCGGGTATCATGATCTTATCGTTGTTTCACAGCACCAGCCAGCAAGGCAGCACTGTCTTGTCGCCGCCGTTCTCATCCAGCGTGAAGGTGCCCATCAGGCCGTCCACCGTGGCCTCGTATTCGCCGCGGAAGCCGCTCACCTCGCAATAGCCGTTTTCATCGGTCATGAGTGTCAGGCGGGTGTGCCAGTCCTGCGTAATGCGCTGCCTGAGCGCGTCATAGGCCGGCTTGAGGCTGCCGTCCTTCCGGACGAGCCCCGAGGGTGCCCCCAGCCATGCGCCGTCCTGGAAGTCCCAGTTGGTGAAGGCCTCCACCTGCGGATGGGCAAAGAGCGTGTCGAGCATGGTCAGCATATCCCGCGCCTGACGGTCCTCGCCCTGGGGCGTGGTGGGCCATTCGGGCACCTGATAGTCGTTCAGGTCAACGATGTGCGCGGGCATCAGGTCGCCGGAGACGAAGGTGTTCTCCGTGAAGTGGATGGGCAGCCCGAACCGCTCAAACCGCTCCAGCACCTCCTGCAGCTTCTCCACCCCCCAGAAGCCCTGATGCTGATGGGACTGGATACCGATCACATCCATCGGCACGCCGGCGGAAAGGCATTCTTCAATCAGCTGCGCATACTTCTCGCTCGTGTTGAAGTCGTTGAGCAGCAGCGTGGCATTCGGGTCCATCTCCCGCGCCTGGTCGAACACCGCCTTCACCAGCGGGACACGCCCCATCTCCGCGCACAGGCGGGTGATGGCGTTATCCTCCTTTTCAAAGACCGGCATGATGACGGCCTCGTTGATCACGTCCCACATGCGGATGGTCTCCCTGAAGGCGCTCATCTCCCGCCGGATGCGGCGCAGCTGGTTCTCCAGCACCGCCTGATTGTCCCGGCCCAGCAGCCATTTGGCGGATACGGAGTGCCAGACGAGCGGATGCCCCTTTATGTCGACCCCGTTTTCCTTCAGGAATCTCGCCGCCCGGAGCGTCGGAAGCTCCCGGGTCATGCCCTCCTGCGGCTCATAGGTGCCCTGATAGAAGGGCAGTGTGCCGAAGTTGAACAGCGCCGACCAGCTCTCCCACAGCCGTAACAGCTTTTCCCTGCGTTCCGGGCGAATGCCGGGCTCCAGCATCTCGCTGAGAAAGAATACATTGCAGCCGAATTTGAACGCATGCTTTTTCAGCTCCACCGTGACCTTCCTGCCCGCAAAGGGCGTTCCGTCGCCCTCCACAAGGCGGATCCGGCAGGTTGATTTCCGATGTGCGTAGCGATCCATCCCGTGTTCCTCCTTCATGTCCCCGTCCCTGATGCAGACGCGCTGTCTTGATTATACCAGCATCCGGCGGGAAGCACAATCGGCTCACGCAAAAAAACCGGGCCATCATTTCCCGGTTTTCGTCAGCATTCCAGCATTTCAAGCGTGCAGGTTTTGGCAATGCTCCTTCGGATGGCTGCCCGCAGGGGCAGCACCACAGGCGGCGAAACGGACAGCTCGTCAATCCCGATGGCCAGAAAGGTCGGCAGCATGGTCAGGTCGGCGCCCAATTCGCCGCAGATCCCGATCCAGATGCCCGCCCTGTGCGCCGCATCCGCCGCCATTTTCACCGCGCGGAGCAGCGCCGGGTGGTGGGGATCGTAGAATTTGCCCAGATCGTTCGCCTGCCTGTCGCAGGCCAGGATGTACTGGGTGAGGTCGTTGGTGCCCACCGAGAAGAAATCGACCTCCCGCGCCAGCTCCTCCGCGACAAGAACGGCTGCGGGCGTTTCGATCATCACGCCGATCTCGGTTTCCCGGTTGAAGGGAATCCCCTCCATCTCCAGCTCCGCCATCACCTTCTGGCACGCCCGGCGGCACTCCCGCACCTCCCAGACGGAGGTAATCATCGGGAACATGATCGCCACGCGCCCGTAGGCGGAAGCGCGGTACAGCGCCCGCAGCTGCGCCCGGAACACCTCCGGCCGGTTCAGGCAGATGCGGATGGCCCGCTCGCCCAGCGCCGGGTTTTCCTCTCTTTTCAGCCTGAAATAGCTGACCTTCTTGTCCGCGCCGATGTCCAGTGTGCGGATGATGACCCGCCTGCCGTCCATGGCAGCCACAACGCGCCGGTAGGCTTCAAACTGGGTTTCCTCGCTGGGCGGCGCATCCGACGCCAGATACAGGAATTCCGAGCGGAACAGGCCGATGCCCTGCGCGTCGCTGGCCAGTACCGCCGCCACATCCTCGGGCGAACCGATGTTGCAGCACACATCCACCCGCTTGCCGTCCAGCGTCACATCCTCCTGCCCGCGCATGGTCCGGTACAGGGCGTTCATCTCCTGCTGCCGGGCCTCCTTCTCCCGGAAAACCGCCAGCGTCAGCTCGTCCGGCTCGATCACCACGCTGCCGGTTTCGCCGTCCACATAGGCCAGCCGACCGGCATATTCCTCCTTCAGCGCATCGCCCAGACCGCACACCGCCGGAATGCCCATCATCCGCGCCAGGATCGCCGTATGGCCTGTGCCGGAGCCCTCCCGGGTGATAAAGCCAAGGATTCTGCTCTTGTCCAGCTGAACCGTCTCGCTGGGCGCCAGGTCATCCGCCGCGACGATGACGGGCGTTGCCGAGTCAATGCCGCCCTCCGTCACGCCCATGAGGTTGTTGAGGATGCGCCGGGACACATCGCGGATATCCGCCGCGCGGGCCCGGAGGTACGCATCGTCCATCGCCGCAAACATGTCCGCGAACCGCTCTCCGGCCGTCTGCACGGCATATTCCGCACAGCAGCCCTCCGCGGCCATCGTCTCATGGATGCAGGCAACGAAGTCCTCATCCTCCACGAACAGGCAGTGGGTCTCGAACAGGACGGCGGATTCCTCGCCCGTTTCGGCCCGACAGCGCTCCGCCAGACGCTGCAGCTGCGCGACGGCCTTGTCCTGCGCGTCCCGCAGGCGCGCAAGCTCCGCCGCCTGATCCGCCGCAGCCGTTTTTGCCACGGCCATGCTCTGCCGCCGGATGAAGTACACCGGCCCCTTCACCACGCCCTTGGATACGCCCTTTCCCTGCATGAGAATCATTCTGATATCCTTCCCGCAGGCACGTCCCTGCTGCGATCATCACAGAATATCGTTGATATCGGACTTCAGGACATCCGCCTTCGGGCCATAGATCGCCTGAACCCCATCTCCCCTGACGAGCAGCCCCATCGCGCCCTCGCGCTTCCACTGCTCCGGCCCGGCAACCCTTCCGGCATCCCGCACCGTCACGCGCAGCCGGGTCATGCAGGCGTCCACCAGCACGATGTTGTCTCTGCCGCCCAGCAGCGCGATGATGCTTTCCGCCTGCGAGGGGCTCTGCGGCGGCACGGCAGCCTGACGCGGCTCCGCATGATCTCCGTCGGCGACGTCGCTGTAGTTGCCCATCCGTCCCGGCGTGGCATACCGGAAGCGTCCGATCATGAACCAGGCGATGCCGTAGCCGATGCCGAAGAACAGGATGCAGGCTATGACGTAGTTGATGATGTCCCCGCCCAGCCCGGCCCGGAGGCTCATGGGCACCCGGGTGAGGAACTCCAGATTGCCAAAGGAATGCAGCCGCAGCGGCACAATGCCCGCCAGCGCGAAGGCGCAGCCCTGCAAAAGCGCGTACACAATATACAGCGGCAGCGCGCAGAACATGAACATGTACTCAATCGGCTCCGTCACGCCGGTGAGGAACACCGCCACCGCCGCCGAGAGGAACATGGAGCGGTACGCCCTGCGGCGCTGCGGCTCCACGCGCCGGTACATCGCCAGCGCCACGCCCAGCAGCAAGCCGGAGGAACCGATCATCTGTCCCACCTTGAAGCGTGCGGGAATCACCGTTGCCATCAGCTGCTGCGCGCCGGTCAGATCGCCCGCATTCCGGAGGTTGATCAGATCGGTCACCCATGCCAGCCACAACGGATCCTGCCCATAGACCATCGTCCCTGCCGCAGCGCCGGTCTGGATCAGATATTCGCCGCCGAAGGAGGTGTAGTTCATGGGGATGGTCAGCATATGGTGCAAGCCGAAGGGCAGCAGCAGACGTTCCAGCGTGCCGTAGATAAAGGGAGCCAGCACGGGCGAGGTCTCCGCCGATCCGGCAATCCACACGCCAAAGGCATTGATGCCCGACTGGATCACCGGCCAGATCACCGCCAGGATCAGCGAGATGACCGCCGAGTACACGATCACCATCAGCGGCACAAAGCGCTTGCCGTTGAAGAAGGCCAGCGCATCGGGCAGACGGCGGAAATTGTAATACCGGTTGTACACCGCGCCGCCCACAAAGCCCGAGATGATGCCGACGAACACGCCCATGTTCAGCGCCGGACGTCCCAGGATATCCGTAAAGTAGCTCGCCACCGGCAGCTCCTGCCCGAACAGGCTGCGCACCGTTGTGCCCTCCTGCGTCAGCATATCGCCCGTCACGCCGAACACCGCGCCGGTGATGCAGTTGATGAGCAGGAACGCGATCACCGCCGCAAACGCGCCGCCTGCGCGATCCTTCGCCCAGCTGCCGCCGATGGACGCCGCAAAGAGGATGTGCAGATTGCCGATGATCGCCCAGCCGATCTGCTCCATCGTTGCGCCGACGGTCATCACCAGCGGCACCTGCGCCCCTGCCATCTGGATCAGCTTGCCGATGGAAAGCACCAGACCCGCGGCGGGCATCACGGCGATCACCGCCATGAGCACCTTGCCCAGCTTTTGCAGGAAATCAAAGCTCCCGCGCGGCTTGCGTTCCGCTTCTTCCGGCTTTGGCGCGTCCGAGGGCCGGGCTTCGCGCAGCGTCAGGAGCGGGCTCTCACCCGCCCTCACAAGGCCGCTGGCCGGCATGATCCCGCAGCCCTGCGCGCCATCGCAGAGGATGACCGGCGTGATGGTGCTCAGGCCCCTTGCACGCAGGAATTCGAGGTCGATTTCCGCCACCGGATCGCCGGCCCGGACGCGGTCTCCGGCCCTGACCAGCGGTTTGAAGCCCTCGCCCTTCAAATTGACGGTATCCAGCCCCACATGCACCAGCACCTCCAGATCGTCCTCCGAGGTGAAGCCATAGGCATGGAGCGTCTCCGCCACGGTGGAAACCACGCCGTTCACGGGGCTGAGCAGCCGTCCGTCCGATGGAAGGATCGCTGCGCCATCCCCCAGCACCCGCTGGGAAAATACCTCATCCGGCACCTGCTCCAGCGGAACGGCCCGTCCGCTCATGGGTGCGATGATCTGCCTGCCCTTCATCCTGATCCTCCCCCTGCATTTCCGCATGATCGCGCTGTTTCCCTTCTACTGTTTCCAGCGTGCGCGTTCATCATCCGTGCAAAGCGAGAAAACCGTCCCGGCGCTGTTTGCAGCCGGAACGGTTCGATGTCATTGGTCGGAATATCAGATCAGCTCGCAGCGCCAGACGCAGGCGCCGCTGTCCTGGAACACCTCCCAGAGGCGCTCCTGCAGCATTTGCGAGGTCACGCCTTTTTTCAGCACGACCTGCAGGAAGCCGCCGCCGCCCGCGCCGCAGATCATTCTGCCGTCGATCAGGTCGTCGACGACGCGGAACATTGTGTCGATGCAGGTGTTGGTACAGCCCGCGTCCAGGCGCTTGCTCTGCTCCCAGTGATCGCTGAGCAGACGGGCAAAGCCGTCGATGTCGCCCTGCTCCAGCGCGTCCCGCATCCTGAGCGCAAGGCGCTGTATCTCCTCCAGCGCCGACAGCACATCCGGTTTTGCGGCAAGGTAGCTGCCGACCACCTCCCGCAGCAGATTGCGGGCCAGACGTCGCTGCCCGGTGTAGATCAGGCAGAAGCGTTCCTTCAGCTCCCGCAGGGCCGCGTCCGGAATGCGCAGCGGCGTACATACGATTTGCTGATGCAATCCCGCCTGCGCCGTGATCAGCTTGACGCCCGGCGTCAGGCCGCCCACCTGATCCTGCCAGCCACCGCCGGTGGACATGAGCTGCTCCATGCACAGCACGCGGCTGTAAATCTCCTCCGCAGAAGCCTCGCGCCCCAGAAAACGCAGGATCGCCCGGACGCACGCCGCCGCCAGAATGGAGGACGTTCCCAGCCCGCTGCCGCGCGGAATCCCCCTGACCTGGGTGGACAGATACACCCCGCCGCCAAGGCCCGCGGTGATCTCCGCAACCGACAGCGCCTGCCGGTACGGGATCACCCCGCAGACAATCAGCGCCGCCTTGTGCAGCGCAAAGGGATCATGAGGATTGCTGCAGTCCTGCAGCTGCGCCAGGTCCTCAAAGGCCCGATAGGAACCGTTGTCCGCGCTGGTGAGGATGATCTTCCCCGTTTCAGCCCGGCGTACCACCGCTTCCACCGGCAGCTCCCCGTTCAGGGAAACCGCCGCATTCAGCACAATGCCGCCATGCTCCATGCAATAGGGCGGCGTATCGCTCCAGCCGCCGCCCCAGTTGACGCGCACCGGCAGCCGCACCGTCACCTCGTCCTCAACGATTCGCGCGTTCTCCGACCACCCGATGCCGCCCACCGCTGCATCAAGCACGGCGCTGCGGATCGCAGAAAAGCATTCCGCTTCATAGGCTTCCTTCCCGGTCAGCATGGCCAGGGCGTGGTAGATTCGGCTCTTCCCGCTGAACTGGGACAAATCGCGCTCGTTCAGGGCTTCCGCTTCATGCACGAGCATCCATTCCGCCCGCTCCGTGAGCGCGCCGCGAAATACGCCGATCGCCTCCGACAGCGGCTCCCGCGCATCAATCGCTGCCATCAGGCTTTGCACCTTGATCCTGTCATCCAGCCGCGCCTGCCAGTCGAGGATCGCCGCCGCGTCCGCCTGCGCAAAGCTGTCGCGCAGGGACAGGCAGTCCACACCGCCCGGGAACCCCGCCGCACAGGCCTGCAGGGTCGCGTCCACCGCCTCGCGGATGCTGTCGCGAACCGGGTACAGCGGCGCATCCCACAGCGCCGTCGGCAGATGTCTGCCAAGCACCGCAGCTTCCTTGGGATTGTCCACCACGCCGTACATCCGGACGACAAAGCGGCCGTCCCGCAGCTTCAGGCCATGGAGTACCGTCCCGGCCGGAATGTGCTGCCCCTCAAGCGTCACGCCGGAGATGATGCAGCCCTCGCCCACGACCGTATCCCGGTGAATGCAGCTATCCTCCACATAGGCGCCCCTGCCGATCGTGGCGCGCCGGGAGATATAGCTGTTGCCGGCCGCGAAGTCCGGACAGGGACGATTGCAGTTCACGCGCCGGCTCCAGCCCAGAAAGCTGTAGTCAGCCACGCGCTCCGCCATCAGGCCGCGCAGCTCGGCGCTGGTGCCAAAGTGGATGAAGGAAGCCGGAGACAGGCGAATCAGCTTCATCCGATAGGGGCGCAGCGCCTCCCAGAGCAGTGTCCTCGCGTTGCGCAGCTCCGGCGTGAAGTCCCCCTCCGGCTTCTCCCGATAGAACTTTTCCAGCGTCGCATCCCCGGACAGCGGATATTGGAAATCCGCATAGAAGGACAGCCGCGTGCGCTCATTGACCAGCGCGGCATATTTCTCCGGCGTGTCTATCAGCGCCCAGAGGCTTTCGAGCATGTTCGCATCGAAGATCACCGCGCCGGTGTCGATGTCCACATTGTCCCTTGCGTCCACCGCGCCGCACTGCCTGAGGGTCTCCTCGCTCTGCTTGTGCAGGAAGGAATGCACCCGATCCCCGTCGCCCCTGAGATAGACACCGTGGTTTTTGCCGGTACGCACGTTCTCCTTGATGGACAGCGCCGCCGCGCCGACCGAATAGAAATCAATCTGCAAAGGATTGAACAGCAGCAGCACATCGCCGGAGCAGATCAGCATCCCCTCCGTCATGCGCGCCGCAACGCCGCTCATACCGATGATGAATTCATCAAAGAGCGTGGAGCGCCGCCCGTCCGGCAGCATCCTGGGCACGGGCGAAAAGAGCTTGCCGCAGGCAGAATACTGCGGCACGCGCTTGCTGTCGCCGCCGGAATGGATGACAAGCAGCCGCCTGCCCCGGAAGGTGCCGTTCTGCTCGTGCACATGGCGCAGCGCGCCGAGGGTCGCGCCGCCGCTGCCGATGCGCAATCCGTCCGGGTCCGGAAGGACGGCATAACGCGTCCGCGCAGGCAAGTGACCGTCGCGCAGACGGCGGGCGATCTGCTCCCGGTAAACGCCCGCCTGCTCCTCATTGGAGGCCGTGAGGATCACGTCATCCCACACCGGCTGTCCTCCGGCAAGCGTCCGGACATGCGTTGTCCATGCATCCTGATAGGACTGCTGCTGGAACAGAGATGCAAACTGATTCGCCATAAGCCGTCCTCTCAATCCTTCGGTGCGCCTGACAGCGCTGCTCCGTACATCCTTTCGGCATAGCGCTGGTATTCCCCGGAGATGATGTCCTCCCACCAGGCGCGATTCTCCAGATACCAGCGGATGGTGCGGCGGATGCCGTCCTCGAATCCTGTTTCCGGCAGCCAGCCCAGCTCATTGCGGATCTTTGTCGGGTCGATGGCATAGCGCCGGTCATGCCCCTTGCGATCCGCCACAAAGCGGATCAGGCTCTCGGGCTTGCCCAGCTCGCGGCAGATCAGCCGCACAATGTCGATGTTCGCCCTCTCGTTGTGTCCGCCGACGTTGTAGACCTCGCCCACCCGGCCCCGGTGCAGGATCAGGTCGATCGCCCGGCAGTGATCCTCCACATAGAGCCAGTCCCGGACATTTTCACCCGTGCCGTAGACGGGCAGGGGCTTGTCCGCAAGGGCGTTGGCGATCATCAGCGGGATCAGCTTTTCCGGGAACTGGCAGGGGCCATAGTTGTTGGAGCAGCGGCTGATGGTCACCGGCAGCCCATAGGTGCGGTGATAGGCCAGCACCAGCAGATCGGCGCCGGCCTTGGAGGCGGAATAGGGGCTGGAGGTGTGGATGGGCGTGTCCTCGGTGAAGAACAGATCGGGGCGATCCAGCGGCAGATCACCGTACACCTCGTCGGTAGACACCTGATGATAGCGGGCGACGCCGTATTTCCGGCAGGCGTCCAGCAGCGTCTGGGTGCCCAGCACATTTGTGCGGAGGAATACGCCGGGGTCCTCGATGGAACGGTCCACATGGCTCTCGGCGGCGAAATTCACCACCGTGTCCGGCCCTTCCTCCTCAAAGAGGCGGAACACCAACGTCCGGTCGCAGATATCGCCCCGCACAAAGCGGAAGCGGGGATCCGCCATCGCGGCCTTCAGCGTGGACAGATTGCCCGCGTAGGTCAGCTTGTCCAGACAGATCACGCGGCAGTCCGGGTTCTTTCCGAGCAGGTAGTAGATAAAGCGGCTGCCGATGAAGCCTGCGCCGCCCGTCACGATGATCGTCATTCAGCCTTCCTCCTTCGACAGGGAAATAAGGTATTGTCCGTAATCGGTCATTTTCAGGCCTTCGCCGATAGCCCGGAGCTGCTGCGCGGTGATGAAGCCGCGCCGCCAGGCGATCTCCTCGATGCAGGAAATGTAGAACCCCTGACGCGTCTGCACCGCCTCCACAAACATGGAGGCCTTCAGCATACCCTCCGGCGTGCCGGTGTCCAGCCACGTCATGCCGCGGCCCAGCAGCACCACGTTCAGCTCGTTCATCGCCAGATAGGCGTTGTTGATCGCCGTGATTTCGATCTCCCCGCGCGCGGAGGGCTGCACATGCCCGGCCAGCTCCACGACCCGGTTGTCGTAGAAGTACAGGCCCGGCACAGCGTAGTTGGATTTGGGGTGCTCCGGCTTTTCCTCAATGGAAACGACCTTGCGCGCCTGGTCGAATTCCACCACGCCAAAGGCCCGCGCGTCCTTCACCGGATAACCGAAGATCGTCGCACCCACGGTGTTCTCCATCGCCCGGCGCAGCACGCGGGTCATATCCTGCCCGTAGAAAACGTTGTCGCCAAGAATCAGGCACACGCTGTCGCTGCCGATGAAGTCCGCACCGAGAATGAACGCGTCTGCCAGACCGCGGGGCGTTTCCTGCACCGCGTAGGACAGGCGGATGCCGATCCGGCTGCCGTCCCCCAGCAGACGCTCATACACAGGCGTGTCCTCCGGGGTGGAGATGAGCAGAATCTCGCTGATGCCCGCCAGCAGCAGCGTGGAGAGCGGGTAGTAGATCATCGGCTTGTCGTAGATGGGCAGCAGCTGTTTGGAAACCGCCTTTGTCATGGGATACAGCCGCGTACCCCTGCCGCCTGCCAGGATGATGCCCTTCATGGCATTCACGCTCCTCTCATCGTCCGGCGCACCTTATCCAAGGATCACATCGCAGACGCGATCCACCTCAGCCTCCGTCATGTCCGCATACAGCGGCAGGGTCAGCACACACTCTGCCAGATGCTTCGCCACGGGCGTCGCGTCCGCATCCGCGCCCGGCAGAGCGGCATAGCAGGCAAAGCTGCTGGTCAGCGGATAGAAATATTTGCGGGCCGAAATGTCCTGTTCCGCCAGCATCGCAAAGACCTCGTCCCGGGTATGCCGCCAGCCGTCAAAGAGCACCGGCATGTAGGCGTAATTGGGCTTCACGCCCCTTTGCTCCCCGCACAGGCGGATGCCCGGGATGCCGCTCAGGCGCTCCCGGTAGCGCCCGGCAACGCGGCGGCGCTTTTCTATTTCGTCATCTACATGCCGCAGATTGCACAGCCCCATCGCCGCCTGGAACTCGTTCATCTTCGCATTGCCGCCCGCATAGTCGACATCCTCCTGCGAGCGGATACCGAAGTTTTTGAGCTGGTTCAGCTTCCTGACCAGCCCATCGTCCCGGTAGGTCAGCGCGCCGCCCTCGATGGAGTGGAACACCTTGGTCGCATGGAAGCTGAACATGGTCGCATCGCCGAAGTTCGCCGCATTCACGCCGTCCCGGCTGACGCCGAAGGCATGCGCTGCGTCGTAGATGACCTTCAGGCCGTGCCGCAGGGCAATCCGGCCGATCGCCTCCGTATCGCAGAGGTTTCCGTAGACGTGCACCGGCAGGATGGCACAGGTTTTGCCGGTAATCAGCGGCTCGAGCTTCGCCGCGTCGAGGGTGTAGTCCGTTTCGGTCACGTCGCAGAAAACCGGCTTGAGGCCGCTGCGGACAATGGCATGGGTCGTGGACGCGAAGGTGAAGGGGGTTGTGATCACCTCGCCGCCCCGGGGAAGCTCCAGAGCCTCCAGGATATACTCCAGCGCCAGATGCCCGTTGGTATACAGCGTCACATGGGGTGCATCCAGATACCCTTCCAGCGCCGCCTGGAATGCGCGGTGCTTTTCGCCCATGTTGGTCAGCCAGCAGCTGTCCCACAGGTCGCGAATCTCCGCGCAGTATTCCTCAAAGGGCGGCATGGAGGAACGGGTGACGTTGATCGGCATGTGCATTCTCCCTTTCCGTCATCGGGTGTGATGCGCATCAGGAATGAACGATCATCTCCAGCGCGCGCTCGCAGGTCAGCTCCTCGATCTGCATCTCGTATCCCTCCCGCGCCATGATCCGCAGCGTGGCGCTGATCCGCGCCAGCGTCCGGGCCAGCTTTTCCGGCGTATCATCCATGACGTGCAGCCGGTAAATCACCCGGTCCAGGGACTGGGTGTCGCGGATCACATCGCCCACCCTGTGGAAGGTCGTGCACTGCAGCACCTGCGGCATGGACAGCACCTCGTCCAGCCCACGAATCTCCCCGATGGTGCCGCCGCGAAGGGTGATGTAGTAGTTGCAGCAGCTCTTTGGGAACATGCAGTTGTCCTGCGTCCGCACATCGCCGCAGCTCATTTTGCCGGTGAGCGAGAACTCGATCATCATGTCCAGCGCACTGATGCCGTTGAGCAGCCCGGCGAACACATAGAACTGCTCGCCGCCCATGCGCAGGCCGGATTCGTAGAAATAGAACCGGTCGCTGTCGATGAAGCCCTGGAACATGACAACGCCGTTGCGGATGCCCAGCCCCTGAATCATTCGCACGCAGGCCGGCTCCGCCGTCTGCCGGAACAGCTCCGTACAGGAGGACGAGAACACATGCAGGATCGCAGAGGACGCCACGCCTTCTTCCGTCCGCGCCTTGTGCTTCATGAAGGTCGCGGACAGGCTCGGATAGCCGTCCTGCACGGTGAAGTAGACAAAGATCTCTCTGGGGCTGTCGATGTATTTCTCGCAGAGGATCTTCTTGCTGCGGGAGGCGGCATACAGGCTGCGATAGTAGTCCGCCAGCTCCTGCTCGCTGTCGCAGCGCCGCACGCCGCGGCTGCCGCTTTCGTCGGCGGGCTTGACCATCACCGGATAGGAGATCCTGTCCAGATCCTCCCGGCGCAATCCGATATCCAGCGAATACTCCGGGATGGTCGGCACCCCATACGTCCGGCAGGCCTGCTTGAAGCGCCGCTTGTCGTTGGAGAGGATGTCAAACTGCTCCTTCGTGCCGCAGCAGGGCATGCCCGCCCGGGCGCAGATTTCGGCGTAGAAGGGCAGATGGGAATCCGTCCAGCCGACAAACACGCCGTCGACATGGCGCTCCCGGATCAGGGCGAGCATCCCGTCAATATCCGAGATGTCGATGTCCACCGTCTCATCCGCAATCTGCTTGGAGGGGGATTCCTCCACCGGATACCAGTTCGCCACGATGGTTTTCGCGCCCATTTCCCTCGCCCGGCGCACGGCGCAGGCAGCCAGTGCGGTGCGATCCATCACCAGCAGCTTCTTGCCCTTCAGGTTTTCCATACATTTCTCCTCATCCACGGACGCTGTGCACCGCGTCCAGCAGCGCGTCAGCCAGTTCCGACATTTCCCGCGCGCCATAGCGCTGATCGCAGGGAAGCGGCAGGATATTTTCCGCCATGTCCCGTTCCAGCGGCGTGGCCAGCGGGTTTGCAGGCACGTTCGGCCACAGGGTCGGCACATAGATGCGCCGCGCTGCCAGAAGCCGCCTGACCGCCATGCCCTCCGGGCAATAGAACGGATAGGCATAGGGGCCGACGGGCTCCGTCAGCCTCAGGGGATTGCGCGCTCCCAGCAGGCGCGACAGGCAGGCATAATTCTCCTCGCGCCGGCAGCGAATCCGCTCGTCGTCCGCAGCCCGCAGAAGATTGCGCGTCAGGGGCGACATGGACCGCAGCGGCAGGTCGTCAAAGCCCTCGTCATGCTGCAGAAACTCCTGATAATGCGCCGCGCCGCCCTCCTCCAGGCGACCCAGCAGATGCCGCATCCGCCCGGCAGAGCGGTCCCCGGTGAGCGCTTCCTCCAGCCGCGCGTCCGTCGCCGCAAAGCCGCCATCGGGCACGCCGTAAAACTTCCGGCAGGAATACACCGCGTCCAGGCCCGGCAGAGGCTTACGGAAATACGCCTGCACATGATCGACGATGATCCGCTTCCACCGCGATTGCATCCCCGTCAGCTGGGCATCGGTCAGCTGACCGTAATAATTCACCACATACAGGAATTCGTCCTCGCCCGGCATCCGGTTGAACACCGGGAGGAAGGCTTCGTCCACATGGTATTCCTCACAGCAGACGCCCTCCCGCCGGCAGACCCTCTTAACTGCATCGCACAGGAATACGGGAATGTACAGCTTCCTCACCCGTCTGGCGCGGAGAATATACGCCAGGGCGTTGCGGGCGCTGTTGACCGCGATCAGCTCCTCATGATACATCCGTCCCTCAAAGGTCTCCAGTCCCAGATAGCCGCCGATTTCGTCCATATCCGCCCTCATCGCAGCACAACCTTCACATACCTTCCGATATCCGCCATGACGCCTTGCAGCCGCTCCTGCGTATCAAAGCGCATCACCAGCGTGCCGATGGACTCGTTCGCCGCCGAGAAGCCGCCGACCTTCGTCCCCGGTTCGATCCACAGATCCTCCTCGACCACATTGCTCCGCAGGGCATCATCAATCTGCAGACGGTCAAACACGCCTGTCTGAACGCTGTGCAGGATGACCTCCGCCCAGCAGCCGTCGAAGCCCTTCTGCACAACCTCCACCGGCAGTCCGACCGCCGCGCGCACCGCCGCGTCAATCAGATCGACGCCCGCCGCGTGCCGGAGCATCTCCGCCAGCCGGTTGCCGCCGCCCCGTGGCGAAACCTCCATGAGGTAGGCGCGTCCGTCGGCGCCCTCGCGGGTCTCCACGTTGTAGAGGGACGTGCCCATGCCCAGCAGCGTCAGCAGCCGCTGAAGCTCGTCCGCCAGCTCCCTTTGGTGCGCACCGGACAGGCTGGAGGGCCAGCTGAAGCCGGAGGGGGCATAGGGATTGACCGCTCCCTCGTCAAAGCGCTGGGACGAAAAGGAGACAAACCGCAGCTGCCCGTCCACTGAGAAGCAGTCCGAATCGCTGGAAAAGCCCTGCTTCTCGATGAAGTCCTCGATGATGAAGGCCCCGGCACGGGAAAAGGACAGCGCATGGCGGATGCTCTGCGGCAGCATGGCCGGGTCATCCACGCGCTTCACGCCCTTGCTGCCCGCGGAATCCACAGGCTTGACAATGACCGGCCAACGGAACATGTCCTGCCTGCGCAGCGCCTCGTCCACGAAGGAGAACGCCTGCGCCGTGGGCACGTTGAAGCCATGTGCCTGCAAAAAGCTGCGGAAGCGCCCCTTGTCCTGCAGGATGCAGACCGATTCGTAGGGCCCGCAGGAGGGCAGCCCAAGCCTTTCCGCCACATAGGCCGCTGTCACCACGCCCGGGTCGCAGGCAAAGGACATCACGCCGTCCACCTGCATCTCCCGTGCCGCCGCCAGCACAGCCTCCTTCTCGACGATGCTGAGGTTGACATATGCATCGGAATACCGGTGGGCGATGTTATCCGGCAGATAGTCGCAGGTAATGGTATGGATGCCCAGCCCGTGCGCAGCCTCGATCACCGGCAGCAGATACCGCGAGCCGCCCAGCAGCAGGAGCTTTTTCATGTCCTTGCACCTTCTTCCTTCTTCCGCCCGCCCGGCAGCAGCGCCAGCACCTGCTTCCAGGCCTCCAGCCGGAGCAGCACCGCGCCGCCCGCGTAGAGCGCGATGCCCAGCGGAATCTGAATCAGCAGCGTCGCCGCATCCGGCAGGCGCAGCAGGTTCACCGCGTACACCGCCGCGCCCATCGCCGCCGACAGCAGCAGCTGGGGCAGGAAATCCCGCGCCTGCTCGCCGTAGCTGTAGCCCAGCAGATTGCGGTTGGGATTCGCATTGACCAGCCAGCCCAGCCATGTCGTGAGAATCCCGCTTAAAGCAATGGCCAGCGGCGTGTCAAAGCAGAACGCCGCCACCGCCAGAATCGCCAGCCCATAGAGCTTCTTGACGATCTCCAGCTTCAGGAACAAATCGCTGCGGCCCATGGCGTTGATGGCCTGCAGATTGCAGGAATGCACGGGGTAGAACGCCATCGTCACGCAGTAGATCTGCATATAGGGCACCGCCGGCATCCACTTTTCCGTCAGCGTCCAGCGAACCAGCGCCGGAGCCGTCGCGGCAAGCCCTGCCATCAGCGGAAAGACGATGAACGCGCTGAGCCGGATGGAGGTGCGCATCATCTGCTTCACCCTCGCCCGGTTCTCCTGATCCGCCGCCATCGCCGGGAGCATCACGGACTGCACGGCGCTGTTGATCGCATTCATGAGGAACTGCGGATACTGCTTGCCCCGGTTGTAGTAGCCCAGCGTCGCGTCGTCATATTTCAGTCCGATCACGATGCTGCGCAGATCCTGATACAGCGTGTCCAGCAGCCCCGAAGCCATCAGCTTCCAGCCGAAGCCGAACAGCACTCTGACCCGCTTCACCTCAAAAACCGGCCGGGGCCGCCAGCGCAGCGTGAAGCACATCACCAGGCAGGCCACGACGGTGTTCAGCAGCGACTGCGCCACCAGCGCCCACACGCCATACCCGTTTGACGCCATCGCAATGCCGGCCGCACCGGAGAGCAGCACCGCCGCGATCTGGCTGACAAAGGCCTTGCGGAAGTCCAGCGCGCGGCCGATTCTGGCGTTCTGCACCGAATGAAGCGCACCGGGGAACAGCATCAGCGCCAGCACCCGCAGCGGAGAAGCCAGGCCCTCCATCCCGAAGGCACCCTCAATCAGGGGCGCTCCGGCGTACAGCGCGGCATACAGCCCCGCAGCAATGCCCAGCGTCAGCCAGAACACGGAGGAGAAGTCGTTCTCCTTCACGTCCTTGTTCTGCATCAGGGCGGTGTTCAGGCCGCTCTGGATGAAGGTGTTCGCCAGCGTGGTGAAGATCACCATGACGGACAGCATCCCATAATGCGCCGGATCCAGCAGACGCGCCAGGTAGAGCTGCACGACAAACTGGATGCCCTGTACGCCGAAGCGCTCCAGCAGCTTCCACATCAGCCCTGTGGCGACCTTGCTCCGCCCATTCATCCGCGTCCTTCATTCCTTCCCTTTCCGGATTGCGCCGGCAAAGCCCCTGCATCTGCGCGCCAGCATACCGCCAACATCCCGGATCCTCCGGCCCAGCGGACGCGCCATGAAAACCCGCCGGACGCCCGCATCCGTCAGCAGCGGCAGAATGCGGTTCTGCAGCTGGGCAACGGAGAACCGGCATCTGTCCATCGCCTCGGCAAAGGCATCGTGGTACGCATGCTGTGTCATCGCATCCATCCGGTTCAGCCCGGCAATCACGTCCGCATAATGCGCCGCGGCCTTTTGCGGATCACCCATCACGCGCTGCGTCCAGCTGCCCTGCGCGCCCACGCGATAGGCGGACATCGTCCGCGCGATGGAATGCACCGGCCCCCGGGTGGCCAGCCAGATGTCCAGCGGATAGTCGCCCACGCCGGGAATCGCGAATTCCGGCGGCATCTCCCGGCGCGCCTGCGTGCGGAACATGCACGAGGACGTATGGAATAGCGGGACTCCGGCCCGGATGATCTCCGCCGCCATGATCTCCCGATCCTCCGTCCAGCCGGGCACGCGCTCCTTCAGCGGCCTGCCGTCGGCGCTGATGCACTGCGTATCGTGGACGCACAAAGAGCATTCCGGGTGCGCTTGCAGATAATCGTACTGCAGCTGCAGCTTCATGTCATCCGTCCAGTAATCGTCACCCTCACAGACGGCCATATATTCCGTCTGAACGCGCGGCAGGATGATGTCCCGGGTGATCTTCACGCCTCTTGAAAACTGGTTTTCCTTCTGCAGGATGGGCACGATCAGCCCGGGATAGCGCTTCCGGTATTCGAGGATGATCTCCTGCGTGCCGTCCGTGGACGCGTCGTCATGCACGAGTACCTGAAAGGGGAAATCCGTCCTCTGGCGTACAAAGCCCTCCAGCGTCTGACGGATGTACGCGGCGTGATTGTACGCAAGGCAGTACACCGTCACCTGACAAACCTGCATCGCTGCGCACCTCCCTCACGGTCAAGCCTCATACTGCCCCGGGCGGAGGGAACGGTTCCGCCAGGCCATGCAGCACAGGATGAGCATATAGCCGAATTCAAGCACCTGCAGGCCGCTCAGGAAGAACAGCAGGGCTGCCAGGCCCCCGAACATCACAGCATTGTTCAGGCTCCGGCGCATCCGCCGGGTACGGCCAACGGCATACCGGCAGCAGACGATGAAGAGCGCCGTCCCCAGAATTCCATAATAATACAGGAAATCAATATAGGTGTTGTGGGCCGCATAGCCACGTCCCAGATAGTCCGCGCCGATGCCCGAGCCAAACAGCAGCTTCAGCGGGTTGCTGCCCAGATAGGTCAGGTATTCCCCCCAGATGTCTGCGCGGCCCGTAGTCAGCTCGCCGGCGCCAAAGCGTTGCAGAACGCTGTCAAAGATCGTGCCATACCCCAGACGCGAAAGCAGCACCATCGCCGTCAGCGAGACAATCAGCAGGATACTCCAGCCCAGCTTCTTCCGCTTGAAACGCATCAGCGCCAGCACACAGGAAACCGCCGCATACATCAGCAGGAAGGATTTGCTGGCCGTCATCGCGCCAAACAGACCCACCGCCACGTAATACAAAAGGAAGGAGCCATGGAGCTGACCGGCATTGTACAGCGTCATCAGCCCGATCAGCGACATGATGAGCAGCATGGTATAGTAATTGGGATCCCTGAACAGGCCGCAGAAGCGATAGGTATAGCCCGACGGCTGCCACGAGCGGATCAGGCGCGCATAGCCGGCCAGATTGGGAATCTGCGACCGGAACAGGGCGATCACGCTCGAAGCCAGCAGGCCCGCCGTGAATGCAAGGAGCAGCGTCCGATACCGGGGCTGTGTTCTGAAAAAGCTGTACAGCATCAGGGGAATCAGGCTCTGCTTGATCAAAACGGCAGTGTCTCCCCCGCATCCGGCGAAATTGACCAGCAGCAGCACGGCATAGACGATCAGGAACCGCCAGTCAATCCTTCTGCGTTTCAGGAGCACCCGGGCGACGGCTATGATCTGCAGGTATGTATAAATTGAAGAAGACGCAGGGCTGAACTTGAATATGTTGGCAAACGGCAGCAGGATGAACAGCTCATACCACATGCGCTCCGGCGAAGCCAGCAGCAGATAGCCGGCAACGAAGAGCGCCGCAGCATAGGACAAGGGACGGAAAACAACGCCGCCAACGACGAGCGCAATGCTCACCGCTGCCGCCGCGATCCCTCCCCGTCCGAGGCCGCTACCGTCTGCCAGCCTCCTTTTCAAGCGCATCCGCATACACCCGCTCCAGTCTCCGGCACATCTCCTCTTCCGAGAAGCGCTGTTCAATATCTGTCTTGGCAAAGGCTCCCATCCGGGCCCGGCATTCGGCATCCCGGATCAGGGTCTGGGCCGCGTCGGCATAATCCGCCGCATGGAAGGACGGAATCAGATAGCCCGATTCCCCGTGCCGGATGATTTCCCCGTTGCCGCCCACATCCGACACAATGCAGGGCAGCCCCGCCGCGCAGGCCTCCAGCAGCGCGATGGACAGGTTCTCGTGCCGGCTGGGGAACACAAACACATCCGATGCCCGCAGATAATCCGCCACACGGTCCGTCTGCCCGATCAGCACCACCTGCCCGGCATCCGTCTCCTTCGCCATCCGCGCCCGAACAACCGGCATATATTCGCCGTCGCCGATCACCATCAGGCGAAAGCCGGTCAGACCGCGATCGCGGAGCAGGCTCATCATCTCCATGAGCACATCGAAGCCCTTGTCCAGGGTGACGCGTGCCGTGATGCACAGCACCACCTCCGACGGCCGGATGCCGTATCGGGCACGCACCGCTTCCCGCTCTTCGCTGTAGCGCAGCGCCGGAACGCAGTTGTGGATATACCCGGCACTCCGCTTTCCGGCATTCCGCCGCACGATGCTCCGCTCCGCCGTACAGCGGCAGACACAGTACACACAATCCGACAGCCGGAGCGACAGCGGCTCGATGATCCGCCGGTAGAGGAAATGCTTCACACCGCGGTAATGGCTGTCATCGTGGGCAAAGCCGTGCACGGTCATGACGGTGCGGCAGCCGCCTGCCCACCGTGCAGCCAGCACGCCGTACAGGCCCTCGCTCTGCGCGCCGTGGATATGAACGATATCCGGCTTTTCCGCCCGGATGATGTCCCGCATCCGGCGCAGCAGCGCCATGTTGACACCGCCCGGCGCCATCTCCTGATAGCAGGCGGCAAAGTCATACTTCTCCCGGAGCGGCGACGCCATAATGGATTTGATATTCGTCAGCGGGCCGCCGATCCGGCTGCTGTAGGTATAGTACATCAGCACCTTCGGCCTTCGCCCGGTATCCGCCCTTCGCATTCCGTCACCACCGCTTCATGCTGTCACTCGCTGAGAAACGCAGCGATCCGCTCCGCCTGCACCAGGTTGTTCTTCCTTTTCGCTATGAACGCATACTGACGCGCGCCAAGCTCCGCCAGCGCCTGGGGAGACATGGCGCCGACACGGCGGATCGCGTCGGCCATCTGCGGCGGATCAAAGCCCGCCATGGGAATCAGATAATCGAAGTATTCCTCCGGGATGCCCGCCAGACGGCAGGAAAGCACAGGCTTGCCCGAGCGCATGAACTCAAAGAGCTTTGAGGGGAAGCAATAGGCCGAGGCCTCCTCCGCTGGGTCACGCAGGTTGACGAACATCGTCGCCTGCCTCTGCAAGTCCAGCAGCGCTTCCCGTGTCGGCAGGAAGCCGAAATAACGGATGCGCGCGTCCCGTTTCGCGCATTCCTCCACCTGGCCGCTCGCGCTTCCGGTGCCTGTGATCCACAGCTCGTACCGGTCATCAAGATACGCAAAGGCCTGCACCAGCCGCATCACGCCAAAGCGTTCGTGCACGGCGCCGGAGTACATCACGATGATCTTCCCGTTCGCATCCGCCGCTGTCAGCCGGGGCTTTGCTTCCGTTTCAGCCACGTTGATCGAGCCCTCCATGACCATGCAGCGCGCTTCGTCCAACCCCAGAAACGTCCGCATCGGCCCGGTGTAGAGCACGAAACGGTCAATCACGGACAGACGCTTTCGGATGCTCCGCCAGTCCATCGCCTTGAGACAGGCCTTCAGCCGCGACATGTGCAGATCCATGAACTGCGGCAGGTCGGGCACGATCAGGCAGATCCGCGCCGTCGGCATCTGGCGGCGGATGAGCTGCGCCGCAGCCAGACAGGCGCTGCGCATCTCATAGACGCAGACCGTCAGCTCGTCCTGACGGCAGTCGACGCCCTTCATCCACTTTTTCACCGCCCGGCACAGGCTGCGCCGTCCGGTCAGACGGTTCAGGTACTCCACATTCAGATAGCCAACCTGCACATCCTGCGCCCCCTGCGCATGGCAGAAGGTCCGCTGCTGCAGGTACAGGCTGCGGTTGACGGGAAATCCGGGCAGGGAGAGCAGCCCGATGGTATCAAAGCGCTGCCCCAGCGCCGCTTCCAGCCCCTCCAGCAGATTTCTCTGCGACAGGACAGACGCGGCGTTCCTGTAGCCCAGCTGCGCGTATTCCGCCGCCAGCCCGTCCGTCAGATAGCTGCCCAGCCACAGCAGACGTTTCATGCCTTTCGCTCCCTTACCACGCCGCGCAGCGTCTCCTCGTACAGCGCCGTGCACCGCTCCCGGCCCAGATACTCACAGACATATCTGCGTCCCTGCCATCCCATGCGCGCCGCGTCGGCCGGATTGGCGTACAGCTGCTTCACCGCCGCAATCAGTCCCGGCAGATCGCCGGAGCGCGCCACCACGCCCGCCTGCTGCTCCCTGACGAGGCGCGACAGATCGCTTTCCTCATCAAAGGATGCCAGAATCGGACGCGCCGCCGACATGATGCTCCACGTCTTGCTGGGCACTGAGCTGCTGCCCACACCGGGCTTGGAGATAATCAGGCCCGCATCGCCCAGGCTGAACACATGGGCAATGTCCTCGTAGGGCTGGAAGGGCAGCAGGATCACGTTCCCGATCTGCTCCCTGCGGACAGCGGAGAGCAGATCGTCCTTCGCGGCGCCCTCGCCGATGAGCACGAAGCGCACATCGGGCAGCTCCGTCTGCAGCACCTTCGCCGCATCCAGCAGCAGCCGCAGGTTCTGTGAATACCCGATGTTTCCGCTGTAGCAGAGATAGTACCGCTCCGGGTCAAGGCCGTACCGCGAAAAGAGGATGTTCTCCTCCCGCGCCACCGGGTGAACGGTCTGTGCGTCAATCCAGTTCGGAATCATGACGATCTTCTCATCCGGCACGCCCTTTTCCAGGATGTTGCGCCTGAAATCCTCGGTGATGGCGACAATCCTGTCCGCCCGGCGGTAGGTGCGGTCCTCCACCCATCGGCCGATCTTCCAGAGCAGCGAACCCTTCTGGGTCATGTTCGCGCTGACGAGGGAATCCGGGAACACATCCTGCAGGCTGTACACAAAGGGGATCTTCAGCCGCCCGGCAACCAGGCCGCACAGCAGGCCCTGCGTGGGCGGCGTGCTGACGGCAAAGATCACATCCGCGTCCCTGACGCGGCAGCCCCGCACATATTCAGCCGCGTTGACCATGAAATACCGCAGCGCGCGCAGGATGGGATTGCGCCCCTCGCGCACCATCGGGATGCGATGCACCCGGACGCGACCGTCATAGAGCGTTTCGTCCCTTCGTCCGCGATAGGCGCGGACCGTCTCCGCATCCACACCGCGCGTCGGGCTGGGGCAGATGACCGTCAGCTCATGCCCCGCCGCCAGCAGCCGCTCGATCAGATCCCGCTCCAGATGCGAGAACGCGATGGTTTCCGGCTGGAAATACGCATTCAGGAAGAGTATCCTCATCAGGCATCGCTCCGATATCTGTATTCGTTCATCGCCCTGCCTTCATGGGTCGTGTAGCTCCGGGCAAGAGCAAACCCGTTGCGCCGGTAGAAGCAATTCGCAGCGTCATTGTCCTTTGCGTCCGTTTCCAGCGTGATATAGGCGTACCGGTCAAAATCGACCCGCTGCTTCAGCGCCTCGATCAGCGCGGAGCCCACGCCCTGCCGCTTCGCCTCCGGCGCAACGCCGATGGAAGCCAGCTCCACATATGCCTCCTGCCGCCGCGCCTCCCCCGGCTTGAGGAAGGCGCGCACCAGCCGCATGAACACCGCCGGATTGCGCACAAGGGCGCCCAGGCTGTACCACGCAAAGGGAATCAGCCGCGTCCGGATCATCTGCCTGTACAGTGCGCTGAGCTGCGATGACCAGGCCAGAAAGCCAACGGCCTCTCCCCGATCGTCAAAGGCCGCCAGCAATCCCGATGCCTCGTGCGCACAGTACGCGCTGTACATCTGCCGCAGGAAGCCACGGCCCAGGAACGTCAGGAAAAAGCCCTCAAAGGTCTCCATATGTATCTCCACGATCCGCCGGATGACCTCGCGCTCCTGCGGCGCCACGCGCCTGATCTGCATAAGCCCCGTTTCCTCCCGTCAAAGCGGCATTGCGTCCTCTGCGTTTGCGGCCTTCTCCCTGCCCAGCATCGCCAGCACGGTCCTCGCCATCAGCCGAATATCCCCCCGGAGGCTGAATTCCCGGAGCCCGCGGAGGTTATAGCGCATCTTCCGGGGCAGCACCTGACGGATATAAGCGTCATCGACGTTTTCCACACCGTTCAGCAGCTTCTCCTCATCCCGGAAGCAGATGCTCGCCTCGCTGGTCACCCCGGCAGGAAGCAGCAGCGTCGCCATCATCTCGGGTGTGTACACCGCCACATACCGCGGCACCTCCGGCCTTGTCCCCACCAGCGTCATCGTCCCTCGAAGCACATCGATCAGCTGGGCAGTTTCATCCAGCCGGCATCTGCGGATCAGCCGGCCGACACGGGTCACGCGGCTGTCTCCGCCAATCGTCACAAGGCTGCCCAGGCGATCCGCCCCGGACACCATCGTGCGGAACTTGAAGATGCGGAACTCCCTGCCGTACTGCGTCACGCGAACCTGCCGGAAAAACACCGGCCCCGGCGAATCCAGCCGGATCGCTGCCGCCAGCAGCAGAAAAACAGGCGACAGCAGCACCAGCAGCAGGGCGGACACCAGCACATCCGCCATCCGTTTGAGCACCAGGCTGGCCCTTTTCCGGCACAGCGCGTCATAATAGGGGCGCACCGCATCCATCCGCATGAAAGGCGGCAGCTCCTCCCATTTACAGATTCTCATGCCCTATCCCTTCAGCGCTTCCTGCAGGCATTCGATCACATAGGCCATATCATCATCCGTCAGCCGGGTATGGAGCGGCAGCGACACCGCGTTCTCATAATACGCGCAGGCGTTGGGATAATCCCCGGCATCAAAGCCCAGCTTCCGGTAGGCGGTCATCATTGCCAGCGGCTTGTAGTGCACATTGCAGGAGACGCCCAGCTCCGCCATCCGGGCGATGATCTGACCGCGTTCATGCGCGTCAATGCCCGGAATGCGCGTGATATAGAGGTGACCGGAGGAACGGTACGCCTCGCAGTAATGGGTCAGCGTGCTGATCCCCATCGGCTTGATTGCCGCATCGTATCGGCGGATCATCTCCTCGCGCCGTGCCAGCATCTGCGGGTAGCGATCCAGCTGCCGCAATCCGATCGCCGCCACGATATCCGTCATGTTGCACTTGTACCATGGCCCGATGATATCGTATTCCCACTCGCCCAGGCGCGACTTTGCCAGCGCATCCCGCGACTGCCCGTGCAGGGACATCAGCTGCAGGTAGCGGTAGATTTCCTCATCTTCCACGCCGGGGAAGGTACGCCAGGTCAGCGCTCCGCCCTCCGCAGTGGTCAGGTTTTTGACCGCATGGAAGCTGAAGGCGGAGAAATCAGCGATGGAGCCAACCATCCGCCCATGCCACTGAGCGCCCAGCGCATGCGCCGCATCCGCCACAATCGCCACGCGGCCCAGCGCCTCCTGCAGCGCGCCGGTCGGCTTGAACAGACGCCGCTTTTCCTCCGCGATGGCAAACAGCCGGTCATAATCGCAGGGGATGCCGCCCAGATCCACCGGGATGATCGCCTTGGTCCGTTCATTCACCGCCGCGGCGACCTTGTCGTAATCCATCTCAAAGCTGTCCGGCTGCGTGTCGATCAGCACGGGCCGCGCACCGACATGGCAGATGACAGAGGCTGAGGCCGTATAGGTGTACACAGAGGTAATGACCTCATCCCCCGGGCCGATGCCCAACAGGCGCAGCGCCAGCTCCGCGCAGGCCGTCTGGGAATTGAGGCAAACGCATCGCGGCGCATTGACAAAATCGGCAATGCGCCGTTCCAGCTCCTTGGTACGAGGGCCCGTGGTGATCCATCCGGACTGCATCGCCGCCACGACCTCTGCCACCTCAAGGTCTGTGATATCGGGCACCGTAAAGGGGAGCACCCGCCTTTTCATCCTATCCATTCCTCAAGCTCCCTGTTGTCTCTTTTCGTCCCCATGACCCTTGCCCCTTCTGTGCCGCGCCCTTCCGGCCGCACATTGCCGCTGGCAGGATCCTTCCTCCAGACGCATCTGTATTCTGCAAGCACATTTCCCGCATCTGCACAATCGGCGCAGCCGCATTCCTGCCGCTGCGCCTCCTTGCGACTGTCCAATCCTGTTCCTGCCCCTGCCATGGGAAGAAAGGATTCTGCTGCTGCCATGCGGCGTAACAGGTATGTTCAATGCAAGATTTGCATATCCAAACGGTTTCATTATACCGCAACGGCGCATCTGCGTCAACACAGCGCCGTCACTGACGTCGCCATGCCCTGAAGCGTCCCAGCAGCACCAGGGACGCATAGGCCGCCGTGATGCCCGCCAGCACGCCGCAGCTATCCAGCAGCACATCCTGCCACATGCATGCCCGGGACGCGACAAACAGCTGATGCAGCTCATCCGTTCCCGCATAGAGGGTGCCGGCCAGCCAAGACGTTCTCGTCGGCCAGCGCAGTCCATAACTGCCCACCAGCAGCCTGATGCAGAAACCCAGCGCGGCAAACTCCGTAAAGTGCGCACCCTTGCGCACCAGCTTCCCAACAAAGGCAAAGATGCCTTCCTGCTCGATCGCGGGCAGGGCTTCAAAATCGGGGTCAATCACAGCAATGATGATTTCGGCAATGCTGTTGCTGGTCTGTGAGGATACGGTTCCGTCCTGCGCGGAAAAGAGGAAAATCGCAGCCGCCACCCCCAGAACACAGCACCAGAGCCCGCCCCGCATCAGCCTCTGCCGCTTGTCCGTCCTTGTCATTCCTGTTTCTCCCGTTTGGCTGCGCCGCCCGCCATCAGCCGTTCCGTCAGCTCACGGAAGCTGTGGTTCGCCTGATCCTTGGCCGCAAGGATCAGCTCCTTCGCATCCATCGGCCAGTCAATCGCCAGCTCCGGATCGTTCCACATCACGCCGAATTCATCCTCCGGCGCGTAGAGCCGCGTACACTTGTATACAAAGCGTGCGACCGGAGAGGTCACCAGAAAGCCATGGAGGAAGCCCTCGGGCACCAGCAGCTGCCGCTTGTTTTCCTCGGAAAGATACACCCCCAGCGACCGGCCGTAGGTCGGGCTGCCCGGACGGACATCCACCGCCACGTCATACACCTCGCCCTCGATCACCCGCACCAGCTTGCCCTGGGGCCGGGTCAGCTGAAGATGCATCCCGCGCAGCACCCC
The DNA here is from genome assembly GCA_051883695.1 of Aristaeellaceae bacterium. GTDB lineage: Bacteria > Bacillota > Clostridia > Christensenellales > Aristaeellaceae > UBA11524. Next base: position 134,244 of record JBJEUF010000060.1, read on the forward strand.
GCGCACGGAGCGGCTCTCGTTATCCTGCACAAAGCCGCAGGGCGTGCCGTCCAGATGCCTGAGATAGGGCGCGAACTCGTCGTTGAAGGTCTCCATGAAATAACCGCGTTCATCCCCGAACAGCTTCGGCTCGATGATCCAGAGCCCTTCCAGCTCCGTGCTGATAAACGTGAACTTTCCCAAATCCATTCCTCCCAGGCCGTCCGTCGTTCAGACAAGCCCTCTGCGAAGGAGACCGGGGACATCCATGCACCGGTCATGCCCGCATTCGCAGCTGTACTGTACGGCTGTGGCTTCACCGATCCTCTCAGTGAACACAGATACCGCTGATTATATTATACCCCGCACGCCCCAAACCGTCAAGCGCGGCAAGGCTCCATGCAGGGCAACCTCATTCAAAACGGAAAACAAACATGAATGCGGCCGAAGGGGTGGAGTGGGCGATCGGAAAGCCCCCTCCTTTGCTTCCGCAGAAGGTGTTTCGCGCCTGCGCGCGCGACCAAAGGGCTTTCCGTCATCCAGCATCGCCTGAGCTTTGCCTTAAGCCAGGCTCGCCTGATTCCTTCTGCAGGTATCGACAATATTCTGGAATTGTGTTACAATATATAGGATTTCATTTCCTCTTTCTGCACGGGGAGTATCATCCTCCCGTTCTGCCCGGAAGATCGTCTGTTTTGTTTACACAAAAGCATCTCATCCGCCATCACCGATAAAGGAGTGAGTTTTTTCATGCCCATCCCGACCGTCCTGGCCAACTGCACCCTGTGCTCACGTCAGCTGATCTTCACGCCCCAGACGCCGTATCTGAAATGCGCCGCCTGCAGCACCACCAATTACCATCCAAGTCCCGATCAGCTCTCGGGGGAGGTTGCACCTGCGGGCAAGCCCGCCAACGCACAGTTGCAAAAGGCTCACGCCTATCGTGCAAAACGCCTCTACGACAAGGCAGAGCAGCTGTACACACTGTTCATTGCCGACAATCCGGATAGCGACGTATTGCATGAAGCCCATTGGGGATTGGCCATGTGCCGCTTTGGCGTGGAGTATGTGGAGGACTCGCTCACAAAGAAAATCCTGCCCACCGTCAATTTTACATCGCCTGACGCCCTGCAGGATGATTTTGACTATGAGCAGGCCTGCAGCCTGGCGCCGGAGGAGATCAGAAGCACATACATGGAGAACGCCCGGTACATCGATCAGGTGCAGGACCGCATCCGCCACCTGTCGCACAACATGAAGCCCTTTGACATCTTCCTGTGCTATAAGCATTCCGATCCCGATCTGCCCGGACACAATACCGTGGACTACAATCACGCGCAGGACTGGTATGCAGAGCTGAAAAGCCTCGGGTACAATGTCTTTTTTGCCGACAAGACCCTCAGGGAGTACACCGGCGCGGACTACGAGGCAAAGATCTATTACGCGCTGAGCACCAGCCGTGTGATGCTGCTTTTCTGCTCCCAGACAGCGTATCTTTCCACGCCATGGGTCAGGAGCGAGTGGTCCCGCTTCATCCTCATGAGCAAAAGGGACCCCCAGAAGCTGCTCATGCCGCTGCTCTATGGCGTGGCTCCCTCCGACCTGCCCTCCGTCATTTCGGCGAACAACAGGAATCAGGTGCTCGATATGCGGGATTCCTTCGCCTCCAAAAACCTGATCTCTTCCATTGCCAACCATCTGGGCACAGCGCTGCCCGATGTGGCGCCGGAGTTGGACAAAGCCCTTTCCGCCCTGCGCCGTCGCGACTGGGATACAGCCGGGGAAGCGCTGAACAGCGCCGGCCAAATCATCAAGGCTGACGAACAGCGCAGCGAGTATTCCGATCTGTGCCTGTACAGATTGCTGCTCAAGCTCCATCTGCATTCGCCGGAGGCGCTGATCCACTGCCAGGAGCCCTTCACCGATACGCAGGAATGGGATCAGGCCCGCCGGTATGCCACTGAAGCCCGCCGGGCATCCCTTGACAAGCTGGTGCCCGACCGCTCGGTTTTCGCGAACCGTGCGCTGCAGAACGTGCAGGAGGCGCTGGTGGACAAGCGTTGGGAGGATGCCTCCAGAGCGCTGGACACGGCCATCAGGTACATTGACAGCAAGGCAAGACCCGATGATTTCGCCATGACGTCCATCTACCGCCTGCTGATCCGCTACGAGCTGTCCAATGCGGCAGAGCTGGCACGCTGCGGGAAGCCTGTGGAAGGGACCGAAGAATGGCAGACCGCCCTTGCCGGTGCCTCGCCCACTTTCCAGGCGAAGATGCAGAGCTGGGCCTTCGACCTCCATGCCACACTGCAGCGGATGGGCATCAAGGCACGCTACAACGCTGACAAAACGCAGGCCATCCTTGGTGCCAACTGCGTGAAGAACCAAGCCGTCACCGCACTGAGCCTGCCCGAGGGCGTGGTCGCCATTGAGCAGGATGCCTTCAAGAACTGTCAGGAGCTTCGCAGTCTCCATCTGCCCCGCTCCCTGCGCAGCATCGCCCACGGTGCCATTGACTGTTCCCGTCCCGATTTCAGGGTGAAGCTGTATGACAATACGCCCCTGACGTCGAACCCCTTCGTCAGACCGGGCGTCAGCAGCATCACCCTCATCGCCACCGAGGCCCCCACGCTGATGATCGCGGACGATATGCTGTTGCAGATTGCAGACAACGGCAGCCGGGCCCTGATCGTTCCCCTGTCCGGCAAGCCCAAGGTAACCGTCTCCGGCAATGTCAGCATCATCCGCCCGTATGCCTTCTCCGACAGCAGCCCCAAGGCTCCTGCCAACGTGGTGCTGTCTCCGAGCGTCCGCTTCATCGAGACCGCTGCCTTTGCCAACGCATCGTGCCTGAAAAGCATCACCCTGCCGAAAAAACTGCAGTCCATCGGCGCATCCGCCTTTGCCAACTGTACCGGCCTGCAGGAGATCGTTCTGCCCGAGAGCCTGACAAGCCTGGGCGAAGCTGCCTTCTCCGGCTGCACCGCCCTGAGCCGGGCAACCATTTATGCAAAGCTGCCGCAGCTCAGCCCCAGCACATTCTCCGGCTGTATCTCCCTGAAAACGGTTGATCTGCCCGATTCCCTGCCCGTCATTGGCGATATGGCCTTTCTGAATTGCTCCGCGCTGATGAAGCTCCGGCTTCCCGGCAGCCTGACCGCTATCGGCAAGTCCGCCTTCAACGGCTGCAGCAGCCTGACAGACCTGACGATTCCCAAGGGCGTCACCGTCCTGCCGGAGTCCGTATGCATGGGCTGCAATGCCCTCAGGAATGTCAGCCTTACCGGCACGATCACAACCGTTTCGAACAATGCTTTCGATGGCTGCAGCAGCCTGAAACGGCTGGATTTCCCGCAGGGTCTGCAGGAGATCGGCAATCGCGCCTTCCACAACTGCTTTGAGCTGAAGCATCTGACCCTGCCGGACAGCGTGAGCACCTTTGGCTACAGGATCGCGGGGTGCTCCACAGCCGTTTTCGCTCCCGCGAACTCAGCCGCAGCCCGTTGGGCCGCATCCGAAGGACATCCGCTCAATCCCAGCCCGTTCAACAGCAAGCGGGGAATGCTTCTCCGGCTTCTGCTGCTGCCCCTGCGCACGGCGGTGATTCTGCTGCCCGTGCTGATCCTGTTATTCGTCGCGGGCTATTTTCTCCGGGACACGTCCCCTGTTTCAGACATCATCAGCGCCTATCAGGGCGGTATCGTGAATCACAGGAGCATCAGCGCAGACAGCATTACGGGCCAGGAATACATCGCTGCATTCCCACGCCATGAGGAAGGCGACGGCATTGCCGGTGTATGGAACTACTGCCGGAACGACCTGATTGTCCCCACCTTCACCATCCCCTCCAGCCCCCCCCTGGATATCGGCATCATGGTATGCTCCGGCGTCTGCGCTGTTCTGCTTCTGATCTACATCATCGACAGTGTGCGCTTCGTGCTGTTCCGCAGGAAGCCGAAAGCCAAACGCCGTGCCTGACGGGCCAAATAAACCAGCCAAAAGGAGCCCCCCTATGGAACCACTGATGATCGAATGCCGCTGCTGCTGCAAAAGCCTCGTGTTCAAGCCGACCGACATGGTCGTCACATGTCCCGCGTGCACCACGGTCAACACGCGCCCCCGGGCACAGGGCGCGGCGCTGGACTTCCTGCGCCGCGCGACGCAGCAGCGTTCCTCCTGTGATTTTGTCAATGCCGAGCGCAGCTATCAGCATGTGCTCCTCGACCATCCGGATGAGCACGAAGCCCTCTGGGGGCTGGTGCTGTGCCGGTATGGCGTGGAATATGTGCCGGACAGCCACAGCGGAAAGCATCTGCCGACCGTGCATTTCATCCGGCGCAGACCGATGCGCGAGGATGCAGACTTCCTGCACGCCTGTGCGCTTGCGCCACAGGAAGTGAAGGCGCAGTACGAAGCGGACGCCGCCTATGTGGACGAGGTGCACAGCAAGGCCTACAGTCTGTCCCGGACAGCCCAGCCCTGGGATATCTTCCTGTGCTACAAGGCCACCGACCCTGCCACCGGCGGCGATACGCCCGACCTCCACCGCGCAAGGGAGCTGTACTACAAGCTCGGGCAGCAGGGCTGGCGGGTGTTCTTCGCCCATGACAGTCTTCAGAGCAAGGCAGGCGCCAGCTACGAAGCGCCCATCTTCCACGCCCTGAGCACCGCCAGAGTGATGCTGATCGTCTGCTCCGACAGCGACTGGCTGAAAACCTCCTGGGTGCACAGCGAGTGGTCGCGCTATCTGGAACGGATGGATGCCGGTGAGAACTGCCATCTCGTGCCCCTGCTGTACGGCATGAACCCCGCCCTGCTGCCCACGCCCTTCCTCTACCGGCACATCGAAGGGCTGCGCATGGGCGAGCTGGACGCTTTCGATCATCTGCGGACGGTATTGAACACCTACGTTCCGCTGAAAAAGCCGGAGCCGCAGAAGCCAGACAGCGCCCGGGAGCTCTTGAGCCTGCAATTTGCGCTGGAGGACGGCAGCTGGGAGCGCGCCCGGACGCTGTCGGAAGCCGTCCTGGACAGACAGCCCGACAACGCCATGGCGCACCTGTATCAGCTGCTGGCCCAGCTGGAGCTCCACGCGCCGGATGAGCTGAGGCTGTGCCACGTGGATTTCCAGAGCATGTCCGCCTGGAAAAGAGCCTGCCACTTCGCTACGGAGAGCGAAGGCGCGATGCTGGAAAAACTGCTGAACGGAGCGAAGGAAGAACAGCAGAAGCAGGAGAATAAGCAAGTGCTTAAAGTTGAGCCCACATCAGAACAGCGCCTAGCCCAGTTGAACGGGTGCAGCATCGCTGCCGGATATTCCCATACAGTCGCTTTGAAGCACGATGGTACCGTCGTAGCTAGGGGGTGTAAAGCCAACGGTCAGTGTGATGTGAGTGATTGGCGTGACATCGTTGCAGTTGCAGCTGCCAGTATTCATACTGTTGGTTTGAAGCGCGACGGTACCATAGTGGCTGTAGGTAATAAGTATGAATATGGACAGTTGCGCGTGAAAGGCTGGAATGATTGGAATGATATCGTAGCCATTTCAACTGGCGAATACCATACCGTCGGTCTGAAACGCGATGGGACTGTTGTTGTGGCAGGTGACACGTTCTTTCAACAGCGCGACGTTAATAATTGGCATGACATCGTCGCAACCTCCGTTTCAACTTTTCACGTAATGGGCTTAATGCGTGATGGAACCGTTGTTACAGCAGGAGACAACGAGGACGGTCAATGCAATGTTGGCAACTGGACGGATATCGTGGCTATCGCCGCTGGTCCCGTTCATTCAGTTGGCCTGAAACGTGACGGCACCGTTATGGCAGTAGGCAATAATAATGATGGTCAATGCAACGTCAGCGATTGGCATGACATTGTCGCAATTGCAGCCGGCAGACACCACACCGTTGGTCTGATGCGCAACGGAACCGTCGTGGCAACAGGGGACAATGATTGCAGCCAGTGTGACGTCGGGAGCTGGAACAAGATTATTGCGATTGCCGCTGGTGACTGTCACACCATTGGTCTGACGCGTAATGGTACACTCGTGGCTGCAGGCACTAGTAATTTTAATAAATGCGACGTCGGAACCTGGCGCAACATCCGCCACCAGCTAACGTTAGACTAACCGCCCACGCAAAAGGGG
>JBJEUF010000060.1:140470-173751 GCA_051883695.1 Aristaeellaceae bacterium
CTGGCGCAACATCCGCCACCAGCTAACGTTAGACTAACCGCCCACGCAAAAGGGGGATCTGAGGCTCCAAACAGAGCCGTCAGATCCCCTTTTTCAGTTGCTTGATGACGATCAGTCAAACCCGCAGGCCTTCAGGTACTGATAGCTGCGGCGCAGGCAATCCATGGGATCCTCGCCGTTGCAGTCGTCCTGCTCCACCAGCATGTACCGCGTGCCGCTGGTTTCCGCCTTTTCAAACACGCGGTCGAAGTTGATGTTGCCCTCGCCGACAACAGCCATCTTCCGGCCATAGGCGAAGTCCTTGAGGTGGATGGCAGGGACGCGGCCCGACAGCCGCTCAATCCACTGCGCCGGGTCGCCGCCGCCCGCCTGTACCCAGAAGGTATCCAGGGTGAAGCCCATCAGCTCGGTGGGAATTTCCTCCGCCAGGCGTTCCAGGATGATTTGCCCGCCATCCGGCGTGCGCCGGAACTCCTGATCGTGGTTGTGATACATGAAGTAGCGGCCGCCCTCGCGAATCTGCCGGGCAATGGCGGGATAGGTCGCCATGAAATGCCCATAGGACTCGCTTTCCTTCTCCTCGTTGAAGGCATACCAGCCCAAGCCGATGTATTCACAGCCAAGGACATGGTGATCCGTGATCACCTGCGCCGTTTCGCCCGTCAGGCGCGGCACGGGGATGTGGGTCAGCACGCACTGCAGGCCGTTGGCGTCCAGCTGCGCCTTCAGCCACTGGGCATCATAGGGGCAGGTGCCCGAAATCTGCACGATCTTGTAGCCGATGTCCGCCACCCTGCGCAGCGTCAGGGCAAAATCATCCAGATTTTGGCACCTCTCGCGAACGGTATAGAACTGCGCTCCGATCTTCATATGCAGTCTCCTCTGTTACTCCGCGTAAGCCCAGTTGGAGATGGTGAAGGTGATGGTCACGACCCTGGGCTCCATGCCGTCCGGGAAAACCACGTTGTAGGTGGTCTTGTCCTCCACGACCTCCTCCACATAGGAGCCATCCCAGGCATTGAGCGGATCGTTGGTGTCCAGCTTGCCATTGGCCTTCAGGGCCGACTTGGGCGCGTGCTCCTTCACGGTCATCTGCACGCCGTCGATAACCACCTCGTCCCAATGGATGTCGCAGGAGGACAGCACGCCGGACTTGCTGGTGATATCGAAGAGATACAGCGCGCCGATGCCCCTCAGGCTCGTTACGCCCGCATCCCTGGCCGCCTGGGAGAGGTGCTTTTCGCAGTCGAAGGTGATGGTGTAGGTGCCGTTGCCCATCAGAGTCACGATGTCGGAAACGTCGTTGCCGTAGTAGCTGTGCTCCTGATCGTTGTAGTACGCGCCCACAGCCACATTCACGCCGCCCTTGGGCGCCGCGTCCTTAGCCTCGACCGTCACGTCGATCACCTTTTTGAGCCCGGTGGAGGTGATGGCAGTCACCTTGGTCTTGCCTTCCGCGATGCCCACCAGCTTGCCCAGCGCGTTCACCGTCACCACACGGTTGTCGCCGGAGATGAAGAACAGCTCATCGGCATAGCCCGCAGGCGCGACGGTCACGTCCAGCTGCAGGGAGGTTCCGGCCTTGAGGGTCGCCGTCGCCGGGACGTTGATCTCGGTGATGGCATTGTCCAGCTTCACGTTGCGCACGATGACGATGATCTCCGCCTTCGCGTCGCCGGACTGGCTCATGACCGTCACCTTGGAGGAACCGGGCGCCTTGCCGGTCAGCAGACCGCGGTTGACGCTGACAACCTCCGGGTTGGAGGACGCGTAGACGAGGGAATCCTTCGCATCGGCAGGCTCGGCGGTCACATCCAGCGCCAGCGTCGCGCCGGACTCCAGGAACACCTGCTTCTGCTTCACGGTGATGGTCTCATAAGAGGGCAGCACGGGCGCAACGCCCACCTCGGTATACGCGGTCAGGCCCTTCAGGATGTTCTGGCGCAGCGTCTCGCTCAGGCTTGCGCCCACCTCGAGGGGATGGTCATAGCCGCGCATCATCGCGCTGACGACACCGGGGAAGGGCTGCTCATAGGTCTTGCGGTCGAAGAAGCACATGCTGTAATCCGCAGGCTTGGCGTTGAGGTTGTAGGTCCCGGCAGACCAGCAGACCGGCACCACGCCGCACAGGACGGACATGCGGGTCATCGCCTCGTAATAGTACGCGCGCGCGCCGTCGTTGTTCTTGTGCGCCGCGCCGTACTCGCCCAGCACCACCGGAATGCCCTGACTGGTGAACTTCTCCTGCAGGCCGACAAAGTGCTTCATCAGCGTCAGCGCCTTGTCCTGATTCCAGACGGTGGCGTTCATGTTGTCCTGCAGGCCGAACACCCAGTCGTAGTCATGCACGGAGAGCATCAGGCGCGCAGGCTCACAGGTGTCCGCAGGCATGGTGAAGCCGTAGGACGCATTGAGGACGTTCACGATGTTGGTATAGCGCGGCACAACCATCAGCCAGCGCCGGGCGTTGTTGCCGCCGGTGGCGCGAACGGTATCCACGAAAAGCTGGTTCAGCTCCTCGATGTGGCGGAAGTCGCGCTCGATGCCCGCCTGAGAGCCGTCAGGGCCGGTGACCTCATTCATGCACTCGAAGATGAGGTGCTCGTCATAGTCGCGGAAGCGGAGGGCGATCTGCTCCCACACGGCGGCGAACTTCTCCTTCACCCGCTCAAACTGCTCGCCCTCGGCTGCCACGCGCAGCCAGCCGGTCTGCTCCGCGCCGTCGTGGTGGATGTTGATGATGACGTACATGTCATGCCGTATGGCATAATCTGCCACGTCCTGCACGCGGGACAGCCATTCCTCATTGATCCTGTAGCCGTTCTCATCGTCGATCATGGTGCCCCAGGTCACGGGCAGGCGCATGGTGGAGAAGCCCGCGTCATGCACCGCGGTGATCAGGCCGGGCGTGGTGTACACGGGCTGCCAGAGCACCTCGTCCGGGGTGAACGCGGTGTGTGCGTCGAAGGTGTTGCCCAGATTCCAGCCCAGACCCATTTCTCTGGTGATGGTCGCCGCGTCCAGATCCCGGAAGGCCATGGCGGGCGCAACGGCATCCTCCGCGACGGCGACAGTCACGGCGGACAGCGCCAGCAGCAGACAAAGGATCAGGGAGACAAGTCGTTTCATGTGAGAATTCCTCCTTGCGTGTTTGCTCATGGATTACTTCTTGAACACGAACCGCTCCAGACGGGTCAGGCAGCGGTCGTGCAGCCCCCAGGACATCTGCGTGCGGTCATCATGGAAGGTGAAGAACAGCGCATGCCGCCCCGTCACGCAGGGCATCTTCACACGGAGCAGCTGATCGTCGCCGGCAAAGGTGCCCTCGCCCACGGGCGCGTTTGCCGCATCGTCCAGATACACGGTCACACGGCCCTTTTCGCCCAGACCGCGCAGCTCCATCACCAGCTCCATCGAGGTCGCCGTGAAGTCCTGCCCGAAGTCGAAGTACTTGTAGCCGATGGTCGTGCCGTCCCGCAGCTCGTCAAGGACGGTGTGGAACTCGTTGAGGTACTTGATCATGCCGCCCTTGCGCATCACGCAGGCACGGTGCGCAGGCGTATCCTCGTAGGGATTGAGGGACTCGGAGAAGCCCAGCGAGGTCATCTCCACCGTCGGAATCGTGCCGTCGGGCAGGATTGTGATACGCTCCGCGCAGGCCTGCCGGGAGAAGCAGGTGCCGTTCGTCATCCGGTGATAGAAGATGTACCACTGGTCCCCGATCTTCATGATGGAGCCATGGTCATTGCCGCCGGGATAATCGTCGCTGTTATCCACAATGTAGCCCCGGAAGGTGAAGGGCCCGGTGGGCTTGTCGCTGGTGGCATAGGCCAGACGGCTGCCGTTGGGCGAGGGCGAGTAGATCAGGTAATAGGTATCGCCGACCTTCCGGGGGGAGCAGGCCTCGAAGTAGCCCTCCTGCGGCAGGATATCCCACTGATAGGTGCCCGGCAGAACGGTCACCATGTCCCTTGCGTCCAGCTCGCACATGTAGCTGCGCTCAAAGCCGCAGTAGACATACACGCGCCCATCGTCGTCCACCAGCACGCCGGGATCAACGAAGGCGCCGCGCTCCGCCCAGCCCTCGGGCAGATCGTACCTGTAGGTGCTGATGACCTTGAAGGGGCCCTCCGGCCTGTCCGCCACCGCCACACAGCCCTTGTCGTAAAAAACATAGGCGAAGAGATAGTACCTGCCGTCCTTCTCCACCACGTCGGGCGCGTACATCATCAGCGTGTCCGGGCTTTGCGCCAGCTCGCACCAGGTCACGTCCGCAGGATGATCCTCGTCCGCCTGCGCGTGGAAGATGTCGCCATGGCACACCCAGTGGTCAAGGTCATGGATGGACGCAGACCACACCTTCAGCTTGCTGTCGCAGAAATCGCCCGACAGGGGGCGGTCATGGGAGCCGTACAGGTACACGCGATCCCCGAAAACGCGGGGTTCGCCATCGGGAATGTGCTCCCACAGGGGAAGAATGGGGTTGGGCATCGCATTTCACCGCTTTCCATCGTGATTTGGTTGCAATCTGTATCATATTATACCAGCATTTCCCCCATTTGACCAGTCCCCCCGCAGCGTGTCAGGAATTCAGCTTGTATCTGATACATTTATGCACTTGTATTATGTCATCCTGTTGAAATGACGTGTTTCTTGGGATATACTGAATTCGTTCCCATACAATACGTCTTTTCAAGGAGGCAATTTCGTGCAAACGCATGTTTTTCAGAATGCCCTGCAGGTCGGGCAGGCAGCCGCCACGCTGATCGCCGCCCAGCTCCTGCGCAAGCCCGACAGCATCCTCGGCCTCGCCACCGGCTCCTCCCCCATCCCGACCTACAACGCGCTGATCGCCATGCATCAGGGCGGCGTGCTGGATTTCTCCCGCGTGACCTCCTTCAATCTGGATGAGTACATCGGCCTGTCCCCGGAGCATCCCTGCAGCTATCATTATTTCATGCAGGAGCACCTGTTCCGCCATGTCAACATCCGCCCGGAGAACATCCACATCCCCGATGGCAGCGCCGCGGATTTGAACGCCGCCGCCCATGCCTACGATGCAGCCATCCTCGATGCGGGCGGCATCGACCTGCAGCTGCTGGGCATCGGCCGCAACGGGCACATCGGCTTCAACGAGCCCGGGGAGCATTTCGTCTACGGCTGCCACAAGGTGCAGCTCAGCGGCAGCACCATCGCCGCGAACAAGCGCTTCTTTGACTCGGAAGCCGACGTGCCGCGCTGCGCCGTGAGCCTTGGCATCGGCAGCATCATGCAATCCCGGCAGGTGCTGCTCATCGCCACCGGCGGGGAGAAGGCCGAAGCCGTCCGCCGTGCGCTGGAGGGCGACGTCTCCCCCCTGTGGCAGGCGTCCATCCTCCGCACCCATCCGGATGCGATCTTCCTGCTGGATGAAGCCGCCGCCAGCCGCCTGACGCGCTGATCGCAAGCTCCCGGGCAGACGCTTTCATCATACCGTGCTGACCAATGCTTCATGCTGCGGAGAGCGTTTCGCTTCCGCAAAAGCGAGGAGGGGGCTTTCCGATCGCCCCCTCCACCCCTCCGGCCGCATTCATGTTTGCTTTCCGTTTTGAAGGAGGTCCCCCCGCACGGGTTCGTTCCACCCTTGACATAAATTGTGACGGGACATATAATAGGAATAGTCCCGACCCAATCATTCGCCCGCCGCATGGTGCGGCTGCAGGGCATCAAGTGAATGGAGTGGATCCGATGGAACGAGTCCTGATCTTCGGCGACACGCCGGAAAGCCGCAGCATCGCAAGAATGCTGCGCCAGCGCGGGCGGCAGGTGGTCATCAGCGTCACCTCCGAATATTCGCGCTCCCTGCTGCCGCCCGGAACGATGTGTCACGTCGGCAAGCTGGACGCAGACGCCATGCGCAGGTTGATCCGCGAGATCGCGCCGCACCGCATCATTGACGCAACCCACCCCTATGCCATCCTGGCCCGGCAGAACATCGAAAAGGCCGCCCGGGAGCTTGGGCTGCCCTGTGACCGCGTCCAATTCAGCAACATCGAGGATGCCTGGCGCGACAGCGTGGAATGGGCCGACACGCACGAGACCCTCATCGGCGCCATACAGCGCGAAAAGGGCAACATGCTCCTGTGCATCGGGCACGATCCGCTCCTGCCGCTCCCGGCGGACGCGGATATGAGCCGCCTGTACCCCTGCATCCTGCCCGTACCCGAAACCGTGGCCGCCTGCCTTGCCATGGGCTATCCCATGACCAACATCATCGCCATGAACAGCCCCTATTCCCGCACGCTGACCGTAGCGCTCTATGAGGATAAAAACATCGCCAGCGTCGTCATCCGCGATGCCACGGACAAGAGCTATCTGCACGATATGGTCGTTCCCGCGCTGGAGCGCGGCATCCACGTCGTGATGTACGGACGGAAATGAACACATCTCCACACAGAGCATTGGGCTTTGTGTGGTTTTGCTTGTTTATACGAATTCTCATTAAAGATGTTACACCGAGCACAGTGAATTTCTCGTTCTGGCATAGCTGAGTGAAGCGAGGCGTTGCTTACAGCACGCACAGCGGAACGAAGCAAAGCCAGAGCGTTAAAGGCGCTGTGCGAATATAACATCTTTTTTGAGAATTAGGATTAGCCTTGAGCACGAGCCCGCTGATCAACCGCGCAAAGGGAGCCGCCCACCTTCGGGCAGCTCCCTTCCTGTATGGCAGACCTTCTTCACACGGTCCGGCGAAGTTTCCTTCCCTGCATGGGAGGTTTGGCGCGCAGTCAATCGCCAAAACGCCGTTCATCCATGGGGGGAAACGGTCAAGCCATGGAGATATCATGACCTCCGGACAGGTTTCCTGCGCACCTCATGGAAAAACAGGCCATCCCTGTTGCAGTAGAAGTAGATGCGCTTCAGGCCGCGCGCCTTGACCCTTGCCTCCGCCGCACCCTCCGGGTAGAGCTTTGTCATCTGCAGCCCATCCGAGGAGAGCGCCGCGATGAAGGAAATGTAGTGCGCTTTGGTCATATCGTGCTCGATGCGCACGAAGTACTCATCCTCCACGCTCTCCAGGGTAATTTCATGCCGGGCATCCGCATCCTCCGCCTGCGCGGGCGTGAGCAGCACGCCATGGCAATGGATCACCGCCTCGCCCATGCAGTGGATCACGTTCCCGCACACAGGGCAGACATAGAACTTCGACCGCATCATGTTGGCCGATACGTTCAGGTTGCTCACCGCTCTGCCGGAGAGGAGCTCCGCGACGGACACGCCAAAGACATTGGCAATGGGCTCCAGGAGCGAAATGTCCGGATAGCCCTTCGCGTTTTCCCACTTGGAAACCGTCTTGTCCGACACATACAGCCTTTCGGCCAGCTCGGCCTGCGTCAGGCCCTTCTTTTCGCGCAGCTCCCGGATGATCGTTCCTGTTACATATTGGTTCATACCTGATTCCTCCTTGCATGAACATCATATATGAAAACCGGATGACAATCAACCTACGCAGAGTAGAGCGTCAGGAGGGCTTCACGACGCCCTTGACCAGCAGCAGGTTCCCGTACTGCCGTTCTTCTCCCGTCTGGATGACGGCATAGGCCTGCCTTGCCCGCTCGTAAAACGCAAACCGCTCGATCCGGCCCAGCTCCACGCCCGTAAGCTCCCGATAAACCTGCCACACCTCCGGCTCCGGCATCCCCCTGACCTGATCGCTTTGCGTCAGCGCCATGACACAGGCAGGCGCCTCCACATAGGTGTCCAGCGGAAACAGCGGCAGCAGCGCCTCCAGCAGCTGTCCTCCGTCCACGCCCGGCAGGCGGATGAGCCGTCTGGCCACCGTCTCCGCCGGGAAGTTGGCGTCCGCAATCACCATCTCATCGCCATGGCCCATATCACACAGGATCTTAAGCACATCGCCCGTCAGGAGCCTGCTGATGCCTTGCAGCATATACGTTCCTCCTTGCATCAAGGGCTGCCGCAGCCTTCTTATGCCGCGGCAGCCCAGAGTTCCCATGTATGAATCACTCGTACAGCAGGCTCTCCTCGGTCTGCGGATCGAAGAGGTGAATGACCTTGCTGGCAAAGGTGAAATACAGCTTGCTGCCGTAGACCAGGCTCGCACGCTGCTTTTCGGTCAGGTCGATGGTCGGCAGACGGAGAATGATCTTGTTCGTGCCGTCGGTGGTCACGTGCAGATGCAGCTCGCTGCCCATCATCTCGTTGACGAGGATGGTGGCCTCGATGGCTCCCTCCGTCCTGTCAAAGCAGACGGTGGTATGCTCGGGGCGAACGCCGAGGATCACATCCTGGCCGGCCGCCTGCCTGCGGGCCAGAATTTCCCCCTTGGCGCCGGTCACATCAACCTTTGTACCCAGCACGTCCACCTGATACTTGCCGCCGGAAACCGTCAGCTTCGCAGGAATGAAGTTCATCTGGGGCGCGCCGATGAAGCCGGCGACGAACAGGTTCTTCGGGGTGTCAAAGACCTCCTGGGGCGTACCGACCTGCTGGATGTAGCCGTCCTTCATGATGACGATGCGGTCGCCCAGCGTCATGGCCTCGGTCTGGTCATGGGTCACGTAAATGAAGGTGGTATCCAGACGCTTGCGCAGCAGGATGATCTCCGCGCGCATCTGGTTGCGGAGCTTCGCGTCCAGATTGGACAGGGGCTCGTCCATCAGGAACACGGCGGGCTCACGGACGATGGCACGGCCGATGGCCACGCGCTGGCGCTGACCGCCGGACAGCGCCTTGGGCTTGCGGGTCAGATACTCCGTGATGCCCAGAATCTCAGCCGCCTGGCACACACGGCGGTAGATTTCGTCGTTGTTCATCTTGCGGATGCGCAGCGGGAAGGCCATGTTCTCATACACGGAGATATGGGGATAGAGCGCGTAGTTCTGGAAAACCATGGCGATGTCGCGATCCTTGGGCTCCACGTCATTGACCACACGGTCGCCGATGCGCAGCGTACCCTCGGAGATATCCTCCAGACCGGCGATCATGCGCAGGGTCGTGGACTTGCCGCAGCCGGAGGGGCCGACAAACACCACAAATTCCTTATCCTTGATTTCCAGGTTGAAATCATGCACGGCAACGACCTTGCCGTCGTAAATCTTTTTCACGCCATCAAGCGTAACGCTTGCCATATTCGTTTCCTCCTCATAGTCGGACTTCTCTCGTCGGGCAAAGGCGCAATGAAGTTACCCCTTCACGGCGCCGCCGGTCACGCCCTCGACATAGTACTTCTGCAGCGCCATGAACAGCGAGGTGATCGGAATCGCCACCAGCACGCCGCCGGCACAGAAGCGGGTGAAGTAGCCCTGATAGTCATTGGTGTTGACCCAGCGGTACAGACCAACAGCCACGTTGTAGCTGGCCTTGTGTCCAAAGGCGACATAGGATGCGAATACATAGTCGCCCCAGGGCCCCATGAAAGCCATCAGAATGGTATAGATGACGATGGGCTTGGCCATGGGCATGATGATCTTGAGGAAAACCTGGAAGCGCGTGGCGCCATCAATCCGGGCGGATTCATCCAGGGACTTCGGGATGGTGTCGAAGAAGCCCTTGGAGATGTAGTAGCCCATGCCGGAGGAGGCGCAGGAAATCAGGATCAGGCCCGGGATCGCGCCCGCCTGGGTCAGCCCCAGGAGCTTGAGCAGGTAGTAGAGCACGATCATCGTCAGGAAGCCGGGGAACATGCCCAGCGTCAGGCAGACGTTCATCCACAGCTTGCGGCCCTTGAAGCGCATACGGCTCAGGGAGTAGGACACGCTCAGCACCATCAGGGTCTGAATCACCGCGCAGAACAGGGCGATGGTCAGGGTGTTGATGAACCAGCGGACGAAGTCGCAGTTGCTGGAATCGACGCAGCGCATGAAGTTGATCAGCGTCAGCAATGCAAAGACAAGTAACGCAGGCTTCATGTTATTTCGGAGTTTATCCCAGTTATTCTTGGGTTGCTCCAGGTTGTTCTTTGGTTTACGCAGCAAACAGGCTGCAATTGCCAATACGCCAATGTCATTGGTGATGATCGTAATCAGGACGGCAGTCGCGTCCTTGCCGAGCATGGTCAGGGAAACCTTCACGCCCTCGAACAGGAACGCGTAGTTGTCCCATGAGAAATGCTTGGGCACAATGTAGTTAACCATGCCGCCAGCCTCCGTCGCATAGGAGCGGAAGGACTGGAGCACCAGGAACACGAACGGCGCCAGCCAGATGATCGACATCAGGATGAGGATGGTGTAAATGCCGGCGTTCACCCGTTTTTCGTGTCCCTTCTTGGAGCGGAGCTTCTTATCGGGCTTCACTTCCCGGAGCACGCCCTTCTCTTCGTCAACAATGACATCGACTTCCGGAATGTTTATCTGCTTTGCCATTACTGGAAATCCTCCTCATTCTTGACCGACGGGATCATATTGTAGACGATCAGGTTGATGACCGCGCAGACCACGAACACCAGGATGCCCATGACAGCCGCCAGCTTGTAGTTGCTGTCGGTGACGGTCATCTTGTACAGCCAGGTGATGAGCAGGTCGGTGCTGCCGGCGTTGCCCGCCAGACCGACGGACAGGGGCTTGCCCTGGCTGAGCAGGTAGATGACGTTGAAGTTGTTGATGTTGCCCGTAAAGCTGGTCAGCAGGTAGGGACCGGTGACGAAAAGCATGTAGGGCAGGGTGATCTTCATGTAAGTCTGGAAGGCGTTCGCACCGTCGATGCGAGCGGACTCATACAGATCTGCGGGGATGTTCATCAGGATACCGGTGGCAATCAACATCAGGTAGGGAATGCCGATCCAGATATTGATGCCGATGATGGTGCACTTGGCCCAGGTGGCGTTGGTCCAGAAGGGTAGGGGCTCCTTGATCCAGCCCCAGTTCATGAGGGTGCTGTTCACCAGTCCGTCCGCCGCGAACATCTTGGAGACGTACAGCAGGCTGATGAACTGCGGAATGGCGATGGTCATGACCAGGATGGTACGCCACAGCTTCTTGAACCTGATTCCCTTCTTGTTGATCATGATGGCGACCAGCATTCCCAGGAAGTAGTTCAGGAACGTCGCGAAGAAAGCCCAGATGAGCGTCCAGAGCAGCACCTGCCTGAAGGTGTTTGCCATGGAGGGCGTCTGCACGAAGGTCAAGCCGGTGATGGCCATCTCCACCGGATCGCCCGCGTCGCCATACACGGTGATTTCGCCGGTCTTGTCGCCATGATCGGTCAGGCTGAACTCACCGGAGCCGTCGGCAATCAGGGCCACGGCAGCGCTGGCGGCCTCCTTGTCGGCGGTTTTGGCGGTGAGGATATCGCCATCGCGGGCGGTGATGGTCATGGTGACCGTACCGTCCGCGTTCTCCTGTACCGCGATGGTCATGGGAGATTCCTGCACCGTCAGCAGGGTGTTGAAGTTATCCAGGCCGACCCAGGTAAAGAGCTTGCCCGGCGGTTGGTGGGTGTTGTCATAATTGGTGAAGGCCACCAGAATCATGAAGATGATGGGCAGGATGGTGAAGAAGGTCACGCCCAGGGTCGGGAGCGCCAGCAGGGTCTTGTGGAACTGGCTGTCCAGCAGATCATGCATATCCTGCCGGGCGGTCTTGAGCTTCCTGCCGGAAGAGAGGTACTGCTGCGCGAGCTTGTTCTGCTTCACGTTCAGCCGCCAGGTGTAAAGGAACGCGAGGATGAAGAAGATGGTCAGCACGCCGTAGAGCATGATGAGGAAGGAATTATCGCCGTAAATCGTCTTACGGCCTTCCTTGCGGGTTTCCACCGTGCCCAGCGTCGCCAGCTTCGCCACGTAGGAACCGCCGAAGCAGAACAGGTACACATTGAAAACCGTCTGGAACACGAAAAAGAGGATGCCGCGCAGCCATTGTCCGCGGGCGCAGGAGCCAAAGCCCATCACCACATAGGAAACGCGGGTTTTCCAGTCGCCCTTGCGGAAGGTATCGAAGATGTCGTACAGCTCCCTGCCCACACCCTTGAAGAGACCCATAAACCATCCGATGAGCCCCTTGAACGCGTTCAGGATGGATTTGGGCAGGTTCACCAGGAAGCGGCGGAGCTTGTACAGGAACTTTTGAGGGCCATTGAGGCGCAGAAATTCCAAATCCGTCATGCTTTCACCAACCTTTGCCTGTTGTAGAGAAAATCGTCCTTCGTGTCAACCACACGCGAAGCGGCAGAAGCATTTCACCTCGCGTGTGGCTGACAAAACGCCGTTCGCACCATCCATGTGAAAAGCGGGCTGGAAGCAATGCCTCCAGCCCGCATGAGGCTTGAATTACTTGACGTAGGAACCGGCAGTCGCCTGGAAGTTGTTCAGAACGTCCAGCAGCTCCGCATCGGTGGCGTTGTCCAGCTTGTCAGCCAGAATGTCGTCGCCCAGAGCGGTTGCCAGCGTCCAGTACTCACCGGGGTACTGACCCTGGGGCACGCAGAAGTTCAGCTGCGCAGCCAGAGCGGACAGAGCGATGTCAGCCTTCACAGCATCGGACTGCTGAGCCGCCAGGTTGGAGGGACCCCAGCCAACCGCCTCGAAACGAGCGGTCTGCACAGCACCGGAGGACAGGTACAGCGCCAGCGCGTCGCAGGCAGCCAGCTTGGCCTCATCGGTCTGAGGCTTCACGCCCAGCATCTTGAAGCCGCCGAAACCGCCCAGCTGATAGCCGTCGATGGTGGGCAGCTTCGCAGCGGCATAGTTCTCGCCCAGGATGGACTGAACCGCGTTGGCATCCCAGGTGCCGTCGACAATCGCGCCCAGGTTGGTGGCGTTGGAGGCAGAGGAGCCGTTCACGAAGGCGGGGGACTGAGCCATCTTAATCATGGACTTCAGCGCCTTCACGCCGTTTTCAGAGGCATAGTCGCAGTTCATGGCGACGATGGTGCCCTCATCGTTGGTTTCATAGGTCAGGGTGCAGCCGGCGCCGAAGAAGAAGGCGGTCTGGTACCAGCCGGAGTTGATCTCCATGTAGAAGTTCTTTCCAGCAGCCTCACAGGCAGCGAGAACCGCCTCGATGGAGGTAGGATCGGTCACAACGGACTTGTCGTAGTACAGGAAGTAGCCGTTGTCAGAGGTCATGGGATAGGCGTACATGGTGCCGCCCAGGGTGACAGCCGCCACAGCGCCGCCATCGTTCTCAGCACGGACGATCTCGGCGTTCTCATCCAGCACGACTTCCAGCGCGCCGGCAGCGACCAGACGGGCCAGCTGATCCTGCGCGAAAACGTACAGGTCGGCACCGGCTTCCACGTCGGTCAGCATGTTGCCGGCAGCGTCGCCCTCGCCCACGGGCTCAACCGTCACGGTCATGCCCGCGTACTCGGGGTTGGCAGCCTTGAAGGCTTCGACCTGCGCCTTGGTGAACTCAACCGTCGCCTCGGCAACCCAGATCTTGATTTCGCCGTTGTAGCCCTCGGCAGACGCGAAGCTGCACAGGGACAGCATCATCGCCAGCGCCAGAACCAGAGAAAGGATCTTCTTCATGGGATACTCCTCCTTCAGATAATGCGGTTTTCCGCAGTAAATTGGGAAGGCAGACTCCCCGCATCCGTCTGATGCAGACGGATGCGAAAGGGACGTCCCTTTCCGTTATGGTCATTATATCACCTTTCCCGCCATCCTGCAAGAGGTTTTCGGTATCGTTTCCATAAAAATTTTTGGTACATATTTCAACCGGAATATTCATGTACCAAAAGAAGAGCGCCTGCCGCAACGGCAAGCGCTCGGAGCGCCGGATCAAGCCCGATCGCTGATCCTGACGCGCTGGGTGATGACATCCGCGTATTGAAAGGCATACCGGTGCTGCACGCCGCCTGCGCATTCCTCCACGCAGAAAACGTGCGGGTATACGCCGGTGATGGTCACATCGGAGTCCTGCACCACCTTTGAATGCGGCATTGCCACGGTGATGCGGATACGCGGACTGGTTTCATACAGATTGCGGATGTGCTCCCTGACCGTTTCGAGGCTCGGGCCGGGAGCAGAACGGAGCTGTGCCATGCTGTTCCCTCCGGTCAGATGAAGTACTCTTCCACGTCCGCCTTGCCATTGTACTGCTTGCGGACACGCACGATGATGGAGCCGTCCGGCTGCTCATCCACGCCGGTGATCTGATGCCGCGTGCCGGTCTTATTCAGCCCGGCTTTGTAGTGCGCCAGTTCGTCGCGGTTCAGCTGCAGCACCTGCGCGGGAGTGAAGCCCTCCGCTTCCTTCTGGGAGAAAACGAGGGTCTGCATGATACAGGCTGCCTTGATGCGCTTCATGGTCTACCTCCTTCCGGCCAGATGCGTCACGGCAGGAGCGATCGACCCTGATTTCGGTGCGGCTTCAGCCGGCTGCCGTCGGCTGCGGGGACGCGGGAAGCACACCTTTGGACAGATTATAGCACGTTTCCGGCAAAAATGCATGCACCTGACGGCAGGAAAATTTTTGCCTTACTCCGCGGCGTTGAGCTTCACATCGTCAATCTTACCCCATGCGCCGTTGCCCGAGCCGGAGCAGCGGACATACACGCCCACGGTCACCACGTCGCCCTCGCTGACCTCAATGCCGTCAATGACGGGGGTGTGCCACACGTTGTAGGAGGTGATGGTCGAAGGCTCACGGGCGACCTCAACGCCGTTGATCTTCACATAGGTGTAGATCTCCGTATCGCCGCCGTCGCCGCCCATGATGGACAGCTCATAGCGGTACCGGCCTGCGGGCAGCTCCGCGACCGTCTGCTCCAGGGTGAACGCCACCTTGCCGGAAGTGGCGGAATAGAAATGGTAGTGCTTCGTGCCGGTCAGGGAGTCGGTTTTCTTCTCCTCGACGTAGAGCTGCTCGCAGCCGCCAAGGTTGTTGACAGCCCACTCGCCGTTCTCCGCATCCTCGAAGGACCAGTTTTTCAGGTAGTTGTAGCGGATCATCGCCACCTGACAGGTCGCAGGCATCCCGTCCGCCACGCCATGGATGGTATAGGTCGCCACGCCGCCCGCCTTCATCGCCGCCGCGTCATAGGGCTCCCAGACGACCGGCACGGCCTGACGGCTGTTGTCGTTCATGACGGCATTCACGGTATCGGGCAGGACGATCTCGTCGGTCAGGTCGATCATCAACGTGGTATCCTCAATGGCGTCGGCCCTGACGGGCACAAGGTTGCCCCTGCGCACGAGCCCAAAGAACTTCAGGGATTCCAGCGCTTTGCCGCCGAAGTCGAAGAAGGTCTGGTTGTCGCAGGCGCAGCCGCCGTAGTACTTGCCGGCATCGGCGGCGTCATATTCCGCCGCGTAGGAGGAAGCCCAGCCCGCGCCGTACTGCTCCCACAGGGCGGAGTTCGCCTCCCAGCTGCCGCCGGGCACGGGCACCCATGCGCCCTCCCAGCTGAACAGGCCCAGACCGCCGATGTCGTGCATCGCCTGCGTCACGGCGGCGAAATGGTTCACCTGGCCCTGCACGGTGAAGGGATAGGGCTTCTCATACGCGCCGCCCTCGCCGATGGTGTTGCCGGAGAAGTCACCATCCTCCATCGTCCACGCATAGGAGGTTTCCGCGACCAGCACCTGCTTGCCGTAGGTCTCCTTCACATGGGTCAGCACGCTTTTCAGGTTCTCCAGCGAGCCGTGCCAGTAGGGATAGTAGCTGGTGGCAAACACGTCGTAATCCACCCCGGCCTCCGCCAGCCGGGCCGCATAGCTCCGGTAGTTGCCGGCGTTTTCCGGGTTGGCGAAGTGCACGGCGATCAGTGCCTCCGGATACACCTCGCGCACCGCCTCGGCACCCACGGACATCAGTTTGGTGATGTTCGCCCAGCTCTTCTCGCCCGCCAGACCGTTGTTCGACTCATTGCCCAGCTGCACCATGCCCACATCCACACCGGCCTCCTTCAGCCGGGTGAGGCAGTCGGCGGTGTACTCCTTCAGCAGCGTCACCTTGGCGGTGGTGCGCTTGCCCTTCCAGGCCTTGGGCACCATCTGCTTGGAGGGGTCGGCCCAGAAATCGGAGTAGTGGAAGTCCACCAGCAGCTTCATGCCGTTTTCCGTGGCGCGCTTGCCGATGGCGATGGCGGTATTGATATCGCAGTTGCCGCCGCCGTAGCCGTTGCCGTCCGCGTCGAAGGGATCGTTCCACACGCGCACGCGGATGTAGTTGATGCCGTTCTCCGCCAGCAGCTCGAACAGGTCGCGCTCCGTGCCGTCGTAGCCGTAGTATTTCACGCCAGCCGCCTCCAGCGACAGGACGCTGGATACATCCATGCCGAAGATGAAGTCCTCGGGCAGATCGGGAATCGCGGGGATGTACAGGTCACAGCCGGGCTCAGCGTCCTCCGCCAGGGCGCAGGGCGCCAGCAGCAGGAACGCCAGCAGCAGGGTCAGGATATGCTTGAGCTTCATGGGACAGCCTCCTTTTTCTTATTCGAGCACAACAATGGCGTAGGGCGGCAGGGTCACAGCGGTCACGCCGTCCGTCTCCGCGACGGCAGCCCGCTCGTCCGCGACCTCCAGATCGGAGGAGATGGTCAGCCCGGACGCGTCGATGGTCACGGTAAGGACTTCCTTGCGGGAAAAATTCATGGCGATGTAGCAGCACGCACCTTCCC
This sequence comes from Aristaeellaceae bacterium, assembly GCA_051883695.1. Taxonomy (GTDB): domain Bacteria; phylum Bacillota; class Clostridia; order Christensenellales; family Aristaeellaceae; genus UBA11524. Next base: position 157,033 of record JBJEUF010000060.1, read on the forward strand.
TTTCACGCTTCATGACGGCGGTATTCGCATCGTAGGACAGGAAGGTGTTCTCCCCCGTTGCAATCAGCGGCGTTCTGAGCCTGGCATGGTTGACGGCCCTGCAGTAGCTGAGCAGGGAGGTCGGATCAGCCAGCTGAACGTCCACGGACGGGAAGGCGTATTCGACCTTTGTCACCCCGGGCGCCAGCGCGCACATGTCCGCATCGTTCCAGTACATGGGCAGACGCTTGTTGGGATCATCGCCCGAGCCCACCATGCCGATTTCCTCGCCGTAATAGGTGAAGATGCAGCCCGGAATCATGTTCAGAAGGCCCTCGGCAAACTTGGCCCGCTCCGGCATGGAGCGTCCCTGCACAGCACCCACCGTGCGGCCCGTGTCATGGTTGCACAGGAAGGGCGCCAGCAGCTCCCCGGGCATCGCCTCAAAGACCCGCTCCAGACCGGAGACATAGGTCTTGGCGTTGGGGCTGCGTCCCAGCACGGATTTGGCAATGAAGCCCTCCGCCTGGGATGCCGGGAAGAGGAAAAAGCTGTCCACATCGCTCCGGGCATACTCCGCCAGCGCATTCAGGCCCACCCACGCTTCACCGACAAGGTAGGAGCCGGGCTTTGCTGCCTCGCACATGGCCTTCAGCTCATTCAGGAAGGCCACATTCCGTTCCACATTCGATGCGTAATAGCTCGTCACCGCGTCCAGACGGAAGCCGTCCACCCCCACATCCGTCAGCCAGAAGGCCACAATGTCGCGAATCTCCTCCTTCAGCGCCGGGCAGTCCAGGTTCAGGTCGGGCATGCCGCCGCCGGAAAACTGCTCCTCATAATACCACGGAGAACCGGAGATCTGCACATGCTTTGTCCCGGACGGCGTTTCCGTGAAGCAGTAGTAGTCCAGATAGGGGCTGTCGAACTTGCGCTTCTGGATGGATTCCACCGCCGAGAGGAACCACGGATGCCGGATGGAGGTATGGTTGATGGGCAGGTCGATGATGATGAAGATGCCCCTTGCATGACACTCCGCCACCAGCAGGCGGAAATCGTCCATCGTCCCGTACTGCGGGTCGATGGCCCTGTAATCCGTCACATCATACTTATGATAGGAAGGGCTGGGCATGATGGGCATCAGCCACAGGCCGTTGTAGCCCATGTCCGAAATGTAGTCCAGCCGCTGGCGCAGACCGTTCAGGTCACCGATGCCGTCCCCGTTGGAATCCTGATAGGCGTAGACGAACACCTCATACCAGTTGTACACGCCGGGCGAGGCTTCCTCCGCCATCGCGCAGGGCGTCAGCATCAGCAGGACAAGCAGGAGAGAAATGAGTCGCTTCATCCGAATTACTTCCTTCATATTATATTTCATCCATGTCGCGGCGCACGGCATACCGGATATGCGGCATATCGACGCCCCTGTAATGCTTTGTCCAGGTATCCTCCGCCATCATCCCGTTCCGGAGCGCCACGCGCTGCGAGGCGGTGTTCGTGTCCCGGATGATGGAGCAGACCTCCTCAGCCTTCAGCACGTCAAAGGCATAGGCCTTGCAGGCCCTTGCCGCCTCAGTGGCATAGCCCCGATGCCAGAAGGCACGCTCGAACAGATAGCCGATCTCCAGCACCTCCCGATCCTTCCAGGGCTGCATGGTCAATCCGCACTGTCCGATCATCCCGCCCGTTTCCTTCAGGATGACCGCCCACAGCCCGAAGGACCATGTCCGGTACCGGGCAAGCTGCCTGTCCAGCCATTCCTGCACCTCCGCATCCGTGAACGCACCCTCATAGGCGTACATGGTCTGTTCGTCCTGCAGGATCCTGCACAGGGACGCGTAGTCCGACTGCCGCAGCTCCCGCAGGATCAGCCGTTCGGTTTCCAGGATCATGTGTACCTCCGTCATTTCATCAGCTCGCGCAGCGCCGTGTCCTCGCGCAGATACATGCCGCGCCGCATTTCGTCCGTATCCGCATAGCTTTGATGCGCGGCGAAGATCGAGCGGCATTCCTCCACCGGAAGCCATCGCGCCTCCATGCCGGCTTCCCTTTCGCGCGCCGTGAGCCTCGCTTCCGTCCTCCCGGTGATTTCACCGAAGAAATACCGGTTCACCCATTTCCAGTCCTCATAGTACTCGTCAATCTCCAGCAGGCACTCCGACGGCTCGATCAGCACGCCGGTTTCCTCCGCCACCTCACGGATGCAGCACGCCCGCTCGCTTTCCCCGTTTTCCAGTCCACCGCCGGGCAGCATCCATTGTCCTGTGCGCGTTTCACAGGAAAGCAGAATCTCCCCGTTCCTGATGACGATGGCCCGGCAGGCGGTACGGGTTGCGTGCCATTGCCCGAAGTAGTTCTCGCCGATGATATCAATCGTTTTCATGCTTCACTTTCTTGTCATCCGGAAGGTCTGCGGCTCCTGCCCCACGCCGCAAAGGGTCATTTCACAGGCATCTGCGCCAAAGCGACAGGTGATGTCCGCCGTGAAGGGCGCGTTGCGGATCCGCAGCAGCAGGCGCATCTCTCCGTCCTTCATGCCGCAGCAGCCCGTGCCGTCGCCGCAGCATATCACGCGCCCGGCATGGAAGACAAAGGTCTGCCTCTCATCCAGCGGCAGCAGCACGCGATCCGGCTCGACGGTCAGCTTTCGATCCTGATACCAGTATTCCCCCACCGGCAGGGGGCTGCCGTCATGCTCCGGCCACGCGTAGGCCAGCGCCGTCAGCCGTTCCTGCAATGCCGCCTGAACCGCTTCATCCGACGGCACCCTGTCCGCAGCTGCCAGCAGATGCGTATAGATCAGATCAAGGGATTTGGCAAGCTCCGGCTCACCGCTGACACAGCAGACCACCATGTCCCGCTTTTCGTCCACGATGATGTACTGCCCGAAGGCGCCATCCCCGCGATAGCGCGGCGTGAAGCCGGGCTCCGCGTCGCCCCGGCACATCCAGAACTGGTAGCCGTAGCCCTGGTTCCAGTCGGACACATAGGAGTGATCGCCGTTGCCGCTGTCGATCTGCCAGACCGTCGCCCGGTCGAGCCATTCCCGCGGCAGCACCTGCCTGCCGTCCCACACGCCCCTTTGCAGCAGGCATTGCCCGAAGGGCGCAAGCTGCGCACAGCTCAGCCACAGTCCCCAGCCGCCGGCGTTCACGCCTGCCGGGCATGCATCCCACCTGGGGGCCGAGCCGTCCGCGTTCATCATCCCCAGCGGCTTGAACAGGCGCGGCACAAGATAGTCGCGCACCGTCATGCCCGCGACGCGCTGCACCATGCAGGAAACAAGGTAGGTGCCGTGGCTGTTGTAGTGGAAGCGGGTGCCGGGTTCATGATCGCAGCCGCAAGCCAGCACCGCCCTCGCCCAGTCCTCGCCGCCCACCTCATCGCTTTCGGGCTTCAGGCCGCTGCTCATGGTCAGCAGATGATGCAGCGTGATAGAGCGCAGCCACCCGGACGGGTTCTCCGGGAACTTGTCCGGCAGCACGTCGATCACCCGCGTCTCCCACGTCAGCAGCCCCTCCTGCACCGCAAAGCCCGCCGCCGCCGAGCAGAAGGACTTCGACAGGGAAAAGAGCATGTGGGGCGTATGATCGTCATAGGGCGCATAGCAAAGCCTTGCGGCAACCTTCCCATGGCGGAGGATCCAGAGCGCATGGGGCTGGATGCCATTCTCCTGACGGGCCGCAATGTAGTCAAGGATTCCCTGCGAGGCGACGCCGGCCTCCTCGGGCCGGGCACAGTGTGGCAGCTGCTGCATACGGCAACCTCCTTCAAATCAGCTGTGAACGTTTCCGATGCATCCATTTTAACGGAAAACACGGGGAATTGCAAGAGGGCGCCGCACAGTTGTCCACGGGACGCATCCCGCGGATTTCACCCAAAACCTGTGGACAAGGTTTCGCAAACATGCTATAATGCTGGTACGAGGCAGATTGCTGCCTGACGCGCAGAAGCATCATACATGAGGAGGAAACACCCATGAATACCGAAGCGATCAAGAGCTTCATACTGGAAGGCAAGGCCGTTCTGGGCATCGAGCTGGGCTCCACCCGCATCAAGGCCGTGCTGATCGGCGCGGATCACGCCCCCATCGCCAGCGGTGATCACACCTGGGAAAACCGGCTGGAAAACGGTGTATGGACATATCATCTGGAGGACGTGTGGGCGGGCATTCAGGATGCCTATGCCAGCATGGTCCGGGACGTGGAGGCCCGCTACGGCGTGCAGCTGACCAGGCTGGCCGCTTTCGGCGTGTCCGCGATGATGCACGGCTATCTGCCCTTTGACCGGGACGGCAGGCAGCTGGCGGAGTTCCGCACCTGGCGCAACACCATGACCGCCGAGGCCGCCGCCGAGCTGACCGACCTGCTGGGTTTCAACATCCCCCAGCGCTGGTCCATCGCCCACCTGTATCAGGCGATGCTGAACGGCGAAGCCCATGTGAAGGATATCGACCACCTGACCACGCTGGCGGGCTATGTGCACTGGCAGCTGTCCGGCAAGAAGGTGCTGGGCGTGGGCGAAGCCAGCGGCATGTTCCCCATTGACAGCGAGAGATGCGACTACGACCAGAAGATGATCGACCTGGTGGATTCCCTCGCCGCCGTCAAGGGCTACGCATGGAAGCTGCGGCAGATTCTGCCCGAGGTGCAGAGCGCGGGCGAGGATGCGGGCGTAATGACCGAGGCGGGCGCGAAGCTGCTCGATCCCTCCGGCAAGCTGGAGGCGGGTGCCCTGATGGCGCCGCCCGAGGGCGATGCGGGCACCGGCATGGTTGCCACCAACGCCGTGGCTGTGCGCACGGGCAACGTTTCCGCCGGTACCTCCGTGTTCGCGATGGTCGTGCTGGAGAGGATGCTCTCCAGAGTGTATCCTGAAATCGACATGGTGACCACCCCCACCGGCAAGCCCGTTGCCATGGTGCACTGCAACAACTGCACCTCCGACATCAACGCCTGGGCCGGGATGCTCAAGGGCTTCGCGGATGCCTGCGGCTTGCAGGTCTCCATGAACGATATCTATGTCACCCTGTTCAGCGCGGCGCTGGCGGGCGAAAAGGACTGCGGCGGCGTGGTGAACGTTCCCCTGTTCTCCGGCGAGCCCGTGGTGGGTCTGGATGAGGGCCGCCCGATGATGGTTCGCATGCCCGACGCGAAGCTCTCCTTCCAGAACTTTGCCCGTTCCCTCGTCGCCGGTGCGATGACGAGCCTGAAAATCGGCATGGACATCCTCGTGGACGAGAACGTGCAGATCGACTCCCTGCTGGGCCACGGCGGCTACTTCAAGACACCCGGCGTGGGGCAGAGGATCCTTGCCGCCGCGCTCGGGACACCCATCTCCGTCATGGAGACCGCCGGCGAGGGCGGTCCCTGGGGCATGGCGCTGCTGGCGGCCTACCGCGTGAACGGCAAGCGCGGCGAAACCCTTGAAACGTATTTGAATACGCACGTCTTTGCCAACGCCGCCGGTTCCACCATCGCGCCCGACGCTGCGGACGCCGCCGGTCTGGACGCCTACACCGCGAGGTTCCGGCAGGCGCTTAGCGCCGAGGAAGCCGCCGTGGCGGAAATGAAGTAACTGCTCTGCTTTGACACCGACTGAATCATCCACAATTACGCAGGATGATTCATTCATTCTTGACAATATTTGTTTGCCTGCAAATAATCAGATTGATGCTTCATATGCCTTTTGATTCTCGCTGTTCGGCTTCTACGGAAGTTCAACAGCCTGGACAACATCAATGGGTTGTAGAGGGTGTTGAGGGCGAAGTGAAAAGGTGCCTCCTATGCGGGGTAAGCGGAATCTGCCGCATTGGCGATGATACGCCAGTCCTTGAATGATGAACAACCATCCATGAAGAAAGGTGGCTTTTGCGAATGAGATGTAAGCACCTGTTTCTGCTCTTTTGCTTGTGTATCTGCTTGATGCCCTTTTGTGTCACAGCAGCCAACGCAAACAACTCGATCTTGTCAGCCGATGTATTGAAAATCGCCTGCGTGCCCGAAGATGCCTGCCTGTTCGACCAAACCATTGCCGCCTTTGAAACCTCCAACCCGAACATCCGTGTACAGGTGCAAACCATGGAAAGCGATCAGCTCCGCGAAAGCCTGTATCATCAGGATGGCAGCATCGATGTTTACTACATCAGCAGCAACGGCATGAACCAGGCCTATCTGATCGAAAATGGCCTGATCATCCCAATGGAATCCGACTCTGTCATATGCGACATCCGCACAATGTATCCGCAGGTTCAGGAATATGTCACCCGAAGGGGGATGTGCTGGGGGTATCCCGTCTGCCTCAGAGGCTGCTACTGGGCGGTCGACAGTTCACTGCTGGAAGCGTACAATCTGGGCGATACGCCCACAACGCTGTCTGCATATCTCGCTATGATGGCACACTGGAATCAGCTGGAGGAGCATGGCGATCACGCATTCACCGACACAGGAGATACCGTCTATACGCAGCAACAAACCTTTGATGCCGCCGTTACGATATATCTGAACACGCTCGCATCCCAAAACAAGACGCTCACCTTCGATACCCCAGACTTTCGGCTGCTGCTGGAAAGCATGCGCTTCATGTCAGGCGGTGAATCCGGTCATCCTGAATTCGCAGCATCCCCCATATTCAGCTTTCCGGCGCTGTCACCCCTAAGCACCTTTGGCATGAGCATCCCAGACCGCTACATGCTTACTCCTGCCCTATACGAAGGGGCTGATCCATGTGTGAATGCCTACCTCGATTATCTCGTTATCCCATCCTCGACCGAAAAAACGGATATGGCACGTCGCTTCATCGAGACATACGCGGAGAGTGCTGACAGCTACTATCGATGCTTATTGCATCCATATCGGGTCTCTATTCTGGAGGACGAGCTGACAACCGCCGGATCTCCAACGGATGCAATCCGGGCATACCGCAGGCTTGCCTCTCATTTGAGTTTGGAGCAAGGCGCTCTGCTCGGCTGCCTGCTTTCCTCCGACGCACTGTGGCAATCCGCTTCGCAGTACCTGTCGCAATCCATAACCATCGAGGAAGCCATCACAAAGATGGATACTCATTTGCTGTACATTACTGAACAGCTCGCCCATGTTGGTTGGGCAGCAGAATGATCAACATAAGGAGGTACATCCCCATGCTCAAAAAGCTCAAGCAGGCCGTCTACGAAGCCAACATGGAACTGCCCCGGCGCAATCTGGTCACCTACACCTGGGGCAACGTCTCCGGCATCGACCGGGACAAGGGCCTTGTTGTCATCAAGCCCTCCGGCGTGGATTATGACGATCTGACGCCCGACATGATGGTCGTGCTCGATCTGGAGGGCAACGTCGTGGACGGCGACCTGAACCCGTCCAGCGACACCAAGACCCATATCGAGCTGTACAGGCGGTATCCCGAAATCGGCGGCATCGTCCACACCCACAGCCCCTATGCCGTGGGCTGGGCGCAGGCCTGCGAGGATATCCCCTGCTACGGCACCACCCATGCGGACTACTTCTACGGCGCCGTGCCCTGCGCCCGTCACCTCACCACCGAGGAGATCGACGAGGACTACGAGAAGAACACCGGCAAGGTCATCATCGAGGAGCTGACCAACCGCGGCATCGAGCCGCTGCACACGCCCGGTATCGTCTGCGCGTCCCACGGCCCCTTCACCTGGGGCAAGACCCCCGCGCAGGCGGTGTATCACGCCGTCGTGCTGGAGGAGGTCGCCAAGATGGCGGTGTACACCCGTCAGATCAAGGCCGACGCGGCCCCTGCGCCCCAGAATATCCAGGACAAGCACTTCCTGCGCAAGCACGGCCCGAACGCCTACTATGGGCAGCCCGGCAAGGAGCATTGATTTTCATGGAGCTGTGAAAAACCCGTCCAACATCAAAAGAGGATTTGAAACCCGCAAGGGCAACAAATCCTCTTTTGATGTTGAACATTTTTTCACAACTCCTTTTTGCTGTAGACGCATTCCCCTATTGACAAATATATCGGCTGGCGATATAATCTATATCGTCATCCGATATATCGGCGGACGAAGGAGTGAACATCATGGGGATTGCATGTCCCGCATTGACCGAAGCGGTCTATTACATCCTGCTCTCCCTGATGGAGCCGCTGCACGGCTACGGCATCATGCAGAAGGTGGAACAGCTCTCCGGCGGACGGCTGCGTCTGGCGGCAGGGACGCTCTACGGGGCGATCAGCACCATGCAGGAAAAGGGCTGGATCACCGCACTGGGCGGTGGCCCGGACAGCCGCAAGAAGGAATACATCATCACCGACAGGGGGCGTGAGATCCTGCGCGCCGAATATGCACGGCTGGTGGAGCTGGTAGAGAACGGCCGCTCCATCCTGAAGGAGGAAGAAGCATGAGGACGATCAGCCACAGGTGGTTCTGGGCCTGGGAGTTTGAGGAAGAGGAAGCGTGGCTCAACGAGATGGCCAAACAGGGCAAGGCGCTGGTGAGCGCCCGGTACCTGACCTATGAGTTTGAGGACAGCGCCCCCGGCGAATATGCCGTCCGTCTGGAGATGCTGGCGGACTCTCCCAACAGCGCGGCAGGTCAGCAGTATCTTTCCTTTGTGGAGGAAACCGGCGCAGAGTACGTCGGCAGGGTTCTCAAGTGGGTGTACTTCCGCAAAAAGGCAGCGGACGGCCCCTTCGAGCTGCATGGCGACAACGCCACCCGCATCCGCCACCTGAAAGGGATCATGCGCCTTGTCATCCTCCTGTTCCTCATGGAGGCCACGGTCTGCTTCGGCAACCTGAGCATCGCCCTTGGCGTGGGCGCGGTGCTCAACCTGTTCTGCGCGCTGCTCTGCGGCGTTTTCGCAGGGCTGCTGGTCCGGGGATACATCCGCCTGAACGAACGGAAGAAACGCCTGGAGAAGGACGCCCGGCTGTTTGAATGAAAGGAGCGCGTCACATGTCAAAGAAGAACAATCAGCACCACGAGACATCCTATGCCTGCCCGCTGGGACTTTCCATCGGCCTCAGCCTTGGCCTTGTGCTGGGAGCAGCGATGGGGAATATCGCCCTGGGCCTCAGCATCGGGGCTTCGCTGAGCCTCTGCTTCGGTTGCGTCATCTACGCATCCAACAAGAGCGACAAGGGTGACAAGCAGGAATAATCCTGATTCTCGTGTTCATATTTCATTGAGTACAGCGAATGGTCGTTCCGGCAGGGCTGAGCGAAGCGCGGCATACCGGCAATACGGCGAGCGGAAAGGCGCTGTGCAAATCGTACACTTTGATTGAGAACGTGCATAGCGCAGCCAACCTCATGGCAGCTGGCGATGCAGCTTCCAGGCAGAGCTGCCCGTTCATCTTCTGCCACGCTCCGGCAATCTGACGGTAAAGGCCGTGCCCTCCTGCGCGGTGCTTGTCACGCCGATGGTGCCCCGGTGCATTTGCACAATCTCCCGTGCAATCGCAAGACCCAGGCCAAAGCCCTGGCTCGTCCGGTTCGCGTCGCCGCGATAGAAGCGGTCAAAGAGGCGGGGCAGCATCCGGGCAGGAATGGGAGAGCCCGTGTTGATGACACGCAGCTCTGCCCGTTCCTGCTTTTTCGTCAGTGAAACGGTCACCCGCTTTTCGCCTCCTGCGTATTTGATGGCGTTATCCAGCAGAATCATCATCAGCCGGCGCAGGTGGACTTCGCTTCCCTGGACGGTGATGCTGTCCCCGACGATGCCATCCAGCGTCACGCCGGAATCAAAGGCAAGGGGCTCCATGGTCATGAGCGTGCAATTCAGAAGGTCGGAGAGGCTGACCGGCTGGAAGGCCTCCGTGGATGGCTCGCTCTCCGTACGGGCCAGCGTCAGCATTTCCTCCACCAGCTGACGCATCCGCTGCGCTTCCGCCTGGGTACTCTCCAGCCATTTGTCCTCGGGGGATTGCTTGCGCAGAATGGACAAATCTGCCAGGATGACCGTCAGCGGGGTTTTCAATTCGTGGCTGGCGTCGGCGATGAACTGCTTCTGCGCCGCCCAGGTTTGCCGGACGGGCTTGGTCAGCCACCGGGACAGGGGAAGCGCAGCGAGAAAGTACAACAGCACCAGCAGGATGGGCGCAAGCAGCAGACAGGTCATGATCTGTATGCGCAGCTGTTCGGCATATTCCGCCGTGCTGATGAAGGTGATGCGCGTACTGCCCTCCGCATCCGTGCGGATGAGGTAGCGCAATTCGCTCTCGGGCAGCAATCCGCTGGTAAGCCCGGTGCGCTGCGCTTCTTCGGCGGCGGATATGGCTTCCGCATCGCTGATGTCAAAGGCGCGGGTGAACACGCTGGTTTTACCACCGGGGGTGATGCGCACGCTGAAATAGGGCGTGCCGGCCCGGTAAGCGCCGGTGGTTCGTTCCGTGCGCTGGCTGAGCGGCTGAATGGCGGCGGAACGCAGAATCTCCTTCTGCCTTTCCACGCCCTGCTGGGCGTTGATGGCGACAGTGCAGGCCATCACGCTGACGATCAGGAACAGAAAGACGAGCATCAGCACCGCCGTGACCCTTCTTCTCAGCTTGACGATCATGCCTGCTCCTCCAATCGGTAGCCGACCTTTCGGAGGGTCGCAATCATCGCCGTGCTCTTCAGGTATGCCAGCTTTTTCCGCAGGAAGGAGATGTACGCCTCCTCGCAGTTGTCACCGGCTTCGGTGTCCATGTCCCAGGCGCGCATCAGCAGCTCCTCCTTGGAGAAGTAGCGCTCGTTGCCATTCATCAGCAGCCGCATGATCTGGTACTCCCGGCTGCTCAGGCGGATGCTGCGCTCGCCGCACCGGAGATCATGGGAATCCACCATCAGTTTCAAATCAAAGGCGGTTATCTCGTCCGCCACGGCCTGATCGCCCCGGCGGAGCAACGCCCGGATGCGCGCCAGCAGCTCCTCCGGCTCAAAGGGCTTGGTCAGATAATCGTCCGCGCCCGCGTCCAGGCCGTTCACCCGATCTGACAGCGCGGATTTCGCCGTCAGCATCAGCACGGGCACGCGGTTTTGCTGCCGCCGGAGGGCCTTCACCACCGCAAATCCGTCCATCTCCGGCAGCATCACGTCCAGCAGGATCAGGTCAAAGGCACCGCTGCCGGCATAGTGCAATCCGTCATCGCCGGTGTACACGGCGGCGGTCTGATAGCCTGCGTCCGTCAGAATGTGCTGCAAAGCCATCGACAGGCCGCGTTCATCCTCCACAATCAGTATCTTCATGGCGTCCTCCCGGTATTTTGCTGCTTCCATGATAGCATGGTGCATCAGCATTGTAAACCATGGAGCTGAAAGAAACCTGAAAAACGATTTTCAGTTTGTTTTCAGCTTGATGGATTATGATGGCAGTGAAATCACCTTGAAAGGATGAAACGCCATGAAACGTACCCTCGGATTCCTCCTGACGATCTGCACACTGTTTCTCTTCGCCACCGCGTCTGCACAGACGCTGCCGGCCATCACCGAAGCCCCCGATATCCCCGCCGTCACGCCGCAGCAATGCACCGAAACGCTGGCCCTCCGGGACGGCATCAACACCATCGCAAGGGCTGGCGCATACCACATCACAGGCAGCTGTACCGGTCAGCTGGTGGTCGACGCAAAGGGCGCATATGTGTCTCTGCTGTTTGACGGCATCAGCATCACGTCTCCGGAAGGTCCGGCCCTCCATATCAAGGCGGCGCAGCAGGTCGTCATTACGCTGGCCGACGGCACGGAAAGTCAGCTGACGGACAGTGCTGTCTACACCCTGCCTGAATATGAGGACGAGCCGGACGGCGCGCTGTTCTCCAAGGCTGACCTGTGCATCAACGGAACGGGTTCGCTGCGGGTGACGGCCCGGTATGACGATGGCATCGTCAGCAAGGACAGCCTCCTCATTGCCTGCGCCAGCTTGACGGTGGACAGCAAGGGGGACGCCATCCGCGGCAAGGACTCGGTGGTGCTGGATCGGGCAAACATCACCATCACCGCCGGGAAGGACGGGGTGAAGTCCACCAACGATACCGACAGCGGGCGGGGCTGGGTCTGCTGTCTGGACAGCTGCCTGACGATCAGCGCCCGGGAGGATGGCATTCAGGCGGAAAGGGAGCTGACCATCCATGGCGGCATGTACCGCATCATTTCCGGCGGCGGGTGTCAGCCGGAGTATCGGCAGACCATCGCTGCCCCTGTGCGCAAAGCCGATCAGCCGCTCATTCAGGCGGAAAAGACAGCGAAAGACAGCATCGAAAGCGGCAAAGGCGTCAAGGCAACCGACATTCGGATTTCTTCCGGCATGATGGTGGTCAGCAGCCGTGATGATGCGCTCCACGCCAACGGCAGCATCACCATTCATGATGGCTATATCGACCTGTCCAGCAATGACGATGGCATCCATGCCGACGATACCTTCACCCTGCTTGGCGGCAGCGTGACCATCACCGAAAGCTATGAGGGCATTGAAGCCGCGCACATTCACCTCAACGGCGGCACAACCGACGTGACCGCCATCGACGACGGCTGGAACGCCGCCTCCAAGGCTGTCTCCGGGGCGGAAAGCGCCAAGGGCAAAAAGAACCGCGATTTCGACATCATCGTCTCTGACGGCGAGCATCGCGTTCTTTCAGGCGGGGACGCGATAGATTCCAACGGCAGCATTCTCATCTCCGGCGGCGTGACCTGTGCCGCCAGCAGCAACGCTATGAAGGAAGTTCCCATCGACTATCCGAAGGTGTGCGAATGCCGCGTCACCGGCGGCGTGCTGATAGCCTCCGGCAGCTACGGCAGGAATACCCAGCATGTTACACAGTCAGACAATCAGGCCAGCGTGATGTTGAAATGGAAGGATAATCAGACGGCCGGTACGCCCGTTGCATTGCTGGTGGATGGGCAGGAGGTGCTGTCCTTCGCGCCCGCAGCGGACTTCAAGTGCGTGATTGTCAGCGCCCCCGCGCTGCAGGCAGGGCAGCAGCTCACCGTGCAGCAGGGGGACGTCACCTGCCGGCGGGAGATCACGGACAGCGTTATGACCTTCCCGGTCACCCAGCGGAAGAAGGCCAGCAGTCTTTTCGACCCGGACATGATGCTTGCCGGTACAACCAGGCCTGCCGCGAAACAGAGCTACGGCACCCTGACGGCTCATCCCGCCACGGCTCAATCCCTGGGCTACTGGTTCTATACTCCCCAGGGTGCAGGCAAGGAAAAGCTGCCCCTGATCGTCTATCTGCACGGCGGCAGCGGCAAGGGCAGCGATCTGACGCAGATTACCTCGGTGGACGGCTTTCCCCGGTACCTCCGGGACGGGAAGCTGGGGAATGTGCGCGCCTACGTCCTCATTCCCCAGTGCCCGGCGAACAAATCGGGCTGGCAGAGCATTGCCACGCAGGTGTTTGCCCTGATCGACCGGATCAGCAACCAGGTTCCGGTGGATACGTCCCGCGTAATCCTGACCGGCCACAGTATGGGCGGCACGGGTACCTGGGCACTGGGTGCGATGGCTCCGGAGCGGTTTTCCTGCATCGTGCCCATGAGCGGCAGCATCAGCCTGACCGCCGGCAAGCAGCAGGCCTTGTCAAAGGTGACTGTCTGGGCCATCGTGGGCGAAAAGGACAAAACCGTGCTGCCCGCCAGCTCAGTCAATACGATCGCGAAGCTGCAAAAGGCGCAGGGGAACGCCCGAATCACCCTCCTGCCCGGAGCGGCGCATCGGGATGTGCCTGCCCGGGCCTGGCTCGACCCGCAGCTCGGGCTGCTGGACTGGATGCTGGCACAGTGACAGCACAGGAGCCTGCGGCAGAGAATCAACCTGCCTTCATCTTCATGGAATTCTGTCCAACTCCATCCGGTGTGCTGCAACAGGGCTGTCAGGAAAGGCAGGTGCATGGGGATGAAGCAGGTTTCCCATGTAACACAAATATCATGCGGAGGAATCCAAAATGGAAATTTCAAAAGCAGACTGGTCGCTTTTCAAGGCTAAGGTTCCTCAGTGGCAGGAAGCCTATATGGACAGACTCAATCAGGAATACCTATCCATCCTTTCTTCCGATCTGTCTCCGTCTGATAAGTTCTGGGCGATCGAACAGCGGATCAGCCAAGACAAGCGGAGGACAGGCGTACAGCTGCAATTACGCAGATCGGAAATGCTCTGGCATCTGATCGGGTTGATTCACGAGGGCGCGATCACCAGAGAGGATTGTTCCGATTTCAGCGAGGACCTTCAAGCCGGGATCGATTTCCTCCTGACGGGAGGGCAGGAGACCCCTGCCACCGGGGAGGATGCATAAGCGCGCTGCTATCCGGATTGACATTCGCTGCGTTGCGCCGTTCGCACACCGTCATGTGCTTCTCCTGTCGCTCAACCCCGGCGAAGCGAAAAAGCCTGCGCGTCATGCTCCATATGATGACATATGCCGGCGTTCAGGGGATCCCCCGGAGATGCGGCAGGGGTGCAGACTTCATTTCCGCATTGATTGGCTGATTTTCCCCAGCTCATCCATAAAGGCTGACTTTCGACGATACGCCAGCTGCAGCTGTGAGATGAGGCTCTCCGCCGCCTGCGCTCCGCTGACCCTATGCAGCAGCGCGATATGCTGGCAGATGCCCCGGTACATGGTGCGCGTGGAGGCCCGCATGGCCTCATTGAGTATCTCATGCGTGAGGAGCCTGCACACATCCTCCGGGTATTCCGAAACCAGCGGCTCATACGCCTCATAGATCCACGACGGATGAGCACGGACATATTGGATGATTCTTGCCGTATCCCGGTCACGAAGAATCAGATGCTGGTACAGAAAGCGGTTGGATGCTGCGATTCGCTCGAGAAGCTGAACGTGCATCTGCTCCCATTCCTCTGCCGGAACCAGCGTTTTCAGCCTTTCATAGTATGCATCGCTGCCATCGAGCAGCAGCTCCTGTGCCAGGGCGATCATCGAGCTGCGATCGCCCTGTTGTGACAGGATGTCGTACCGGAGCTCCTTCCACCGTCTCTCTGTGCCGGAATGACCGGCTTCCCGGGCTCTCTTCTCTGCAGATGTACAGAGGTCGATTGCCTCCTGAAAGCAGCCTTTGTCCCGGTATTGCTGGATAAGAAGGCTGCAGAAGGATTCGTTTTCCGGATGGGAGAGGAGAAACGCCTGAGCGGTTTCCGCTGTCTCCCAGCGGCACAGCAAAGCATGGATTGCCTTTTGCGCATACGCAAGACTGTATGACGGGAAAGAGGAACGATCCTGTTCACATTGCTGCATCTTTTCCTCATACAGCTTCATCACCCTGCTTCGCAGATCGGGCTGCCCATCCGCAATCTCAATGCAGATGTCCAGCAGCCGTTCGCTCCAGTCCTCCCATCCGCGAAAGAGGTCTGAGCAGGCAATCCGGAGGATTCGCTCGAAGAAGCTCCTTTGCTCCGCAGATGCGGCATTCGATATCTTCAGCTCGTACAGCTCCCGTATTTCGTCCAGCGTTTGCTCGATGAGGTCGCCTATGCTGCCGTCCGAATCGTCCCCAATATCGAAGATCGCCATGGTTTCGACCAGCACCATGTGCGCGAAGTCCAGCGCAAGCAGCGGATCACCCGCCGGGATCAGAAGATCCCGAAGATACGCCAGCGCCGATTCCGCGCCGGTCAAGGCCCTGCCTATATCATAGTAGCTGATATAGCCATGGTGCCTGCAGTCGTAAGCGGTTGTCCGAATCAGGCTCCGATAGCGCGGGATCACATCGTCCTTTGGTGCAAGCCGTGCCTTGAGCCAGCCGTCCACATCAGGAAAAGACTGGCAAATCTCCATAACAAGCTCCGCCAGCTGGTTCTTTGAAAGCGTATGCAGCATCCTGCCGGGCACAGTGCATTCGCTGTCCTGTGCCATGTCATCCGCATCCTCCTCGATCGCGAACAGCACCGCGGCCGTGTGCTTGCAATACGGCGCACCGCTGTATGGGCATGTGCAGGAATAGATCAGCGATTCGGCTGCGTCGCCCGTCATTTCAACTGAAACGTGATAGACATCGCTGCCCTCCACGTCGGCTGTCCATGTATGGGTGTCCTCATTCCAAGTGAGCTCCGAGACTCTGCCTTCTTCATGGTACCTTTTCCCTCGCGCAAGGATATGATCGTCAAAGTCAAGCTCCCACTTCCCAAGGTTCATATGCATTCATCCTTTGCCATCGTAATCCGGAATATCGTGATCAGGCGTGCCTGTATCACATGTTCCCCCAAGGAGGCCGGCTCTCTCCGATTCAACTGTACTGCCAGCAGCGCCGCCAGCCGGCAGCCACGCACCGTCATTTTCATCGCATGGGCGGTTTCTCCTTAATGAAGTGCTTTCCCTGTCTCCATGATAGTGGAATTCTATACGGATGTCAATCAGTTCTCTTGCTCATCTTCGGATCAGGCCTCTCAGCATACATGAGCTATCCGATTATGAGCGGATTTTTGGGTTCTTCACGGTTTCCTGGGGGATTAACACGCTAAAGTATGTCATGGCTTCGCCTTGAGAGGAACGGCAATGAAGGGCTGGCCTGCATTTCTCGGCATCAACCCTCTCACTGGAGCCTTGACTTTTTCCCCTTGTTTTCGGAAAGCCCCCAGGTTTCCGTGATGAGCCAATTTTTACATTGTCAATTATGGGATTTTGAATGAGGTCGCCCTGCGGATCGCCCACCGGCTTGACATTTTGTGGCGGTTCGGGTATAATCCGAAAACAAGGGGTTCTTCCCTACAACCAGTGGGTATAGAGTGAACAAAAAACCTTGACACAAAAAGCATCACAGGGATTTCCTGATATACTTGAG
>JBJEUF010000061.1:0-4029 GCA_051883695.1 Aristaeellaceae bacterium
ACTCAGCTTTGCCAGAACGAAAAAATCGCTGCGCTCGGTGCAACATTTTTAACGAAAATCAGTATGAGAGGTGCTTGACATGCGGCCCATCCATGATATGCTTCTGGCGGCGGCGAACCGCCGCAGCTTCCACATGCCGGGCCACAAGGGACGCGCGCCCTTCGGGCCGGTGGATTTTTACGCGCTGGACACCACGGAAACGCCCCTGTCGGACGATCTCTACGCCCCGGAGCGGGGGATTGCCCGGGCGCAGCGGCTCTACGCGGACGCAGCGGGTGCGGCGCGGACGCTGTTCCTCACCAACGGCTCCACCAGCGGGATTCACGTCATGGTGCAGCTCTATTGCCGCGAGGGTGACACCGTCCTCCTGCCCCGCAACGCGCATCTCTCGGCGGTGAACGGCTGCATCATGGGCGGTGTGCGGGTGCGCTGGATGCCTGTCTCCATGACGGCGGACGGCATGTGCTATATGAAGGAAGCGGATGTGCTGGCCGCGATGGACGCGCATCCGGAGGCGAAGGCGGTGTTCCTCGCGCGGCCGGACTATTACGGCTGCTGCCTGCCGGCGGAGGGCATTGTGGCTGCGGCCCATGCGCGGGGGATGCGGGTTCTGGTGGACGAAGCGCACGGAGCGCATTTTCCGTGGTCGGACGGGATGGCTTCTGCCGGCGCCCTTGGCGCGGATGCGTGGGTGCAGTCGGTGCACAAAACGCTGCCGGGGCTGACCGGCTCGGCGGTGCTGCACCTGCGGCAGGAGGCGGATCACGCCCGGGCGCTGCGGCTGCTGCGCCGGGAGCAGACAAGCTCGCCTTCCTTCCTCCAGCTGCTGTCCATGGACGATGCCCGGGCCTTCATGGAGGAGCGCGGCGCGGCGCGGCTGGCGGCGGTTGCGGAGGCTGCGGATGCGGTGCGCGACGCCCTGCCCGCGCTGGGCTATGGGGATGCCCACGCGATGTGGCGCGATACCGGCATGACCTTTGACCGCACCCGGCTGGTGATCGACGCGCCCCAGGGCGGCGCGGCGCTGGCTGCGGCGCTGCAGGAGAAGGGCGTGGACGCGGAGATGCACGACCGGCGGCGCGTTGTGCTCATTCTCTCTGCGATGGACGAACCGGCGGAGGTGCTGCGGCTGATACCCATCCTGAAAGGCATCCCGCCATACGGGCTGGATGTGGAACCGCTGCCAAACCTGCTGCCGGTTCCGCAGCGGGCCATGGAGGTGCGTCCGGCGGCGATGGCGGATGGCGAAAGCGTCCCGTTGACGAAGTGCGCGGGGCGTATTGCGGCGGTTCCGGCGGGGCTGTATCCTCCGGGGGTGCCGCTGGTCTGCCCGGGCGAGCGGGTGACGCGGGAAATCGCTGATTGCCTTGCCAATGCGAAGAATCAGGAGCGCTTCGGCGTGGAAGGAGATACGCTCTTATGCGTAAGTGTGTGATATTTGATCTGGACGGGACGCTGACCCAATCCGAGGAGGGCATCTGGAACTGCGTGAAATACGCGGCGGAGAAGCTGGGCTTTCCTGTACCGGATGGGCCGACGCTGCGGAAATTCATCGGGCCGCCGCTGGGGTATTCCTTCCGCGCGTATATGGGCATGGACGAGACCATGGCGGACAGGGCGGTGGAGGCCTACCGGGAGCGCTACAATGTCGTGGGCTTGTTTGAAAACCGCGTGTACCCCGGCATCCGCCGCCTGCTGCGGACGCTTCGGCGCGAGGGGTGGTATATCGGCGTGGCGACTGGCAAGCCGCAGGCGGCGTCCGAGCGCATCCTCGCGCACTTCGGGCTGGACAGGTTCATCACAAGGATCTGCGGCCCGGTGGGGGATCAT
This sequence comes from Aristaeellaceae bacterium, assembly GCA_051883695.1. Classification (GTDB taxonomy): domain Bacteria; phylum Bacillota; class Clostridia; order Christensenellales; family Aristaeellaceae; genus UBA11524. The sequence continues at coordinate 1,831 of JBJEUF010000061.1, forward strand.
CGTCCGGACAAGATCGACCTCATCCGCCATGCGCTGCCGGAGGGCTGGAATGCGGAAACGGACGATGTCTGGATGGTGGGCGACCGGAAATTCGATGTGGAGGGCGCCATCGGCGCGGGCGTGAAGTCCATCGGCGTGGGCTATGGCTACGGCTCCGAGGAGGAGCTGCGCGCGGCGGGCTGCACGCATTATTGCCGCACGGTGCAGGAGGTGATCGACTTCCTCTGTCCCGGCGCGGCGGTGCCTGCCGGTGCGTTCCTGTCCGTCGAGGGCCTTGACGGCAGCGGCAAGGGGACGCAGATTCGGCTGCTGGCGGATGTGATCGACCGCTACGGCTTTGAGCTGCAGCTCAGCCGCGAGCCCGGCGGATGTCCCATCAGCGAGAGGCTGCGGGAGATCATTCTGGACAGGAACAACACCGAGATGGACGATGTGACCGAAGCGCTGCTCTATGCGGCATCCCGTGCGCAGCATGTCCGGGAGGTGATCCGTCCGGCGGTTGCGGCGGGCAAGGTGCTGCTGTGCGACCGGTTTGTGGATTCGTCCGTGGCGTATCAGGGCGGCGGGCGGCAGCTGGGCGTGCAGCGGGTGCTGGACATCAATGCGCCTGCGGTGGACGGCACGATGCCACTGGCGACGGTCTATCTGGATGTGGATCATGAAACGTCCATGAGACGCCGGGCGGCGGCGACGGAGCTGGATCGTCTGGAGCTTGCGGGCGAAGGCTTCCACGCGCGGACGGAGGCGGGCTACCGGGAGCTGATCCGGCGCGATCCGGCGCGCTTCATCGTCGTGGACGCGACCCGCACCCCGGAGGAGATCGGAAAGGAAATCGCGGAGAAGGTTCTCGGAAGACTGATGGAGGCGGAGTAAATGGCGGAGCGCATTGTGGTGGGGATGTCCGGCGGCGTGGATTCGTCCGTGGCGGCGCTGCTGCTCAAGCAGCAGGGATACGATGTGGTCGGCGTGTTCATGAAGAACTGGGAGGAGGAAGGCGAGGACGGCGTCTGCACCGCCGAGCAGGACTGGAACGACGTGCGCGAGGTCTGCGACGCGATTGGCATCCCGTATTACGCGGTCAATTTCGCGCAGGAATACTGGGATCGCGTGTTTCGCTACTTCCTTGATGAGTACCGCGCCGGACGTACGCCCAACCCCGATGTGCTGTGCAACCGGGAGATCAAGTTCAAGGCGTTTCTGGACTTTGCGATGGAGCTGGGCGCATCGCGGATGGCAACGGGCCATTTTGTGCAGACGAACGAGCGCGGCGAGCTGCTGCGGGGCGCCGACCCGAACAAGGATCAGAGTTACTTCCTCTATATGCTGCACAGCGAGCAGCTGAGGAAGGCAATGTTCCCGGTCGGTCATATGACCAAGGCGGAGGTGCGTGCCATCGCCGAAGCCAACGGCTTGATCAACAGCCGGAAAAAGGACTCGACGGGCGTGTGCTTCATCGGCGAACGGCGGTTCAAGACGTTTCTGCAGGAATTCCTGCCCGCGCAGCCGGGTGATATGGTCGCGCCGGACGAGCAGGTCGTGGGGCGGCACGATGGCCTGATGTACTATACCCTCGGTCAGCGCCGCGGCTTGGGCATTGGCGGATGCGGCGACGGACGCAGCTGGTTCGTGATCGGAAAGGATCTGGAAAGAAACCGGCTGCTGGTCGCCCAGGGCGAGGATCATCCGATGTTGTATTCCACGCTGAGCGTGGCCGGCGGTGTGACGTGGATTGGCGATGTGCCCATTGGCCCAGGGGAGACGCTGCGCTGTACCTGCAAATACCGCTATCGGCAAACGGATCAGCCGGTGGAAGCCACGCTGCGGGAGGATGGGAAGCTGCTGCTTCGCTCCCTTGACCCGCAGAGGGCGGTGACGCCGGGCCAGAGCGCTGTGCTGTATGATGGAGAAAAATGCCTGGGCGGCGGCGTGGTGGAATGCGTGCTCGATGCGGGAAGGACGAACGTGGAAGCAAACAGACAGCATGAATGATGACTGTTCCCCGGAATAATAGAGGATACTGGGCGGGAAAAGTTCGTGATTCGGACAAGAACACAAAAAAGTCTGAAAAAAGTGTAAAAAGGTGTTGACACAAAAAAAGAGCTGTGATATTATAAACAAGCTGATTCGCGCGGCGAAAGCCAAGCGAGCTCAGCACTGAACCTTGAAAACGATACAGAGCAAGATAACGCAAACAAGAGA
>JBJEUF010000062.1:0-16632 GCA_051883695.1 Aristaeellaceae bacterium
GCCGGAGCCGTCATCAGGCTTGACAAAGCAGGGCGGGCATGATATGATACTGACGATTCATCGCGCTAAAGCGATGAACTGCACAACGATCACGATTCGGAGGAAACGAACATGAAGAAGCTGCTGGCGATGCTGCTGGTTCTGGTGATGGCGCTGGGCATGACCGCCTTCGCGGAGATGGAAAGCGACAAACAGTATGTGCTGGACAAGGGCGTGCTGGTCGTGGGCATCACGGACTTTGCGCCCATGGATTACAAGGACGCCGAGGGCAACTGGATCGGCTTTGATGCCGACCTTGCCAAGGCCTTCGCCGCCGAGCTGGGCGTGAAGGTCGAGTTTGTGGAGATCGACTGGGACAACAAGATTCTGGAGCTGAACGGCAAGGCGGTGGACTGCATCTGGAACGGCATGACCCTGACCGACGCCGTGCTGAACGCCATGGAATGCTCCAACCCCTACATGAACAACGCCCAGGTGGTGGTGGTGCCCGCGGATCAGGCGGACAAGTACCAGACCGTCGAGAGCTTGAAGGAGCTGGCGTTTGCGGTGGAAGCCGGCAGCGCCGGTGAAGCCGAGGTCGCCGCACTTGGGCTGAACTACACATCCGTCGCCGCGCAGGCGGACGCGCTGATGGAGGTTGCCGCCTTCACCTCCGACGCGGCGGTGATCGACGCACTGATGGCCGCCGCCATGATCGGCGAAGGCACCAGCTACGCCAAGCTGACCTACACCGTCAGCCTGAACAGCGAGGAGTACGGCGTGGGCTTCCGCAAGGGCTCCGACCTGGCGGCGGCGCTGAACGAGTTCCTCGTCAAGGCCTACGCGGACGGCACACTGACGCAGTTGGCTGAAACCTACAAGGTGCAGGCCGCGCTGATCGCTCAGGAGTAATGCGGAATCATCCGGGGGAATCGCCGGGAAGGGCGGTTTCCCCGCTTTCTCGTGTCAAGGCGCTTCAACACATGGATCTCTTGCCGAACAGAACATGAAAGGACGGAATCTAAAGATGAAAAAGTATCTCAACCTCTCCCTGGGCTATGCCATCGCCGCGATGGCCGGCGGCGTATTCTATCGTGAATTCACCAAGCTGAACGGCTTTACCGGCGTGACCACGCTGGGCAAGGTGCACCCGCACCTCTTCCTGCTGGGCATGATGGTCTTTTTGCTGGTAGCCCTGTTTTCGCAGCGGATGAATCTCCAGGGCAGCAAGGCATACCGTACCTTCATGGTGACCTACAACATCGGTGTGCCGCTGACTGCGGTGATGATGCTGGTGCGCGGCGTGACGGAGGTGCTGGGCATGGAGCTCTCCAGGGGAGCCGGCGCCTCGATCTCCGGCGTGGCGGGCATCGGCCACATTCTCACAGGCGTAGGGATCGTGGCGCTGCTGCTGGCGCTGAAAAAGGCTGCGGCGGAGTAAGCATTGCCAATCTACATGAGAGGGTAGGACGCTATGGAGCAATTCTGGCTGGATTTCCAGCAGACTGCCGCACAGATCGTGGAGCAGATGCCCATTGTGGTGCGGTCGCTCAATCAGGGCTTTCTGCAAACGCTGAAGCTGTTTTTCGTGACCCTGCTGGGCGCGCTGCCCCTGGGTCTGGTGATCTCCTTTGGCTCCATGAGCCGCATCCGGCCAATCAAATGGCTGACCCGCATGGTGGTGGGCGTCATCCGCGGGACGCCGCTGATGATCCAGCTGCTGATCTTCTATTACTTCCCCGGACTTGTGCTCCAGTCCAACGTATGGGGCAGCGGCGAAGCCGGACGCTTCTTTGCCGCGTCCATCGCCTTCATCATCAACTACGCCTGCTATTTCTCCGAGATATACCGGGGCGGCATTCAGGGCATCCCCGTGGGACAGGAGGAAGCCGGACTGGTGCTGGGCATGACGCAATGGCAGATTTTCTTCCGGGTGAAGCTCCTGCAGATGATCAAGCGTATCGTACCGCCCATGTCCAACGAGGTCATCACGCTGGTGAAGGATACGTCGCTGGCGCGCATCATTGCCCTGCAGGAGGTCATCTGGGCAGGTCAGGCCTTCATGAAGGGCAGTCAGGGCATCTCCGGCGCCATCTGGCCTCTGTTCTTCACCGGCGTGTATTATCTGGTGTGGAACGGCGTGATGTCATGGCTGCTGGGCAGGCTGGAAAAGAAGCTGGACTATTTCCGATAAGGGGGTGGGCGGATGTCCATATTGCAGGTGGAAAACCTTGAAAAGAGCTTCGAGGAAACCAGGGTGCTGGATGGCATCAGCTTCACCATGGAGCAGGGCGAGGTGCTGTCGTTGATCGGCTCCTCCGGGAGCGGCAAAACGACGCTGCTGCGCTGCCTGAACTTCCTGGAGCGCCCCGACGGCGGTCGTATCCTGATGGGCGATGAGGTGCTCTTTGACGCAGCGAACGCCCGAACCCTGAACGACCGCGAGATCCGCAGGAAGCGGCTCCATTTCGGGCTGGTATTTCAGAATTTCAACCTCTTTCCGCAGTACACGGCACTGCAGAACGTGATGCTGGCCAGGGAGCTGCTGGCCCGGGAGCAGCCGGAGTATCGGGCGAACAAGCGCCGCATCCATCAGGAGATACAGGCGCAGTCCGAGGCGCTGCTGGTGCAGATGGGGCTGAAGGACCGGATGCAGAATTATCCGCATCAGCTCTCCGGCGGACAGTGCCAGCGGGTCGCCATCGCCCGGGCCCTGAACCTCCAGCCGGATATCCTCTGCTTCGATGAGCCGACCTCCGCGCTGGACCCGGAGCTCACCGGCGAGGTGCTGAAGGTGATCCGGGAGCTGGCGGAGAAGAACACGACGATGATGATCGTTACCCATGAGATGGCCTTTGCCCGGGATGTTGCCAGCAAGGTGATCTTCATGGATGAGGGCAGAATCTGCGAGATGGGCACCCCGCAGGAGGTGTTCGAGCACCCGCAGCAGGCGCGCACCCGGCAGTTCCTTGCCAATTACAAGAGCGGCCGATAACAGCAGCATGGCTTTCCGGATTCTGATTCTGCTCTGTGTATGCGGTACGAACAACGCGTTTCTCTTTGGCGAGATCATACGTTGCACCGGGCGCGGTGAATTTTGGCTCTTCACGGAAAGTAGTGGAATGTCGATCAGGCAATCAGCCGCTGGCTGAAATAATGACGGGAGAGGAAAAGCGCAGAGCCATGCATTACCACCTTCTTTGCCCGTCCTTTCTCTACGATGGCTTGTCTACCGTGGCTTCTGTGAGGATTCTCTCCATCATTTTCCGGGAAGAACCTGTTTGATCGGTTTTGAATGAGGTCGCCCTGATCGTTGCGTTTTGGTTATTGACAGAAACCTATAAATGCTGTATAATTCAATTGGAACATAATTGTGCTTTCAGAATTGGAGGATTCGCCTTTGTGCTTCATGCCACAGTGTATTCTTGCGATTAGAAGTGAAGATGATTGCATGTTTATGCAAAAACTGTATGCAGAGCATGAGACGTTGATGTACCGTGTTGCCTACCGGATCGTGAGGAATCAGGCAGATGCTGATGATGTGGTCAGCAGCGCGCTGGAGAAGCTGATTGGGAAGGTGGACGTTCTGCGGGCTGTGGAATGGCAGCAATGCCGGACGTATGTCCTGTCGACCGTGCGGAATGAAGCGCTGATGCTGCTGCGCCGCAGAAAAACCGAGCAGAAATCCCTGGAAAACCTGTTCTACGAGAACGGGGCGCAGATGACGGAAGCCGCGGTAGATACCACGGCGGTTTACCGCGTGGCACTGGACGAGGTGGTGGACGCGATCCGGAGGCTGCCATCCACCGAACAGGATGTGCTGCGCATGAGGTTTTTTGATCACATGGCGGATTCAGAAATCGCACAGGTTTGCGGCGTGAAGCCATCGACAGTACGCTCACGAATCACACGAGCGAGGCAGCGTCTGTATAAAGCGCTGCGGGAGAATTCGGATGATGACACAGCGATGCGCTCCATTCAGTGAGCGGTATGAGGCGTGCGTCCTCGAGACGGCTTTTGCCGAGGTGCTGGAGCGTGAAGCGGATGAGCTGGAGAAGCTGCCGCTCTCGGAGGAGGAGAAGGCACTGCTGGTTCATGCGGAAACGGTTCGTGAGCGGAATCTGGAGCTCATTGCATCCGCTTCCATATGCTGCTGCCGCCGCAAGCGTCTGATGAAGTTCTGTGAAACGGCGCTGCGCTATGCGGTAATCGTCATCTTCGCCGTGATGATCAGCCTGGGAACGGCGCTGGCGGTCAGTCCGGATTTCCGCAGAATGGCTGTGGATTTCCTGACGATGATCACGCCCGACTATGTACAGATCGGAACGGCGCCAGAAGAGACGGAGATGCCGGAAGACTCACAGACGGCGTTCTATACACAGCTGGCACCGGCGGGCTTTGCGCTGGAGAGTGTCACGCGGCTGGAGAGCTATCTCCAGATCGTACTGGAGAATCAGGTGAACGAGCGTATCATCATCTTTGTCTCGGAGGATGCCAACAAAACGCGGATTGACGCACGAAACACCGAGTGTCAGACAATCTACCTGCATGACCATGAAGCGTATCTGCTGGACGAGGGAGCCTACACAACCGTGACATGGAATAATGAAATGGTGTACTACATCGTCTGCGCACAGGAATCCGAGGATGCGATGACTGTTGCGGACGTGATAACGGACGCACAATGAGGCATGATTGCCGGATGGACAGAGGAGAGATGAATATGAAGAAAATCGCTGTCGTGCTTGTGGCTGTTCTGTTGATGACAACGCTGTTCTCTTGTGCAGCAGCAGAGAATGCACAACCCTATTTTTCCCATGTTCTGGTGATTACGTCGGGACTGGACCTTTCGGGCAACGTGGCTTACTGCATGGGCGCCGGAACCAGCAAGTTTGACGATACCTATACGGAGGTGTATGTCACCTTGCAGAAGTGTCCGCTGAGCGGTTTGCAGCTCTGGTCGCTGGAGGGGATGTGGAGCGCAACCTCTTCAGGCGTTGTTGCAGCGGCGCTTGAGAAATATGTGGTTGTGGAGCCGGGCTACAAGTATCGGGTCTACACGCATGTTCGCATCAAGGACGCGGACGGGAATATTCTGGAGAGCGTTGGGCTGTATTCGAGAACCCTGAGCTATGCTGCGGAGTAAACAAGGCATGACTGCGGCCCGCCGAAAGGCGGGCCGCACACAACCGATCATACACGGGGGAGCTGCCGCCGGTGCATCGCGCGCCGTGCGGCAGCTCCCTTGCGTTATTCCCGGGTGAACTGCCACCAGTCGCTGGTGACGTCGCCCGCAAAGATGAGCGTCAGATTCTGATGGGCCACGATGCTCCGGCAGCTCACGGTGATTTCGGTCATGGCGGTTCCGGCAGGAATGGCCAGATCGCACACCACGGTGTCTCCGGCCATCACACGGACCGCGCCGCCGCTTTCGCTGCCCGCGTACAGGGTGAAGCTGCCTGCGCCGTAGGCGAAGTATACGCCGGAAATCTCCATCCAGTCGCCGGTGGTGGCAACGGTCAGGGTTTCATCCGCGTAGCCGGTGATTTCCAGCCCGGCCTGACGGCGCATGGTCTGGGTGGATACCGGCGCGTAGGGGTTGACCAGCTCGCACTGCGTCATGCCGCGCAGCGTGCCGGTGACGGGCTGCAGCGTGCCGTCGGGCAGAACGGTCAGCCTGTCGATCTGCGGGCTGCGGTAATTGCCGGTGATGCCCATGGCCTGCTCCACGCTGCGGTTGTGATACACCAGATAATGCTGTCCGCGGAAGAAAACGATGCTGTGATGGTTGTTGCCGTACAGGCCGAAGAACTTGCCCTGATTGGGGAAGACCTGCCCGGCGTAGGTGAAGGGGCCCATGGGCGAGGTGCTTGTCATATACTGGATGGCGCCGGCGTCCATGCCGTAGGGATTGCCGGCGGTGTTCCAGTTGGAGCAGTAGGAGTAATAGTAGGTATCGCCGATGCGGTTGATGCCGCTGTCCTCAAAGGCGTAGGGCGCGTCGATCACCTGCGGCTCGCCGGCGATGGAAATCATGTCATCCCCCAGCCGGACGCAGCGGATCGTACCGGGATTGGCCGCCTTGCCGTCGGGCACGCCGCCGCCGAAGTACAGGTAGCCCGTGCCGTCGTTGTCCACGAACACGGCGGGGTCAAAGAGCCACAGCACATCGGCGCAGTTGGGTGTGGCGCGGGTGATGAGCCCGTGCCCCAGCGGATCCGTCCAGGGGCCTGCGGGGTCATCCGCCGTCAGCACGGACACGCCGTTGCCGCCGTTGCAGAAGTACAGGAAGAACCTGTCCTGACCGTCGATGACCTTGTGCGCCGCGCAGGGCGCCCAGGAATTGCCGGCCCAGGAGGCAATGCCCTTGCGGCCCGCGACGGGGATGGCGCCGTGATCCGTCCAGTTGACCAGATCGGCGGAGGAGATGCAGTTGATTTTGTTGATTTGCCCGTAGCTGTTCTCCCGCACGGAGCCGTCGGCGTTTGTTTCGATCACGTCGTTGGTGGTGTAGACGTACAGGCGATCCTTCCAGACCAGCACGCCGGGATCCGCGCCGAAGCGCTGGGTGAAGAGCGGATTGTTTTCATCGGCCCGCTTGTAGCTCTCATTCAGCGTGAGGGTGTCGAAGTACGCGCCCAGCGCAGCGGCGGATTCGGGCATCACAAAGGGCTCGCGCTCGACCTCCGCCCGGGGCGCGGCGGACACGGCATACAGGGTGAAGTTGTTGATGAAGAAGGGCGTGTTCGCCTCCCCGCCTTCGACATAGAGGATGTAGGTGTCGTAGTCGCCCGCCGTCCAGGTGGCGGTGATGGTTGTCCATTCGTCCCGGGGAACGCTGGCAAAGGCGAGGTTTTCATAGGAGGTCTCGCCGCCACGCGCGTGCTCACAGGAGAGGATGAAGCGGCCGGATTCAAGCTGGGTCTGCTTCACATCCACGGAGATCTCGTAGGTGCTGCCGGGCTCCAGGTCGAAGGGCCGTCCGGGGGAATTCCATGTGGCGGTGCGTCCGCCCACGTACAGGCCCTCCTTGCTGATGAGCACGGAGGCGCCGCGGCCATACCAGCCGTCGGTGCCGCTGGTGAAGTCGGATTCGTAGGACGCAACCTCTGCGGAAGCCACGGTGAGCGTCAGCAGCAGGCAGGCCAGCAGAAAGAAAACACGCTTCATGAGGGGAACCTCCTTTTCTGTTGGATGGTTTTATTCCACAACGCGGCAGGCGAAGTCGCAAAACAGCGCGCTGCCGCCGGTTTCCTGCGTCGCGTGGAGGAACAGTCCGATGCGGCAGCCCATGAAATGATCCAGCCGGTACACCAGCTGATGCGGCTGACCGACCTTCACCCATTCGCCATCCAGATAGCTGAACTGCACCGTATCCGCGTCAAAGTCGAAGTCCGCGCGAAGCCGGATGGTGCTGCCGGACACGGTCACGCGAGCGCGCTCCAGCACCGGCTCCGCTGCCGGTGCGATGGCGTAGGGCGCATGACCGTCCTCCCGGGTGAGGAGGGACAGCGCGAAGCCCTCCGCAGTCCGGGTCAGCCCCAGCTGCGCAAAGCAGCCCTGCAGTGCGCACAGCCCCGCATGGTCGCCGGGGCGCAATGCGCTGCCATCCACCGTGACCTCCGCCGTGAACCTGGGGCCGAAGCAGCGCTGGGTCAGGGTGTTGACGGCCTCGGTGCAGTCCCGGGCAAGACGGTCGGCGGTAAGGCGCAGGCCGGTTTCGTCGCTTTCCGCCAGCTCCGGGTGCGGCTCGTGGTTCCACTGCCACAGGACGCTCCAGCCGTCCGTCAGCGGGTCGGAGGTGTACAGGGGCGCGTATTCGTACCCGGGTCGGGAGGAGGGCAGGTCGAGCGCCTTGGGAACGCTGTCCACCACCGGCCAGCCGTCCACCCAGCGGAAGGGCACAATCACCGGGATGCGGCCGACTGCGCCGTGATCCTGGAACAGGAGCATCGCCCAGGAGCCGTCGTGCAGCTGCACCGGGCCGCCCTGCGCCACACCGGCATGGCGGTTGTCAAGGTCAAGCTCCATGAACTTGCCGCCCTCGAATGCGCCGTCCGGCGTGCGGGAACGGAAGCAGCCCATCGCGCGCATTTCCTCCGGCGCCCAGTGGATGCAGAACAGGTAATACCAGCCGTCATGCTTGATGAAATGGCTGCCCTCCCAGCCCAGCCGGGGATTGTCATCCACCACGACGACGTTGTCCACACCGCCGGCCTTCGGGGCGGAGAGGTCGCCCGTCAGCTCGGTGATGCGCACGGTGCGGTTGCCGTGGGCAACGAATACCCGACCGGCGCCCGGCTGGCTGCCGTCATTGTCAAAGAGCAGACCGGGATCGTACCAGAAGCCGGTCATGGGCCGGCGCGTCCAGGGGCCTTCCGCCTGTTCCGCGGTGAAATGGTAGGAGTGTCCGGTATCATTGGACGTAAAGACAACGTGGAACTGCCTCCCGTCGTGCTTGAGGGACGAGGCCCACATGCCCTGACCGTAGATGTGCCGGGGCTTGGACGGATCATCGCCCTCCATGCGCTGCCGGGCGGTTTCCCCGAGGACGTCATAGACATAGGCGCAATGCTCCCAGTGCATCAGATCATAGGAACGCAGAATCTGGCAGCCGGGAAAAACGTGCATCGACGTGGAGCTCATGTAATACGTATCGCCAACGCGCACCACGTCCGGGTCGGGGTAGTCGGCGTAAATCACGGGATTGCAGCCGTGCATGATGGCACCTCCTGTATGCGGTTTTGCTTCTGTCTCTATCATAGCAGGTCGAAGCGGGTGCTGACTCCTTATATGTTGCCGGGTTGTGCGCAAAGCTTGCCGAAGGTTGCTGCCCCTGAAGTCGATAATGCGGTATGATTGCAAAAAACTTCCTCCCGCCGCAGAGGCAGGAGGAAGCAGTGTACGGGAGGAATGACTTGATGGAGCCAGGCATCATGCACAGCATGGTGTAGCTGCCATCTGCATTGCCAACAACGCCGTGGTGGCGGGAGCTGTCAGGGATGTGCCCGCCATCGCACTACCTCATTGATTCCGAGTTTCCCTAATGCTTCGAGAATGTGCAGATTTGCATTGATGTAATTCGTAAATGTTACATTCGCACAGCGCCTTTTCCGCTCTGGCTTTGCTTCGTTCCGCTGGGCGTGCTTCCGGTACACCTCGCTTCACTCAGCTTTGACAGAACGAAAATTCGCTGTGCCCGGTGCAACATTTTGAATGAGAATCAGTATGATTGCGCAGGCCTCTTTTCCCGTTTGGCAGTCATTGCCAAGAAAAAGAATCCGCAAAGGAACAATCCTATGCTGATCCATTGCGAGGTGGAAAGCCCTTGCGCAATTCCGCGAATCGCATCACCACGGAAGAACTCAAGCACAAACCGAACAATGGAATACAGGATCAGGTATAAATAGAGGGAGAAGAGTCCCTGCTTCTTCTGAATCCACGGAAGCATAAGGACGATGAATATGACAATGTTCAGCGCTGCTTCAAGAAGCTGAACGGGAAACACAGGCTCAAAAACGCCCACCTTGGGAAAAGTGACGGCGCCAAATCCTGTATACGGCGCACCATAGCAGCATCCGCCCAAAAAACACCCGACACGTCCAAACGCATGTCCCAAAGGGATGGCCGGCATCACGGCATTGCAATACGCAGCAAGATCGCGGGTTGCACCGGAGATTCGCGCTCCCAACAATGCACCCACGATGCCACCGATGAGTCCTCCGTAGAATACCAGACCGCCTCCGGACAGGTAGCTCATATCCCCCTGAAGAAAACTGGCAACTACGTCCTTTATGTCACAGGAGACAAAAAGGTACAGGACTTTCGCTCCGGCGAGTCCAAGACCGATCGCAGACGCTGCAATCACAAACAGTGAGTCAATATCCAATCCATGTTTATGTGCTCTCATAAACCCGATCAAGCCAGAAAAGAGTATGCCTATTGCCATACACAAGCCATATGAGGGTATATTCCATCCAAATACATCAAAGTATGGATACATAAGCATGCCTCCTTGAATAATGCAAAAACTCACTGTTATTGACGAACAACCTTGAGCCGGCAGTCCAGATAACAGTGAGTTGGGAGTGCGCGCACAACCATTAGTAGGACATGGTGCTAACCACACCAACGCATGCAACACAGGCGATGAACAGAATGATGCAGAGAATGAAGCCGATGATGGAGCAAACCAGACCACCGGTAGCAATGCCCTTCTTCTCCGGATCCTTACGACCCATCGCACCCAGAATGATACCGATCAGGCCAAAAATCGCACCGACCCACTGGAAACCAGAGCCGAAGATGCCGAAGATGATGGCGATGATACCAAAAACCAAAGATGCAACACCCATTGCTGAAGTCCTCCTTTCTTCTCAGTATCTATATATAAAGCCTTATGGCCTTATATCGCGAATGAAGCGGGAAGTATATCCCAGCCGGTTCCATCGTCTACATCAACGCTGCAAATGTGCCTGATTATCTCGTCCATGCGGCCCAATTGCACTCAGCGGGGAAATTTTATCACACTGCTGACGGCACGCCTCATACGTTGGCTGGCTTCTCCGTCGGTTTGGAGCCAATGCGAACCCCATTTGCTTTGGTCTGCTACAGGGTGTGGTGTACATACCCCTTGACCAAATGCCTCATCTCTCGATGCCGGGCAGGATGTATACGGGCGGCTGCGGTTCGTCTCAAGCGTATGCTGACCTTCCGCAAGCAGCGTTCGTTCATATTATATTCATATTGTCGGATAATGTCAACTGCTATCGGGACATTACAACAAATTTTTTCTAATGTTTGGATGCTATGGCGGAGAGCTGCCAGCCGGACAGCCCTCCGCACAGCATCAGACCGCCACGCCCTGATCCCGAGCCTGCGCGGTGTACAGCTCGTAATACGCGCCCTTCTTTGCCATCAGCTCGTCGTGGGAGCCGGCCTCCAGAATGCCGTGGTTGCTGATGTAGAGGATGCGGTCGCAGTTCTTGATGGTGGACAGACGGTGCGCGATGATGAAGGACGTGCGCCCCTTCAGCATGGCCTGAATGCCGTCCTGCAGCAGCTTCTCCGTCTTGGTGTCGATGGAGGAGGTGGCTTCGTCCAGAATCAGGATGCGGGGGTCGGACAGCAGCGTCCGGGCAAAGGCAACCAGCTGGCGCTGCCCCTGTGAGAGACTGGAGCCGCGCTCGTTGACGGTGGTCTGATAACCGTCGGGCATCTCGCGGATGAAGTCGTCCGCGCGGACGATTGCCGCAGCCTCGCGGACCTCCCTGTCCGTTGCGTCCAGACGGCCGTAGCGGATGTTGTCCATGAGCGTACCGGTGAAGATGAAGGAATCCTGCAGCATGATGCCCAGCTGGGTGCGCAGGCTGTGGATGGTCACATCGGTGATATCGTGCTGCGCTCCCTGCTCGTCCGTGAGCAGAATCCTGCCGGAGCGCAGGTTGTAGAAGCGGCAGAGCAGATTGACCACGGTGGACTTGCCCGCGCCCGTGGGGCCGACCAGCGCGATGGATTCGCCGGCCCTCACGTGCAGGTTCATCTTCTCCAGCACGGTCTGCCCTTCCTCATAGCCGAAGGTGACGTCCCGGAAGTCCACCTCGCCCGTGATGGGAGGCAGCTCCGTTGCGCCCTCCCTGTCGTCCACGACCACAGGCTCATCCATTGTCTCGAAGATGCGCTCCAGATAGGCCATGTTGTTGACGAAGGAATTATAGATGTTCGCCAGACTGGTGATGGGCTGCCAGAAGCGGCTCAGGTACTGGCCCATGGCGAGGATCGTACCGAAGGCGATGGCGGAGCCGGGCTCGCCGCCCAGCCAGAATACCGCCGCGTAATACATGAGGGTGAACACGACCTGCGTGATGAGCTCCGAGGACAGCCAGACGCTGTTGGAGATGTAGATGGCGCGCATCCATGCGGCGCGGCAGGCGGTGGCCAGACGGCGCATGATGGAGCAGTTGACCTCCTGCCGGGCGAAGAGCTGGGAAACGCGCACGCCGTCGATGGATTCGGCGAGGTAGGCGTTGTAGTTGGAGTTCTTGTTGGACTGGTTCTGCCAGGCCTTGCGCTGGCGGGGCTTGAGGAAAACGATGAAGCCCACGAACACCGGCAGGCCCGCCACGATGATCGTCGCCAGCGTGGGCTGCGTGGCGAACATGAAGATCACGATGAAGATGATGTTGATGATCTCGATGATGGAGTTGATGATGCCGTTGGACAGAATGTCGGAAACGGAGTTGACGTAGTTGATGACGCGCACGAGGATCTTGCCTGCCGGGCGGCTGTCGTAGTAGGAGAAGGGCAGGCGCTGCAGATGCGCGAAAAGATCCTTGCGGATATCGTAGATGATGTCCTGCGAGACGTGCGCCATCATGCGGGAGCGGATGACGGTAAAGACGATGCTGATGCAGATGATGCACACATAGACCAGCGCCATCAGCAGCAGCCCCGCAATGTCCCCCGCGGGCACGATCACGTTGATGACCCGCTCGGTGATCCTGGGGGAGAACAGGCCGATCACGGAAGCGCAGGCAGAAAGGAGCAGCGCCAGGAGCATCTTCCACTTGTGGCGGCCGATGTAGGAAAGGACGCGCTTCAAATGGCCTGCGTCGAAGGGACTTTCGAGGGATTCGTCCACGTCAAACTTGTTGCGTGCCATTACGGCTCACCTCCCTTGGCGGCGTCCAGGCCGTTCTGCAGGCAGTAGGTCTCCCAGTAGTAGCCGCGCCGCTTCAGCAGCTCCTCGTGGGTACCGCGCTCGGTGATCCGGCCGTCCTGCAGGATGAGAATCTGATCCGCATCCTTGACGGAGGAGATGCGCTGGGCGATGATGACCTTGGTGCAGTCATAGGGCAGCTGGCGGAGCTGCTGCTGGATGAACTGCTCCGTCTCCATGTCCACGGCGGAGGTGGTGTCGTCCATGACGAGGATGCCGGGCTTGACCGCCAGCGCGCGGGCCAGGGCGATGCGCTGCTTCTGACCGCCGGAAAGCCCCACGCCGCGCTCGCCCACGATGGTGTCATAGCCCTCGGAGAGGTTCTCGATGAAGTCGCCCGCCGCCGCGCGATGGGCAAAGTCCTTCACTTCCTCCTCCGTCAGGCTCTGATCGCCGAAGGCAATGTTGCCCTCCACGGTGTCGGAGAAAAGGAACACGTCCTGCGTGGCTACGCCGATGCCGTCGCGCAGCTCCTGCAGCTTCCAGCGGCGCACGTCGCAGCCGTCCACCAGCACCGCGCCTGACCGGACCTCGTAGCAGCGGGTGAGCAGCTGTACGACGGTCGTCTTGCCGGAGCCCGTGGGGCCCATGATGGCCAGCGTCTGGCCCGGCTCCACCCGGAAGGACACGTCGGTCAGCACGTTCTGCTTGTCATGGGCAAAGGACACGTCGCGGAACTCGATGGCACCCTGTACCCTGTCATGGGAAACGGCGTCGGGCGCGTCCACGATGTCGGCCCGGCTCATTTCCAGCTCCATGACCTTGCTGGAGCAGGTGATGAAGCGCTGCCAGTCATTAAGCAGGTTGCCCAGCTGGCGCATGGGCACGGACAGCGCCCAGGACAGGCTGGTGAAGATCTGCAGCTGACCCAGCGTCAGCGGCGACCAGAAGGTGGAGCCGTTCAGGGTCTGGATGAGCAGGAAGCCGCCGAAGAACAGGGTGATGAGCGTCATGGCGTTGGCGAGAATCTCAATGAAGGGATAGAAGGTCAGCCAGCGCTTGTTGATCGTCAGATTCGCATTGCGGAAGGCGTTGGACCGCTTGTCGAAGGCTTCCTTCTCATGCTCCTCGCGGGCGAAGGCCTTGATGACACGGTTGGCGGCGATGTTCTCCTGCGCCGCGGCGTTCATCTCGCTCTGGCGCTCGCGCATTCCCATGAACAGCGTCCGCGCGCCCTTGGAGTAAACCTTTGTGATGAGCATCAGGATGGGTGTCACCAGCACCAGCGCCAGCGCCAGCTGCCAGTTGACCCAGAACAGGTAGATGGACGTGGACAGGAACATGACCACGCTGTCCACCGCCAGGTAATCTATATAGGAAAGGAAATGGCGGCACCAGTCCGTATCTGCGGACATGCGGGTCATCAGGTCGCCCGTGCGGTGCCGGTCGAAGAAGCGCGTATCCTGATACTGCAGGCGGCTGAACAGCCGGACGCGCAGGTTGAAGATCACATTCTGCGAGGTTGTTTCCAGAATGATGACCATCAGGTAGCGGATGCCCTCGCGCACCACCTTGAGGGCGAGCATGATGAGCAGAATGGGCAGCAGCAGATCAAACTGGGGCGCGACGCCTTCCTCCATGGGAAAGACGCGGTCGACCATGATGCTTGTCAGCGTCGGATTGATCAGCAGCATCAGCGAGCTGAACGCGCTGATGCACAGGGCCAGGACATGCCATTTGTGGTACTTCCTGTCCATCAGGCCCCAGAGCCATTTGATGTTCTCCATGGCGGTTCCTTTTCCTCCGTAAAAGGGTCTCGTGCGGGAAACAGAATCGCAGCAAGTATAGCACCGAATCGTTGCGTGTGCAACGGCCAAAATGGGATAACTTCGGTCAGATTGGACAAGGCGGCGGCGCTTTATTCAAGTCTTGCTGAAATACGCTCCGCCACGAAGCAGGCGATCCGTTCCTTCCACTCCTCGTCCGGGTGCACCTCGCCGTGCTCTCTCGCGACGGCGGCGTCAAAGCCGCTCTCCAGAAAGCTGTCGATGCAGGGGACGCGGCACAGCTCGCAGACAGCCATCACCAGACGGCGCTTGACAAGGCCGTTGGCAGGGGACATGTGGGGCAGATCGGTGCAGGTCTGCAACGGGGTGGCAACGAAGATGCGCGCGCCCGGACAGGCGGCCTGCAGGGTCTGAATCGCCCAGCGCAGGGCGGAGGCCAGGCTGCTGCGCGTCAGGTCTGCGTAGGGCTGCGCGGCAACGGCGGCGAAGTCATCGGTGACCGTGTTGAAGGGATGATTGCCGTCGTTGGTGGAAATGGCAATGTAGATCATGTCCGGCTGCGGGAGCGTGCCGGTGCCAACGCCAACGGCAGGATCCAGTCTGTATTCCGCGCCGTCCACCGTCCAGCGGATGGGCTGACCGGCCGGGGTGATTGCCTGCAGCACCCGCCGCACCTGATTGGACAGCACGTTGTCGGCGGTGTTGGTGTTGGGCGGCTCGACCAGTGTGACGGGCGTGACGTTTCGCGCTCCGTCGTGCCAGTCGGAGCAGGTGGCATAGCCGCAGGCGGCGTTGAGCAGATACGCCGCGCCGAGCTTGCGGGCGACGGCGGTGCCGATTCCCGTCACCTGATCGCTGGTGATGGAATCTCCCAAACAGCAAAAGCAAATGGGCTGCATGACAGGGCCTCCTTCACGGATGGGGGTGGAATTGCCCGAATAGCATAGCATGAGACATGCGGGATTGCAATTCCTTCCGCGATTTTTGGCGAAAAGATTTTTGGAAAATCAAAAAAAGAGTGTTGACACGAACAAAAAACTGTGATATGATAATCCTCGCAGTTGAACGAATGTCATCTGCAGCTGTAAAGCTGATGGGGAATGGTGTAACGGTAGCACCTGCGACTCTGACTCGTATTGCCTAGGTTCGAATCCTAGTTCCCCAGCTTTATATGCCTCCGTTGTGTAGAGGCCTAGCACGCGGCCCTCTCAAGGCTGAAACAGGGGTTCGAATCCCCTCGGAGGTGCTTCCCGCCTGAACCGGAAGGTTCGGGCGGATTTCTTTTGCCCGCAGACCGGCGAAAACTGGATGTTGACAAATGCCCGGAGCTGTGGTATCATATCATATACAGTCGGGTTTTGCCCGCTGCCGGATCTGCCTCCGTTGTGTAGAGGCCTAGCACGCGGCCCTCTCAAGGCTGAAACAGGGGTTCGAATCCCCTCGGAGGTGCGCTGCCTGAATCGAAGGGTTCAGGCTTTTTTCGTGCCGGAAAAGATATCCCGCATTTCCCCCTTGCCAATCCGCCGAAACCGTGCTAAAATAAACGCGTATTGCATATGAAAGAACGATGACCGGGCCGCAGTAAGCCTTCGCCCATCCCTTCCAGAGAGCGTCTGACCGCTGAAAGGACGCAGGGACACGGAGGACGAATTTCACCCCGCGAGTTTCCGCAAGGACGTTCGCCGCGTTAAGGCTCCGAGCGGCGGTGCAGAGAGCAGCTGCATCGCAATTTGAGTGGTACCGCGGAGGATTCTTGTTGAGGACTTTCCGTCTCATGCAGTGTGCATGGGGCGGCTTTTCTATGTGCCAAACAAAAGGAGGGTATATCCATGAACGAAAAGATCGCTGCCCTGAAGGCCAGCTTTGAAGCCGAGCTTTCCCAGGTTGCCGATATGGCGGCGCTGGAAGCCCTGCGCGTGAGCTATCTGGGCAAAAAGGGCAAGATGACTGAGCTTTTGAAGGGCATGGGCAACATGTCCGTGGAGGAGCGCAAGACCATCGGCGCCCAAACGAACGAGCTGAAGAACCAGATCACCGTGGCGCTGGCGGAAAAGCTGGAGGCCATGAAGGCTGCCGAGCTGCAGAAGGAAATCGACGAGCTGCCGGAGTTTGACATTTCGATGCCCGCGAACATGGATCGCGGCTCCTATCACCCCATCACGCTGGTGCAGCGCCAGTGCGAGCAGGTGTTCCGCACCATGGGCTTCC
>JBJEUF010000063.1:0-16534 GCA_051883695.1 Aristaeellaceae bacterium
ATTTTCTGAGCTCCATGGAAGCCAGCGGCACCGGCGAGAGCTTCATCGCGGGCATTCTCTTGACCGATCCATGCTTGGATGATATAATTCTGATTTGTAGGGTAAGCATATTACTCTATATATCGAAATTTGCAGAGGTGTGAAGTTGTTATGATCGAAACAGAACGCTTACTTCTGCGCCCCTTTATAGAAAGGGACGCGGCTGATGTATTAGAGTATTTGAGAGAACCAGCAGTAAATTGCTTTGCCAGTATGAAGCTGAATTCCCTTGAGGAAGCAAAAGAAGAAATGAAGAAGCGCGCTGGTGAAACTGAATACTATTTTGCCATTGTTTTGAAAGAAACAGGCAAGGTAATCGGTGAGATAGACGCCTATCCAGAACGAGGAGAGCCTCACGATACAAGTTCGCCATTTGACACATTCAGCCCATGCTGGATGCTTAATGAAGATCATCAGGGAAAAGGCTACGCGTATGAAGCAGCTCATGCTTTCTTTGACTATCTCTTTCTCAAGAAAGGCGCAAGACGTATCTACGCATATACCGAGGATTATAATTTATCAAGCCAGCACCTTTGCGAAAAACTTGGTATGCGCCGGGAAGGACTATTTATGGAGTTTGTCTCCTTTGTCAATAACCCGGATGGTTCCCCACGCTATGAAAACACTGTGCAGTATGCCATTCTGAAAAAAGAATGGCTTCGATGACTTCCAGTTCATTGAGCTCAATGCGTGCGTCGTTCCTTTGGGACGGCGCTTTTCATATTCCCCCGAATGGAGGTGTTACATGAACGACTGGTTTGAGTGGAACGGCGTGCGTTGCACACAGTATGGCATCCATGTGCTGGAACAACCGCCTGTGACGATCCCGTCTGAGAGAGTTACCTTCACCGATGTGCCCGGCAGAAGCGGCACACTGACTCAACTGGAAGGTGACGGTGTTTACGATGATATGGTACTCACAGAAACCTGCCTGATTGCTGATCCGTCCCGAATCCAGGAGATCGCCGCATGGCTCAGAGGCAGCGGCATCGTCACCTTCGCCAACCGGCAGGGCGGATTTTATCATGCCCGGGTGGTCCACCAGATACCCTTTGAAAAGATTCTGCGTGGGCATCCCAACCGCAGCTTTGCGGTGAACTTTCGCTGCAAGCTGTTTCTATCTGGACGATTCACCGACCTACACGCTGACCAAAATGACCTTCCTGACCAATCCGGGGACTGTGCGCGCCGAGCCGGTCATCATCGTGTACGGCAGCGGCGACATCACCCTCATGGTGGGCATGACCATCGTGGCGCTGACCGGGGTGAACGGGAGCATCATGATGGATACCCCGCGCATGGAAGAAATACCAGCGGTATCACAATGCGTGGAGCAAACTCTCTGGCAGCAAGGCCAGTGCCTATGAGCGGGAGCATGAGTTCGAGCTGCACAAGTATCGGCAAGCGGATGAAACGCTGAACCGCTGGGAGGCTGACGGAGAACGATTGGACTACAAGGGCTGGCAGACAGTTATGAAGCATCTCAACAAGGAGCGGTTTATGCTTGACTACGAGTTTCGCGGACAGGAAGAGAATATCCGCAAGCTGGAAGTTGTCAAGAGGGGGTTCATCCGCGAGAGAAAGAGGCAGCAGGCTGAAAGAGACGATAGATAATTCCTGAGTGAAAGCTCTATCCCTGAAGATGCTGATGAAACATGATAGGCGTGCAGTGCTTTTTCCTAAATTCTCCATCGGTGAGCAGCGTTTGCCTTGCTCGTTCCGATGCATTTTCCCCTATGTATCATTAACCAGAAGCAGGAATTGATGCGTGAAGGTCGAATATGGGATTGCGCTCCCGGAAACCGGCTGCCTCCCATCCAGTTCTCCTTTACTTGGGAGAGCGGAGGCTGTCCCCTGCCCGGTCTGCACAACCCAAGGACACATCGTGATATATGTTGAAAGGATGACACCCCCATGCAACTACACCTTACCAATGAAAAAGGCGTCCCGATTCAGCCCGGAATGATTGGCTTGTTCTTCGAGGACATCAACTACGCGGCGGACGGCGGTTTGTACGCCGAAATGATAGAGAACCGCTCGTTTGAATTCCTTGATTGCAGCGGAACCGTGGGCGATTACTATACCGTCCACGACTGCGGCTATGGCTGGTATCCCACCACGGTCTGCGGCGAAGGAAATATGGCCTATGTCATGGGCAGTCCGGTCAACCGGGCAAATCCGCACTACCTGCGCTTTACGGCTACGCAGGCGGGACAAGGCTTCTGGAATCAGGCCTACAGCGGTATTCATCTGGAGAAGGGAATGACGTACCACGTCTCCTTCTATGCCCGGATGGTGCGCTGTCAGGGTGATCTGACGGTTTCCGTGGAGAAGGAACAGCAGGTCTTTGCGCAGGGCAGGGTGGCATGCGTCCACGCGCCGGAAAAGACATGGCAGAAATGGGTTCGGTACGAGCTCACCCTGGAAGCAAGGGAAACCGTGTCCGGCGCCCGGTTCGTGATGACGCTGGATCAGCCTGGCGTGGTGGAGTTCGACTTCATCTCCATGATGCCTGCGGATGCCGTGGCAGGTGTTTTCCGCAGGGATCTGTTTGAGCTGCTCAAGGGACTGCATCCTGGCTTCCTGCGCTTTCCGGGTGGCTGCATCATTGAGGGCAATACGCTGGAGAACCGTTACCGCTGGAAGGAGAGCGTGGGTGTGCCGGAAGGCCGCAGGAGCAACTTCAACCGCTGGGCCGTTCACGGCACGAACGAGGAGAATGGCTGGCACACCCGGTATGCACATTACAACCAGACGCTGGGCATCGGCTTCTATGAGTACTTCCTGCTGTGCGAAATGATCGGTGCCAGGCCGCTGCCGGTGGTCAATGTAGGTCTTGCCTGCCAGTACCAGTCCTATGAGCTGGTGGAGATGGACGGTCCGGCATTTGCCGAGTTCATCCAGGACGCGCTGGATCTCATCGAGTTCGCCAACGGCCCGGCGAACAGCCGCTGGGGCGGCGTGCGTGCGCAGATGGGCCATCCTGCGCCCTTTGGGCTGACCATGATGGGCATCGGCAATGAGCAGTGGCAGACGGACAAGGTGGACTTTTTTGCCCGGTACACGGCCTTCGAGCAGGCCATTCACGCGGTCTATCCGGAGATGAAGCTCATCGGCTCCGCGGGTCCGGACATTACCTCCGAGCGCTATCAGGCCGCATGGAACTTCTACAAGTGGGAATGCCCAAAGAAGGAGGGCTTCTGCTACGCCGTGGATGAGCATTACTACGTGAAGCCCGACTGGTTCTATGACCATGTCCACTTTTACGATGCTTATCCCCGCACCGTGAAGGTGTTCTCCGGCGAGTACGCCGCGCATCCCGTCAGCGGCATGAACCTGCCCGAGGCCAACAATCTGGAGGGCGCCCTGGCGGAGGCGGCGTTCCTGACCGGCGTGGAGCGCAATGCGGACGTGGTGGTGCTGGCCTCCTACGCGCCACTGTTCGCCCGCATCGGCTATGCCCAGTGGTCGCCGGACATGATCTGGTTCGACGAGGAGAAGGCCTACGGCACCCCCAGCTACTATGTGCAGAAAATGTACGGCGAGAACATGGGCACGGTGACCCTTCCCATGCACGGGCAGGACAGGGCGCTGGAGCAGGCTCACCTGTATGTGAATGCCAGCCTCGATGAGCGTACGGACGAAATCATCATCAAGTGCGTCAATCACAGCGATGCGGATCAGAAAATCGAGCTGGTACCCCCCACCCAGTGGCAGATGGCGGACATCATGACGCTGCAGACCCTTGCCTGTGCAGATGGGCTGGACAGCTTCAACTCCCCCGTCGCGCCGGACAAGGTCAGCCCCCGCACGGACACCATCGCCTACGCGGGCAATCTGCCGGTGCCCGCGAACAGCTTTGTGGTGGCGCGCGTGAAGCGGTGCTGCTGACCCGGACGCACACAGGAAAAATCAACCGCATTCCAGCTCCCCGCGGCATCCCCCCTCCGCCGCGGGGAGCTTTTTGCTGTGCGGCTGGGACAAAATCTGCTCGTTCGCGGCAAAAGTCCGTGTTTTATTTCCATGAATCCGTTATTCTGCCAATTTCGTTTTGAAACAGATTCCTATACAATGAAAGCAGATGGCACGCGATGCCAAATAGAAATGGAGGTATCATCCATGAAACGTCTGCTTTCCCTTCTGCTGGTTCTGGCCATGGTCGCGGCACTGCCGGTGATTAGCGTGGCTGAAGAGAGCGAGAGCATCTATCCGCTGGATACCGATGTGACGCTCCGTTACTGGTCTACCTGCAATAAGCCCTACACCCGTTATACCAGCTACAAGGAGTCCCCCTTCCATGTGAAGCTGTCCGAGAACACCGGCGTGAACATTGAATGGGAGTTCCCGACCTCAGGCGTGGACGATGCTACCGCGTACAACCTGATGATGACCGACTACGAGAACTACCCCGACATCATTTTCTACAGCTTCTCCAATCCTCAGGAGCTGATTGATGACGGCATCCTGGTCAACCTGGATGACTACATCGAATACGCGCCCAACCTGAAGAAGTACCTGGAGGAGAATCCGCTGGTGGACAAGGCCGTCCGCACCGACGAGGGCGCGCTGTACATGTTCCCCTGGGTTCGCGGCGATGCCTGGCTGGCAACCTTCCGCGGCATGGCGGTGCGCGGCGACTGGCTGGAGGAGCTGGGTCTGGCGGTTCCGGAAACCCTGGACGAGCTGGACGCGGTCGCTCACGCCTTCAAGGAGCACTACGGCGCTTACTTCTCCACCAACAACGACTGGCTCTACGACAGCGGCATCAGCACTGCCTTCAATACCTGGGAAGAGTTCTATGTGGATGACGACCAGAAGGTTCAGTATGGTCCTGCCAACGAGGGTTGGCGTGAGTACCTTGTCTTCATGAAGTACTGGTATGACGAGGGCTTGATCGACCCCGACTTCGCCTCCGTTGATTCCACCATCCTCAAGACCAAGGTGCTCAACAATGAGGTTGGCGTTTCCTACACCACTGGCGGCACCGTGAACACCTGGGTCAAGGAGCTGGAAGCCCTGGGCTCCCCCGCTGTGTGGACACCCATCCTGAACCCCGTCAAGAACAAGGGTGACATCACTCCCTTCTCTCAGGTTGATCCCCTGACCACCGGCGGCGGCGCTGCTGTCACCACCACCTGCAAGGATATCGAGACTGCTATCCGTTTCCTGGACTATGCCTACAGCGAAGAGGGCGCCATGTACTACAACTTCGGCACCCTGGGCGAAACCTACACCATCGACGAGAACGGCGTCCTGTCCTACACTGACCTGATCATGAAGGATCCTGATGGCGTGAACAATGCCATCGATAAGTACTGCGGTACCCAGTGGGCCACCGCGAGCATCCAGGACAAGCGCATGTACGTGCAGAAGAACGCGCCCATCGTCGTGGAATGCATCGACACCTGGAACACCAACACCACCGCTTCCCAGCACAAGTTCAGCGGCGTATCCGCCACGGTGGAGGAAGCCAACGAGCTGGCGCCCATGGAGACTGCGCTGAAGGACTATATGCAGGAAATGAAGCTGAAGGCGATTTTGGGGCAGATCGACTTTGCGGATGACGCTGTGTGGGCGAACTACCTCAAGCAGCTCGATCGTCTCGGTTTGGACCGCATCCTGGAAATCAAGCAGGCGCAGTTGGACCGCAAGAACGCGCGCTAAGCTGGCATAACCGGTAAATACTGGCGGGATGAATTGTGCCGGATGGACATTCATCCCGCCTTTGTCCAATGAAAAAGGAGGCATTCGATGCAGCGGACGATCACAAGCAGAAAACCCACCTTCATGGAATCGCTGTCCAGAGATATGCGGAAGAACAAATGGAAGTATATTCTGCTGCTTCCTGTGGTCATTTACCTTCTCATCTTCTGCTACAAGCCGATGTACGGCGTAATCATTGCCTTTAAGAATTACCGTCCCAACAAGGGCATCACGGGCAGCGAATGGGTCGGCTTCAAGCATTTTGTCACCCTGTTTACCAGCCGAGACTTCCCCCGCATTCTGAAAAATACCTTTACCATCAGCAGCCTGACCATTCTGTTTGGCTTCCCGGCCCCCATCC
Source organism: Aristaeellaceae bacterium (assembly GCA_051883695.1). Taxonomy (GTDB): domain Bacteria; phylum Bacillota; class Clostridia; order Christensenellales; family Aristaeellaceae; genus UBA11524. Next base: position 6,104 of record JBJEUF010000063.1, read on the forward strand.
TGCTGGCCCTGCTGCTCAACGAGGTGCACTGCGAGCCCTTCAAGCGCACTGTGCAGACAGTCACCTATCTGCCCCATTTCATTGCAACGGTGATCATCTGCGGCCTGATCAAGTCCTTCTGCCTGTCGGATGGTCTGTTCAATTCCATCATCATGATGTTTGGCGGAAAAGCAGAGCCGTTGTTACAGCAATCGAAGTACTTCTATCCCATCTATGTTCTGTCGGATATCTGGCAGCAGGTGGGCTGGAACTCCATCATTTACCTTGCTGCGATTGCGGGTGTGGATCAGGAGCAGTATGAGGCTGCCCGTATCGACGGCGCAGGCCGCCTGGCACAGATGCGCTATATCACGCTTCCTGGCATCAAGACCACCATCATGGTGATGTTCATCCTGCGTATGGGCGGCATCCTGAACGTGGGCTACGAGAAGATTCTGCTGCTGTACAACCCGGCGACCTACGAAGTGGCGGATGTCATTTCCACCTACACCTACCGCGTTGGCCTGCAGGGTGGCCAGTGGAGCTTCTCCACAGCGGTGGGCCTGTTCAACTCCGTGGTCAATATCGTATTCCTGGTCATCACCAATGCCATCAGTAAAAAGTGCAGCGGCAACGCACTGTATTGATAGGGGGCATCGCACATGAAAATTAAGAAAACAAAAGGCGACATTGTATTTGATGTGCTCAATACGATTTTCATGCTTTTCATGATTATCGTAACCCTCTATCCGATGTACTATGTGGTCATTGCTTCCGTCAGTGACAACACCCGCCTGCAGGCATTCAAGGGGATCATGCTGCTGCCGCAGGGGTTTACGCTGGGTGCGTATAAGCTCACATTCCAGCACCCGCTGATTCTATCCGGCTTTAAGAATATTCTGACGATTCTGGCGATCTATCTGCCCCTGAGCCTGCTCATGACCGTGCTGTGCGCCAATTTCATGGCCGCGAAGGATGTCAAGTTCAAGAAACCGCTGGTGCTTTTCATCATGTTCACCATGTATTTTTTCCGGCGGCCTGATTCCCACCTACCTGAACATTCGCGAGCTGCACCTGTACAACACACTCTGGGCGCTGATTATTCCGGGCTGCTTGTCGGTGTACAACGCCTTTATTGTCCGAACCGCTATTGAAAGCATTCCCGAAAGTCTGTACGAATCCGCTCATCTGGACGGCGCGGGCGAGCTTCGCATTCTGTTCAGCATCACCATTCCTCTGATCGTCCCGACCCTGGCTGTCGTGCTGCTGTACTACGGCGTGGGCAAGTGGAATGAATGGTTCAATCCGTCGATCTACATCAAGGAGAACACAAAGCTGCCCATTCAGAACATTCTGCGTTCGATTCTGATTGAGAACTCCGACGTGCTCAATGCCAAGGAATATGGCGATGAGGTGGCCAACTCGTTCACCGAAACCATCAAGTACTCCGCCATCGTGGTATCCTCGCTGCCCATCCTCTGTATCTATCCACTTCTTCAGAAGCACTTCGCCAAGGGTGTGATGGTCGGCGCTGTCAAGGGTTGAATAACTGCTTGCACATTGGCCTTTCGGTGTCGGAAGGCCAATGTTTCCTGCTGTGTACCGTTTGGGAGATTGCTGACGAAATTTACCCTTTCAAACAGGCGGTAAATATGGTATATATGAAGTATAGAAGCCGGCGATGAAAATAGGCAGGTAATCCCCCATAGCACGGAAATTGAGAAAATCGCATGAGGAAACGTTGGTGGCAATTCCGCAATGCCCGCTTGTCCGTCAAACTGAATCTGATCTTCCTGGTTGGCGTTGTTCTTCCCTTCGAGGTGATCAGTGTCGTGGCGATGCTTCGCCTGACTGTACAGAGCCAGCAGTCTTTGCTGGATACTGCCCAGCTGAGCTATGCGCAGGCAAGCTCCTATCTGGAGTACCGCTTCCATGATGCGTGGCAGACGACCGCGACGCTGACCAATGACGACGCGCTCCGCCGGGGTTTCCAGAAGCAGCCCGCAGACATGTCCCTGAGCGAGCAGGTGGCTCTCTACGACACGGTGCTGGATCGCATGGGGACGATTGCGTCCATTCAGAACATGAAGCGGTTTCGCTTCTATGTGGATGATGGCTTCATTTTCTCCGGCGTGTCCGAGTGGTTCGGGCCGGTGAGCGGCCTATCGGAGGAGCTGCGCCGGTCTGCCCAGGGCAAGGGGATCAACCGCCTGAACTGGGTGCGTCAGGACGGAACTGCCACCCTTATGTCTGCGGTTGGCATCGCGTCACCGGACGATATGTTGAACTACACCGCCTATCTGGTGGTGGAAATGGATCTTCCGGAAATCGGCATGCTGCTGGAGCGCAGCACCGTGACCGAGGGGCAAATGACCATCCTGCTGGCGGAGGGAAGCGTGCTTGCGGCAAGCTGTGCGGAGGTGCCCGACTGGCTTGGCAAGGAGTTTGACAGCTTGGCTGACTGGCAGCAAACCTCCTTTACGATGCTCAACACGCCCCAAGGCCGCTGGTATGTGTTGATGCAGCGCGTACCCTATACCAACGCCTACCTGCTCTCCCTGATGCCCCGCAGCGCCAGCTGGTACAGCTCCCTCCAGACGCTGACCCTCCTGATGGCCTCCCTGCTGGCGGTGGCGCTGATGACCTGTTGGATTTACAGCAGGCTTGCCAGTGATATTACCGGACGCATTGACCGGCTGAACCGCTCCTTCGATGAGGTTGGACAGGGGCAGTATCTTCCTGTCACCCCAATTGACTGCATGGACGAAATCGGTGAACTGACCGTCAACTATAACGTTATGGCGGAAGAACTGGAGCACCTGATGCAGGAGCAATTCCGGCTGGGTCAGAAAATCTCCCAGGTCGAGCTGCTGGCGCTTCAATCGCAGATCAATCCGCATTTCCTGTACAACACGCTGGACATGGTTAAGTGGATGGCCCAGGCTGGTCAGCTGAGCAATGTGACCGAAACTGTAGAGAACCTGACCGCCTACTATCGCCTGACCCTGAGCCGGGGCAAGAGCGTCATCAGCATCGATGATGAGCTGCGGATGTGCTCGGTCTATGTCAGCATTCAGCAGAAGCGCTTCGGCAACAGCTTCGCCCTCCAGGTGGATGTGGACGACGCGCTCCGCAGTTGCGCGATTCCCAAAATCACGCTGCAGCCACTGGTGGAGAACGCGATTGTCCATGGCATCCGCGAGCGGACTGCACCAGGCGGCCTCATTTGCATCACCGGCAGGCTAAAGGACGGAAAAATCACCCTGATGGTAAAGGACAATGGCGTAGGCATGACTGTGGGCGCCATACCCAGCAAAACCGGCAGCGGCTACGGCATGAAAAATATCCAGCAACGGTTGCGGCTGTTCTTTGATACCCAGGATGTCATGGCATTGCAGAGCATCAAGGGCATTGGTACAACGGTCACACTGACCATCCCTGCCTGGCAGGCAGGCGCGGAGGAAACTTTGCGTCGGGCGGAGGTCATGGATGGGCAATACCCGACGGCGATGACAGAGAACCAGACAGACGCTGTGAGGTGATGTGAAGTGAAGAAAAGACGTTCCGATTCCAAAGGGCTGTTCATCATGATGGCCGCTGTATTCCTGACTGCCGCGCTCATCGCGGGGATCGCCCTGACGATTTATCTGCGCCCGCAGACAACGACGGAACCGGAAAAGGCCGTGAAAACCATTCAGGTAGTCAGCATGGGCACGGAGCCGGCCTGCGGCATGACGCGCTTCTATGAGAAGCTGGATGCACTGACCATCCCGGAGCTTGGCTTCCGGGTGCGGGTGGAATACATACCCTGGGCCAGGAGGACATCCGGTTGTCACGCGTGATTGAGAACGGCGAGGCGGACATCCTGTGCGGCGGTGAATGGAACAATTATGCCGATTACGCGCAGAAACATGCCTATATCGATCTGGAGCCCCTGCTGGACAGCGTGCCGGCGCTGCAAGACGCCCTGACCGACTTTTTGGGGGAGGACTATCTGAACATCGTTGGCACAAATGGATGCCTGTACGGCATCCCGGAAATGGTCTCCTCTCCCGCCATCTATGGCGTGCTGTACCGGGAGGACCTACGCCGGAAGTGGGGACTTGCGGAGCTCACGGACTTTGCCGCGCTGGAGGAATACCTGTACCGTGCGACAGAGGAAGGCTATGATGCCCCTGTGTGTGATGAGGGGATCATGTACCACCTGTGGAACCTGGTCGCGGGAAACAGGTATCTGTTCGTCCCGAATTTAGGAAATCATTTCGTCGTGCCGCTGGACGATCCAAGCCGCGTGTCCCTGTGGTACGAAACGCCGGAATACCGTCAGTGCCTGGACATCCTGCATCGCTGGTACAGGGATGGCATCGTTCGGCAGGACATTCTGGTGGGCACACAGCGGGAGAACTATGTGGACATGGCCGAGGATCGCATGTGCATTGACATGACCAGCCATCTGGACCCGGTGGACAAGTATTACATTCCCGCTATTCTGGGCTCACATCCAGACTATCAGCTGCGCTTCCTGCCCTGCGGGATGCTGGCGGAGGGTTTCCCCTATTTCAGAGGAACGCTCAGCTCCACCATGGTTTCCATCTCTTCCCGCTCCGAGTCCGCCCAGGAAGCGCTGAAATTCCTCGAGAAAGTGTTCACGGATGAGCGCTATGCCCATCTGGTGCGCTACGGCGTGGAGGGGCTGAACTATGTCAATCAAAATGGCAGCCTCTTCTATGAGGGCATTGACAGTAGCAACATCCTCCGCAGCTGGACGGGCCTGAAGAACGACCGCTTCCTCCTGAACAGTCTCTCCCCCTATGCCTCCTGGAATGAGAGTCTGCAGCAGGCACGGGCCTTTGTTGCCGGGCAGATGGAGCAGCAGGATACCCGCGATCCCTTCACCGGCTTCACCTGTGATCTGTCGCGGCACAATTTGGCGCTGGAAGCGTTCACCAGGCTCATGGACGGCAAATGGCGGATGCTGACCTGCGGCGTAACGGATTCCGTGGAGGACGATCTGACCCTGATGCTGTCCGATCTCCGTGATGCCGGGGCGGAAGCGGTTACCCGGGACCTGGCTGCGCAGCTGGCGACATGGTTCAACCGGACGGAATAATGCTGACAGGAGGAAACATGTATGCGAATCCTGATCGCGGACGATGAACGATATACCCGCGAAGGAATTGTCTCCAGTATTGACTGGCAAAAGTATGGCATCGACTACGTCATGCAGGCGGAGGACGGCGAGCAGGCGCTGGAAATCGCCTCCTGGCTCCAGCCGGAGATTGTGCTGACGGACATCCGGATGCCGAAGAAGAATGGCATTGAATTTGTCGAAGAGCTGAAAAAGGCCTGCGGCGGATCCCACATTCTCTTCATGAGCAGCTATGTGGAAATCGAGTACCTGAAAAGCGCCATCCGTCTCTCCGCGGTGGAATACATCCAGAAGCCGCTGAACATGGCGGAGCTGGAGGATGCGCTGCAAAAGACGGTCTCCCTGGTTCACCGCGACCGGCAGCACGAGCAGAACGCCGAGCAGGCTCGAGAGCTGTATACGCTGATGCTGACCTGCAATCCCGCTGCTATCCGGCAGAGCCGATTGCCCATGCAGTTTCGCATCCCGGAGGAAATGCAATCGTGGTACTGCGTGCTGTGTGAATGCGGTGCGGAGCGAAGCGGTGAATCGGCGGAAATTCCACGCAGCGAGTTGCTTGCCGCCGCCGGGGAGGATACATTCCCCCTGCTGGGCGTGAAGCGCAGCGATCTGGCGGTGCTGATACTGGGTCTTCCGGAAGAAAAATCACCTGACTGGCAGCAGCTTGCAGAACGCCTGTCGAGCATCAGGCGGGTGCAGTGCTTTGCCTATGCGCCGCAGCCCGCACCGCTGTCCGACCTGTGGAAGCGCTTCGAGCAGGCGCAGGAAGCGCTGACGATGGCGTTCTTCCATCCGGATCAGTTTGCCTTTTGTGCCAATGGGGCACAGTTGGTCATGGACAGTCTGGACATGGACAGAATCAGCGAGTTTGAGATGCTGCTGAAAAACCAGTCGCCCAATCTGCTGGAATGGACAAACGGCTTCCGCCGGCATGTCTGCGAGGGCTGCTATCCGGTGGAAATGGTGAAATCCTACTATTTCGCCTTCCTGCAGGCAACGATGGAAATGTACCCAGATCTGAGCAATGCCATCGCCATCGCCAAGGGCGAGCCCATTGAGCCGGAGAAGCTTTGGCAGACTGTCTCCGGGGCAAGGAACATCAACGTCCTTCACAACTTACTGACCAATGCCATCCTGCTGTGTAGCCGCGAGGGTGAAACGGAAACGCGCAGCCGCTGCATCCGGGATACGATTTCGTTCATCCGCGCCAACTACCAGACGCGGAGCTGAGCCTGCCCGACATCGCGGAAGCCGTCCATCTGACGCCCGCCTACCTGAATACCTGCTTCAAAAACGAGACCGGCAGAACCATCAAGTGTTACCTGACCAATTACCGCATCGAGCAAGCCCAGAAGCTTCTGCGGAATGAGCATTATCGCTCCAAGGAGATTGCCGCCCGCTGCGGCTTTTCTGACAACGGTTACTTCACCAAGGTGTTCCGGCGCAGTACGGGTATGACGCCGCTTGAATATCGGGATCGCTTTTTTGAGGAGAAGAACTGATGGAAAACAGACTTGAAGCACTCTTGATACAGGCAAGGCAAGCGCTTGCGCAGTATGGCACCGCGGCAACGCCCTGCAACCGCGCCATGCTGGAGGACATGATGGCCCAGTCGGAAACCGTGCTTCGCGGCGAGCCGCTGGTGCACCTGTCGGGCAGCCGGGCATTCTTGCGCATGACACAGGAGGACTGGATGCAGTACATGCTTTCCCATCCGGTGATGTATGGCTTTGACCAGCAGCCCGGGCAGGCGGAAACCTATGGGCTGGAAAAGGCACTGGCCTGGTTTGTCAAGAGCTGCACTGATCCCGAGGAGTCGGATGTCCCGCGCAGCATCCCCGGGATGACCTTTGAGCAGGATACGGAGGATCTGCTGCTGTTCTCCCCAACGGAGTGGCAGGATATCCGCGCGCGCCTTCCTCGTGACACGGAGCTACAAGACGTGTACGCCAATATCCGCCGCATTGCCGACCGCACGACAGAGGAGGGTGTGCAGCGCATCTGGGATGCTACATGGGGAAGCCACGCGCAACTTCCCTCCGACGAGGATTTGTTCAGCGATACCGCCAAGGGGCTGAACTTTTCGGTGCCCGAGGGGGCTGTATTCCTGCAGATTCGCTTTGATTTTCCCGAGCAACGCAACTGGCGGGTGCGGAAGCTGCGCATCAGCAGCGCGGACACGGGAGACCAGTCCGGCGAGGCGGAGCTGACCATGGGCGGCGATACATCCAGCCTGACCTCCGGGGTGAACTTTGCTGTCAGTGGCGGCAGTATGTGTACGCTGCATTTCATGGTCGATCAGCGGGAAAAGCTCCGCGAGGACATCCGGGTGCTGCTCAGCTTCGCCGATGCGCAGGGCACTGAGGTTGGTCGGCATGTGTTTTCCTATAACCGCAAGGCCTGGTATCCGGTCATCTTCTTCAATCTGGACATGCAGTGCAACGCGATCTGCTATGCCGTGACCGGGGAAGAAGCCTATGCCCGCAAGGCCATTCGGCTGATGCTGCTCTTTCTGGACGATTTTGCCCAGGGCGCGCTGTACTGGCTGATGCACAACCGGCGGCCGGAGGATCGGGACAATTATGGCGCGGTACAGGCGGGGCGCAATCTGGCGGCCACCGCGATGACCTGCGCCCTTGTCCGGCAGCGGATGGACGAAGCGGAGAACCGGCAGCTGCACGAGCTGTGTGGCTTCCTCATTCATGATGTGCTTGATCTGCGGGACCGCACCTGCCTGACGGATGAGCGGGCTCAGCGGGGTACGGGCAACTGGCAGACCGACATGTGCATTGGCGCGGCGATGCTGGCATCTGCCGTGCCGGGCATCCCCCATCGAAAAATGTGGGTAATGAACGCTGAAAAGATCCTGTCCGCCCAGCTGTGCGTCAACCTGAACCATGATGGCTCCTGGCCGGAGTCCCTGCGCTATCACCACGCGGCGCTGGAGCATCTGTGCACCTTTTCCCGCTTCTGGGAGCACGAGACCGGGAAGGACTGGTTTTCCACCCATCATCTGGACAGGATGTTCGCCTATACCATCGGCACCCAGCTACCGCCCTGCCCCTATTTCGACGGGCACATCAGCACCCCGCCCTTCGGGGATCACAAGCTGGGCGGCGGCAGCGAATATCATCTGCTGGGCGGCTGGGCGGCGCGGGTTTCCCGGAACAATCCACAGCTGGGCGCGCAGATGCTGGAAACCTGGCAGCGGGCCGGATGTCCGTCCCGGGAGCCCGGGGGAGAATCCGTCGTGGCGGAATTGCTGCTGCGTACGCCGGCAAGCGGTTCAGTCCCCTGCGACACGGCATATCGGACACAGAGCCGCCATTTCCCGGATGTGGGTCTGACACTGATGCGCAACGGAGCCGCATGCCTGGCGGTCATGTGCAGCCCGCGCAGAATTGGCCACGGCCATTTGGATCAGGGCTCCTTCATCTACTACTGGCGCGACCTGCCGCTGGTGATGGACTCGGGCATTGAGGGCTATTTCGACGCGACAACGCAGTGGCACATCAGCTCCCTGTCTCACGCCTGTATGCTCTTTGCGTCGGACAGGGCACCGGACGAGGACAGCACGGCCATCAATCTGTCCGCCGGCAACTATACCCGCAGGCGTGGCTGGTGCGATACGCCGGCCTCCTCCGAGCTGCTGGAACTGTCCCTGGGCGATCCGGTGCAGCGGATTCGCATGCGCATCGGTGACCCGGATGGGCGTGGCTTCCACCTTCGCCAGCTGACGCTGGAGGCGGATGGCACCGTGGTCATTGAGGATCGGGTGACGGGCTATCCCGGCGAGGTGCTTTTCTGCCTGCCCATGCTGGTACAGGGGGCGACCATCACCTGCACGGGATGCGGGGCCAGCGTGCGGGGCAAGGGCTACGATGGCGCCGATCTGCTGGTGAACATCCTCAGTCCCGTGCTGGCCATTTGGGCGGAGGAAGGCCGCGTCACGCCCATGCATCCCGGCGAAGAGCCCCAGTGCATCCCCTTCCTGCGGGTCAGGGCAAATGCGGCGGATGGCTTTACCGTGCGCCTGAGCGGCGAACATCATGAAAAGGAGCAATCGGAATGTGGACGGAATTGACCTTGAGCAACCAGGAACGGGCCTGGGTGGAAGACGTGTGGTGCAAGCTGGAAAACAAGATGGCATGGGTTCACGAGAAGTCCCGGGACAAAATTCCCTATCTGACCGTGAACGGCGTGCATGATGACCGTTCAGCCACGGATCGGGTATGGAGCGAGGGCGACGGTCTGGCCTGGTGGACGAACGGCTTCTGGGGCGGGCTGATGTGGCTGATGTACCATGAAACCAACGACCGTCGGTACGCGGAGATCGCCGCCATCTCCGAGCAGAAGATGGACGCATGCTTTGACAGCTTCTACGGTCTGCATCATGATGTAGGCTTCATGTGGCGTCCCACTGCCGCGGCGGACTATGACCTGACGGGCAACCCGGTTTCCCTCAAGCGTGCGCTGCACGCAGCCAATCTGCTGGCAGGCCGATTCAATCCGGCGGGCAATTACATCCGCGCCTGGAACAGCACGCCCGGCGGAGAGGGGGACAACAGCGGCTGGGCGATCATCGACTGCATGATGAACCTCTCCCTGCTCTACTGGGCAACGGAGCAGACCGGTGATCCCCGCTTTCGTCACATCGCCATGCGTCATGCGGACACCGCGATGAACGCCTTTGTGCGGCAGGACGGCTCCGTCCGCCACATTGTTGTGTTTGATCCTGAAAGCGGCAGGTATCTGCATTCTCTGGGCGGGCAGGGCTATGCTCACGGCTCGTCCTGGACACGCGGACAGGGTTGGGGTGTGTATGGCTTCATGATCAGCTATCACCATACCGGCGAGGAGCGTTATCTGCGCACGGCGGAGCGCATCGCGGATTCCATCATTCCCCACATCCCGGACAGCGGCATCATTCCGGTTGACTTCCGCCAGCCCGCGGAGCCCGCCTGGGAGGATTCCTGCGGGGCCTGCGTCATTGCCGGAGGCCTGCTGGAGCTGGCAAAAGCAGAGCGCATTCCGGCCCGGAAGCGGGCGCTGTATCTGGAAAAGGCCCTCCTGATTCTGCGTGCCATCGATGAAAAGCGCGCGGACTGGAGCGAAGGCTGCGACAGCATCGTGCTGAACTGCAGCGGCGCCTATCATGACAAGCACCACCATTTCACCATGGTCTACGCGGACTACTACTTTGCTGAGGCTATTGCCAAACTGCGGGGCAGCAGGCTGTGGATGTGGTAAGACCAACTATGAAAAGTCAACCCCTCATGAGGGGTTGAGCAGAAAAAAGTTGG
>JBJEUF010000064.1:0-3960 GCA_051883695.1 Aristaeellaceae bacterium
TTGACCTCAACGATCCGGAGGTGGGCGAATGATTATCGCCATCTGGGGCTGCGGCGGCGTTGGCAAGACGACCATCGCCGATGCGCTGGGCAGCGTCTACGCCAGCAGGAATACGGTCGGCGTGATCGACAGCTGTCTGAGCCATCCCACGCTGCCGGTGCATCTGCCCGGAAAGAAGCTGGACGCGGAGCGCTCGCTGGGGCGTTTTCTCAACCGGCTGGGCAGCAATGAGATTCGCCCGTACTTCCACCAGTGCCCCGACTGCGACGGCCTGTTCTTCGCAGGTCTTTCGGACGGCGACGCCTACACGGATTTTGAGATCGGGCTGGAAGCCGTCGACCGGGCGCGGGACTTCCTGCTCCAGAGCGAGAAGATGCTGGGCACCGTGATTCTGGACTGCTCCGTGCAGCGCAACGATCCGTTCCTGCCCGTCATGCTGCACGAGGCGGACGTCATTCTCCTGCCCATCGTGCCCAACGTGGAGGCGGTCTACTGGTACGGCTCGATCCGGCCCATGCTGAGCGACGCCGGCGCGCTCGACAGGGCCATCCCCATTGCGGTGATGACCATGCCCTTTCACCTGACCGGCGAGGTTGAAAAGCAGCTGGGAATCCGCTTTGCCGCAGAATTTCGCTTCTGCCGGGACGTGGCGCAGGCGCACGACGAATGCCGGCTTGCCACCGAAGCCGACCGCAGGGACGGCCTGATCTGGTCGAACAACCTGCACAGGCTGTATCGGGAAATCGAAAACCGCATCGCGGACGCTTCCCCTGCGCCTGCCATGGAGGTGGGATGATTGAGCGAGACGCTTTCCAAAATCCTCTACAACAGCGCGAGCGAGGCCGCCGAAGCAGCGGAGGATCACTCCTACGCAAGGGCGCTGTCGCTCACCCAGAGCTACCTGAGCGAGCACTTCGCATCGACGCTCGCCGAAACCGTCCTTCAGGAGCAGGCGCGCGAGCATGTGCGCTTCCTGATCGAGCAGTTCCTGACGAACCAGAAGGTCTTTGTCACCGGCATGAGCGTTCAGGAGCTGACCACCCGCCTGTATCACGACATGGCGGGCTATTCCATTCTGGAGGAGCCGCTGGCCGATCCCGAAGTGGAGGAGATCTTTGTCAACGCCTATGACGACATCGAAATCGTGGACGGGGACGGGCGCGGCAAGACCAGCCTGCGCTTTGAGAGCGCCGAGCAGGGGCAGGACATCGCCAGACGGCTGGTGCGGCTGGCGGGAAAGACGCTGGATACCATGAACCCGGTCGTCGAAGCCCATCTGACCACCGGCGTGCGCATCACGGCCATGCTGCCGCCGATCATTCCTGCGGAGGACGGCGTCAGCATCGACATCCGAAAGCAGCGCCTGACCAACGTGACCCGCGACCAGCTCATCCGCTGGGGAACGGCCTCGGAGGAGGTGCTGGACTTTCTGGCGCTCTGCCTGAACCACGGCGTTTCCATCAGCGTCGCCGGAAAGACGGCCTCCGGCAAGACCACGCTGCTGTCCTATCTGCTGAACAATCTGGACGAGCGCCAGAGAATCGTGACCATCGAGGAGACGCGGGAGATCCTGATCGTGAATCCCGAGAACGAGGCCGGGCAGAAGATCAAGAGCATCCAGTCCCTCTGCACGCGCCCCAGCGACGATCCCAGACTGAACATCGACATGCAGTACCTGCTGCGCACCTCCCTGCGCCTGAGCCCGGACGTGATCACCATGGCGGAGATGCGCGGCGCGGAGGCGATGGGCTCACAGGAGGCGGCCCGAACCGGGCACACCGTGGCCAGCACGCTGCATGCCAACAGCGCGTCCCAGACCTATGCCCGAATCCTGACCATGTGCCAGATGAGCGACACGAACATGCTGCCGCAGCTGCTGATGAGCCTGATCGTCGAGGCGTTTCCCATCGCCGTGTTCTGCAAGAAGGTCGGCACCCGGCACCGCTGCATCACGGAGATTGCGGAGGCCTACGGCGTGATGGACGGCATGGCAAAGACGCGGCTGATCTATCAGTATGTGCAGGAGGGCGATCAGTGGAAATGGGTTCGCAAAGCACCCATCTCATCCCGCACCGCCGAGATTCTCCTGAGCAACGACGCCGATCCCGAGCTTGTGAAGCATCTGCAGACCGATCCCGCCGGGCAGAAAGGAGTGAAAGCATGACCGCCTGCCTGATATGCGCCCTGTTCGTCACTTCGGGCCTGTTCATCCTGATGGATGTGCGGCCCCGGGATGTGACGGTCGAACTGAAAAAGCCCTTTGAACGCGAGGTCAACCGCAAGAAGCGAATCCGCTTCATCACCGGCAGGAAGCCCTCCGCCGTCCAGCGGATGCTGGAGGAGGCCGTGACCATGCTGGACGCATCCGGCATGGGCGAACAGGTCTCCACCTACCGGAACATGGCGATCCTGATGGCGGTCGCCGGCTTCCTGTTCGGCATGGTGATCGACAACATCCTCGTCAGCATCGTGCTGGGCGTGGGACTTGCCATGACCCCGCTGACCATCATCCGCATGCGGACGGCGGACTACAAGCGCATGGTGAACGAAAAGCTGGAGATGGCCATGAGCAGCGTCACCAACAGCTATGTCGCCACCGGCAATCTGCTGACCGCCGTGGAGAATGTGCTGCCCATGCTGCCCGCGCCGGTCAACACGATCTTCCAGAGGTTTGCCGCGGACATGCAGTATGTGGACGGAAACGCCATCCGCGCCATCCAGCACATGCGCGAAGCCTCCGACAACTGGTACTGGACGGAGTGGTGCAACGCCCTCATCCAGTGTCAGGATGACGTGAGCCTGAACCGGACGCTCTCGGGCGTCGTCGAGCGCCTGTCCGAAGCCCGCCAGATTCAGCTTGAGGTGGACACCACGCTGCGCAAGCACATGAGCGACTACGTCGTCACCGTGCTTCTGGTGCTCGGCAGCATTCCCATGATGGGCTTCATGATCCCGGACTGGTACGCCATGCTGATGGACACCATCCCCGGCAAGATCACGCTGGCCGTGGTGCTGGCCACCGTGCTGATCACCTCCGTCTGGGTGTCCCGCGCAAATTCCGTGGATGAGGAGGACATTGCAAGATGAGTCTGATCCTGAGAATCTGCGTTGTCCTGCTGATCTCCTTCGGGCTGTACAGGATTGTCAGCGACTGCCTCTATCTGCCCGGCAGGAACGTGCGCGCTCTGATCCGCTATCCCCACGGCAAGCCCTCCTTCGAGGAGCAGACCGCCCGAACCCTGCGGCCCATCACGAACCTCATCACCCGGCTTCTGCCCATGAGCGAATACAAGCGGCAGCGCTATGCGGCGGACTTCGCCCGACTGGGCATTCCGATCTCCCCGGAGGAATACTCCGCCGGAATGATCGCCAAGAGCCTGCTGCTTGCGATGCTGGGGCTTGCGTTCATTCCGCTGGGCATCCCGTGGCTGACGGCGCTGACCTGCGTGGTCGGCATCCTCGCATACTTCCAGTCCACCAACAAGCTGCGCAAGCGCGTTGAAAGGCTGAATCAGGCCATCGATGCGGAGCTGCCCCGCATGGTGGGCACCATGGAGTGCACGCTGGGCAACAACCACGACCTGATCGGCTTCTTCAGCCGCTACCGCAGGGTCGCCGGGAAGGTGCTTGCACAGGAGCTGGACGTGCTGCTGACCGATCTTCAGACCGGCAATCAGGAGCTTGCCCTGCGCCGCATGGAGGGGCGCGTGCAGTCCAGCAATCTTTCGGCCCTGATTATGGTGCTTCTGGGCGTGGATCAGGGCACCGATCAGCAGACCAGCCTCGCCGTTCTCTCCCGCGACATCCGCACCAAGGAGCGCGAGCTGACCCGCCGCCGCATGGAAAAGCGCCCCGGACGCATCAAAACCGCCTGCCTGCTGCTCACCGTTGAAATGATCCTCATGTTCATGGTGCCGCTGGTGATGATGATCGTCGGGACGCTTGCCGAAGTGGGTTTCT
>JBJEUF010000065.1:0-62145 GCA_051883695.1 Aristaeellaceae bacterium
TTACACGGAGGAACGGCCGTCAGGGCTGCTTGCAGCCCTGACAGTGACGGAGTGCCATGCCTCGGAAAAGTGCCTTAAGCACTTTTTCGACACGCAGAGCGGCCCTCCCGCAAAGGTTGCAGGAGAGCCGCGATGGGATTACCAGGTCACAAACAGGTTGCCGTTCTCATCCGCATCCACGGTGAGGACGTCGCCGGGCTTCACGTCGGCGGCGATGATGCGCTTGGCGACCAGCGTCTCCACCTTGCTCTGCAGGTAGCGCTTGAGCGGACGCGCACCAAAGGCCGGATCAAAGCCCTGGTCAATCACGGTGTTCATGGCCGCATCCGTCAGCTCCACGCGCAGCTGCTTGTCGGCCAGCCGCTTGTTGAGACCCTTGAGCATCAGCGCGACGATCGAGGCAATCTGCGCCTTGGTCAGGGGCTTGTAATACACAATCTCATCAATGCGGTTGAGGAACTCGGGGCGGAAGTGGGTTTTCAGCAGCCGGTCGACCGCCTCGCGGGCCTCGGGCGAAATGTCGCCGTCCACGATGCCGTTCAGCAGGTACTCGCTGCCCAGGTTGCTGGTCATGATGAGGATGGTGTTCTTGAAGTCCACCGTCCGTCCCTGGGAGTCGGTGATCCGGCCGTCATCCAGCACCTGCAGCAGCACGTTGAACACATCGGGATGCGCCTTTTCCACCTCGTCAAACAGCACGACGGAGTAGGGATGACGGCGTACGGCTTCGGTCAGCTGACCGCCCTCGTCATAGCCGACATACCCGGGAGGTGCGCCGATCAGGCGGGAAACGCTGAACTTCTCCATGTACTCGGACATGTCGATGCGCACCATGTTCTTCTCATCGTCGAACAGCGCCTGTGCCAGCGCCTTGGCCAGCTCTGTCTTGCCAACACCGGTCGGGCCCAGGAACAGGAAGCTGCCCAGAGGACGGTTCGGGTCCTGAATGCCCGCGCGGGAGCGCAGGATGGCTTCCGACACGCGGGTGACGGCCTCATCCTGACCGATGACGCGCTCATGCAGCACATCCTCCAGATGCAGCAGCTTTTCGCGCTCGCCCTCCATCAGCTTGCTGACGGGAATCCCCGTCCAGCGTCCGACGATCCGGGCGATTTCCTCCTCGGTCACGCGGTCGCGCAGCAGGCTGTCCTCGCCCTTGGAGGCCTCCGCGATGGCTTCCTCCTCCGCCAGCTCCTTCTTCAGCTTCGGCAGCTCGCCGTATTTCAGCTCGGCGGCGCGGTTGAGGTCATAGGTGCGCTCCGCCTTTTCGATTTCGCCGTTCACGCGCTCGATTTCCTCGCGGAGCTTCGTCACCTTGCCGATGGCGTTCTTCTCCGCGTCCCACTTCGCGCTCATCTGGTTGAACACGTCGCGCTGCTCCGCCAGCTCCTTCTGCACCTCTGCCAGATGCGCCTGGGTCAGCTGATCATCGTCCTTTTTCAGCGCCGCTTCCTCAATCTCCAGCTGCATGATGCGGCGGCGCACATCGTCCAGCTCCGCGGGCAGGCTGTCGATCTCCGTACGGATCATGGCGCAGGCCTCATCCACCAGGTCGATGGCCTTATCGGGCAGGAAACGGTCGGTGATGTAGCGGTTGGACAGGGTCGCCGCGGCAATCAGCGCGGCGTCCTGAATCTTCACGCCGTGGAACACCTCGTAGCGCTCCTTCAGGCCGCGCAGGATGGCGATGGTGTCCTCCACCGTCGGTTCACCCACCATCACGGGCTGGAAACGGCGCTCCAGCGCGGCGTCCTTTTCGATGTACTGGCGGTACTCGTCCAGCGTGGTTGCGCCGATGCAGTGCAGCTCGCCACGGGCCAGCATGGGCTTGAGCAGATTGCCTGCGTCCATCGCGCCATCCGCCTTGCCGGCGCCGACGATGGTGTGCAGCTCATCAATGAAGAGGATGATACGGCCCTCGCTCTTTTTGATTTCCGCCAGAACGGCCTTCAGGCGCTCCTCGAATTCGCCCCGGAACTTCGCGCCGGCGATCAGGCTGCCCATGTCCAGGGAGAAGATCGTGCGCTCCTTGAGGGAATCGGGCACGTCGCCGCGCACGATCCGCTGGGCCAGCCCTTCCGCAATGGCGGTTTTGCCCACGCCGGGCTCACCGATCAGCACCGGGTTGTTCTTCGTCTTTCGGGACAGGATGCGGATCACGTTCCGGATCTCCGCGTCACGGCCGATGACCGGATCCAGCTTCTGCTGCCGGGCGCGCTCCACCAGATCGGTGCCGTACTTCTTCAGCGCGTCGTAGGTGCCCTCCGGGTTGTCCGTGGTGACGCGGGTCGCGCCGCGCACCTCGGACAGCGCCTTCAGAAACGCCTTTTCGTCATAGCCCATCCGCTTCAGGATGTCCTTCACCCGGCTGTTCGGCTTCGCGCACAGGCCCATCCACAGGTGTTCCACGGACAGGTATTCGTCCTTCATCTGCTTTGCGCGGGCTTCGGCTTCCACCAGCGCCTTTTCCAGATCGGGGGAGATGTAGACCTTGTCCGCCTCGCGGCCGGGGCCGGATACACGGGCGATGCGGCTGACCGCGTCGTTCAGCGCGGCCCGAAGCGAATCCACCGACACGCTGCACTTGCCCAGCAGCTGCGGGATCAGCGCGCCCTGGTCCTCGGTCAGCGCCAGCATCACATGCTCCTGATCCACCTGCATATGACCGTATTCCACCGCGATCTGCTGCGACCGCTGGATGGCTTCGATGGTTTTCTGCGTAAACTGGTTCATATTCATCATGCATACCTCCTTTTGAAGGTTTGACTATCTTTGACCTTTTCGGCAGCTTTATTCTATCTCAGTTTGCGCACCTTGTCAAGGGGTATGTACAAAAATTGTGGGCAAACGAAAAAAGGGCGCCGAGCATGGGTGCTCAACGCCATCAGTGGATCTGGTGAGGGGCGACGCAGATGTCACAGCGTGCTCATTTGTGATACCGCTCACCGGCGCGGATCTTCATGGCGCGGTACAGCTGCTCCAGCAGCATCACACGCGCCAGCTGGTGGGGGAAGGTCATCTTCGACATGGACATCTCCTCGTCCGCCCGGGCAAGCACCCTGTCCGACAGGCCCAGAGAACCGCCGATGAGAAACACAAGGTTCGACTGCCCGTGGTTCATCAGCTCGTCCATGTGGCGGCTCAGGCCGGGGGATTCCCACTGCTTCCCGGGGATGGTCATGGCGATGACATAATCGCCGGGCTTGATGCGGCTGAGGATGGCCTCCCCCTCCCTGTCCCGGATCTGGACTTCGATGGCCGGGGAGGAATTGGCCGGTTCCGGCAGATCGGGCAGCTCGATCTCCTCCATCCGGGCATAGCGGCTCAGGCGCTTGAGGTATTCGTCAGCCATCTGGCGATAGGGCTTTTCCTTCATTTTCCCGACTGCGATCAGGGTGATGCTCATTTGCGGAGCACCTCCCGGATGGGGTGGAACCGGCTGAAGGTGCGGAACAGGTAGCTGCCGATGCCCAGCCCGAAGGCGATCATGACAATATCGACCATCGCCCGGACGAGGGCGTTCACACCTTCGGAATACATAGCCTGCGCAAGGTAGCTCATGCAGCGGTACAGCCCCAGGCCGGGCACCAGCGGGATCATGCCCAGCAGCAGGAAGACCGTGGCAATCATCCGCATCCGGCGGGCACAGTACTGACCCAGCAGGGAACCCAGCAGCGCTCCCAGGAACATCGCCAGCGGTTCATAGACGCTCAGCTGCAGCAGCGCCCAGTACAGCAGGTACGCCAGTCCGCCGATGACGCTGGCGGGCAGCCAGGCCTTTTTGGGGGCATGCATGAAGAGGGCGAAGCCGTAGGTGCCCACGGAGCTGGCCAGAAAGATGATGAACCCCTGTCCGACCAGCGAGAGAATGTGACTCATCACAGTGCGCCTCCCGTCAGCAGGTGGAATAGCGTCGTACCGATCAGCGCACCGGCGGCGATCATGGAGGCCGTCAGCAGGGCGCTGGTCGCCGAGGTGATGCCGGAGAGCATGTCGCCGCGCAGCGTATCCTGCACGGCGTTCGTCATGGCCAGGCCGGGCAGCATGGGCATCAGGCAGGAGGCGACCGTCGCGTCCACATTCAGGCTGCCTGTCAGCAGATGCGTCAGCATGGCCAGAACCGTCACCAGAAAGCTGCCCACAAGCGTGGAGACAAAGGAGCGCATACCCACCTCGTCCATCAGATAGGTCAGCCCCTGGGCCAGCAGCGAGACGATAAAGGCAGTGAGCAGATCCGGCCAGCTGCCGCCGAACATCACAGCCCAGCCGCCCGCAGCAACGCCGACAGCCAGCGTCAGCTGAAATCTGTTCAGTCCTGTGGATCGGTTCTCGATCTCCTGCAGGCGGGAGAGCACCTCCTCACAGGAGAGGTGCTCCTGTTCCATCTGGCGGGAGATGGCATTGACCGCATCCACCCGGGTCAGATCCGTGGCGCGCTTGCGGACGCGCTTGACGGCGGTTTCGATGGTGCCGTCGGACTTGCGGTAGCTGATAAAGATGCCGCTGGGCACGGCGAAGCTCTCCACCTCGCTGAAGCCAAAGGCGTGCCCCATGCGGGTGATCGTTTCCTCCACGCGGTAGGTCTCGCCACCGTATTCGAGAATCAGACGCCCCGCCAGATGCAGCGGGGCCATGTAGCATGCGTCGTCGATCATGGGATGGTGACTCCTTCGGGCGCGTCAGTTGCGCAGGGTAAAGCGGATCATGTAGCGCCACAGCTTGTGCCGGTACTGCTCATAGGCGCCGACGCGCCGGAACAGCCGGACATAGGCGCTGTAGACCAGCCAGCGGTCCTTCAGGGATGCGAAGGGGTGCAGAATGCTTCGCTTCAGCTGCCGGATGACCAGCCCGTGCGGGTTGCGGATATAGTCGTACACAGGGGTGGTGACATAGCTGTAGCGGCGGCAATGGGCGAGGTAATCCATGACGAACACGAAATCCTCGCCCCAGTTCAGCCCGGGGGTAAAGCGGGGCTTGTGTTCCCGGATGATATCGCCGCGAAACAGCTTGTTCCATAGCACGCCATAATAAAAGCTGTTTGCCAGCCGTTCCAGACGGCGGAGGAATTCCTCCTGCCCGATGGCTTCGTCCTGCCTGTTGAGGCAGCGCAGGGAACGGGTGCCCGCCAGCACCTCCGTATAGGCCGCAAGCACGAGGTCGCTCTGATGCTCCCGGGCGGAGCTCAGCAGCCGTTCGTAGGCGCCCTCGGGCACCTCGTCATCCGCATCGGCGAAGGCGACGAATTCGCCCTGACACTGCTCCAGACCCGTGTTGCGCGCTGCGGATGCGCCTGCGTTCTCCTGATGGATGGGATGAATCCGTGCATCGCTCTGCGCCATGCAGGTCAGGATGGTCCAGGTATCGTCCTTGCTTCCGTCATCCACGACGATGATTTCGAGATCCTTGACGCTTTGGCTGAGAATGCTCGTCAGGCATCTCTCCAGATAGGGCGCGCCGTTCCAGACCGGAATGACGACGCTGATCAGGGGCTGATGCTCCATGCTGGCTCTCCGTTCGTATATCATAGGATGGTCGGTGCGGTATGCCGCATCTATGGAAATTGTATCGCGTTGCAGGGGGATTGTCAAGGTGAACAGCCTGCCTGTTGCCATTGGACGGAAAATATGCTATCATGGGTACAATCTGATTCCGACGGGAGGCGCACCGCATGAATGAGCGTACCATCTATCTGGCCGGCGGCTGCTATTGGGGCGTGGAGAAGTACATGTCCGGGATTGCGGGGGTGCTGGCGACCGAGGTCGGCTTTGCCAATGGACACCTGAATGCTCCGGCATATGAGCAGGTGAAGAAGGGCGATACCGGCCATGCGGAGACGGTGCGCGTGGTGTATGACGCGGACGCGCTGCCGCTGGACAGGCTGCTGCGGCTGTTCTTCCGCATCATTGATCCGACCTCCTTCGAGCGGCAGGGCGAGGATGTGGGCAACCAGTACCGCACGGGCATCTATTGGTGCGATCCGGCGGATGAAGCCGTTGTCCGGGAGGAGCTGGCGAAGCTGCAGGCGCACCATGACGCGCCGCTGGCGGTGGAAGCCTGCCCGCTGGCGTGCTTTTACCCGGCGGAGGCGAGCCATCAGAAGTATCTGGACAAGAATCCCGGCGGCTATTGCCATGTGCCGTGGGCGCAGATCAACTGGGTCAGATCGGCTGATCTTTCCGAAATCTGACGAAAACATCTTGTCAAGACCTATCCTTCCCCACGCTTTTGTGGTATGATGGCCTTATGATGTGAAAGGTGAGGTGCCGTTCCATGGCCAAGCTGTATTTCCGGTACGGAGCGATGGGCTCCAGCAAGACCGCCAACGCCATTATGGTGCAGTACAACTATCATGAGCGTGGACAGCGGGTGCTCATGCTCAAGCCGAAGCTGGAGAACCGCGACGGCGCGGTGATCGTCCGCTCCCGCTGCGGGCTGGAGACCGAATGCCGGTATGTGGAGGATATCGCCCTGGAGGATGCCAGGGGCTATGACTGCGTGATCGTGGACGAGGCCCAGTTCCTCACCAAGGCGCAGGTGCAGCTGCTGGTGCGCATCGTGGACGAACTGAACATCCCGGTCATCGCTTACGGCTTGCGCACGGACTTTCAGGAGAATTTCTTTGAGGGCAGCATGTGGCTCATGGCCTGGGCGGATACCATCGAGGAGGTCAAGACCATCTGCTGGTGCGGGCGCAAGGCCGTTTGCAATGCCCGCGTGGTGGATGGCAAGGTGGTCAAGGAGGGCGACCAGATACTGCTGGGCGGCTCCAGCCAGTATGTGAGCCTGTGCCGCAGGCATTTCCATTCCGGGCAGCTGCATGGCTGAACAGTGCATACATATTCACAGCTTTGACGATCTGCGGTATCCATACAAACCCCGGCGCGAACGGCACGCTGCCGGACGCTCCGATTCCCCGTGAAATGCAGCGGAACACCCGCAACGACAGGATGCAAAAGAATCTGACGCAATGGTGCGGCCTTTCGAGCAGCATCGTTGCGCACGGCGACCTCATCCAAAGCCCCATAATTAACAATGTAAAAATCGGCTAAATTTACACCATATAGCCCATTGGACGGTTGAGGTAACTCACGAGCCGGACTGGTATGAGTCGAAGAAGGAATGGAAGCAGCTGTCCGCAATGATTCGCGTGACACGCAAACGCGAGCAAAACGGCAGTGCCTCGATTGAACGCGCCTATTACATCAGCAGTGCGCAGTACGATGCCAGACGCTTTGCGGAGCTGATTCGGGGCCATTGGAGCATCGAGAACAACCTCCATTGGCAGCTTGATGTCCAATTCAACGAGGATGCATCGCAAATCCACAAGGATCACAGCCCGGAGAACCTTGCTGTTATCCGAAAAATCGCAAAAGCCCTGCTGCAAGCAGATTCCTCCTTCAATGGCAGCATCCGTCGCAAGCAGCGCAGGGCGCTATTGATGCATGACTACCTCATGGCGATCCTTTCAGCTTCTGCGGCTTTTGTGTGATGCTTCATGGTGAATGCATATTGATCTCTGCTTTTTGCTTTCGCTCATAAATTTGTCATATTTGGTATTGTGAATAAGGTCGCCCTGGGGCCTGTCGGGCGAGTCTTGACTTGTTCGGGATAAAGCACTATAATGATAGACATAGGAGATGAAACGTCATGCTGATTTCCACAAAAGGCCGCTACGCTACACGAATGCTTTTGGACATCGCCACCCATCAGGGGGACGGCTATGTGCCCATGAAGGATGTGTCGATGCGCCAGCAGATTTCCAAAAAATACATGGAGACCTTTACCGCTCATCTGTCCTCCGCCGGCATTCTGGGCGTCAAGCGCGGCAAGGAGGGCGGCTATCGGCTGCTCGTTTCGCCGGATGAAGTGACCCTGCTGGATATTCTGCGAAGCGTCGAGGATTCGCTCCATGCCGTTGCGTGCCTGGAGTGCACGCCGAACCGCTGTGCCCGCGCGCCCTTTTGTATAAGCCTTCCTGCATGGGAGGGGCTGGACAGGGTGGTGCGGGAATACCTTTCCTCCGTGACGCTTGCGCAGCTCATCGATCAGGCGAAGCCTCAGCCGGACAACCTATCGGATTATCCGTGCGGCATTTGACCCCACTCTCCTGCCTGCTGCTCGGAGAGCTGTCCGCTTTTCGTGCTGCACGGGTGCGCATCTCGGAAACCGGGATCTTTGAACACAACTGCAAAACACCGCAATTTCATTGAGAGGGTTTCTGCCGGAAAATGCAAGCCGGTCCTTCATTGTCGTTTCTCTCATGGCAAAGCCATGCTATGCATTCGAGCGTTATACTTCATTCCCGTTCAAAATGCTGCACCGAGCGCAGTGAATTTTTCGTTCTGGCAAAGCTGAGTGAAGCGAGGCGTACTGGAAGTACGGTGCGCGGAACGAAGCGCAGCCAGAGCGGAAAAGGCACTGTGCGAATGCAACATTTTTATTGAGAATTAGTATTATACAATGATTCATCAAGTAGACATCATTCCCAAATGTGCAAGCCGAAGGATTCCAAAGGGCATCGTGCAGAAGCGGCTCCCCGGCGGGGAGTTGCCGAAGGCAAAGCTTCAAGCGATGTTGGATAACGGAAAGCCCTTTGGTCGTGCCCGCAGGCGCAAAACACCTTCTGTGGCCGGCGTGTTTCGCTTCTGCGGAAGCGAAGAGGGGGCTTTCCGATCGCCCCCTCCACCCTCTCGGCTGCATTCATGTTTGTTCTCTGTTTTGAATGAGGTCGCCCTGGAGTTAGCAGGCCGCATTGACTTTATCCGCCAGTCATGTTATGATATATCGACACTGACAGTACGCGAGGATAGAATATGCAGAATTCAGGAAAGCGGAAGCCCCTCCACGTCACATTGCTGACGGCACTCCTGCTGTGTGCCGTACCACTGGCACTTTCATGGGTGATTGAAAGCGTGCTGAATATCGCCCAACCGATCAACACCGCCCTCAATGCATCTTCCGCACGCTCTGTCGGCTTCGCGCTGGGATTCCTGTTCCACTTAACCTGCATCCTTGGCGGTTTGCTGCGCGAACCCTTCCGCTCCTTCAAATACCGGATCAGCGAATTCTTTCAGGACATTCACTGCTCCCTGCGCTTTGCGATCGAGGGCTACTGGGAAAACCTTTGGGAGGATGGCTTTACCTTCGCAGCGATCCTGCTGGTGATGCTCGCCACACTTGGCTATTCCCTCTATAACCTGCAAATCGCGCTGAAGCTGCTGCACCTTATCTGACTCCGCAACAAAAGCCGCATGTCACCGGGACACGCGGCTTTTTCATATGATACTCATTCTCGTTAAAATGTTGCACCGAGCGCAGTGAATTTTTCGTTCTGGCAAAGCTGAGTGAAGCGAGGCGTACTGGAAACACGCCCAGCGGAACGAAGCAAAACCAGAGCGGAAAAGGCGCTGTGCGAATGCAACATTTTTATTGAGAATCAGTATCAGTCCTCCCAGACCCCCGGCAGGCTCCCGATATAGGCAGCCAGCTCTTGCGCCATGACGGCTGCCTCACTCCCGCGGATGTGACCGGGCGTGCCGCAGCCGTTCTTCGTGTAGAGGAAGTGATGCACGCGATCATCCGTCCTCTGCATCTCGCGGCAAACCGCGTCAATGGCCTTGTCCCAGTTCGCGTGATGCCCGAGGATCGTTGTGGTAAGCACAATATGCGCCTTGGGGTACTTGCCGCGAAGCTGGCTGATGAATTTGCGGTATTCGCCGCGCCAGTGTTCCGCCGCGGCACCTTCGTAATCATCCGCCATGATATTGACCGGGTTCGCGTCGTTCTGTCCGATGGCGACCACCACCACTTGGGGCGTGTACTGCGCAAAATCCCACATCGTCGCATCACCAAAGGGCGGATAGAAATTGATCCTGTCCCAGCAGGACTCCATGCCAATGTAGTTCGGGCCATAGAAGTAGCCGGTACCGTCCAGCAGCGCCATGCCGCCGGTGGCGATATCGTGCAGTTCCGCGCCCAGCAGCCGCGCCGTCTGCCAGGAATAGCTCAGGTAGCTGTTGGAATACCGCCCGTTATGCCCCTCTGGATCGGGTTGGCCGCAAGCAAACTCCGCTTCGGACACCTCGCCTGCCGAAACGCTGTCGCCGTACACCTCCATACGCCTTGCGGGACGCGCCGGCATGGGCAGCAGCGATGCGTCCGCATCCACGATGAGCCCGTTCAGCCGGTATGCGTGACAGCAGTCCTGCCGCTTGAAGAGCAGGATCTCGTTCACACCCTCTGCCAGCCGGTCGGACAGGTCGATGACCTGATCGCCATCCTGCAGCAGCACCGCTGTTTGAACTCCATTGACGATCACGCCCAGACGGTTCTCATAATAGGAATGCAGATTGGTCAGCGCGACCCTCAGGGTTTTCCCCGTCATGCGGAACGCCACACTGGAACAGGGGTAAATAAAGAAGGGCTGCGCCGCGTCCGCGCGGTCAATGCGGCCCGTGTAACGCAGCAGCGCATCGGACATGGGAATCAGTCTTTCATCAGGGTTCATCGCAATGCTCATCTTTTCCCTCCAGTCGGGTGCTGATACTAATTCTCACTAAAAATGTTGCACCGAGCGCAGTGAATTTTTCGTTCTGGCAAAGCCGAGTGAAGCGAGGCGTACTGGAAGTACGGTGAGCGGAACGAAGCGCAGCCAGAGCGGAAAAGGCACTGTGCGAATGTAACATTTTTATTGAGAATTCGTATGATACACAGGGGCAGCTTCTGCGCAGCCCATGTATCAGCATCCGATTCTTCCGTTTTTCTTCGCAGCTTGGCCATGAAAACGCTCCCGGACACAGGGATCGCTGCGTCCGGGAGCGCGAGTTTTCCGTCAGATCGGAGGAATGGCTGAATCAGTTGCCCATCAGGCGATCCAGCGCATCCTGCACCTGCTGCTTGTAGGTCTCCTGGAACTGGGCAACCGTGTAGTCGCCGTTGCACAGGCCAACCAGGTCCATTTCAAAGCCCAGGTTGTTGACCATTTCCAGCATCTGCTTCTGGCCCATCTCGTACATAACCTCGAAGTTGTACTCCTGCAGCTCGACGTCCTTCGCGGTCACGCCGTACCACCAGCCCAGCGCTTCCTCGTCGTCACGGATGGACAGGTCGCCGTTGAACCAGTTCAGGATGTCGTACAGCACGTTGAAGACCAGCTCAGGATCTTCCACGCCCACAGGGATCATGTAGCAGGAGGAGTCGGTCACCTTCTGCGCATTGGTCTCCAGGTCGCCGTTGGGGCCAGCGGGCCACGGCACGAACACCATGTCGAACTCAAGGACGGGATAGTCATCGCCCTGCTGGAAGCCATAGTCCTTGTTGGAGTCCATGATCCAGGCAGCGTTGGGGGAGAAGGCCACCTTGCCCTCACGGTACAGGAAGCGGCAGATATCCCAGCCGTTCTCGGCGGGCAGCGGATAAGCGTAGCCGTTCACATACAGATCCTGCAGGAACTGCAGCGTCTCGGCAACCTCGGGGGAGGACAGGTTCTCGGTGGTGCCGGCAGCGATGTAGGAGCCGTTGGACATGACCAGCAGGGGGAGGAAGTCTCCCGGCCAGCCGCCGAAGCCGTACACATCGGTGACGCCGTCGCCGTCATTGTCCTTGGTCAGCACCTGGACGTACTCCAGGAACTTGTCCCAGGTCCACTCGCCGGCCTCGACCAGATCACGGGGATCCTCAAGGTTCGCATCTTCGATCATCTGCAGGTTGAAGGACAGGGGATAGGTCGCGGCAACCATGTTCTCCTTGTTCTTCTGGGTCAGCAGGGACACGGCGCCGTTGCCCACGTCGATGTAGGTCAGCACCTCATCGTCGCCGGTGATGACGGGATGATCCGCAGGCAGCACGTCGCGCAGGTCGACGGCATAGCCGTTGGCCACGGCGGGAGCGCCGATCGCCAGCTGCACCATGTACACGTCAACATCGGGGGTGCCGGCCAGGATGGAGGTGTTGATGGACTCCTGAGCGCCGGCATACAGCAGGTTGACGTACTCGAAGGTCACGCCCCACTTCTGCTCGACCTCGGCAACCTTGGCGAACATCATCTCGTCAGCCAGGGTGCCGGTGTAGTAGGGGTTGGCCTCGATGGACTCATGGGTGGAATCCCAGTACAGATCCCAGGTGGTACCGATGAGGATGTGGCGGGGCTCTTCAGCGGACGCGAAGGACGCAACGGACAGCAGCATCGCGATCGCCAGAACCAGAGCGGCAAACTTTTTCATGGTTTGTCATACCTCCTTGTGTTGTGATTTGCTTGGAAACGCAAACTCCCGGCCCGCCCGGCTCATCGCTGAACGGGCTGGGAGCTATCAACCTTGTCACACGGACGGACTCGCGTGTTTCAGCGCGTCCATTCGCACCAACCGGGGAAATGATTACTGAGCCTGACCAACGGTCACAGCGTAGACGCTCCAGTTGCCGGAGGCCTCGCACTGCATACGGGCGCCCCAGGTGGAGACATCCTCGCCCAGCACGGCGACCAGCTCGTCCCAGGTGATCTGGGCGGTCTTGCCGTCGCAGTCAGCGGACATCATCTGCACGCGCATCCAGCCGGCAGCGGAATCGGGGAACACCAGCCACATGTCGCCGGACTCGGACTCATAGGAGATGGTGACCACGCAGCCGGGCTTCAGGGCGGCGATGATTTCGGGGGTCATTTCCAGACCGTTCTGGCCCCAGGCAGAGCCGGACACGGAGAAGCCAGCGAAGTCAACAATGTCATACACGCCAACCAGCTCGTTGACCTTGCCGACGTTCACAGCGTAAACGGACCAGTTGCCGGAAGCCTCGCACTGCAGGCGGGCGCCCCAGTTGGCCTTGTCCTCGCCCACGACCTCAACGATCTGCTCGTAGGTGATGTAAGCCTTGTCGCCCACGACCTTCGCGGACATCATCTGCACGCGGCTCCAGCCGGCAGCGGCGTCGGGCAGGACGATCCACATGTCGCCGGACTCGGACTCGAAGTTGATCTCCAGCGCAGTACCGGGCTGCAGGGCATCCAGCACCTCCTGGGTGAACTCGAAGCCATTCTGGCCCCAGGCAGAGCCCTCGCAGGAGAAGCCGGCGAACTCAACCTTGTTGGACAGAGCGATCTTGGCGTTGGGGGTACCGACCTTCACGGAGTACACCTTCCAGGCAGAGGAGCCTTCGCACTGGAACATGGCGCCCCAGGTAGAGGTGTCCTCACCCAGCAGGGCAGCGAACTGCTCGAAGGTGATCTGCGCGGTGGTCTTGGTGTTGTTCTTGGTGGCAGCGCCCTGCGCAACACGGATCCAGCCGGCGTTGGACCAGGGCATGACAACCCAGATGTCGCCGTCCTCGGACTCGTAGGAGATCTCCACCACAGAGCCGGGAACCAGGGCAGCCAGGAATTCGGGGGTCATCTCAACGCCGTTCTGGGACCAGGCGCCACCCTCAACGGACATGCCCTCCAGGCTCACGGCGCCGGACAGCACGGACAGGTTGGTCAGATCCTCCTCGGTCGCGGGAGCGACGAACTCCACATCCAGGTTCAGGGGCAGCAGATTGCCCTCCGCGTCCATGAAGCAGATGTTGTCCAGGTAGATGTCACGGGGCTCCTCGCCCGCGAACTTCTTGGAATCAACGAAGGCGTCGGCTTCCTTGGTGATCATCAGGTATTCACCCTGACCGGCCACGAAGGGCACATCAGCGGTGTTGAAGGTCACGGTAGCCGTCTTGGGGTTCTTGCTCTTCAGGTACACGGACCAGTCATAGCCGGTCTTGGTGGCGTCCGCACCGGTGATGGTGTAGACCTTACCGGAAGCCGCATAGAACTTGCCGTCGGAGCCCAGCTCAACGCCGACGTCGAAGGACATCTTGGCGAGCTTCTCGTAGTTCTCGCCCAGCAGGCCCTCCAGGTTCAGCGCGATGTAGGGCACCTTGGCCTTCACGTCCACGCGCAGCGCCTTGCCATCCTTGTAGTCCACAACGGACAGCTCGGAAGCGTCGGCGTTGCCGGCCGCGTTCTGCACACCCAGGAAGGCGTAATTCTCGTCCTCGAAGGTGATGACATACACAGCCTCACCGGCAGCAGCCGCAGCGTCAGCGCCGGGAGAGGGAACCGCGGCATCCGCAGCGGTATCGGCATCGGGAGACAGAACCCCGCCTTCAGCCAGAGATGCGACAGGCGTCAGCAGCATGGCAGCGCACAGGATCCAGGAAAGAACCTTCTTCAATTCGGTAACCTCCTTTTTCGTCCCTTTTCGGGACTTTTGGTACAGCTTGGGTTTTCCTGCGCAGGAAGGTCTCCTGCACTTATTTCACGAAGCGTTCCCCGCCTCGTAGAAATCGGATAGCAACGCACCAGATGTACCATCTCATTTTTCATGATAGCACACTTCCCACCGGTACGTCAACCTTTTATAGGATACTTCTGGTACTTTTCGTGTTGCGAAAAGGTTTTCGCTTCCGTGGTCTCCCCGGCTCCGGACGACACATCCCGCATCGCCGGAGCCGGAGCCGCAAACGTTTTCGCCAGCCGGTCAGCCAACGATACCGGAGCGTTCAACGCCTTCGACGAAGCGCTTCTGCAGCAGCAGATAGATCAGCAGAATGGGCAGCATCACCAGCACCACGCCGGCGTTGACGTAGAGCTTCTGGATGCGCACGTTCATGATCTTGAGGTTCGCGCCGATGTTGGACTGCAGCGTGGAGAGCTGACGGGCCAGCAGCGCGCTGTTGGGAATCTGGAAGAGCTTGGCGTAGAACATGTCGTTGTACTGCCAGACAAGGGAGAACACCGTGACGGTGATCACCGCCGGCATGGCGTTGACGAGCATGATGAAGAAGTAGGTGTACGCCGTGTTCGCGCCGTCAACGAAGGCCGCTTCCTCGATCTCCTTGGGGAGGCCGCGGAAGAACTGGTTGAAGATGTAGATGAACAGGCCGGAGCGCAGACCCACGCCAAAAATGGACAGGATGTACATCGGCCAGGTGGAGCGCATCAGATCCATGGAGCGGAAGGTCATGTACTGGGGCAGCATGATCGTATGCGAGGGAATGACGATCATCACGACCACACAGGCAAACCACAGCTTCTTCAGCGGGAATTCAAAGCGCGCAAAGCCATAGCCGACCATGGAGCAGATCAGGACCTGCAGCACGGTATTGACGACGGTGTACAGGAGCGTGGAAGCCAGCGTGCTGGGATAGTGCAGCTCCGTCCACGCGCCCTGGTAGCGTTCCATCGTGGGCTTCATGGGGATGGTGAAAACCATGGGATTCGCCGAGTCCGAATCGGAGAAGAAGGACTGGGACACAATGCCGATCACCGGGCTGAGAATGACGTAGGCGATGCCCACGATCAGGACGATCTGCAAAAGGGTCATCAGCAGGCCCTTGGACTTCTTCACCACCGCGCCCTTGCGGTCCTCATACCGGGGAGAATTGCGAAATTCACGCCATTGTTCAAGTGCTTTCATTCTGCCTTCCTCCCTTTCTCAGTTATAGTAGAAGGTGCGCTTGGAGATGAAGTACACCACAATCGCCAGGATCGCACAGGTGATCAGGGACGAGATCACGCTGAACGCGGAGGACAGGCCGTAATTGCTCTCCGTGAAGGCCGTGGTATACGCCAGATTGACAACCTCGGACTTGGAGAAGGCATCCACGATGGTGTAGATGGTGTTGGTGATGATGTGCGGCATGACCATCGGGAAGGTCACCTTCCAGAAGGTTTCATAGCCGGTCGCGCCCTCGATCTTCGCCACCTCATACATGGAAGGCGTGATGGACTGCAGCGCCGCGATGAACAGCACGATCTGCACGCCGGAGGCCTGGATGATGTCGCTGATGCGGCTGACCGCGCCGACGATGTAATCCAGCACCGCGGTGGGCAGCGCAATCTCACCGAACAGGGCGATGAAGTACTGCATGTTCACCGCGCTGCCGGAGGAGGCCGCCGCCGCCATTTCGGCGGAGGTGCCGCTCAGGCCGCCGGCCATCATCTGGGCCGCGTAGTCCAGCGTGCCGGAGATGGCCTCGGAGTTCAGCAGCACGGGCAGGAAGAAGATCGCGCGCACCAGACCGCGGCACTTCATCTTGCGGTTCAGCAGCATGGCCACGAACAGCGAGAAGAAGATGATCAGCGGCACGTCGATGATCATGTTGGACAGGGAGGTCACCAGCGTCTGCTTGAAGGTGCCATGGCCGGTGAAGGCGGTGACGTAGTTCTGCAGTCCGATAAAGTCGGTCTCATAGCCGCCCGTGGGCAGCACCGTCAGCGCGCTGAAGGAGAACTCGAAGGTCTGATACAGGCTGCGGACATAGAACAGCAGGAAGCCGATCAGCCACGGGAGGATGAACAGATAGCCGTTCACAGCACGCCTTGCCGCCATGGATACGTGCAGTTTTTTCATTCGTTCACGCCTCCCATCACGAGATAGTTCATGGCTTCAACCGTCTGACCGTCCGCCTGCGCAGCTTCCGTGCCATAGTTGACGTAGAGGACAACGCCGTTGGAGTAGGTCACGCGCTTGAGGGTATCGCTCAGGGACATATGCTCCACCATGGTGGCGTTGCTCACATGCCGGAGCGCTTCGTTGACAAAGGTGTAATACTCCACCGCCTCGTCCACCCACGCGTCAAAGGTCGTCGCGTAGAATTTGTTGAGGGCGGTATACTTCATTTCCGTCGCGTTCTCCCAGGTGAAGACGTACCGGGTAGAGGCGCCGTACTCCACCATCTCCAGCAGCTCTCTGCGCATGTTGTCGCTGACGTAGGTGTTGATGGCCTTGCCGGTGTAGTCCACGCAGCCATGCACAATCATCTCATACAGCGGGATGGTTTCGTCCACAATGAAGTATTCCGTGGAGGACAGGGGCGCGGACAGGATGTGGCTCACGCCCTTGAGCGCGTACTCGTTGCCGCCGGTGATCATCAGGCTGCGGCCGGTTTCGCGCAGCTTCTCCAGCTGGCTTTCCACAACCATCAACGCCTCCTGACGGTTGATGACCTCGGTGCGCTTCTTGTCCGCATGCAGCTCATAGCCCAGATCGCGCAGGGAAATGCCGATGGATTCGTCATAGCCCTCGATCGCGCGGGTGAAACGGCCCACATAGTAGGGCAGGAACTTGGGGCTGAGCAGGTCGTAGAGGTTCTCCTCATAGCCCAGGCCGGAAACGCGGCGCAGATTGCCCGGGTTCACCTCGCCGAAGGAGACGGCATAGCCTGCGCCGTAATACCGGGAGGATTCCTCGGTATAGCGGTAGCGCCTGGTGATGAAGGTGACATTCTGGAAGGCCACATCGGCATACAGCTCGCCATAGCTTTCCATCGTCTCCGCCAGCTTCTCCAGATCGCCCTTGCCGCCCAGCTGGGTGAGCACCTTCACCTTGTCCGGCACGTCATGGTAGTAGCCGCCGTTCATCCAGCCCTGGAAGTTCATCACCTGATTGGTGACGCCCTTTTCACCGAGCTGCTGCGCCATCCGGCTTGCCTCGTCAAAGGTGGTCATGGCCTTGATGCTCAGGTGCTGCACACCCATCGTGTGCGCCGTTTCCTTCACGCCGCCGATGACGTCGTAGTAGAAGGGCACATCGCCGCCCTCTGCCTTGACCTGCAGCACGCCTTCGTCCATCAGGCGCTGACGGTAGTAATTCGCCACGCCGTTGTAGCCGGTGTATTCCCCGGTCAGGAGCGTGTAGCGCACGGTCAGGGGCTCAAAGTAGTAGTCGTCCTCCACAATGGGCATGTCCGCCGTTTCGCCCGCGCCGAACATCGCCAGCTTCTCATCGCCGCGGATGGTAAAGACAGCGTAGGCGTTGTTGTAGGCGTTGTTGCGGCCGGATACGTCCGCCACAATGTTGGCGAAGGTCTCGCCCTGCTCGATGGTCGCCAGCACCGTGCTCTTTTCGCGGCAGAAGGCAAACAGGGGCAGACGCACGGACTGCAGGTTCTGGATCTTGGTGTAATCCGAATCCACCAGGTCCATGTCGTACACGTACTGGCTGTACTGCGCGTTGGACTGCTTGCCGTTGTTGAAGTTGATGATGCTGCCGGAGCCGTTGGGCACGACCATGTAGCCGCTCTCATCCATACCAGCCGCCGCCATGTAGGGCAGCAGGTGGATGGCGAAGATCATGCCGCCGCCGCGCTCCTCAATCAGTTCCGGCGGCACGGTGCATTCCACGCCGTCGCCCCTGAGCGTCCAGTCCAGCGCCACGGTGAAGCCCAGCGTCTCCACCACCTCAACGCCCGCCTGCTCCTGCCAGTCGTAGTATTCCTCCTCGGTCATGCCCAGCTCCACAAAGGCGTCGGACATCTTCTTGAGGCTCTTGATCGGGATCTTGAGGCCGTTCTCGGTCACGCGCCGGTAGCCGTCCTCCGACTGGCCATAGAAGGAGTTCGCCTGGCCGAACATCAGGCGCTGCACGGAGCTGTCCACCTGGGAGTACAGCTCCTGATAGCGCTCCTCCGTCAGCAGGTGGGGCACATAGTACACGGTCTTTTTCTCACCCAGCGTGTAGATGAAGCGCACGCCGTCGGGTATGGAGGCAACCTCCAGCTCGCCATAGTCCACACAATCGGCAAAGGTCGTGTAGGTGCCGGTGGACAGGTTGGCGTTGTAATACTCCACCATCAGCTGGGATTTGAGGTATCCCCGGTTGGTCTTGTTGGCCACCTTGTCCTGATCCGCCCCGGGCGGATTGGAATAGACCGTTTCGCCGTTGCGCAGGTCATGGACAGCCACCGCGCCCGTGGCGGTGTCCGCATAGAGCTTCAGGATGTCGTTCTGCGCCACCAGCTGGAAGCCCTCCACGGCAGGCTCCGCGTCCTCAAGGGGAGCAAACGCCGTACCGTCTGCCGCGGCCTGCGGCTCGGTGATATACTGCCTGTATTCCTTGTTGAAGGTGTACCGCGTCAGGTACCAGCCCACCACCGCCGCCACAATCACCAGCACCACGGCCAGCACAATCCACAGCCAGCGGCGGGACCGGCGGGCGCCCGGTGCAGCGGGCGACTGGATATTCTTCTGCTTCTTGCTCATATCTGAGTCCCTCCCGCTTAAAATCTGAAGATCAGTTCGGTGTAGATGCTCTGGAAGAAGGAGATCACCTGACCGACGAAGTTGGTGATGAGCAGCACCAGGAAGATGATGATGAACACCGCCACCAGCGTCAGGAACAGGGTGATGAGCGTCTTGCCCAGGGTGTAGTTATGCACCTGCATGATGCCGGTCAGCGCCATGATGAGGGTATAGGCCACGCCGATGCCCATGATGATGCTGTAGAAGGCCTGCTCGCCATCGGCAATGAACTGGCTGATGATGGTCGCCAGAATGTATGTGACGATCATGGGCAGCATGGCATAGCCCACGGCGATGCAGATGTCCTTGAGGCGGCCCTCGCCGTCCATCAGGCAGGTGATCGACCAGTTGCCCACGCACAGCAGCACATACATCAGCACCACGCCCGCCAGCTCCGGCAGGAGATTGACCGTGCGCACGTTCACATCGCTGACGACGAAGGACGCCAGCAGGCGGTTCATGGAGAAGCACAGCCCGAAGAGCAGAACCAGCAACACGGCGATGCCCACGCTGCCCTTCTCGCGATGACGGATCCAGTAGTAGCCGTCCGACGGATGGGTCACGGTGTAGAACAGGTGCGCCCATTTTTCCTTGCCAAACAGGTTCTTCATGGTTTACGCCCTCCTCTCCCGCTTTTTGTCAAGACGCGGCTTGATGTACTTGATGAACACGAACAGCGCCACGACCACCAGCACCACGGCGGTCAGCACATACTGGATGTTCTCCTTGAGGATCTCGTTGCGGTAGCGCTTGTAGGCAACGGAGTAATACTCGCGGTTCATGCCGCGCTTGAGGTACTCCATGGCCTTTTCATTGTCACCCGCAGAGAGATACGCCTTGCCGATACCGGTATTGGCCAGCTCGTTGTTCTCGTCCAGACGGAGCACCTGCTCCCAGAGCACCACGGCGTCCGATTCATCGCCGTCAAAGCGCAGCGCCACGGCATCGTTGATCAGGCGGCCATACTCCGTTTCGCCGTAGATCAGCACGGAGTTCTGCTTGGAGTCCAGCACCAGCAGGCGGTCATTGGCGTACTCAATGGCTGTGGGCATGTTCAGCGTGCCCTCCTGCGTACCCAGGCCACCGAAGATGTAGAGCAGATTGCCCTCATGATCGTAGGTGAAGATGCGGCCGCGCTTGGAATCCAGCAGGGAGTACACGCCCTTGTTCCGGTACACCACGTCGACGATCTTGCTCGGGCCGGCATAACGGCTGGTGCCGTTGACCCACAGGTCGCCGCCGAGGTTCGCGTTCGCGCCCTTGCGGATGACGTCCTCGCCCTTGGGGTTCAGGCGGCGCACCGCCTGCGTGCCCGTTGTATCGACGTTGGAGGCGTACACGAAGCCCTCCTCGTCAATGTCGATGCCGGTGAACTCGGTGGGGATGAAGAGCTGCTGCTTGGAGCGCTCCTCCTTGGTGGCCAGCTTGCGCCAGAACTTGTCCCAGGCGGAGATGGACACCTCAATGGTGCCGAAGAAGCCGGTGAATTCGCCGTTGGTCTCAAAGACCATGATGCCCTCGAACATGTTCTGGGCGATGCAGTAGATACGGCCCGCATAGTCCACCGCCACCTTCAGGGGCGTAAAGACATAGCCGGCTTCCAGCACCTCGCTGTCCGCGTCCTTGCACACGCGGGTCACCGCAAGGTCGCTGTTCAGCACGATCAGGTTGTCGCTGCTGTCGCAGATGCAGACCTGACGCTGGACGCGCTGGTTGCTCTTCCTGGTGCCGTCGCAGACATAGTTGAGCGCCACGCCCTCCACGCCGTTGATCGCTGCGAAGGTGACCGTTTCACCGCCAAAGGTATAGCCGGTGATGACATTGGTCACCTCGTCGCCGGTGATGACGTTGACGCAGTTGTTCTGCGCCACCTGTGCGACCGTGCCATCCGCGTTCAGGACGATGACGCGGTTGTCCGCGCCCGCCACGCACAGCTTGTCCTCCAGCATCGCCACGCCGGTCAGGCCGGTAAAGCGCTCGGTCTGCTTGCCGAGGACGGCGGTGGTCAGCCGCGAAACGATCTCGCCCTGCGCATTGAGCGCCAGCACCGTGTCGTTCTCAATCGTCTCGACCAGCTCGCCGGCCTTGTTCAGCACCAGCACGCTGCCGTTGTTCACGCCCACCAGCAGGTAATCGCCCAGCAGCTCCAGCCCGGTGATCCGGCTGTCCGTAAGCTCCGCCAGGGGCAGAATCGTCGCAATCTCATTGCCGTCTGCGTCCGAAACGCGGATGGCGTCGCTCGTGATCAGCTTCACCAGATCGCCATCCTGATTCAGCACGACCACCTTGTTCTCGCCATCGCGGAAGTAGAGCAGATCGTCCTCCACCGCGAACTCGGTGATGGCGGTGAAGGTCGACTGCACGCCATCCACCTTGTAGCTGGCAAAGACGCGATGCAGCGTGCCATTGGCATCCAGCTTGGTGGCGCTCTTGTCGCTCACGGCGTAGATGCAGCCGTCCTCATCCACCCAGACGCTCTTGATGCCGGTCAGCGAGGTCTTTGTCGCCGGGGTTTTCTTCAGGATCTTGACCAGATTGCCGATGTAGATGAAAATATCCTTATGGGGAATGGGATCGTAATTGGTGAAGGCCGTCACCCCCGCAGGCAGGGGCGTAGCCGTCACCTTCGGGGTCGCCGTCGGAGTGGCCTGCCCCTCTGCCGCTTCCGGCGCGGGCGCTGTTGTCACTCCCATTGCCGCCATCACTTCAGATATGTAGACGTCCACCGCTTCCGGCACGGGCGTCGCCGTCACGACGGGCGTCGCCGTCACAACGGGCGTCGCCGTAGGCATCTCGAAGCCCTCGGGCATGCGCAGTACGCCCTTGCCGTCCGCAAGCACCTGATAGTCCCTGCCGTTGGCCGTCGCCCTGGCAGTGAAGCCCTGCAGGCAGGACGAATCCGCCACGACCGTATAGGTCAGGCCCTCCGCATCCGTGACGGTGGTGGCGCTGCCCTCGGGCAGGTTCACGGCGGCGTAGGTCATGCCGTCCGGCGCCACAGCCGTGCTGCTCAGCGCGCTCATCCCCTCGATGTGGGTGCCCACGGCATAGGTCGTGCTGCCGATGGCCTGAGACGCCGCCTGGGCGGGAATCTCCACAATGCGGTTCAGGTTTCCCCCGGCATCCAGCACCACAATGCGGCGGTTCATGGAGTCAGCGATGTAGAGCATCCCGTCCTCGCTGACCGCAATGCCCGTGGGCTTGTTGAACTGGTCGGGCAGCCCGGCATTGTCAAAGCCGGTGATGACGTTTTCCACCGTCCTGAGGTCATTGTCCAGCACGATGATGCGGTGGTTGTTGGTGTCCGCCAGATAGATGCTGCCATCGTCGGCAACGAACAGATCCTGCGGCTCCACGAAGGCGCCAAGGTTCTCGCCGTTCCACACAAGGTCGGTGCCCAGCAGCGTTCCCTGCGGCACATAGGCTGCCGGGGTACGGAACACATCATCCCAGTAATCGTAGTTGTAGGTATCGTAGGGCAGGTTCTCTGCGAAGGCCGGCAGCAGGCCGGTAAATATCACCAGCACAGCCATCACCATGGCCAGGAAGGATTTCTTCATATTTCTCATGCTTCGATCCTCCTTAATCCTTCATACCGGAGGTGGTCATGGTTTCCAGAATGGACGACTGGCAGATCAGGAAGAAGGTCACAGGCACCGCGGCGATGATGAAGGTCACCGCAGCGGCGGCACCGGCACGGGCCGCGCCGCCCGCCGTAATCTGCTGCAGGGCGAACTGCATGGGCTTGAGCTGCTCATCGCGCAGGAAGAGCGAGCCGGTGTTGCCCCACATCTGCTGGAACTGGAAGATGGCCAGCGTCAGCCACGCGGGCTTGACGTTGGGCATGACGATCTTCCAGAAGATCTGCCATTCGTTGGCACCCTGAATCCGGGCGGACTCCATCAGGGAATCGGGCAGCTGCTCCATGAACTGCTTCATCAGGTACAGGCCCATGCCGAAGGAGAACGCGGGCAGAATCAGCGCCCAATAGGTGTTGTTGATGCCCATCCAGGAGATGATGGCATACTGGGGAATCTGGGTCACGGTCCAGGAGAACATCATCGACAGCACGACCAGGCTGAAGAGCAGCGGCTTGCCGGGGAAATTGTGCTTGGCCAGCGGATAGGCCGCCAGAGATGCGATGACAACGTGGCCCACCATGCCCAGACCGGTGATGATGATGGTGTTCATCACATAGCGGCTGAAGGGCACCCAGGAGGTGTTCATCAGCACGAACAGGTCGGAGAAATTCTCCAGATGGGGATTGCGGACGAAGATCTTCGGGGGATACTGGAACAATTCGTCCAGCGGCTTGAGCGCATTGTTGACGATCATGACCAGGGGCAGCACCATGAACACGGCGCAGATGCCCATGATCGTGAACAGCAGCGTGTTGCCGGCCACAGAGCGGTTGAGCTTCTTGGACTTGAGGGAGGGCACGACCTTCTGGCGGCGCAGCTTCTTCTGCAGCTGCGGCGGGAGATCCTTGATCTGAACCTGACCCTTGTGCAGTTCGCTCATGTCTTACTCACCCACCCTTCCCAGAATCTTCTGAATGACCTTGTTGGTGCCGACCATCAGCAGGAACAGGATGGTGGCGATGGCGGATGCATAGCCCATGTCCAGTCGGGTTGAGCCATAGTCCAGCAGGTGCGTGACAATGGTGGCGCCTGCGTAGTTGACGGACGGGTTACCGGCCAGGTTGATGGAGATATCCGCCACGGCGAAGGACTGCGTGATCTGCATGACCGCGCCGAACATCAGCTGCGGCTTCATGGCGGGCAGCGTCACATACCACAGCTCCTGCCAGCGGTTCTTGATGCCGTCGATGGCGGCGGCCTCATACATGCTCTTGTCCACCGTCTGCAGACCGGCGATGAAGGACAGGAAGCCGGTGCCCAGGGACAGCCACAGCTGCACCACGATCAGCACGGGCAGCACGTACTTCTCCGTCTGCATCCAGAGGATGGGCTCGTTGATGATGTCCAGCCGCAGCAGCAACCCGTTCAGGTAGCCGTAGCGGTCGCCGGTCAGGATCAGGTTCCAGACCATGTAGGCGTTGCCGCAGATGGAGGGAGCATAGAACACCAGTGTCAGCAGGGTGCGCAGTCCGCGGTTGAACTCGTTGATGATCCACGCGAAGAGCAGGCACAGCATGTAGCTGACAGGGCCCGTGACGACGGCGAAGATCAGCGTGTTCTTGAGCGAAATCATGAAGATGTCGTCGTCGACCAGGAGCTTGACGTAGTTGCTCCAGCCGACAAAGTGGGGCATCTCCAGCATGTTCCAGTCGGTGAAGGACACCACGACGGACATGAGCACCGGCAGGACCGTAAAGAAGAAGAAGAGGATAAAGTACGGCGCGATCATCAGGTAGGATGCCTGATGGCGCTTCAGCGTCTTCCACAGGGACGCGCGGCGAACCATCTGGTTTGCCGGTTTGGTCACAACGCTCATCTTACTCCTCCTCTGCATTCCCGTTTGTATTGTCCACATCGTCCGAGGCAAGCGGCAAGCCGAACTCGGTGCGCTTGTAGTCGATCTCGGCATTGATGTAGTAGACCTTGTCCATCAGCGCCTCGCGGGGGGTGGTGTTGTTGGTGGCGGTATCGGTGGTGACGGTGTAGAAGGCGTTGTTCACGTTGCGCCAGGTGTAGTAGCCGCCGGGCACCTGCGGGATGCCCTGCACCTGCGCCATCTGGGAAACGAGCGCCTTGTAATCGCGCATCGGCCAGGAGAGGTTCGCCAGCGCTTCCATGTTCGCGGTTGCCACGCGGGCAGAGGCGCCCATCAGGGACTCCATCTCGCGACCATAGGCGGTCTGCGTTTCGGCGGAGGTCCACCACTTGAGGAATTCCCACGCCTCATCCTCATGCCCGCGATCCTTCGCGGCGCTCATGATGATATCCGCCAGACCGGACGCGCCGGTGGCATGGTTGATGCTGCCATCCTCCTGCACCGTGCCGGGCACAACCGTGAAGTCCCACAGGCCCAGAATGTCGGGCGCGGAAACCTGCAGGTTGTTGTAGGTGGTGTAGTCGCTGATGATGATGGGCGCCTCGCCCGTACGGAAGCGCTCCTCCACGGAGGTCGCCTTGTCCAGCTTGTAATCGGTGTAATACTCGCAGTACCTGCGGAAGACGTTGATGGCGATATCGGAATCCAGCGCGGACGCCTTGCCGTCCTCGGTGTAGTATTCGCCGCCGTTCTGGAACAGGAGCATGGCGAAGATCTGCTCGGAGGGCAGCATGCCGAACTCCATCTGGTTCTTGGCCAGCACGGACATGGCCACCTTCACCTCGTCCCAGGTGGTGGGAACCTCCAGGCCGATCTCGGCCAGGATGTCCTTGCGGTAGAACATCATGGGGAAGGTCATCGTATCCGGCAGGGCGTAGCAGGCGCCGTGGAAGGTGAAGGGTACCAGGGAAGCGGGGGCAAAGCGCGCCGAAACCTCCTCGAAGTCCTCGAACTGGGTCAGATCCAGCACCGCGTTGCGCAGGCCGTAGTTGACGGGCGTGTCGTTGCCGGTGTTCAGCACCGCACCGGCGATGCCGTTGGTGTTGGCGACCTGAATCGCCACATCGGGGCCCTGACCGGACAGGGTGGCGCGCAGCAGGGTGTTCATGTCCACCAGCTGCACGTTGATCTTGATGTGCTCATTCTCGCCCACGGAGAAGGAGCTGTCAATCAGGGATTTGATGACATTGGCCTGATCTCGGCCTGTGCCGATCCACAGGGTCAGCACGACGTTCTCCTTGCCGTTCCCGGCGGTAGCGCCCTCGGTGGCGACGTTGCCGACCTGATTGTAGTCGATGATGAAGGAGTAGTACAGGCGGGTGATCTCATGGCTCAGGCTGCTCCAGAAGCCTGCGCCCTCCGACGCGGGATTCACGTTGGGAGAATGGATGTACAGCCGATCCACCTGCAGGGGCTGGCCCAGCACCTGGGTGATCCAGTTTCCGCAGGCGCGGACGTTGGTCTTGAAGGAGGACAGCACCTCGGTAAAGCGCTCCTGATCCCTGATCAGCTCCTCCAGCTGGTCATCCATCGTGCGCAGGACGGTCAGCTTGTCGGAGTTGGAACCGGCTGTCGCCTCCAGCGCCGCCAGCGCGACGTTCAGATCCGCCTTGACCTGAATCAGCTTGCCCTCCAGCTCTGGCAGGCTCGCCTCGATCTGGTAATCGCGGTACTGATCCGGGGACACGCCGGTGATGTAGATCACCTGACGGTAGATGTCGTTGAGCTGCTGCACGCAGTCCTGCACCTGGGCGATGATCGTCGCCATCTCGCCCAGCACGACCTCCATGCGCAGGGTGTGCTTCCCGGCGGTCAGGTACACGCGATAGGGCTCGCCGTTTTCGTCCGAAATGGTTTCCATGCGCCAGGACTGGCTGTAGCCGAAGCCGTAGGCATTGAACTCCTCAAAGGGCACCGCGCCGTCGATGTAGATCTTGCGGTACACGTTGATGCCGCGGACGAAGTTCTGCTGATCGTGCAGCGTGATGGCGTAGTAGCCATCCTCCGCCACCTCAAACTCCCACTCGATCCACTGCCCGGCATTCTTCCAGGAGTTGCCGCCGATGGAGTTGTTCAGCAGGTAGCGGGTGCTGGCGGGGTAAACCGCCGCGGAGGACTGATCCTGCACGGGGTAGAGCATCTGGGAGGAGGTCTTATCGGTATTCTCCGCCTCGATGCGCACCTGCTGATCCCGGCTGTCCCGGTAACCCGCCGCGTCGCCCGCCGCCTTCACCTCGGCATAGGGCGCGGGACGCTCGCTGTTCAGGAA
Source organism: Aristaeellaceae bacterium (assembly GCA_051883695.1). Taxonomy (GTDB): domain Bacteria; phylum Bacillota; class Clostridia; order Christensenellales; family Aristaeellaceae; genus UBA11524. The sequence goes on from JBJEUF010000065.1 coordinate 26,832, forward strand.
GGTGATGGAGCGCACCAGCATCGGCTCGCGCATGGCCAGCAGGGACACGGTGTGCTCACCGGCGGTCAGATACACGCTGAGCTGCTCGGGGATGTAGCCGTTGGAATCGTACAGGCCCGCCGCAATCCACTCGGGGATCTCCCTGGCCGAGGGCTTCAGGTTGTTGCCCTGGTTGTCGGAATCCCAGCGGCGCAGCGTCACGCCGTTCTCATCCACATAGGACTCGTAGTCGCCGCTGTGCCACACGCGGTTGAACTCCACCAGCGCCAGCTCGCCGTAGGGCAGCTGACCGTCGATGAAAACGGCGCGCTGGATGGCGCTGTTCTTGCCCTCAACGGGATAGTAGAGGATGGACATATCGTAGAGGCCGCTCTCCGCCACGGTGAACGTCCACTCGATCAGGGATTCCTCCCCGGTGAGCACCGAAACGCCCGTATTGCCCTCGTAATCCGTACGCACCTCGGGCTGCAGAGCGACGGCATCGCCCTCGTAGGCCTCGTAGTGCGTGAAGCTCTCCGCTTCCACCACGATTTCCGTCTCCGGGCGCGCCGCGTCCTCGTACATCTCCAGATAGTCGGCATAGTCGAGGATCTCATCATTGATGGAATACGTGCTGACGATTTCCTGATACGCCTCCATGCGCTCCGCCGTGGCGGCGTCCTCCGCAAAGGCGGCTCCGGTCAGGCTCAGCGCCATGACCAGCATCAGGAGCAGTTTGGCCAGATCGAATTTCCTGCTCAACTTGTTCACCATCCCATTCATGTCATTCGTTCCCGACGGGAAGCCCGTCTGCCTGCGTGGCGTCACACAACATCTTTATAATAGGAAGCATTACTTCCCTGCCTCTTCGCCCGCAAGGGGATATGCCCCGATGTCCGGCAGCGTCTTGCGGGTGATGACGCTGTCATGCCTGTAGACCTTTTTGAGCATGGCCTTCTCGGTATACTGCTCGGAGTAGGTGTTGAAGCCGGGCGTTTGCAAGACAAAGGAGCCTTCCCAGGTGCACCACCAGCTCCACATCACATTGTCGCGGATCAGCAGCTCCGTGTCCGGGATGCAGCCGTTTTCCGTCAGGGCGATCAGCTTGCGCGTATCCGTGTAGCTCAGCGCCTTGAGGAACCGGGCGGCCTGGGAGGTGTAGACCTTCTCGCCGGGGTAGATGTCCTCGCCGATCACATCGACGTATGCATCGCCCGGGTACCAGGCCGCATCCTGTCCGTTCCAGACCCAGATGAGGTTGTTGAGCCCGTGGACGTCCGTCAGGCGGTGATACATGAGCCTGTACAGCTCCAGATAGGGCTCCGGGCCGGAGGCGCCCCACCAGAACCAGCCGCCGCTGGCCTCGTGCAGAGGCCGCCAGAGCACCGGCACGCCCGCGTCCTGCAGGCGCTTGAGCTGCGCGGCGATGGCGTCGATATCGTCCAGCAGCATCTGATACCCGGCCTCATCCTGACCATTCATAGCCTTTTGCAGATTGAAATTCGTATTCTGCGTGTAGAAGGTGCCCCATTGATCCTTGCCGTTGTCGTACCGGGACGACGGGCACCAGTGCCAGCAGAGCGTCGTAATGCCGCCCTTTTCCCAGTATTCAACGGCGCTCTCGATCACCTTCGTCTGATCGCCCTTCTGAACCCGGGCCGGACTGTAGGAAATCAGATCCATGCCCACCAGCGCCGGGTAGCTGCCGCCCGTGCCGCGCCAGACAGCCGCGACATCCAGGCCATAGGCGCCCTCCTGGCATTGCTGGCCGGAGATGATCCTCTTGCCGTAATTGTCGCACAGGAAGGTCATCAGCCGCCGCGCCTCCTCGGTGGCGTTGGGGTTGACGAGGGTCGGCGCCACATCATACGCATCCGCCGGGATGGGTTCGCTCCTTCGCACGGCGATGTAGTCAATGTTCACCCAGCCATAGCTCTTGAGCACGCTGACGGTGTTTTCACCCGCTTCCAGCCAGACATATTCGACCACGCCGTCGTTCCATGCGCCGTCGGGCGAGGTCACCTCTCCCACGCGCTGCCCGTTGGCCTCGACGTAGTTGATCTTCTTACCGCCGCCCAGAGAGGATTGGCGCACCACAATGTCGTAATGCCCGGCCTCAGGCACGGTGAGGATCACCTGCACGCCGTCGCCGTCCCGCTCCAGACCGGTGACCGCCGTGCCGCTGACCCTTGCCCGGCCCAGCAGCGTGCCGTTTTCTGCCTCGGCCACCGTCAGCCCGTTCTCCTCCGCAGCTGCCGCGCCCATCCACAGCCCGGTCACTGCCAAGCCCAACACAGCGCCCTTCCTCAGCAGGGATGCAATGCTCTGCCTTCTGCTCATTAGCTAAACTCACCCTTTTTGTTAATCAGTAGTTAGCCTAAGTGTGTTCGTTTTACCTTAATTATACTACACTTCCCATTATTGCGCAAGTGCATTTTGGTTGATTTGGGCGATTTTCACGAAAAAACACAAAGGTAATTCCTTGGTTGCAATGCTGCTCCCATTTTCTTGCAGCAAATATATCTATATATTTCGCCACAATATTCCTTTATGTAAATCTATTTCCGACAATCGTCATTTTCTCATTAGCTTATCGTTAGCTTAATGTAAAAAGTCATGGTAACAAAAAGACGGCCGCAGTTCGCAGACCGTCCGGATTCAGTTATTTGGTTTGCTCCGGGAGCGCCAGATGCGGCTCGCTTTCCGGCACCGCGATTTCCACCGCCTGCTCCGCCTGTACAGCCGCCATCGCGTCAAACCGGCTGCTGAGATAGATGATATGCGTGATGGCAATGATCGTGGAGCGCAGCATGGTCTTCGCCTCGGACTGATCCATGGGCGTGCCCACCACCGCCAGCTCCGACTTCAGGCCAAAGGTGTATTGCAGCATGTTCTCCAGCTCCATGCAGAAGAAATCGTAAGCCGTCTCGGAATCGTAAGCCGCCTTCTGCATATCAAAGAGCCGCGCGATATTCTCCATGGACAGCACCGTTTTCGCCACGGTGATGAAGAACAGGTACGCGATCTGATCCGCGCCGTACTGCTTGCGCACCGGGTTGGAGATATACCCCTTTTTGACGTAGTTGCTCACCATGGACGAGGTGATCTCCATGCACCCCAGCGGCGCGAGATAGCGGTTGACATACTTCACCGTCTGATCCAGATACAGCCCCACATCGGGGATCTCGCGGTATCTGGGCATTCTGAACTGCTCAATACAGGCTGGCATTTCCCTCATCCCCCTCTTCCGTTCATTATATACGGTTTTCTCCGCACCGTCAAGAAAGTTTTCGTCAATGCCTTGACAAGATTCCGATTAGCTGTTATTATAAATTCCGTCATCGGTTTTTGAATAACCTATTATTTCAATATCATTTGACGAAAGGCGCCCATATGACATACAAAATCGTGGCTGATTCTTCCTCGGACGTGCTGTCCCTTGACACGGTTCCCTTTGTCTCCGTTCCGCTGACCATCCGCGCCGGGGATATGGTCTTTGTGGACGACGGAAACTGCGACGTCGCCGCCATGACGGAGTACATGCTGTCCTACAAGGGCCGCTCCTCCACCGCCTGCCCCAGCACCCATGACTGGCTGGAAGCCTTCGGCGATGCGGAGAACATCTTCTGTGTCACCCTGACCAGCAATCTCTCCGGCTCCTGCAATTCCGCGCGGATCGCCGCGGAGGAATACATGGAGGCCCATCCCGGGCGCCGCGTCCATGTGGTGGATACGCTCTCCGCCGGCCCGGAGCTGCGTCTGGTGGCGGAGAAGCTGCAGGAGCTGATCCTCCGGGGCAAGACCTTTGACGAAATCGTCCCGGAAATCGAGGCGTATCACAAGCGCTCCCATCTCGTATTTTCCCTGCAGTCGCTGCACAACTTTGTCGCCAACGGACGCGTAAGCCCGGCGCTGGGCGCGCTGGTCGGCCTGCTGGGCATCCGCGTGGTGGGCCGGGCCAGTGCGGAGGGCACCCTGGAGCCCCTGAGCAAGGTGCGCGGCGACCGCAAGGCACTGCCGGAGCTGATCCGCATCATGAAGGAGCTGGGCTGGAAGGGCGGCCGCGTCCGCATTGCCCACAACGAGAACGCTCCCATGGCCACCGCGCTGTGCGACGCGCTCAAGGCACTGTATGAGAAGCTGGACATCTCCATTGAGCGCTGCCGCGGCCTGTGCTCCTACTACGCGGAACGCGGCGGGGTACTGGTCGGCTTTGAGGGCTGAACCCTATAGATGCAGATAGATTGGGACGCGACGCCTGCGTCCCCTTTTTTTCTTTGAAAGCCATTGCCTTTCGAGCCATTCGGGTATAGAATAGGCGTAACGATACACACCGAACGAATCAGGGAGAGATGTACCATGCGTCGATTTGTATGCCTGCTCATGACTCTTTGCTGCCTGCTGCCCGTCCTGGCCTGCGCCGAAGCACCGCTGACCCTGCAGACCGCCGACACGGTGGAGGAGGTCAACCAGTTCGTGCTGCTGCCCGCAGGCGACGAGCTGCCAACCCCGGAAGTGGGCAAAATCAGATTCATTTCGCTCAACACCGCTGACGCAGCCTTCCGTGAGGCCGCGTGGAAGTCCGACCGCTACAACCTGATGGTCAAGAGCGACGCGATGGGCAACGTCTACCGCGCGGATCACAGCAATATGCACAGCCGCGCCGTATACTGCATGGCGCTGAGCTATCTGGGCGTGGACGTGACGCCCGTGAGAATGAGCGAGCTGGCCGGCGCACGGGACATCACCGCGCCCTACGACGGCGTAACCGCCAGACTGGACGCAAGGATCGAACGCGTGCAGCCCCGCGCCTACACCTTCGACACCATGGTCGGGAACTACCTGACCGACAGCAGCTATTCGCCGGTATTCTGCCAGATCCGCAAGCCCAACGGCGCACTGCATACCGTGCTGATCGTGGGCTACATTCCCAGCACCGGCGGCTTTATCATCTGCGATCCCGCCGCGCCCAGGCTGGAGGGCAAAACGCTCCACAGCTACAAAATGGCCTGGCATGTGATGCGTCAGGTGGTGCTGTCCAGCGCGTTCTACGACACCTTCTATGCCAGCGAGGTTGTCGCGCTGTATCAGTGGCACCTTGTGGCGGACTGACGCCCTTCAGGGGTGCCGCAGCGAGCACGGTTTCCCGGCGGTTCCGGCAAGGCTGAACGGTACAGAATGCAGCCGGGACGGAGAATACGCCGCGCTCAGTGACACCGTTTTTCGGCGAACAGTATGGATAATCAGAGAACAAGCGACGTGTCCTCCACCCCATTCGCCTTGAGCCCGCGCCTGAATTCCTCCGGCAGCTCCGCCACAAAGGTCAGCCGCTCTCCCGTCCCCGGATGCGTGAAGGTCAGCGAATACGCGTGCAGCATCAGGCGCGGCACCCTTGCGCCCCTGGCGCTGCCATAGATCGGATCGCCGCAGACCGGGTGCCCGATGTGCCGCATATGCACGCGGATTTGATGCGTCCGCCCCGTCAGGATGTGCACATCCAGCAGCGTCACGCCGCGCCCCCGGGACAGCACCGTCCACTCGGTGATGGCCTCGCGCCCTTCCTCATCCACAGCCATCTTCTTGCGATCCTTTCGGCTGCGGGCAATCGCCGCTTCGATGCGCCCGGAATCCTCCCGGATATTGCCCTCCACCAGCGCGCGGTAATGCTTCTCCATCCGCCGGCCGGAGAGCTGTTCGGAAAGCGCCAGCTGAGCCGCGTCATTCTTGGCGACCAGCAGCAGGCCGCTGGTGTCCTTGTCCAGCCGGTGCACGATGCCCGGGCGCAGCTCGCCGCCGATGCCGCCCAGGCTGTCCAGATGGTGCAGCAGCGCGTTGACCAGCGTGCCGTCCTCGTTGCCGGCCGCCGGGTGCACCACCATGCCGCAGGGCTTGACCACCACAGCCAGGTCCGCATCCTCATACAGGATGGTCAGGGGAATATCCTGCGCCTCGGGTATCGCCGGTTTGGGCGCGGGAACGGTCAGGACGATGCTTTGGCCCGGCTTTGCCTTCTGCCCGGGCTTTTTCTGTACCGCGCCGTCCACGGTCACGTTGCCGTCCTCCATGAGGGCCGCAATCCGGCTGCGGGTCAGCCCCGATACCTCCGACAGCTGCACGTCCAGCCGCCGCCCATCGCCTGCGGCTTCAATCCGCCTCTCCTCCATCTGCTGTGCTTCCATCCTTTTCTCTCCATTCCTCCGGGCGGCAGTAAAGCGACACCGCCATCAGCAGAATGCCGATTGTCAGCGCTGCGTCCGCCACATTAAAGACCGCAAAGTGCATGAACAGCATCATAAACATATCCACAACGTATCCCCGGAAAAAGCGGTCGATCATATTGCCCACCGCGCCGCCCAGCAACAGCATGGATGCAATGCGGGACAGGGTGCCCAACCGGTAAGGCCGCAGCGTACGCCAGACAATAAAGATGATCACCACCGATACCACGCCCAGCAGCCACGAATGGCCGCTGAACAGGCCAAAGGACATGCCGGTGTTCCGGGCATGGGTGAAGCAGAGAATGCCCGGAATAAGCGTGATGTCCTCTGCAAGGCGGATGCTGAGCTCCTTGACCGTCTGATCGGCAATGACGACGAGCACTGCGATCCAAAACCATTTCTTCATTACAGTTTCACTCCAATCTGTGCTGCACAAGGGCGACGATCTCCGCCAGAAAATCGCCGATGACCGGCAGATTCCGCTGGGCAAGCCCCTGCAGCAGCCACACCAGCACCGCGCCGAGGATCGTGAAGCCGATGGCTGTGCCAAGGCCGCGGATCATCCCCCCAAGAAACTGCATCCGGTAGTAGCGCTTCCTGTCTTCGAGGTAACGGACATACTCGGGGAGACGCAGACGTTCAAGGTACATGATGTGTTCATCCAGTTTGTTCGCCATCCAGACCGTCCATTCCTTCATGCGAAAGCCCTCCCGGGGATAGAATGGGCGACTTTTTCTCACATCATGCACGATGTACGTATCTCCTGCCCGTATTGCGGTCATACCTCCGCCAGGAGGCGCATATCCTCCCACAAAAGGACAACCAAGGGAGGGAAATCACCATGACAACGATCCCGAAGGCCCGCCGCACACCCGGCCGGGCAAGTCATCCGCAGAAAAAGCGCAGCGGGAACCCTGTCTGGCTCAGGCTGCTCAAGGGGCTGGGCGCCGCGCTGCTTGTCACTGTCGCGGGCGTGGCTGTCTTCGCGCTGCTGATGCAGTGGCTCCGGCCGTCGGACAGCGTGGTGCGCATCTTCAATCAGGTGCTGAAGCTCGTTTCCATCGGCGTGGGCGTGTACTTTGCCGTGGGGCGCGGACAGGAGGGCGGCCTCCTCAAGGGAGCCGGCGTGGGTGCGCTGTATATGGCGCTGGGCGTGGGCATCTATGCCCTTTTGTCCGGGCAGACCGCCCCTGTGACCGCTTATCTGGCCGATCTGGGCATGGGCGTGGCCGGCGGCGGCATCATGGGGATGATCCTTTCAAATATTTCTCCAAAATGATTGCAATGCGGGCACATTTCGTGTATAATGAGCAGGAACCCCTATAAAAAACGGAGGAATTCAACATGAAGCATATCGAGACCATCCAGAAGCCCTGCCTGAAGGATTCTCTGGTGCACGGCGGCTGCGGCGAGTGCCAGGCCTCCTGCCAGTCTGCCTGCAAGACCAGCTGCACCGTCGCGAACCAGTCCTGCGCCAACAAGGAGAACAGCGCTGTGCTGGCCGGTAACGAGGGCAAGCTGAACCGCAACTTCGGCAAGAAGTAATCGGAGGGCAACCCCTGCAAAAAGGGCGGAGCTGTGTGCGCTGCCCTTTTTTTGATGTGCCATCGCCGCTTACGGCATTTTCATAGATTCAAGCGTGATCAAGGAGGAACCATCCCATGATTCATACCTTCAAGGCCGTGGGGCAGCCGATGCTGCTGGATGTGGGCAGCGGCGCCGTACACGCCATCGACGAGCTGGCCTACGACGTGCTGGAAAAGTGGAACGAGTCCACGCCCGAGGAAATCAAGGCAGCCCTGACAGGCAAGTACACCGCCGTGGAGCTGGACGAGGTCATCGGCGAGCTGAAGCAGCTGGAGGAAATCGGCGCGCTGAACGCTCCGGACAACTACGATGACGTGGAGCAGATCCGTGACCCGGGCACGATCAAGGCGATGTGCCTGCACGCGGCGCATGACTGCAATCTGCGCTGCAAGTACTGCTTCGCGGCGACGGGCGATTTCTGCATGGGCGAGCGCAAGCTGCTCTCCTATGAGGTGGGCAAGGCTGCGCTGGACTGGCTGGTGGCGCATTCCGGCAAGCGCGTCAACCTGGAGGTGGACTTCTTCGGCGGCGAGCCGCTGATGAACTTCGATGTCATCCGGCAGCTGGTGGCCTACGGGCGCTCCATCGAGCAGGAGAAGAACAAGCGGTTCAGGTTCACCACCACCACCAACTGCGTGCTCCTCAATGATGAGATCATCGACTTCCTGAACCGGGAAATGCACAATGTGGTCATCTCCATCGACGGCCGTCCCGAGGTGCACGACCGGATGCGTCCGACCGTCAACGGCAAGGGCAGCTATCATATCATTGCGGAAAAGGCCAAGGAGTTCGCCAGGCGCCGCGGGGACAAGGAGTACTACATCCGCGGCACCTTCACCGGCTACAACAAGGACTTTGGCAACGATGTGCTGTTCCTGGCGGATGAGGGCTTTGAGCAGCTGTCCATCGAGCCTGTGGTGACCGATCCAGCCTGCGAGTACGCGCTCCGGGAGGAGGATCTGCCCGAGATCCGCGCGGAGTATGACCGGCTGGCCCAGATCTATCTGGATCGCCGGGCGAACGGCAAGTGGTTCAACTTCTTCCACTTCATGGTCGATCTGGAGGGCGGGCCCTGTCTGCGCAAGCGCCTGACGGGCTGCGGCGCGGGCAATGAGTATGTGGCAGTCACGCCGGACGGGGATATCTATCCGTGCCATCAGTTTGTGGGACGCGATGGGTATCGCATGGGCAGCGTGCTGGATGATACCTTCGACCGGGACATCCAGAAGAGGTTTGCCGACAATACCGTGCTGAACAAGGAGAAATGCCGGGAGTGCTGGGCAAGGTTCTTCTGCAGCGGCGGCTGTGCGGCAAATGCGGAAGCGTTCCATGGGGACATCTCGAAGCCCTATGAGATGGAATGCGAGATGGAGCGGAAGCGCCTGGAGTGCGCCATGGCGATCTATGCCAGGGAGCGTTCCGCCAAGCGTTCAGACGAAAAATGATACTCAACAGATGAGCTGGTGCGCTGGCGGGCAGGCGTTCTGCCGCCAGCGTGCCAGTTCTTTTGTCTGTTTTTAGCTGCATGTGGCATATGTTGGCAAGATTTGCGCATTCCGATTGACGAAGCGGTGCTCATCCTGTATAATACGATTGATCCAGTTTATCATGATGAGGATGGGTCACCTGATTTGCCAACAGCGGCAGAAGCAGCAATTCCGGTTGCCTCCGCCGTCTGCGCTGAAGCTGGAGGAAGGCTTCCATGCATGCCGCGGGGCGCACGGCGCCACGGGGACGTGAATACACAGATGGATTACGCAGGATACAATATGGGGTGAGGACATGGGGAGAAGACCGCAAAGACAGAAACCCGGACATAAGCATTCCATGATGCTGATGCTCTATGATTTGGTACTGCTGCTGGGCATTGATGCGCTGATGCTGCTGGTCTATCCAAGCAGCCTGACCAGGCTGACCTCAGCAGATGTCGCTGCACAGATGGGCATGAGCCTGGTTGCGGTGCTCGGCAGCCGGTTGCTCTGCGGCATCTATCGGCAGATCTGGCGTTACGGCGGCACGCCGCAGTACATCCGTCTGATGCTCAGCGACGCGCTGGGCGGACTGATCTACCTGCTGCTGGACAAGGTGCTTCCGTTTGGCAAGATCACAACGCTGCGGGCAATGTCCATCGTTGCGCTGAATCTGCTGGCCGCCATCACCATCCGTATGCTGTACCAGTATATGTATGATTACAGCAGCGCCAAGTCACGGATTGCGGATGTGCTTCGCCGCTTCACACGACTGATCACCGGGATCAAGATTGAGCCCGCGCTGTCGGTGCCCGCGCAGGCAGGCGGCAAACCGGTTGGGCGCCGGATCAACATCGCCATCGTCGGCGCCGGGCGCGTGGGCGTCATGCTGGCCGAGGAGCTCATCAAGAATCCCTCGGCGGCATATCAGCCCTGCTGCTTCATTGACATAGATAATGAAAAAATCGGCCGTTACATCTGCGGTCTGCGGGTCTTTGCCGAGTCCGAGGCGACACAGGAGGTTTTGACCTCCTTCCCCATCCAGGAGATCGTCTTCGCGATGCCCGATGTGGATATGGAGCGCAAGCAGCAGCTCTACCTGCAGTACAAGAAAACCGGCTGCAAAATCAAGGTCTACGATTATCCCGATCCGCAGGCGATGGGCAGCAAGCGCACCCTGCGTGCGTTCGATATCACGGAGCTGCTGTTCCGCCAGCAGGTGGAGTTCCTGGATGAGAAAACCCGCAATTACTATCACGGCAAGACCGTGCTGATTTCCGGCGGCGGCGGCTCCATCGGCAGCGAGCTTTGCCGTCAGATCGCACGGATGGAGCCCAAGCGGCTGGTCATCCTGGACGTATACGAAAACGGCGCGTATGACATCCAGCAGGAGCTGCGCATCCGCTACGGCGCGAAGCTCGATCTGGTGGTGGAAATCGCGACGGTCTGCGATCCCCAGGCGCTGGATCGCATTTTCGCGGAGCATCAGCCGGATGTGGTGCTGCATGCGGCGGCGCACAAGCATGTGCCGCTGATGGAGCGCAACTGCGTCGAAGCGGTCAAGAACAACGTGTTCGGCACGCTGAACATCGTCGAAGCCTCTGAGAGGCACGGCGTTGGCAAGTTCACGATGATTTCCACCGACAAGGCGGTCAACCCCACGAACGTGATGGGCGCCACCAAGCGCATGTGCGAGATGATCGTGCAGAGCCGGAAGGGATCGAGCACAAACTTCTCCGCCACACGCTTTGGCAACGTACTGGGCTCCAACGGCAGCGTGATCCCGCTGTTCAAGCGCCAGATCATGAACGGCGGCCCGGTGACGCTGACGGACAAGCGGATCATCCGCTACTTCATGACCATTCCGGAAGCCAGCCAGCTGGTGCTGCAATCCGGCGCAATGGCGAAGAATGGCGAACTGTATGTGCTGGATATGGGGAAGCCGGTCAGGATCCTGGAGCTGGCGGAAAACATGATCCGCCTGAGCGGCTTTGAGCCGTACAAGGACATTGACATCATCGAAACGGGTCTGCGCCCGGGCGAGAAGCTCTATGAGGAGCTGCTGATCAAGACGGAGGAGCTGGACAAGACCAGCAACAGCATGATCTTTGTCGAGCGGGACAATCCCCTGACCATGGACGTGATCTCCGGGAAGCTCGCCTGCCTGGCATCTGCCGTGGAGACGGGGGATGATGAAGCGGTTCGGGCCGCGCTACACGAGGTGGTGCCCACCTTCAAGACCCCCGAGGAGGTCAACGCCCAGAGCAGCAAGGCCGAGGAGATGAAGACGGTACACGGGACGGTGGCCGCTGCGGGCTGATACCAATTCTCAATAAAAAATGTTACATTCGCGCAGCGCCTCTTCCGCTCTGGCTGCGCTCGATGCAACATTTTAACGAGAATTCGTATGATGCGGAAATGGAATGCTGTGCCAGAATCCCTGAATTGGGATTCTGGATTTTTTGTACAATAGTGGAAGAATGGCATGCAAAAGGCCAGCTCCATACAGAGCTGACCTTGCATGAATCTTCGTTTCGCATGTGTCACCGAGCGCAGGTGATTGCAGCAGCATCAAGTACGGACGGCATTGCTCTCGGGTCCCAGCGGAATCCGTGCAGGCATTCCCGACGCACCGCGCCGCAGGATCAATGTTCCTGACGGGAAAGGTTCTTGCGGGCTGCGGAGAGCATCAGCTTCACCCGGTTGAGCTGATTGACCTCGGACGCGCCGGGATCAAAGTCCACCGCGCAGATATTCGCCTCGGGGTACCTGGCCCGCAGCTGCTTGATCATTCCCTTGCCGACGACGTGGTTAGGCAGGCAGGCGAAGGGCTGAATGCAGACGATGTTGGGGACGCCGGTTTTGATCAGCTCCACCATCTCGCCGCAGAGGAACCAGCCCTCGCCATACTGATTGCCGATGGACAGGAAGGGCTCGGCGAGCTTTGCCACCTCCTGAATGGGCATGGGCGTCTCAAAGCGCTTCGACTGCCGCAGGGCCTCCATCGCCGGACGGCGGATGGCTTTCACGGCCTCCACGCCCAGCACCGCCGTGGCTTCCTTTTTCCACGATTCGCCCAGCTCCCGATGCTGGAAGCTGCCGTTGTACAGGCTGTAGTTGAAGAAGTCCAGCAGATCGGGCACCACGGCCTCCGCGCCCTCGGCCTCCAGCAGCTCCACAAGGTTGTTGTTCGCCATGGGCATGTACTTGACCAGAATTTCGCCCACCACGCCCACGCGCGGCTTGACCATCTCCTCATGGATGGGCAGGGAATCGAAATCCCGCACAATGCCCTCGCACAGCCGGGAGAACTTCATTTCCGGCCTGTCCGCCGTCAGGTTCTCCGTGCAGATGCGCGTCCACTTGTCCTTCAAGGCGTTGGCGCTCCCCGCTTCCACCTCATAAGGCCGCACGCGGTAGAGGCAGCGCATCAGCAGATCGCCCAGCACCACGGCCCTGGCAGCGCCCATGAGGAGCGGCAGCGACAGCTTGAAGCCCGGGTTCTTTTCCATGCCGTTGAAATTGACGGAGATGACGGGGATGTGGGGCAGTCCGGCCTTGCGCAGCGCCCGGCGGATGAAGCCCACATAGTTGGACGCACGGCAGCACCCGCCCGTCTGCGTCATGACCAGCGCAAGATGATCGGTGTCATACGCCCCGGAGAGCACCGCCTCCATCATCTGTCCGACGGTGATGATGGACGGATAGCAGGCGTCGTTGTTGACGAACCGCAAACCCGTTTCGATGGCGGAGCGCCCCTCGTTTTCCAGCATGACGACATTGTAGCCGTTCTCCCGGAATACCGGCGACAGCAGGTCGAAGTGCAGCGGACTCATCTTGGGCGCCAGGAGGGTGTAGCCCTGCTGCTGCATGGCGGCGGTATACTTCACGCGCTCATAGGCCGCGGGCACGGGATGCGCCTTCACGCCCTGCCGTTCGCGCTGGCCCATGGCAGCCAGCAGACTGCGCACGCGGATGCGCGCCGCGCCCAGGCTGTTGACCTCGTCAATCTTGATGAGGGTGTAGAGCTTTCCGGATTTTTCGAGAATTTCCGCCACCTGATCGGTGGTGACCGCGTCCAGGCCGCAGCCGAAGGAGTTCAGCTGAATCAGCTCCAGATCCTCGCGGCTGCGCACAAACTGCGCCGCCCGGTACAGGCGGGAATGGTACACCCACTGGTCGCTCACGCGCAGGGGATGCTCCCCGTGATAATCGGCAGGGATGCAGTCCTCGGTCAGCACCGCCAGACCGTAGGAGGCAATCAGCTCCGGCATTCCGTGGTTGATTTCCGGATCGGCGTGATAGGGACGGCCGGCCAGCACAATGCCCTTGCGGCCGTTTTCCTCCATCCATTCCAGCGCCCTCTGCCCTTCGGCGCGCACGTCCGCCCTGGCGCACTGCTGCTCCATCCACGCTTCATGGACGGCCTCGCGCACCTCCTTCTCCGCAATGCCAAAGGTCTCGCGGAAGAAGCGCACCATCCGGTCGGCAATGACCTTCTCGCTCGTCAGCGCCACGAAGGGCTTCAGCACCCGTACCTTGCCGCTGGTCACGTCCTCCACGTTGCCCACGATGTTCTCCGGGTTCGCGGCGACCATGGGGCAGTTGTAGTGGTTCTGTACGCCGGATTCCTCCTGATGCTCATAGAACACGGAGGGATAGAAGATCGTCCTGATCCCCTGATCGATCAGCCATTGCACGTGACCATGGGCGAGCTTGGCGGGATAGCACTCCGACTCGGAAGGGATGGACTCCATGCCCCGCTCGTAAATGGCGTGGCTGGACAGGGGAGAAACGATCACCCGGAAGGACAGGCGCGAGAGCAGCGTCATCCAGAAGGGGAAGTTCTCGTACATGTTCAGCACGCGGGGGATGCCGATTTCGCCGCGCTTGGCCCAGGCGGCGGGCATCGGCTCATAATCGAACAGCCGCTGCAGCTTGTAGGCCATGACATTGGGGGCCGTGCTCTTTTCCGCGCTGCCGCCCAGTCCCTTTTCGCAGCGGTTGCCGGTGATATGCCTGCGGTTGCCCGGGAAAACCGAGACGGTCAGCATGCAGTGATTCGTACAGCCCTGGCAGCGGGCGGTGCGGGTTTGCCAGGTGAGGCTCAGGATGTCGGCAATGGGCAGCATGGTCGAGGGCGTGACGCCATCCCACCGCTCCCGGGCGATCAGCGCCGCGCCGAAGGCGCCCATGATGCCGGAAATATCCGGGCAGACGGCCTCCACGCCGGTCAGCTGCTCAAAGGCGCGCAGCACGGCCTTGTTGTGGAAGGTGCCGCCCTGTACGACGATGTGACTGCCCAGATCCTTTGCGTCCGCCAGCTTGATGACCTTGAACAGCGCATTGCGCACCACCGAGCAGGCCAGACCGGCGCTGATGTCCTGCACCGACGCGCCCTGCTTCTGCGCCTGCTTGACGTTGGAATTCATAAAGACGGTGCAGCGGGTGCCCAGATCGACCGGCTGCCTGGCAAAGAGCGCCTCCGCCGCAAAGCCCTGCGCCGTATATCCCAGGGAATTGGCGAAGTTCTCCAGGAACGAGCCGCAGCCGGAGGAGCAGGCCTCGTTCAGCAGGATCGTATCCACCGAGCCGTTCTTGAGCTTGATGCACTTCATGTCCTGCCCGCCGATATCCAGCACGCAGTCCACCTTGGGATCAAAGAAGGCGGCGGCGGTGGTGTGGGCGATGGTCTCCACCTCGCCCTCGTCCAGGCAGAAGGCGCTCTTGAGCAATCCCTCGCCATAGCCGGTGGAGCAGGAACGGACGATGCGCGCCGTTTGGGGCATCCTTTCGGACAGCTCCTGCATCGCGGCACGGGCCGTCTCGATGGGGCTGCCCTGATTGCCCGCGTAATAGGAGTAAAGCAGCTGCCCCTCGCTGCCGATGAGGGCGACCTTGGTGGTCGTGGAGCCTGCGTCGATGCCCAGGAAGCAATCGCCGGAGTAGCTCTCCAGCTCGCCGCGCTGCACCTTCGCCTTGTGGTGGCGGTGACGGAAGGCGGCGTACTCCTCCTGATCGTGGAACAGCGGCGGCAGCGTTTTGAGCCCGAAGGTGATCATCACGCCCTGGGAGAGGCGCTCCAGAAGGGAGTCCATGGGGATGGGCGCATCCTCCGCAGCTGCCTGCGCAGCGCCGGTTGCGGCAAAGAGGTGGCTGTTTTCCGGGACGATCGCCGTCTCCTCCGTCAGGTTCAGCGTGCGCACAAAGGCCTGCCGCAGCTCCGTGAGGAAGTGCAGCGGGCCGCCCAGAAACGCCACATGCCCGCGGATGGGCTTGCCGCAGGCCAGGCCGGAGATGGTCTGGTTGACCACCGCCTGGAAGATGGACGCGGCGAGATCCTCCCGCGGCACGCCCTCGTTGATCATGGGCTGGATATCGCTCTTGGCGAATACGCCGCAGCGGGCCGCGATGGGATAGAGCTGCTGGTAGCCCTTCGCCAGCTCGTTGAGCCCGCCGGCGTCGGTCTTGAGCAGCGCAGCCATCTGGTCGATGAAGCTGCCCGTGCCGCCGGCGCACACGCCGTTCATGCGCTCCTCCAGCCCGCCGGTGAAGTAGATGATCTTCGCATCCTCACCGCCCAGCTCAATGGCCACATCGGTCTGCGGTGCGGCTTTTTGAAGCGCCCCGGCCACCGCCACGACCTCCTGCACGAAGCCCACATGCAGCGCCTCGGCCAGGGAGATGGCGCCCGAGCCCGTCATGCGCACGCGAAGCTCACAGGAGCCCAGCCGCTCCCGCGCTTCCCGCATCATCGCCGCAAGAGTCTCCTGCGTCTTGGCGCCGTGACGGCGGTATTCGCCCCAGACCATGCTGCCGTCCTCGTCCAGCAGCACCAGCTTCACCGTCGTAGAACCAATGTCAATACCTGCCTGATATGCCTTCATCCACACAACCCCGATCTGTATAAGCACCCAGCTGATGGGCCTGCAAAGCACAATGCCCGCAGTTGGATAGAATTCGATAAAAAACCGCTAATTCCTTTCGGAACCTGCGGCATATCGACCCTTTTCTGCAAATATCGTGCCCATTGGGGAGCCTATCACGGGAATATGAAAATCAGATGAAGCAGGATTCTGAATGGAGCATCCCGTCCGCCGGGCAGGATAAGGCTGGAGGTGATGCCGGGATGCAGTATGCGGTGCTGGGGATCCTGCTGTTGCTGTGCCTTTATGCGTGGCGGCGAATCGCGTTCTGGCAGCGGATGGGGATGCCCCGGGCTGCCCGGCGGCGATATTGGTGGGCATCCTGTCTCCTGGGCGGGGGAATCCTCACAGCCATGGCGGTTCAGGAGAGCGTCCTCCTGCGTTCCGGGCTGCTGACATGGCAGACGGGACTGCCGCTGCACCTGTGCAGCCTGCTGGGCGTACTGACATTGCCGATGCTGCTCACGCGCCATCCGCTGCTGCTGAACGCATCGCTGTTCGCGGGCGTTCCGGGCGCGATGCTGGCGCTTGTATTCCCATCGGTGCTGGATACGTCCTGCCCCCGGCTGACCGCGCTGGCTTTCCATGCGCTGCACGCGGGGCTGTTCTGTGCGCCGATGCTGCCCATCGCGCTGGGATGGCGTCCGGAGCCGCGTGGCGCGCTGAACGCAGGCGGCTTTCTGCTGCTGGCGGCGCTCTGCGCAAGCCTTGTCAATCGTTTGACCGGGAGCAACTACCTGTTTCTGTCCGGACCTGTGGCGGGAACGCCGCTGATGCGATTCGCCCCGTGGGGTGAAACCGTCTACCGGCTGATTTTACTGCTGCTCGCTGCCCTCGTGCTGGGCTGCGAGGCCGCTGCGCTATCCCTGCTGCGCCGCCTGTGCGCTGCGCACCGATGCTCGGACACATGAAATGCTTATGGATCATTCGCACAGCAGCTTCATTCCGCTCGAAGCCGGTGAACAGGACGTCCGGATTCTCTGTGGGATCGGGCACGGAGGAGCGCGGCGGGCGTTCCACCGCCGCAGTCTGTCGCCGATGCTGCCGTCCTCTCATGCGGCGTGGCAGGATTGCGGGAGCTCAGGCCGCAAGGCAGGAATTCTGCGGTCCGGTGGCGAATGGTATAAAGGTTACAAATTTCGATTGGAGGAGCATTCCCATGGGTACAAGCCGCAAAACCCCCGCAGACCGCACACGCATTCAGAAGGCTGCCGCAGAGCGCCGCCATGCCAGGGAAATGAAGCAGATGAAGGTGATGCTGATCCTCTGTGCGGCGATCATCGCCGTGGCAGGCATCGGGATGCTGGTGAAGAACGCGGTGTCACTGCCTGCAGAGATTCGCGATCCGAGCGCCATTGATGACGAAAAGGCCGCTGGAGAAAGCACGGTGTCACTGCCTGCGGAAATTCTCGATCTGAGCGCCATTGAGGAGGACTGGATCGTGATTGATACGGACAGCTCCGTCGGCAAGCGCTATCATCACCCCGCGTCCTTCACCGTTCCGGAGGGCTATACCCGTTCGGAGTACAGGACGTTCAACGATGGCGTGCAACAGAATTTCTACATCGAAGCTGACAGCGGGGATGCGGTGGTCGCCAGCCTGAATGTATTTGCCGCAGCAAACTGGTCGGCAAAGCAGTACATTCAGCGGGTGGAGGATATGCGGGACTCTGCGCTGAATAAAGGATCCACCGTCCGGATTGGGGAGCCCTTCTCCGCCACGGTGGCGGGCAGGAAAGCCGAGTGCATCTATCTGGCCTATACCGCGCAGGTGGACGGTGAGACGAAGGCTTATGGCTGCCTGTTTGTCGGCTTTGACGCACCATGCAATGTGTGCGTGTATGCCGCTCTCACCGGCGCCTATACGGAGCCTGAATCCATCCAGAGTGTCGAGACGCTCCTGGCGGAAGCCGACACGCTGCTGTCCGGACTGACAATCGGAGAGTGACCGGCAGCTTCGCCGCCCTTCGGCTTCAAGGGCGGCTCCTGTCCGGCGATGCTCCGGAGCGAAGGAAAAGGAGCCTCCCATGCGGAGACTCCTTTTTGCTATACGAGCTTGAACCCGCTCTCGACCTGCTCGCGCTCGTAGCGCTCCTTGAGCGCGTTGATGCGGTCGGAGGGGCTCAGGAGCTTGGACAGGGAACGGTCGTGGTTCAGCGTGGCGATGATGTAGGAGATGTACTTGGACATGTCCGCCTCAATGAACCAGGGCGCGGCCTGCAATTCCGGCGTGCGGTAGGTCAGGTTGGTGGAGATCACGCCGTCGATCAGGCCTTCCTCATAGGCCTTGTTGTACAGGTCAAGGCCGTTGGTGAACAGCGGGAAGGTGACAGCCGCAAAGATGCGGTTGGCGTTGCGCTTTTTGAGGTTGCGGGCAACGTCGATGATGCTCTCGCCGGAGGACAGGATATCGTCGGCGACGAACACGTCCTTGCCGTCCAGATCATTGCCCATGTACTCATGGGCGACGATGGGGTTGCGGCCGTTGACGATGCGGGTATAGTCGCGGCGCTTGTAGAACATGCCCATGTCCACGCCCAGCACGGAGGCGTAGAAGATGTTGCGGTCCAGCGCGCCCTCGTCGGGAGAGACGATCATCAGGTGATCCTTGTCCAGCGTGAGGGTCTTCTCCTTCTTCAGCAGCGCCTTGAAGATCTGGTAGGAGGGCATCACGTTCTCGAAGCCGCCCTCGGGGGTGGCGTTCTGTACACGGGGGTCATGCGCGTCAAAGGTGATGATGTTGTTCACGCCCATGCGGCTGAGCTCCTGGAGCATCATGGCGCAGTCCAGGGACTCGCGGCTGGAGCGGCGATGCTGGCGGCCGCCGTAGAGCAGGGGCATGATGACCGTGATGCGCTTGGCCTTGCCGCCCACGGCGGCGATGGTGCGCTTCAGATCCATATAGTGATCGTCAGGAGACATGGGAACCCGCTGACCGTACATGTCATAGGTGCAGTTGTACGCGCCGACATCGCACAGGATGTACAGGTCGAGGCCGCGCACGGAGTCCTTGATCAGCCCCTTGCCTTCACCGTTGCCGAAACGGGGGCAGCTCGTCCGGACAAGAAAGTCCTCGCGGCCCATGCCGGGGGTTGTCGTCATATCGCCGGGCATGGTTTCCTCCGAATGGCGGCGCCACATCAGCAGCCACTGGTTCACCTTGCCGGCAATTTCCTCCGTGCCGCGCATTGCGATCAGCCCCAGCGGCGCTACGGGCGTGGTCAGGAAGGATTCCTCATTCCAGGTGCTCACGAAATCAGTCACACCATCTACCTCATTCCGTATCCATTTACGTCGGTTGGTTACTGTATCTGGCGGAACGTGATCCGTTCCGCGGACTATTATACATGAAAAACGGGAATATGCAAAGGGGTATTGTAAAGAAAAAGGCGGAAAAGGTGAACGATTTTTTGGAGCATATCCCATCTGGTCAGGCAACAGCGAAAAATGTACATCAGATGATACATCACGGATGCAGGGAACCGGAGAAAATACGAATATTCATCGGGGACTTGCCATTCAGCCTCCGGAAACAGCATACCCGGAAAGGCGGCTGTGTATACAGGTGAGCTGCTGCGACGGTTCAGAACAACGGACATGGAAAGAAATGGCGACGGGATGCAGGTTTCACCGCCCTTGACAAACACAGCGTTCTGGGCTACCATGATGAGCAGCGACTCTCCCGAAAGGATGAACCCGATGAAATCCCCCGTCCGTATAGTCCTCTCTCTCCTTGGCGCGTTCATTCAGGCCGCAGGTCTGTGCAACATCCACGCCTATGCCAACGTCACCGAGGGCGGTGTGCTGGGCGCGACGCTGCTGCTGGAGCACTGGTTCGCCATTTCTCCGGCGCTGTCGGCGCTGGTGCTCAACGCGGCCTGCTACCTCTTTGGCTGGCGGACGCTGGGAAAGGGCTTCCTTAAATACTCCGTCCTGTGCGGCGTGGCCTACTCCGCGTTCTACGCGCTCATGGCGCCCTTCGCGCCGCTGTGGCCGGGGCTGATTGCCTCGCCCTTCTGGTCGGCTGTCGTGGGCGCGGCGTTCATCGGTGTGGGCGCGGGACTGTGCGTGCGGGCGGGCGGTGCGCCCGGCGGAGACGACGCGCTGGCGATGGCGCTGTCAAAGCTCCTGCGGGTGAAGATCCAGTGGGTCTACCTGTTCACCGATCTGCTGGTGCTGGGGCTTTCCGTCAGCTATATCCCGCTGCCCAAACTGGCGTATTCGCTGCTGACGGTGCTGCTGTCCGGTCAGATCATCGGATGGGTTCAGAAAATCGGCTGCAGAAGCAGATGAAATGGAGGTATGCCGGGATGAACGACAAGGAAATGAAGGTCGAGCGCTACAGGCAGGAAAACAAGTCTGCCCGGAAGGGACAGATTGTGTTCACGGGTTCCTCCCTGATGGAAATGCTCCCGATCAGCAAGCTGCTGGCGGAGCATGGCGATGACACCGTGATCTATAACCGCGGCGTGGGCGGCTTTCTGTCCCACGAGCTTTTGAAGGTCATTGATGTGTGCGCCATTGACTTGCAGCCGTCCAGGGTGTTTATCAATATCGGAACGAACGATCTGAGCTGGTCAAGCATTCCGATCAGCGAGATGGTGGACAACTACGACCGGATCCTCACGGCGATCGAGAACGCGGTTCCGGGCGTGCGCATTTACCTGATGGCGTATTACCCCGTCAATTTTGAAGCCGCCTCGGAGGACATGAAGGAATGCCTGAAGATCCGCACGAATGAAAAGCTCAATACAGCCAATGCCGAGGTGCGGAAGCTGGCGGAACGGCACGGGCAGCGCTACATCGACATCAACCGTCCTATCCGGGACGAGCAGGGCCGGCTGAAGGCGGAGTACACGCTGGAGGGGATGCATCTCAACGAGGACGGCTACCGCGCGCTGTATGACGATCTGATGGCTTATGTGAAGGAGCCCTGAGCCCCGGGGCGGAGCTCCGTTCAATTCCGGAAGAAGTACACATCGGCAGGCGTGCCGTCCTCATAATCGACCTCATGGTTGGGATAGCCCTTCACCAGCCGGAACTGACCGCCGGTGTATTCCCCGACGACCGCGTTCCAGAAACGGACGGATGCAAGGTTGTTCGGATGGCACTTCAGCTGCCACCGGCCATGATGCCGGTCGAGCACCTGGAACACGGCGTCCCGGCCGCAGCCGCATCTGCGGTACTTGTGCAGGATGAAGAACTCCGACAGGCAGAAATCCGTCTCCTCCTCCGGTACCTCCGGATAATCGCTCACCAGCACGAAGCCCGCCAGATGCCCGTCCACCCGGATGAGATAGGGAAATCTGTTTTCCTCGGTCAGATAGCAGTCGAGCCATTCGTAATGGTAGAGGCCGTCCTCGGCAATGTCCGTCTTTTCCCATTGGGAAAACTCATACAGATACTTTTCGAGAAGGTTGTTGAGCACAGCCTTCTCGTTTTGGGTTGCGGCAATCAGTTCAGTCATTTGCTGTGCCTCCCCTGGCCTTCTTCCTCTGCCGCAGCACCTGCCGGATGCCCTTTGGCCCATGGATGAGCAGCACCTGCAGGAAGGTTGCGGTCTTTTTGCGCAGCGTCCTGGCAGGCCCCTTGTCAGGCAGGGGCACGAAGGTGGTCTGAATGGCCTGCATGGACGGCGGAACGCTGTACAGCTGATGGCTGGCCGCCACGTGCTCGCGGAGGGTGCGGAGCATGGTGGACTGCGCATTCGTCAGCACCATCGGCGGGAGGCAGCGCACCTGATCGTCCAGGATGCGCTTCCAAATGGCCTTCTGATCGGGAGACAGCCAGGTCAGGACATTCTCCCGGGCTTCGCCGCCCAGAGCGTGGCGCAGCCCGACGTCGGTCAGCAGCCGGATCAGCGCGTTGCCGGCGGCATAGGTATCCCCCTGGGGGACGGAAATATGCCCGCCGTGCTGCAGGGTGGTGAGGTAGGGCATGTCATAGGTGACCACGGGGACGCCGAAGGTCATCGCCTCGGCGATGGTGAGGCAGAATCCTTCATAGCCGCTGGTGCACAGGAACACGTCCGCCTGCTCGTAGTATTCGCGCAGATCGGGCCTGAAGCCCACCAGCTCCACTTTCCCGGCCAGACCATTGGCGATGATGCTGCCGCGCAGGCTGCCCAGCAGCGCGTCATCGCCGCTGCCGACCATGATGAGCCTCGCATCGGGGATGGAATGGCTGACATGCTGCATGATGGCAATGGCGTCCATGGGGCGCTTCTCGGGGGAGATACGTCCTGCCCAAAGCACCGTCCGGCCGCCGAGCGGACTGCGCCCGGCGGTTTTGGGGTCGTAGGTCAGCGGGTTCACGGTGGCGTAAACCCGGGCGTTCACCTGCGACCAGTAGAGCCTGTCCACCTCGGAAAGCGTCACAACGCCATCGCTGAGGGCGTACACATCCGGCAGGGAGAGAAAACGGTCAAAGGTCAGCGGATCCATCAGCGGCATGGTGAACACGCTGTGGGTGTGGACGAGGAAGCGGATCCCGGCACTGCGCACAGCCAGCAGCTCGAAGAGAATCATCGGGTCCGCCCAGGCATGGTAGACGAGCAGATCGCAGTCCCTGATGGCTCTGACGAGCGCATGGACACGCTCGCTGCGCAGCTCGGGCCTTTGAGGGTCAAAGGCGGGGATGACCTTGCGCGTGACCTTTTCAGGCAGGGGATAGTCCTCCTCCGTCGGTTCCGTGGCGGTGACGAGCGTCACCTCATAGCCCATCTGCATCCACAGGCGGATCAGCGCCGCGGCGGTCTGCTGTACGCCGCCGTTGCGCAGGCTGTGATAATACACGCCGATGCGCCGGACCGCGCCCGTCCGCACACGGATTTCCAGCCCCTGCAGCGCCCCTGCCCATTGCTGCATGTGCATCAGGTCGGTGGCGGCAAGCGCCGCAGCAACACTGACGCTGCCGCAGGCATCGCTGAGCACATCCCACACAAGCCGCCTGTCATACCGTTGACTGAGCTGACGGATGGCCTCGGGCAGACGGTCATGGCGGTTGCCGTGCCACTGACCGTCGAAGGACGCGCCGTCCGGATTGCAGCGCAGGGCATCCCGCAGCAGCGGCAGGGGCAGGAACCGCGTGCCCGGGGCAGGCACGAAATAGCGCAGGTTCATGTCCAGCACCAGCGTATCGGGCATCAGGGCGCTCTGCTGCCGGACGATGCTGACATTGATGAGCGTTCGGGCATACTGCGCGGCTTCCCCCCGGTGATAGACCCAGTCGGGGGCGTTATCCAGCATGTCCTGCGTCCAGGGATCCTCGCCGCACATTTCAGCGGCTTCACAGATGCTCCGGATCCAGCGCACATCCACCCGCTGTTCGCGGACGATGAGCGTATCCTCGCCGCAGATGTCGGCATGGTAGCGGGCATAGAGCCGCCTGAGGGCAGCGAGGAGCCTGCGCGGCTGCTGAGAGAGACTGTCCGGCTGGAGGTGCACGTCCACCAGCGGGCGCGCATCCAGCATCACGCGGAATTGCCGGGAGATGCGCAGCATCACGTCCCAGTCCTGCAGCCGGGGCAGCTGCTCATCAAAGCGCACCGCTTCAAAGACCTCTGCCCGGGCAAGGATGCACTGGGTGCTGCACAGGTTTTCCAGCAGCAGCTCCGGGTACGCCAGCGGCCTGTTTTCCGCGTTCGCCGGGAAAACCTCCTCCGCGCCGTCCCAGCGGACGCGGTTCATCGCGCAGGCCGTCACGTCCGCGCCGGTTTCCAGCAGATAGGCCAGCTGCTTCTCCAGCTTGTCCGGGTGGAACACGTCGTCGCTGTCCTGAAAGGCGATGTATTCGCCCCGGGCCATGGCAAGGCCGCGGTTCCGGGCGGCGCAGGCCCCGGCGTTTTCCGGCAGGCGCACATAGCGGATACGCTCATCGTGCAATTCGAGCACGGCGGTCTGCGTCCCGTCGCCGGACGCGTCGTCCACCACGATGACCTCCAGCTCGCTGTGCGTCTGCGACAAAACGCTGTCGATGGCGCGCAGGAGCAGCTCGCGCCGGTTGTAGGTGGGGAGGATGACGGAAATCAGGGACATGGTGTCACCGCCTTTGTGGAATGATCGGATTGCTTGATGGAAAATTCGACATGGGATAAGGTTTTTCCTTTATACAACGCTTGTGTGCGCGGATTTACCCGCAGGAAAGCTGAAAAAAAGCCTCCCGGAATACACCTGATAGCGCAGTGTGTTTCGGGAGATCATTTTTCTTCGGCCGACAGGCTGAGAATATAGTCGGCGCTGACCTTGTAGAATTGGCAGAGCGTCCGCAGATGGCGGATGGGCAACTCGTTGATGCCCTTTTCGTAACGGGAGTAGACCTGCTGGGTGGTGTGGAGCAGCGCGGCGATGTCGGATTGGCGCAGGTCGCGATCCTCTCGCAGCTCCCGAATGATCTCCCAGTATTCCTTCATGCAGAATCACCATTGCACGACTATTGCACACTTGATTTGGTGTATTGACAAATACACCAGAAGTGGTGTAATATACAATAAAAAGAATGACATCCAAAAGGAGGAATTCATGTGAAGAAGTGTTTTGCTGCACTGTGTGCTTTCCTTCTGCTTGTTGCCGGCGTTCAGCTGGCCTGCGCAGAGCATGGGGCCCTTCAGGATTGCGGTTGTCCTGCCGAAGCAGGATATACCGCTTCCTATCCAACATACTACCATTCTATGGGGGCGGATGGACACATCCTGATTGAAAAGTGTCTGATTTACTGCGCGGGATGCGGTGCTTATCTTGGAAGAGGTTCAGATTGCGCTATAAGTGGCATCGAACCGCATGTGATGGATGAATATGGTAATGGCTGCGTGCTTTGTGATTATTGGAAGCTTGGTACAGCAACCATGTACGACAGCGCTGGATATACAGCTCTTCAAAGCGCAGCCGTCGGCAGTATCGTAACCTTTGGCAGCTACGAGCAGGATGGCGTGTATTACAACGGCGCTGAGCCCATTGAGTGGATTGTGCTGGATCGTCGTGGCTCTCAGGTGCTTCTGCTGAGCCGCTACGGCCTGGATGTACAGCCCTATCACCACACTGCGACTGCGATCAACTGGAGCAATTCTTCTGTTAGAAATTGGCTGCAAAGCGACTTCTTTAACGAGGCTTTTACCGCGCAGGAGCAGGGGATGATTGCCACCACGCGTAACTCTACGCCAATCAACTCCAACAACGCAGGCAGCCCCGGCCCGGATACCTATGATACTGTGTTCTTCCTGAGTTCTACTGAGGCGACAAAGTACCTGACCACCCAGGAAAGCCGCATGGTGAAGGCAACAACTTATGCTCTGATGCATGGCGCGGGTACGAACTATAGCCAGAACAGCTACTGGTGGCTACGTTCCTATGCGGACAGCAGCCGCAAGCGTGTGCTGATGATCAACTCGCAGGGCAATGTGTATGCCAGCACAATTGATGATTATCAGGCTGTTGTACGTCCGGCGATTTGGGTGAATGTGGACTAACCAGTAGATATATGGGGGCTGTGAAAGAATGCAACCGCATTCAATCACAGCCCTTTTCCATAAACTCATTCTCGGTAAAATGTTGCACCGAGCGCAGTGAATTTTTCGTTCTGGCAAAGCTGAGTGAAGCGAGGCGTTACTTACAGTACAGTGAGCGGAACGAAGCAAAGCCAGAGCGGAAAAGACGCTGTGCGAATGCGACATTTTTATTGAGAATTTGTATTATTCATGGAGAGCAGCGGCTTCAGGAACGCCCCCGTATACGACGCCTCGCACTGCGCCACCGTCTCCGGCGTCCCTGCGCACACAATCAGCCCGCCGCCGTCGCCGCCCTCCGGGCCCAGGTCAATCAGCCAGTCCGCTACCTTGATCACGTCCAGGTTGTGCTCAATCACAATCACCGTGTTCCCCGCGTCCGTCAGCTGCTGCAGCACGCTGATCAGCTTCTCCACATCCGCCATGTGCAGGCCCGTGGTCGGCTCGTCCAGCACATAGACCGTTTTGCCCGTGGCCTTCCGGCTCAGCTCCGTCGCCAGCTTCACGCGCTGCGCCTCGCCGCCGGACAGGGTCGTGCTGGCCTGCCCCAGCTTCATGTAGCCCAGCCCCACATCGTAGAGCGTTTCCAGCTTGCGCAGGATGCTCTGATGATTCTCGAAGAAGCCCATCGCTTCCTCCACGTTCATCTCCAGCACATCGTAGATGGATTTCCCCTTGTAGGTCACTTCCAGCGTCTCGCGGTTGTAGCGCCTGCCCTTGCAGACCTCACAGGGGACGTAGATGTCCGGCAGGAAGTGCATCTCGATCTTCACCAGACCGTCGCCGCAGCAGCTTTCGCACCGCCCGCCCTTGACGTTGAAGGAGAAGCGGTTCTCCCTGTAGCCGCGGGCCTTGGCTTCGGGCGTGGCGGCGAAGATCTTGCGGATCTGGTCGAACAGCCCGGTGTAGGTGGCCGGATTGGAGCGCGGCGTGCGGCCGATGGGGCTCTGGTCGATGCAGATGATCTTGTCCAGCTGCTCGATGCCCTCCATGCTGTCGAATTTGCCCGGACGGGTTTTGGCGCGGTTGAGTACCTTCGCCAGATGCTGATGCAGGATGCCGTTGACCAGGCTTGATTTGCCCGAGCCGCTCACGCCGGTCACGCAGCACAGGCAGCCCAGCGGGAAGGACGCGTCGATATTGCGCAAATTGTGCTCCTTCGCGCCGTGAATGGTCAGGAAGCCGCGCGGCTGACGGCGCGTGGCAGGCACCGCGATCCTCCGGCGGCCGGAAAGGAACGCGCCGGTGATGCTGTCGGGGTTGCTGCAGATATCCTCAAACGTGCCCTCCGCCACGACGTTGCCGCCGTGGATGCCCGCGCCCGGGCCGATGTCCACGATCCAGTCCGCCGCCTTCATCGTGTCCTCGTCATGCTCCACGACGATCAGCGTGTTGCCCAGATCGCGCATCCGCTTGAGGGTGGCAATCAGCTTCTGATTGTCCCGCTGGTGCAGCCCGATGGACGGCTCGTCCAGAATGTACAGCACACCCATCAGCGCGGAGCCGATCTGCGTTGCCAGGCGGATGCGCTGCGCTTCGCCGCCCGAAAGGCTCCCGGCGGCGCGGCTGAGGGTCAGGTAGCTCAGCCCCACGTCGATCAGGAAGCCCATGCGCGCGTCGATCTCCCGCAGGATGGGGGCGGCGATCATGGATTCCGTCTCGGTGAGGGTCAGGCTGCGGAAGAACGCCCGCGCCTTTTCAATGGACATGCCGGAGACCTCCGCAAGGTTCCTGTCGCCCACCGTGACCGCAAGGGCTTCGGGCTTCAGCCGCTGCCCGTTGCAGGCGGGACAGGGCTCCTCGGTCATGTACTCCTCGTAGGCGAGCTTCATCGCCTCGGAGGAGGTCTCCCGGTAACGGCGTTCAAGGGTCGGGATCACGCCCTCAAACGGCGTGGCATAGTGCCCCTGTCCGGTGGGGGTGTCATACTCAAGGGTGACTTTCTCCGCGCCGGTACCGTAGAGGAGCGCCTTCATGCCCCTGGCAGGGATGTCCTTCACGGGCGTGTCCATGGTGAAGCCGTACTTCTTGCCCAATGCGGTGAAATACTGCGCTGTCACGCCGCCGTTGTCGGCGGAATTGAAGCCCATGGCGTTCAGCGCGCCCTGCCGCAGGGACAGGCTCCTGTCCGGGAAAAGAATGTCCTCGCTGATGACCATCCGGATCCCCAGGCCCGAGCAGACCGGGCACGCGCCGAAGGGGCTGTTGAAGGAGAACATGCGCGGCGCCAGCTCCTCAATGGAGATGTTGCAGTCCGGGCAGGCATAGTTCATGGAGAACAGCAGCTCGTTGCCGTCCATCATGTCCATGATGACCAGACCGCCGGAGCGGGTGGTGGCTGTCTCGATGGAGTCAGCCAGACGGGACTGGAACTCCTTGCCCGGACGGACGATCAGGCGGTCGACGACGATCTCGATGGAATGCTTCTTCTTTTTGTCCAGCAGCGGCACTTCGTCGATCTCGTACATCTCGCCGTCCACCCGGACGCGCACGAAGCCGGCCTTGCGGGCTTCCTCAAAGACCCGCATATGCTCACCCTTTTTCGCCCGGATCACCGGCGCCAGCACCTGAAAGCGCGTCCGCTCCGGGTAGCGGCACATCGCGTCCACCATCTGATCCACGGTCTGCTGGCGAATCTCCTTTCCGCAGCTGGGACAGTGCGGATGACCGGCTCTGGCCCACAGCAGGCGCAGGTAATCGTGAATCTCCGTCACCGTGCCGACGGTGGAGCGGGGATTGCGGCTGGTGGTTTTCTGGTCGATGGAGATGGCGGGGCTGAGTCCCTCGATGGCGTCCACATCGGGCTTCTCCATCTGCCCCAGGAATTGCCGGGCGTAGCTGGACAGGCTTTCCACATACCGCCGCTGTCCCTCGGCATAGAGGGTATCGAAGGCCAGCGAGGATTTGCCCGAGCCGCTCAGGCCGGTCATCACGACCAGCTTGTTGCGCGGAATGGTCAGGCTGATGTTGCGCAGGTTGTTCTCCCGTGCGCCGCGGATCACAATTTTGTCATTCATGATGCGTACCTCTGACAGTCACTGATATCGCAGTTATTATAGCACGTTTGTTCCCGTTGCACAAGGCGAACACGGGGATAATTTCTGCCAATCTTCATCAGCCCTGCTGCCCGTATTTTCCCCTTGCCCCGCGGGAAAGGGCGTGCTATAATACAACCCGCAAAAAACCGGCGGCTTGACCGTCTGGAGGAAACTGCGATGCTTCAGAAGAAATTGCGTGAGATGCTTCATTATGGCCGAGCCTTCGTCCTGTGGGCGCTGGCCAGCGCGGCGGTGGGCGTGGTCTGCGGGCTGGTGGGCGGCCTGTTCGCCATGGCGGTGGACTGGGCGACCCATACCCGGGAGAGCTATCCGGTGCTGCTGTGGATGATGCCCCTGGCGGGCCTTGCGATTGCCGGGCTGTATCGGCTGCTGCGGCTCCCCCTGTCCATCGGCACGGACGAAATCATCACCACCGTCCGCACGCAGGAGCGCGTGCCGCTGGCGATGGCGCCGGCGATCTTCCTGTCGACCGTGCTGACGCATCTGACCGGCGGCTCGGCAGGCCGTGAGGGCGCGGCACTGCAGCTGGGCGGCAGCATCGGCGCGGGCATCGGCCGGGCGCTCCCCCTGGAAAGGGCCGGAAAAAGGGCGGAGTCGGACATGATCCGCATCTTCCAGCTCTGCGGCATGGCAGCGCTCTTTTCCGCGCTGTTCGGCACGCCGCTGGCGGCGACGATCTTTGTGGTGGAGATCGTCGAGGTCGGCAGAATCAACGAGCGGGCGCTGCTGCCCTGCATGGTTGCGGCGGTGACGGCCAAGTTCATCGCGCAGGCAATCGGCGCGCCGGTGGAGGTGTTCCCGCTCTCGTCCGGGCTGGCGGTTCCGCAGGCAATGACGCTGCTGCAGACGGTGGCGCTGGGCATCGCCTGCGCGCTGGTGGCCATCCTGTTCTGCTGCGTGATGCACAGCGCGTCGAAGTGCTTCCGGGGACTGATCCCGAACGATTTTCTGCGCGTGCTGGCGGGCGCGGCGGCAGTGATGCTGCTCACGCTCCTGCCGGGCATGGGCGATTACCGCGGCGGCGGTATGCGCGTGATCGAGGAAGCGCTGGAGGGCCATGCGGTTCCGGCGGCGTTCCTGCTGAAGATTCTGTTCACGGCGCTGTCGCTGGGCACGGGCTACAAGGGCGGCGAGATCGTCCCGTCCTTCTTCATCGGCGCGACGCTGGGCTGCACGGTGGCGTCCCTGATCGGCTTTCCGCCTGCCCTCGGCGCGGCGGTGGGCATCGTGGGGCTGTTCTGCGGCGTGACAAACGCGCCGCTGGCTTCCATCGTGCTGGCAGTGGAGCTGTTCGGCTCGGAGTACCTCCTCTTTTTCGGCGTGGCGGCGGCGATTGCCT
The DNA here is from genome assembly GCA_051883695.1 of Aristaeellaceae bacterium. GTDB lineage: Bacteria > Bacillota > Clostridia > Christensenellales > Aristaeellaceae > UBA11524. The sequence continues at coordinate 56,908 of JBJEUF010000065.1, forward strand.
ACGCTCTGTCCGGGCATGTGAGCCTGTACCATGCGCAGATTATCGTGGAGCCGAAAATGGGACATCAGGACTGATGGGAAGAACAAGGAAATCGTACACGGAGGCTTCCTCGTTTCAGAGCGTCAGGAAATGACTGCAGTCCCTGCTTTGCGGAGGAGGCGTTCCGTCTGCGAACGGCACCAATCCGCCCGGTCGCTATGATCCCGGCGGACGGGTTATTGAAGAAAATCTGCTCATCAGCGGAGAGAAAGCCCCGTCCCGGCAGCCAGGTTCGCAAGGACGAGCACATCGTCTGCTGGATACTATTCATTGAAGCGTAAAAAAAACGCGAAAAATTCAAAAATGCAGTTTCACTTTCGCGAGATTTAGTTTATAATCATATCGAAAGGAGCCGGAAGGCTCAATGCAAAAACAGGAGGTAAAAAATATGAAGTGGGTTTGCAGTGTTTGCGGTTATGTGCACGAGGGTCCCGAGGCGCCGGAGAAGTGCCCGGTTTGCAAGGTTCCCGGCAGCAAGTTTGTCCTGCAGGCTGAGGAGAAGACCTGGGCCGCCGAGCATGTGGTCGGCGTGGCGAAGGGCGCTCCCCAGGAGATCATCGACGGCCTGCGCGCCAACTTTGAGGGCGAGTGCTCCGAGGTTGGCATGTACCTGGCGATGGCCCGCGTGGCGCATCGCGAGGGCTATCCCGAGATCGGCCTGTACTGGGAGAAGGCCGCCTTTGAAGAGGCAGAGCATGCCGCGAAGTTCGCTGAGCTGCTGGGCGAGGTGCTGACCGACAGCACCAAGAAGAACCTGGAAATGCGCGTGGACGCCGAGAACGGCGCGACCGCCGGCAAGGTCGAGCTGGCCAAGAAGGCCAAGGAGCTGAACCTGGACGCCATCCACGACACCGTGCACGAGATGGCCCGCGACGAGGCCCGCCACGGCAAGGCGTTCGAGGGCCTGCTGAAGCGGTACTTCGGCAAGTAATTCCAAGGGTTTCACAAGGTCAGTCCTGTATGGGGCTGGCCTTTTTGCGTGCCTAAAGTGGTACATCGGTGGTACAACCCGCTTCTGCCCGCCTCTGTGAAGGGTGAAATACGGGCAAAAGTGGTACATCGCAGAAGTGGTACATACTTCGCAGAAGCAGTATAGCACACAACCTGTAAGCAAAACCAGAGCAACATTCCAAATCTTACACTCAACTTCCAAGCAAGAATCAATCAACTCTGAATCAACGCAGATACATCTTTTTGTAGGGCGAGAGTCGCATAACTGTTCGCTCTATTTTTTTGAGAAAAACTAACCAGTATTAATAAAACGACAGGTTATGAGGCGGGGTATCGTATAATGTAATCACAACGAAGGGAACAAAACCTTCGGAAATAAACAACAGACTCCCAAGAGAGTCAGAAAGAAAGAGGTAATCACCATGACTGCTATCACCATCAATGCGAAGAATCGCACCATCGAGCTGACCAAGACCTTCGCTACCGCTTCCTCCAAGTTCGGCACTGATGAGTACAATCTGCTCCAGATGGCTCGCAAGGACTACCCCAACTACAAGGTTGTGACCATTACCCGCAAGGCTCCCAAGAACGACAAGCCCACCTTCAAGGGCCTGACCTACGCTTACATGGAGAAGTACATCTTGATTCATGATGATGGAGAACAGACCGTCATGCAGGAATACATGGAACTGCGTGGCATCAGCAAGGCGGGCGAAGAAGTCCTTGCCGAATCCTTCAACTATCAGGAAATGAAGGACTGGTTCCTTGAAAAGTACCCTGCTGTCGCTGACTTCCATCAGAAGCGTGCTGAATTGATGGAGAAGACCCAGAAGGCCAAGGAAGCCAAGCGTGCTGAATCTGCCAAGGCTAAGAGAGATGCTCGCCGAATCGCCCTGCTCGCCAAGAAGACTGCCTGATTCCCCATCGACCAAGAGAAAGAGAGGACAAGACCATGAAGAACACTCTGACGCTGAACCATGAGAAAAGAACGATTATCATGGACAGAACCTTCGCCAAGTATGCCGAGAACACCATGAGCGACGAATACGCCCACCTCCAGCGTGTCCGCAAGGACTACCCCAACTACACTGTCATCCAGCGTCAAATCAAGCGGAACCCCAACAAGAAGACCTACAACGGCCTGACCTATGAGTACATGGAAGACTACATCATGACTCACGGTTCCGTAGAAACCATCAAGAAGAATCTGCATGACTTCCATGAGATGCGTCTGATTTCCGAATGCCACGGCAAGGCGTTCCGCTATCCTGTCATCAAGAGTTGGTTCCTCGACAAGTACCCTGAAATTGCCAAGTTTGGCATGGTGGATGAGCCGAAGGTCATCGAAGTTGGCGAAGACCTGAAGGTTGCTTAAAAAAGAAGGAGGCTATTCCTGTGACTGGCACAAAGTATTTGTCCGAAGTTGTAAAACTGGACGCTCTGCAAAAAGACCATCTGAACATCATCAATGCCCCCACAGGAAGTGGCAAGACCTATTTCGCCCTGACTGCAATTCCTGCGACCCTGACTGACGCAGTTCATAAGGTGGTCTATCTGATTGACACCATCAATGGCAGGGAGCAAATCCTGAAGAACTACAAAGCACGCTCCATCTATCGCTATTGGGATGTTGAAGTCGATGGCGAGGCTCTGAGTTTTGATGATGATGAACGCATTGTGGTCATCACCTACGCCAAGTTTGGCATCCTCTTGGAGAAATACCCTGACTTCCATGAGCATTTTGAGTACATCATCTGTGATGAACTCCATAGCCTGTTCAAGTTCGCCAAGTTCGGCCCCCAACCCAATTCGCACTCCATCGCCAAGCATGGCATCGAAAGAGCAGTGCGAAATGACCACACCAAGGTCATCGCCCTGTCCGCAACCCCTGAACGCATCAAGAGAGAGTTTGACGCTCCCCATTGCGATGTGCCTGTCGATGACAGCGACCTGATTCAGTACGCAACCCATCAGACCATTCCTTACACCAATCTGGAATACCTGCTGACTGCTCTTGACCCTTCTGAAACTGGCATCTGTTATGTGTCCCACATCAGCACCATGAAGGCGATTGAGGCAGACGCACGCAACCTTGGTCTGAACCCCATCTGCATTTGGAGTATTCGCAACGCTGACCATACAATGTCAGAAGAACAACTGAATGTGCGAAAACATCTCCTGAACAACTTTGAAATCCCCGCAGAATATCATCTGCTTATCATAAATGCCAGCAGTGAAACCAGCCTGAAAATCAAATCCCATATCGATTATGTGATTGTCCACAGTGGCGACAGGGAAACACAGATTCAGGTGCGAGGGCGAGTGAATAGCGACCTGTCCTGTCTCTATCTGCCCTCCAATGACCCTACTGCTCTGACTGTGCCAGAGGACTTTCTGAACCGACCTCTGTTCACGCAGGACAAGGCAAAACTGTGCGAAATCCTCAATCAAAACAATGAATTCGGCAGACAATTCAAATGGACTACCATCCACAAGATGCTGATTGACTGCAACTATTGCGTGACTGAGGGACGCAAAAACAGTCTGCGATACGCAGTTATCACCCAGGCTGATGAATGACAGCAGTCTGCCAAAATTGTCTATATCTATAATGATTACAGACAATTTTGGCAGGAAATAGCGTTGCTCTCCTTGCGAAGCAAGGAGGCAACGGCGTCTCGTCGTGGCCTATGCCACGACGGACGCCACCTTGGTATGCCCGTCTCCGACAGGAGGCGTTGTTGGCATACCTTTTTGTTTAGACAAAAAGGGCGGAGGAGCCAGATCGGCAGATATAGCAAGGCGAAGATGCAACTTTCATACATCTTCGCCTCAACTTCTATACATCTTTTGAAGAACTGCGATACATCTTTCAATCTTTTTTCAGCAACCTGTTGATAAAACCAAGGAGCATAAGAAGGTCATCCTCGTTCAGTTGCTTCATACCAGAGATAGCCTTTTGAATCAGTTCGGGATTCTGCGTATTCTCATCGAAAAACTGTTGAGGTGTGAGTTCAAAGTAATCGCAGATGGCGAGAAATTCCTTCATCGGGGGCAGAGCCTTGCCCGAGGAGATATTATAAACATAACCTCTGCTGTGCCCGAGGTCATAGCTCATCTGGTATTCTGACACACCTTTGCGCAGGCGAAGCTGTGTGATTCTGTCGCGAATGAAGTTCTCGTCCATCCATATCACCTCATGGATATGATAGACCATTGGAAGATGTCAAAAGCCGAAGATTTCTTGTTGTTTGTGGTTGAAATGTCCAAGTATATTTGCTATAATATATTATGAAGCAAAATTTCCTTGTTTATGCGTGTGGGATAAGCAAGAGTGTAATGCGTAGGGGCGAAAGGAGGCACGCAGTTAGCATTTTCTGTTGTAATGTTGGCGTGGTTCTGATAGATGTAAAGGAGGGATGTCTGCTTGCAAAGAGAAGATAGAATTGATAAGAACAAGAAACTGTTTGTTCTCAATACTCGCCAGAAAATCTATACTCTGCACATCAATGATGGGCGCTGTTGTCAGATAAAAGGACTGGTGAAATGGGCTGATTTTGAAACAGAACAGTCCGCAGTCAAGTTTTCCAATAACAATTTGAAGCGATGCCGGACTTGTTTCCAGCAGGAATGAAGGAGAATACGAAATGAATAGTGAAACTGTTGTTATCTTATTTTTTTTAGGATTTTTTGGAGCAATAATTTCTGTTATGGCTATGTATCAGATTATCGACAGCAAATACGACAAACTTCGCAAGGAAAGTATAGCGTGGAAGCGCGATCATGAAGCCGAATGGGAAAAAGCTCGATCCAAAGCACTTTTGCTTTGCTGGATTCCTGTCGTAATCGGACTTTTGCTGTCCGTCCCGCTAATTAACAATATCGCCAATCATCCTTCCTCGCGCGCATACGTGTGCGATTATTGTGGGAAAACTTCGGAGCATTCTTTTGCAGTTGGCAAAGTGGATTTGTGCTATGATTGCTATCAGCTTTATAAAAAAGGAAAATGATACCAAGCCCCTGCTCTCCCTCAACAGGAAAGCAGGGGCATCGCTTATCCCACCATTCTCAAATACTTATACACCGTCGGCCTTGACAGCCCACACACTCTCGCCAGTTCGCTGACATTCATATTTCCTGCCACGAATGCGGGATAGTGCTTATAGAACACAGCGGGAATGTCATCCTTGGTCGTGGGCCGTCTGCCGATATGCTTGCCCTTCGCCTTGGCGTTCTCCATCCCGCTTT